>CAJUEJ010000004.1 GCA_910585435.1 uncultured Hungatella sp. | reverse complement strand
CTCTGAACACTCTTTCCCTACACGACGCTCTTCCGATCTACGGAAGAAATAAATGTATTTATATAGGAACGGAAAAAGTTCTGTTCAGAAAAAAGGGTGCGGTATCCTTCCAGCGTCAATCCGCCGGCCCAGGGCAGAAGCTTAAAGCTGAATATTTCCCGCCCCGGCCGAAAGGATCCCAGTATCATCACATAGATAGGGAAAAGCATAACCAGGGTCAGCAAAACAGAGGTCAGATGACTCCATATTTTGTATATTTTCGATTGTTTCACAAGCTTCCCTCCTATATCTCCATCTTTGTGATTTTTAACTGTGTGATTGTAAGCAGCATAATGATCACAAACAGGATAAACGCCGCCGCGGACGCCCCGCCCATGTCATGGAGCTGAAAGGCTGTATCGTAGATGTATTTTACAATCACATTGGTGGCTTTGGCCGGGCCTCCGGAGGTAAGTATCTGAACTGGCTCAAACAGCTGCAGCGCTCCGATGGTGGAAACCACAAAGACAAAAATAGATGTGTCTTTCAGTCCAGGCAGTGTAATATACCAGAATTTCTGAAACACCCCCGCGCCGTCCAATGCTGCCGCTTCATACAGAGACATGGGTATTTCCTTCAGCGCGGCTGTAAAAATAATCATGTAATACCCTGCCGCGATCCACAGGGATATAACGATGACACAGCCCAGGGCCTGGCTGCGGGAGCCTAAAAATGCCTGGGGCTTTATGCCAAACAGCCCGATGAGCTGATTGATATAGCCTTTCGGCGCACTGAACATAAATGTCCAGATGACTCCTGCAATAACCAGGGAAACCGCATGGGGTGTAAAGATAAGTGTCCGGTAAAGCTGTCCTGCCTTGCTTTTTACAGAATGGTTAAGCAGCGCCAATGCCAGAGACAAAAGGAACAACAGGGTTACATAAGCTGCCATATAGATAAAGGTAACTTTAATGGATGCCCAAAATTCATGGTTCTTAAATATAAGCTCATAGTTTTCCAAAGCCACAAAGCTCCGATCCTTCTGAAAGCCATTCCACTTGATAAAGCTTAAATAAAGCGCATAGATCATGGGAATAAAGACGAATACCAGCATGACTGCCATCTCCGGCAGCAGGAACAGACCGGCAGCTATGGTTTCGGCACGTTTTGCTTTGTTTTTCATAATACCCCCTTTTGTTACTGATCCGCTGGAAGTCCCATATTTCTCCTGCTTAACCCTTCCTTCGGCCCCTGGTAGCCGGCAATATACGTATTCATTTTCTCATTCTGCTCCCTGGCGATTGTCTCAACCGGCGTGTTGGTTTCAAACAGGGTGCGATCGATTAAATCAATGAGAATCTTGTTAAATTCACTGGTGGCAACATAGGCCATCCGCACACCGTCCAGCTGCTCTGTGTCATTCATAATCATGGAATACAGCTTTCCCTCATAAATCGCTGCAATCTCCGGATCCTTTAACAGGGAACGGCGGCAGGGCATATTGCCGCTGTCAGCCAGCATCTCTTTGACAATGGCCTCGCTCTCGATTGCCATCCAGTATGCAACCTCCTTCGCCTCCTGGGGATGCTTGCTGGCAGCACTGGCTCCCAGGGCCCAGCCTCCTCCAAAGGTCACAAAAGGCATGCCCTCCGGGGTTGGGTAGCGGGTCACCCCCAATTCTTCCACCCTGTCTGCATAATCTCTCTGAAGCATGGCACACTGTCCAAAAGGCATAAACTGGAAAATAGTTTCTCCGTCTCCCAGGATACCGCCGTTGTTGCCGGGACGGCTGGGCATAGGGTTGAAGGCCGGGGAGGTTGCCAGTTCACGGATCAGAGAAAGGCCTTTTATCACCTCAGGCGTATCCAAAGCCCCTGCGTCCAGAGTCTCGTTAAGCGCATCCCCTCCCTGTCCCCAGATAAAAGGCATCCATGTCATAATCAGATGATCCACCGGGTCCGTAAACGCGGTGAACGCATAGCGGTCTGAGGAATTAAGAGCATTGGCTGCGGCGATCAAATCCTCCGGTGTCTTGGGAGGCGCGATCCCCGCCTCTTCTAAAGCCGCGGCATCGTAGGCCAGCAGCTCCAGGCCCCGGTGAAGCATAAAGCTGTACTGGTGATGGTTAAAGGTAGATACTCCCTCAACAATCCCGTCAAAATAATCAGCGCGGACTTCGTCGGTGTAATACTCATCCAATTCCTGAAGATAACCGGCCTCCACCAGAGTAAGGGTCATCTCCACAGTCATCAGCTGAATGTCCGGTGCATTGCCTGACGCATATCGTACCTGAAGAGGCGCACCCTGAAGGTCATTGAAAGGCATTGCTTCATGCTTAAGTACAATCCTGCTGTCCGGATGGGACTCCGCCCAAAGCTGGGGCAGCCTGTTGTCAAAGAAATCTGCCAGATTCCCTTCCACCGCGTTGGTCATCACCGTAAGCTCAATCGTATCCCCCTTATCTTCTTTCTCATCCTTACCATCCCTGTTGCCGGCCGCGGCCTCACCGGCCGGACTGCCCTCTGGCAGAGTCTCAGGCTTACTCTCTGCCTTTGAGCCGCAGGCAACAAGCATTATAGCCATTCCCGCCAGCAATAGTCCTGTCAAACCCTTTGATTTTCTCATATGTTTTCCTCCTTCTCGCTTTTATGTACTCCTGGAATGCCCTTTCCCGCTGTCTGCCAGCCCTCTTTCGCTTTCCCAGCGGCATAGGCATACTTTGTCTTTAGTATCTGCTTTTTCTGATTATTCCATTCTTGTTAGTAAATTTTCCCTTTATAAAATGCGCACTTTATACGATCTGGCTAAATTTTAGTGAAAAATAAATTAAAAACCTTTTATTTTAGCCTTAAATCTGTTACTATTATATAAAATCTTTTCATGAATGTCTTTAGCTATTATTTTCAACTTCTATACAATTATTGCTTTCTACAGAGAGGAGGAGATCCCTTGCAGCTGTCGCCCTATGTCCGTTTTGCCATTGATCAGCATATTGATGCCAGCTGGCATCTTGAAGAACGTATTATATTTGATTATGAACTTCTGTATATCAAGGAAGGAAAACTGCGTATTACAGTCGAAGATACCGTTTATAAAGCCGGCCCCGGCGATGTTTTCCTTTTCCGTCCAAACAGGCGCCACTCCATGCAGCCTTTGTCTCCCCAGGGGTTCAGGCAGCCTCATCTGCATTTCGATCTGGTCTGGCAGGAAGACAGCGAGCAGGTATTTATCTCTTATAAGCCTCTTGAACAGATGAGCCCTGAGGAACAAAAGATGATACGGCCGGACATTCTGTCAGAATCGGATATCCCCCTTCCGGACAAGCTGGAAATTACAGATATCAATATGTTCGAACAGCTTTTGTTTGAGGTGATTTTCGAATTTGAGACCCAGCTTCCCTATGCACAGCTAAGTACCCAGGGGGCCTTTCTCAGGCTGTGGACTTTTATCCTGCGCCAGCAGCTTCTCCAGGGAAATATAAAAAATGAGCCTCAAAGCACATTAATGCTGGAAATCCGTCACCTGCTTAACACCAGCACCGGACAGACCGTATCCTTAGATGAACTTTCCAGCCGCTTTAACATCAGCAAATATCATCTGGTTCGATCCTTTAAAAAACTTTTCGGAATGTCCCCTATCCAATATCATCAGCGCTGCCGGCTGGAGAAAGCAAAAAACATGGTACTCTATACCATGTTTCCCATGACCCAGATTGCCAGTGAATTAGGCTTTGAAAACCCAAGCACTTTTACCCGTGCGTTTAAGAATCAGTATCAGCAATCTCCTTCCCAGCTGCGCCGCACATTTACCGGTTCATTCACTGTTTAGAATTTCAGACGGTTTAGGATTTCCGTCAAAGAAAAAGTACACTTTTTTACAATATGTGGTATAATTGACAGCAGTTGGATGATCCAGCATGAAATTTCAGGAGGGAATATAACATGAAAAAAAGATGGGTGGCAGGCGCTGCCGCATGGATAGCGCTGTCTGTGACGACTCCGGCACTGGCGGGAACCTGGGTTCAGGATCCCACAAAGCCGGCCAATGAGAACGGGGTATCAAACTGGTGGTATCGGAATGATGACGGTACATATCCGGCAGGAACCTGGGCATGGATTGACGGAAACGGGGACGGGATAGCGGAAAGCTATTGCTTTAATGCCAATGGCTGGATGTACGCTTCCCCGGCAGGTGCTACAGCGACGGTTGACGGATACGAGGTTAATGAAAGCGGCGCATGGATATCCGGCGGACAGGTGATGACTAAAAATGTGGGACAGCCAGGCAGTGAAGACACTTCCTCCTCAAGCAGCTCTTCCAGTTCAAACAGCTCTTCCCAGTCCTACAAAGGGTGGATCAAGGATTCCTATGGAAGACAGTATATAGACGCAGACGGAGAGTTCGTAACCGGCTGGAAGAAAATCTCCGGCAAGGAGTATTATTTTGACGATGAAGGGTATGCTGTGGCAGGGATTCAGGAAATAGACGATATATCCTACTATTTCTCTGATACCGGACAGCTGATACGAAGAATCACACCTGTTACCAACAAGAACAACGGGGGATCCACATCCTCCGGCACAGGATCCACATCTTCCGGCACCAGCTCCGCCACAGGCAGCACCCTTTCTGACGAGGAGGCTTATGAAAAGATTATCGCGTTAAAGGACAGCTATCCTGAAGGAATGACATGGACCAATGATAACAGCCACCGCAGCGGCAACCGGATTGGGTACGGCTGTGCCGGATTCGCCTTTATGGTACAGGATACGGTCTTCGGCGCCAATGCGAAAAAGACAAAAACCTCTGACCTTAACTGGGATGAGCTTCGGGTCGGGGATCATCTCCGAGTACAGAACAATATGGGCGGAGAGCATTCCGTCATGATTCTGGCTGTGGACAGCGATTCGATCACTCTGTGTGAGGGGAACTTTAATTCTTCCATCCACTGGGGAAGGACCATGACTCCCGAAGAGCTGGAGGAGGATTTCATCTACCGGGAGACATGCTACTGATTATCTGAGCCAAAGCCCCTGCAGCAAGCTGACGGGGCATCAAACTTGCAGCGCAGCAGAGCTGCGGGGTATTTGATCTACGCTCCGCTTCGGTCGGTGCTGGCCATGCACCACTGGCACACAGGCACTTGGCTCATTGCTTCGCGCGAATAAAGCCTGAAAAAGGCCCTGGCACTGCCTTGCTGAATACGGTTTTCCTGCAAGACAATGCCAGGGCTTATTTATCTGTTTCCCAGACAGGCAAAAAGCTTTGCCCCCACTCCGTTTCCCACAAGCATCACCAGAAGATATGCCCACATTTTCAGGCTGTATGCCCCGGCCAAATGAAAATAGAACATATTGGCAATAGAATGTTCAAATCCGGATAAGATAAATATCATCACCGGAGCTATGATAAACACAATATTTTTTGACTTATTGTAATTGTCGATTGCCAGATACATCATGACACCGCACAGCACTGACAGAAAAAATATAGTTCCCCCGTCATTGGCCAACTTCCTGCCGGCCAGCTCCACGCTTGAGATATTGACATGGGCCAGCTTAGCCATCATGGCGGCAAGAAATGTCCCCTCCAGATTGCCCAGCACTACAACAGCCATATCCATAAGCTCCTTAAATGTCTTCACAAACCCGATCTTTCCCGTGTACAGGTAAAATCCCTGGGTCACAATGGTCAGCAGTCCGAAGGAAAACAGCATGGAGCCCACAATTTTGTTTTCCACCGCCAGATATACCATGCCACCGATGCCGATCATAAACCCGGCATAAACTGCTTTTATAAATATCCGTAGATTCATATACAGACTCCCTGTTATTTTCTTCCAAACAATGTTCCCAAGATCCCCCGTCCGATGCTGGCGCCCAGATTGCCGCCCAGACGTTTGCCAAAACTTCCTCCGATACTTTTTCCAATCTCATTGCCTACTTCCCTGCCGATGGTTCCTCCGGCGGTTTTCGCCACGCTGGCAGCAGCCTGCTTTCTTGCCCTGGCGGCAGCCTCTTTCTCCCTGGCCTCCTCCTTTGCCTTTTTCTCCGCCTGCTTTGCCTCTTCCCTGGCCCTCTTCTCTTCCTCTCTTGCCAGGGCCCTGGCCTGCCGTTCCTCCTCCTTCCTGGCCTCCTTCTCTGCTTTTTCCTCTGCCTTTATTCGTGCCTCTTCCTCTTCCTTCTCCTGTTCTTCTTGTGCTTCCTGCTTTAACTTCCGCTCCAGAAATTCATAGGCAGAATCCCGGTCATACATAGTCCCGTATTTTGCGTACAGAAGATTCTCCTTTGTCTCCTTCTCCCTTACCGCCTCATCCACAGGCCCCATCTGGCTCTGGGGAGGCAGAATCCACACCCTCTCCACCACAGATGGCGTGCCGTCCTCCAAAAGCACGGAGACCAGCGCCTCGCCGATTCCCAGCTGGGGCAGAACCTCCCTTGTGTCAAAGGCAGGATTGATACGGAAAGAATCTGCCGCTGCCTTTACCGCCTTCTGATCTGCAGGGGTATAGGCCCTGAGGGCGTGCTGAATCTTGTTGCCCAGCTGCCCTAAAACCTCATCCGGAATATCGCCGGGGCTCTGGGTGATAAAATAGACTCCCACCCCCTTGGACCGAATCAGCTTTACCACCTGTTCAATCTTAAAAATCAGCGCTTTAGGCGCCCCCTTAAATAAAAGGTGGGCCTCATCAAAGAAAAATACCATCTTCGGCTTCCCACAGTCCCCGGCCTCAGGCAGAATCTCAAAAAGCTCCGACAGCATCCACAGCATGAAGGTGGAGTACATCATAGGATTGTTAATCAGGCTTTCACTTTGAAGAATGTTAATCACTCCCTGCCCGCCAAATCCCCCTGTCCTGAACCAGTCACGGATATCCAGAGCCGGTTCGCCGAAAAACAGATCCGCCCCCTGCTCCTCCAGGGCAACCAGGCCCCGCAGAATGGCATGGATGCTCTGCTTCGCCATATTTCCGTATCGGCTTGCGTATTCCTTATTGTTCTCCCCCACATAGTTTAACATAGAGCGCAGATCCTTCGTGTCCAGAAGCAGCAGGCCTTCGTCGTCTGCAATCTTGAATACTATTGACAGAATATCCGATTGGGTAGGATTCAGATCCATAAGCCGCGCCAGAAGATCCGGCCCCATGTCGCTGATAGTGGTCCTGAGAGGAAGTCCTTCCCTGGCAAAAATATCCCAGAAGCACACCGGATAAGATTTGTAGGAAAAGCCGCTTCCTTCAAGCCTCAGCTCCTGAATCCTTTTATCCATGGAATCGCTGGCAGTGCCCGGGCAGCACATGCCGGCCAGATCCCCTTTTACATCTGCCAGAAATGCAGGAACCCCCATATCGCTGAATGATTCCGCCAGCACCTTCAGGGTAATGGTTTTTCCCGTTCCGGTAGCCCCTGCAATCAGCCCGTGGCGGTTAGCCATCTCAGGCAGAATCCACACTTTGTTGTCCCCGTTTGTTCCTATCCACAGCTTGTTTTCGTAAAACATATCTTCCTCCTTTTTGCAGCCTTTGCCCATACCTATAACAAAAAGCCGCGGCAACCAATCTTCCGCAGCTTTTCTTCTTTCTCACATTATAATTCGATCTTGTTATTTTCCGGAACCTGGCCGTTCACCACATAGTAAGCGGCACGGTCGTCTGCATTCACATACAGATCCACGGTCTTAATCTCCACGCCCTCATTGGCCGCCGCAAATGCTGCTTTGGCCTTCTCAAGAATCTCTTCTGTAGAAAAATCTTTTCCGCCGAACTGAATCTTTATGTTTACCTGCTCTGCCTCTTTTTTCGGCGCTGCTTTTTTGGCTGGGGCTTTCTTTGGCTCCTCTTTTGTCTCCTCTGCCATTGTTTCTTCAGCTGCTTTCTTTCTTACACAGCACTTCTTAGGCGCTGCCTCTGTCTTCTCTTCCGCCGCCTTCGGGGTTCTTTTTCTCGTAGTCTTTTTCGGCTCCTCTGCTGTAACAACTGCTGCTTCTGCCTCTGTTGCCGGTGTCTCAGATACAGCTTCTGCTATAGGTTCAACCGCCGTTTTTTTTGTACGTGGCATAATACTTTCCTCCTCGAATAATTATGAATCGGCATGGGCTGCTATCCGCTGCCTGCCATACGATTATTTAAAACCATCCAGTCATGTTATTCTTTTGTCAAAATTTTAGCTGAACGTAGTATAAATCAATTTTCTTTATTTGTCAACCATACTGCCTGAACCCTGACACATTTTCCTCTGTCTGAACCGTTTTGCCACCGTATTCAGCACCATTTTTTTATTCCTGCTCCACTGAGGCGCCATAAGGATGGATTTAGGTCCGTCGCCGCTTATGCGGTGAATCACAACCGATTCCGGCAGCACAGAAATGCAGTCTGTAATTAAATCTGCGTACTCATCCAGCGACAGCAGGTAAAAAGGCTTCTCCTCATATTCCCGGGCCAGATCCGTTCCCCTGAGAATGTGAAGCAGCTGCAGCTTGATTCCGTCCACTGCCAGGCTTCCCAGATACTTAACCGTGTCAAGCATCATCTCCCTGGTCTCTCCCGGCAGACCCAGTATCACATGAACCACCACCGTAAGTCCGGCCTCCTTAAGGTCTGCGTATGCAGACTGGAACACAGGGAGCTTATATCCTCTCCGGATTCTCTCTGCCGTACACTCATGGATGGTCTGCAGCCCCAGCTCTATCCACACCGGCTTTTTTTCATTCAGCCCTCTTAGGAGCTCTACGGTCTTGGGGGGCAGGCAGTCCGGGCGGGTGGCTATGGACAAAACCTCCACATCCGGATGGCTTATGGCTTTTGTAAACAGCGGTTCCAGATAGGAAACCGGCCCGTAAGTATTGGTATAGGCCTGAAAATAGGCGATATATTTCCCGCCCTCAGGCATCTTTTTCTCCACCTGTTTTTTGGCCTTTTCAATCTGCTGCCACACATCCTCACAGGTCCCTGTTCTCTGTGCAAACTCTCCGGAACCGCCCTCGCTGCAAAAAGTACATCCCCCATACCCCAGGGTTCCGTCCCGGTTGGGACAGGTCATGCCTCCGTCCAGGGATATTTTGTACAGCTTTTTCCCAAACTGCTTTTTCAGCTCAAAGTCCAGGGAATGATACGGTTTATCTCCCCACATCATAGGGCAGCCGTGGCCCTTGGTTTATGCTTGCCTTTTTGCTTGTGTTTTTCTGTCTGCCGCCCTGTGTTAACCTGCCCTGTATATTTTATTATGCGGTACAGATGCCTTATAACACCAAAATAGGCTGGTATCAAAAATACATCCGCCGCTATCCATGCCAGCGGGTTGGCAAAGCATACCGCCTGAAAGCCAAACAGCGGAACCAGGCAAAAGCCCATGAAGGTGCGGGCCGCCATCTCACTGACCCCTGCCAGTATAGCCAGCTTGGAATATCCCAGCCCCTGGATCATGAAACGAAGAATGTTGATCAGGGCAAGAGGAAAATAAAAGGCTGCGTTTGTCAGCAGGAACTGCCTGGTATTTCGAAGGATCTCTGTCTCCGAATGGTTTACAAAAAGCAGGGCAATGGTGTCGCCAAAGAAGAAGATCACCACATAGGCAAGGATGGCGTAGCCTGCCCCCAGAATGGTACAGTCCCTGATCCCTTTCTGAATCCGGTCCAGCTTCCTTGCTCCCAGATTCTGGCCTCCGTAGGTGGCCATAGTGGTGCCCATGGCATCAAACGGGCAGCAGAAAAGCATGCTGATCTTGCCGGCCGCCGTCACGGATGCCACCGCTGCCGCTCCCAGGGAGTTTACGGCAGTCTGAAGGATCACGCTGCCGATGGCTGTGATGGAGTACTGCAGCCCCATGGGAATCCCCATATTGCACAGGGTCTTCATGATCCGGATATCCGGCTTCCACTCCTCCCCCTCCATCTTCAATATGGGATAGTTCTTTTTCATGTAGAAAAAGCATAAGATTCCGGATATGCCCTGAGAAACCACGGTGGCCCAGGCAGCTCCCGCCACTCCCATCTTTAAGACAATGATCGTGAACAAATCCAGTACAATATTCATCACAGATGAGATCAACAGGAAGATAAGAGGCGTGGTGCTGTCTCCCATGGACCGGATGATCCCTGCCAGAATATTGTACAGGCAGGTAGCCGGAATCCCTAAGAAAATCACAAATATATATGCGTAAGCACCGTCAAATATATCTTCCGGCGTCTTCATCCAGCCTAAAATCCTCCGGCACAGAAGACAGACCGTCAAGGTCATAAGCACTGAAAAAAACGCTGCCAGCCAGCCGCTGTTGGCCACATACCTGCGCATGGCCTTTTCATTCTTCTCACCGAAGCTCTGGGCCACCGGGATGGCAAAACCGCTGCACACGCCGATACAGAATCCTACAATCATAAAGTTGATGGAGCCGGTGGAGCCCACTGACGCCAGGGCATTTACCCCCAGATACTTTCCTACAATAATAGTGTCCATCATGTTGTAAAGCTGCTGAAACAATAGTCCGAACAACATAGGAATCAAAAAACCAAGAATCAATTTCATAGGCGAACCGTCTGTCATATTTTTTGTCGTCCTGCCTGCCATAATTCCAGTCCTCTCTTTTCAATAAAAATACTTTTTAAGGCCAATCGTACGTTGCGTACAAGATACTAATTTAGCACATTTAAGAATTTTTGCAAGCAGAATTTCATAGATTTTATAAAAACTTTCAGGAGCATTTATGAAGCCTCCTCACTTTTATATCAGGAAATCTATTCAGCTGTTTTTTCTGGCTGTGCTGTGCTTCTGCATGGGAGACAGTGCGGCCCGGATGGCAGATAAAAATCCTCTTCAGATCTCTTCCTGGAATGCGGATACCATCCGGCAGGAGCAGGCGGCAGGGACAAAAGGCAGCCATGCAGACGTCTCCCAGACTGTCCCTGCTTCTGCAGAAGGCAACTGGGGGTTAAGCTTTCAGCAAGAGGGCAAACCGCCTGTGGGAAACGCCACAGCAGATTATCTGAAACAGTTTCAGGCCTTTTATGTAAATCAGACAGATGAGAAGGTCATTTACCTGACCTTTGACGCAGGGTATGAAAACGGCAACACCGCCCCTATTTTGGACGCACTGAAAAAGCATCATGCCCCTGCCGCGTTCTTTCTGGTGGGAAATTATCTGGAGACCAGCCCGGAGCTGGTAAAGAGAATGGTGGAGGAAGGGCATACGGTAGGCAATCATACATACCACCATCCGGATATGTCCCGGATCTCTACCAGAGAATCCTTTAATCAGGAACTGACCGATCTGGAAGCTTTGTATCAGCAGACCACCGGACAGCCTATGAAGAAATACTACCGGCCGCCTCAGGGGAAATACAGCGAGGCCAATTTAAGAATGGCTAAAGATCTGGGGTATACCACCTTTTTCTGGAGTCTGGCTTATGTGGACTGGTATGAAGATAAACAACCCTCCCATGAGGAGGCGTTTAAAAAGCTGCTGGGACGGATCCACCCGGGGGCTGTCGTGCTTTTGCACAGTACTTCAAAAACCAACGGGGAGATTCTGGATGAACTTCTGACGAGATGGGAGGAGATGGGATATCGGTTCGGGGATTTGGAGGAACTGAATCCGTGACAGATTCACAGCGGATTGGTCACGGATTCATGTAAGCCCCACCGGAGAGTCTGTCAGCTGTCTGAAGGCATTTCAAAAGACAGCTTACAGGCGTGTATCCCACTTGCCGCAGAATACTGTGTCGCTTGGGGTTCCTTTAAATTCACTCTTTCCGCAGATCTTCTCGATAGCTGTGCGGATGGAGATTCTGGTATTTCCGTAGGCATGGACAAAAGCATGGACCTGGGGAACATCGATTAAATGGTTGGTATAATTTAAGCTGATTCCCACGGTAGGCACCTCAGTCACATACCATGGCAGCTCACTGGAATGGTTGCAGCTCCAGCGCAGCCTTACGTGGTTCTCCTGGGCGTAGCCCTTGATGTTCAGCACAAGGAATACCACGTCGTACTTCTCCCGGAAATCCTTCATGCTGCCGCATTCCATCATTTTTCTCATATTCTCAGGCTTTGGCCCTTCCTCCACCTCCAGATCATGGAAGTTGGGAGCCACATCTACTGAAAATCCTGCCCTCTCCAGCTCTTCTATAACCACCTGCTTCACCGGGTCGCCTGTATACGCCTTGGTGGTAGGGGTGGACTGGATGAATACCAGGCGGGCACGCTTTTTCTGGGCCGGGTTGATGGGAAGCTCATGCCTGGTGTCTTTTACCAGGGTGATACAGCGCTCTGCCGCCTCCTGGGCCAGCCGGATATGCTCTTCACATCCCACTACCTGATCCTTGATCTCTGGTGCAGGCGTTACGTTTTCTTTCTTATATAATCCAAGTTTGGCTTTCAGGCCCAGGATTCTGTGGAGGGCATCGCTTAATCGTTCCTCTGTGATGACTCCCTTTTCAATGCCGGCTTTCATATATGCGAAATCCTCTTCCGCATCATTAGTAAACAGGAACATATCGCAGCCGCTGGCAATAGCCTTGGGCACTGCAATCTCCCTCTTTTCCATACAGGCAATGCCAGCCATGTGGGAGGCGTCAGTTATGACTACACCGTTAAAGCCCATCTCTCCCCGCAGAAGGTCGGTGAGAAGCTCGGGAGCAAGGGTCGCCGGCATAATCTCTTCATCCTTAATGCCCGGGCGCAGCTTCCGGCTCATCTCAGGAAGGGCGATATGGCCTACCATGATGCTTTCCAGGCCTTCGTCGATCATGGTCTGGTATACCTTGCGGAAGGTTTTGTCCCACTCCTCCACGCTTAAATCATTAACCCCCAGCACCAGGTGCTGATCTCTCTCCTCCACCCCGTCGCCTGGGAAATGCTTGCAGCAGCAGGCCACGTTGCTCTGATGGATTCCGTTTATAAATTCCCGGATATTCTCGATGACCCGGTCAGGATTGTCGCCGTAAGCACGGGTATTGACAATGGTATTTCTCCAGTTCATATAGATGTCGGCACAGGGGTTGAACATCCAGTTTACGCCTACGCTGGAAGCCTCCCGCCCTGCCACATAGCCGATGTCGTAAGCAGTCTTCGTGCCTTCGCCGGCAGCAGCCTCCACCGCAGTGGCTACAAAAGTACCTTCAGAGAGGCAGCCGTCTCCTCCGTTGTCGCAGTTGGCGGCAATCAGAAGCGGAATCTTGGAATTCTCCTGATATGTCTTATTCTGGTTGTAGACCTGCTTGCGGTCGCCGCCCTGCCATCTCAGTCCGCCCTGATGATACCTGGACAGGGTGTCCTTGATAGCCTCCTCATCCAGGCTTTTTCGCATCTGGACAAACAGCTGCCCTGCCTTCTCATCCAGGCTCATGCCGGCGATGGTATCTTCCACCCACTGAATCGCCTCATCCCCCAGACAAAACGGTTTTTCCCTTAAATTTACCATCCTTCTCCTCCTTCTTGCCCGTTCTTCGGACAACATTATTTTCTTTACATTATACCCTGTTTCGGGATTTTTCTCCAGAATAATTTTTGCCGATTTAGGTGCTATTTTATCTCAATTCCGCTGAAGAAAAATCCCAGAATCTCCTTATAGGTTTTCCCTGCCTTTGCCATGGCCTGGGCCCCGTTCTGGCTCATACCCACGCCGTGCCCGTAACCGCCGCCATATATGGTAAAAACAGTCACCTGGTTCTCATCCGGCTGGCCGCAGTCGATGGCGATAAAAGAGCTGGGCAGGGAGGACCATCCTGTCACCGTAGTACCGTCCTGCTTCTGGATTACCAGCTCCGTGTTTCCCAGGGTGGAGCGGATGGAGCCTTCTCCCTGAATCCTGCGGCTCCCTTCAGTCCCCTCCGCCACCAGTACCTTTCCGATCCCCCCTGTGGAGCGCTCCTCCACAGTAAGCTTTGTGATGGTTCCGATATCCGGCAGCTTCTGCTCCAGCTGCCTGCTGGTAAGCTTTGTGTTCCATCGGTAGAAAGGAAAGTCTGCTTCATACCCTTCTGCCCTGTCTTTTATAAACGCCTCAAAGGCCTGGTTGGACAGCAGATCCCTCTGTCCTCCACCCTCCTTCACCGCGACTCCCTTAAGGTGAGGAACCTCCGACAGCTCTGCCCCCCATATGGTACCGTCTGTGGTGTGGCCGCAGGAAGTGGAAAAATAAAATGCCTCCGCTGCCTGGCCCTCACACATCAAAAGCTCCCCGTAGGTCTCACTTACTGCCATATCTGTCCCGCTGCTTACATCCAGGTTGTTGTACACCTGGAACCGGATGCTGTCATCCACATGGGCACCGTACTGCTTGTAGCTGTTTCCCTGAATCTGCCTGCAGGCATAGGTTCTGGCACAGACTGCCTGGGCTTTCAGTGCCTCCTTTTCATAGCTGGCCGGCATCTCGCTGGGCACCACCCTTTTCAGATAGCTTTCCAGGTACAGCTCATTTACCAGCACAAGGGAATTCTCCTCCCTGTCGATTTCCAGACGCCCCGGGTAGGCAGGCTTTCCGCAGGCCCTCTCCACAGACAGCACCCGGATCCCTCTCTCCGTATCGTCCGGCTGGAAAATGATTCTGCCTTTCTTTAAAAGCTCATCCTCCGGTGTAAGCGTCATGGTATCCCCGCTGTTAAACGAATACTCCTTTTTGTCCACCGTATAGGTTCCGCCGCTTAAAAACTCCAGCTCAATGCTGTCATGGAACAGGGACTGGAAATTGGTGTCCATCACCAGAACCCGGATGGTATCTGCCTCAAAAGGCCTGACAATCAGAGCCGCACACAGCTTCCCGTCTGCCGCCACAAATTCCTGACAGTCATATCCCACCAGGATATTGGCCACGCTCTGCCGTTCAAAATCTCCGTACAGCTTGTATACGCAGAACCCCTCTTCCACAGGCACCTCCCCGTAGCCCTCCAGTTCAATGGAATCATCCTTTACAGACAGTACCTTCCCTCCGATCCGCTCCTTCTTTAAAGTGATTTTCTTGATCTCCCCCTGCGACAGATAAAGGTCAGCCACCTGGCCTTCCATTTCTTTTGGAGACTTTATCTTCTTCTTTACAGAAAAATCCCTTGTGATGCTTCCCACGTATCCGGTCAGCTTCTCCTGGGTTGCCCCGGAAATCCACACATTTTTATATACCACGTCATCGCTTGCCTTCTCCTTGACCCGGATGATTTCGCTGTCCCGTACAAGCACCACAAGCTCTGTGTCCAGATATCGGGACATAGCCAGGCCCTCAAACCCGAACCGGCCCTGGTCCGTATGTACAACCCACGCTTCCTCCTCCTCCACACTTTCCGGCGTTCCGCAGATCAGCAGATGCTTTTCCTTTACCTGCCCGTCCTCCCTTTCCTGACACAGCCTGTCATACAAAGCCCACCATTCATCCTCAGGAAACGGTTTCTTCCGGTTTTTTTTCGTCACCGTCACCTGGCCTGCCAGCTTCTCAGACACATTTCCCAAAAAATAAGCCGCTTCCTCATACGTCAGCTGCCCTTCTGCCTCCTTTAAAGAGGCCGGTGTCAGCTCCTCGGAAATCATGCCATGGCGGTACAGGTAATCCATGTATTTTACGTACCAGCTATCCTGGCTTCCTGCAGGAAAATAAGAGTTCTCCTCCTTCGCTTCTTTCCGGCACTCATCGGGAGTGGTAAGAAAAAGAGCTGCTGATTTGTAGGCAGCAGCTCTGGAAATCCCTTCCCTCTCAGGTTCTTTCCACAAAATGATTCCGATCAAAACAACAATCACCAGGGGAACCCCTATCATCCAGCCTAACATTCTTTTTCTCTTCATACGCCCTACCTGATATATGTTTTTTTCTTTTCATCTATATAGTCTAAATCCCCGTAATCCTCTGTGGCTGTGGACAGCTCCCTGGCCGCAAGCCTTTTCTCCACAAATTCTGCAACCAGCCTGTAAATAACCGCAAACGTAGGCACACCGATGATCATGCCTGCCGGCCCCATGATCCCTCCGAAAAACAGGATGGAGAACAACACCCAGAAGCTGGATACGCCGGTGGAATTGCCCAGGATCTTCGGCCCTAAAATATTGCCGTCAAACTGCTGAATCACCAGGATGGACACCAGAAACCAGATGCACTGCTTCGGACTGACCAGAAGAAGCAGGATGGCGCTGGGTATGGCTCCGATAAAAGGCCCGAAAAACGGAATGATATTGGTCACGCCGATAATCACACTGATTAACAAGGTATAGGGCATCTTAAGGATGCTGAGCCAGATAAATGTGATGATACCGATAATCAGGGAATCCACCAGCTTGCCGATGATAAATCCGCCGAATACCTTATGGACAAACCGCAGCTTCTCCACAATCTCATTGGCCACATGGATGGAAAAAAGGCCGTATATAATCTTTTTCCCCTGGGCGCACAGTGTGTCTTTGATGTTCAGCAGATATACCATGACGATGATACCGATCAAAATATTCTTTACCGCATTGATGATGCTGATAACCCCTGTGTACAGCCCGGTCAGAACCTTCTCGATGTTAGCCATAAGCCCGGTCTCTGACTGAAGCCAGGTAACCAGCTTTTCCACCGCCTCGTTGTAGTTGTCCAATATAGCGGCCTCCACGTCCGGATTATTGGCAAAGATCTCCTCGATCCATCCGGAGATAACCTGGGCATAGGTGGGAATGGAATTGATAATGCCTGCAATACTTTTCCAGACCTCCGGGATAATCATGGAAAACAGCCCGAACACCACTGCCACAAGAAGTATAAGGCTTCCCACAGTTGCCCCTGCCTTCACCGTGCTTTCTTTTTTCACACCTTTTTTTAAAAGAATCCTCAGGCGATTGTACACAGGCGACAGCAGATATGCCAGAATCGCCCCGTAGGTGATGGGAGCCAGTATGGTATTCACTGTGCGGATGGCCTGCCTGACTGTCTGCCAGCGCAGGAATAAAAGGGCCACCAGAATACAGGAAATAATCACCACCACTGCCGTTACTCCCCAGCAGACATATTCGTAAAATTTATGTTCTTTCATGAAATTATTATCGTCCTTTGCTTTTTCTTGTCATAACAGCCGGAATGCTGTCAGCTTTTTTTACAGTATAAGAGTACCACAATTTCCATAAAATGCAAAGGGTTTTCAGTAATATAAAAGCAGCGATTTCTCGCTGCTTTTCTTTTGTAACCCCAAAATGCCGGTTCTTACCTTTTGACTCCTAGCCATGCTAGGTGGGTGACCGCACTCTGGCTTCTGCCTTCCACTCGAACGGAGGCCTGACATCCGCCAGAAAATATAGGAATCCCTTATGTCATAATGTAGGTTCAAAAATTGTAAGAGTATCGAACATTTCAGGAGTTACTTTTGTTTTTTTCTAGGAACATTATACACTACTATATAACGTTTTTCAATCCTATTTTCACATGAAAATCTGGTAATTCATTACTTTTTTTATTAGTGAATTGCTGATTGCACTGAAAGCCGCCTGGGAAAAATAATGGGGCATCTCCCTGATTCAATGTATGTGTCTTCCCCTTTCGTTATACGTGATCAGGACAAATTTTCCGGGCCGAAGCCCAGAGGAAGAAGCTGGTTTAAGGTAAAGGTTTTGTACTCTTCCACAGATTTGGCTAAAATCACCTGAAAGGCATCCGGGTCACAGAATTCCCGCATTACCTGCCTGCATACGCCGCAGGGGGGACAGTAATCTGTGATCACACCTTCTTTTCCTCCGCAGATGACGATGGCTTCAAACTCTCTTTTTCCATCATTGACAGCCCGCACAAAGGCGCTTCTCTCCGCACAGATAGTGGGGGAATAGGCCGCATTTTCAATGTTGATTCCTGTGTATACGGTCTGGTCCTTACACAGCAGGGCGGCGGCTACGTGGAAATGGGAATAGGGCACGTAGGAGCCTGGAAGTGCCTTAATAGCTGCCTGGATCAAGGTCTTTGTGTCCATTGCTCTCCTCCTCTGCTTTCACTATTTTTACGATTCGGCTGGTGCCCAGGCGCTCTGCCCCAAGCTCCATGAATTTTTCTCCATCCTCAAGGGAGGAGATTCCTCCTGCTGCCTTTATCTTCACCTTTCCTCCCACATGCTTTTTAAACAGGGAGATGTCCTCAAAGGTAGCGCCTCCCTTTGAAAAGCCTGTGGAGGTTTTGATAAAATCGGCGCCTGCTTCTGTGACTATCTGGCACATCCTGATTTTTTCTTCTTCTGTGAGAAGACAGGTTTCGATAATGACCTTCAGGATATGGGTGTCGCATACTGCTTTGACGGATCGGATTTCTTCCAGGACCTTTTCGTACTGCCTGCTTTTCAGATCTCCGATATTGATAACCATGTCAATCTCGTCGGCGCCGTTCTCCAGGGCGTCCTCCGTCTCAAAGACTTTCACCGCCGTAGTGTGATAGCCGTTGGGGAAACCGATGACCGTGCATACCGCCATCTTTTCTCCCACATATTCTTTGGCCTGCCGTACATAGGAAGGAGGAATACAGACAGAGGCTGTGCCGTATTTTATGGCATCATCGCAAATCTGGCGGATCTCCTCCCAGGTGGCCTGCTGGGACAGCAGGGTGTGGTCTACTGCATGAAGAATTTTTTTCTTGTCCATCTTACAGTTCTCCTTTTATTTGATATACCTGGTACTCTCTGTCGTATACATAGCCCAGCTTCTCCGCAAGCCCGACGGACTGAAGATTGACGGCACTCCAGTTGGGAATCAGGTTTTTCCCCAGGCATTCCAGGAGAAAAGCAGCGCTGCATGCCAGGGCCAGCCCCTGTCTCCGGTAATCCTTCCTGGTGCTTACCTGAACCTCCACGATGCCCTCGCTTGCCCCGCAGGCGGAACAGCCTGCCACAAGCTCCTTGCCCTTTAAGGCTCCGTAGCCGAATCCTTTCTCTATAAAATGATTCTCATCCTCAAAGTTCATGCACAGATTATGGCTCCACGGCTGCTTAAACGCCTGGCGGTACAGCGGACCGTCCAGCTGTCTCATGTGGATTCCCTTGGGGATGGAACTGATATATTGTTTTAAGACTCCCATATCAAAGTGATGCTCAGATTTTTTAAGAGCGTACCGGCTTACCTTGCGGATCTGCCCCATAAACTCTTCTTCTATCCAGTCAGCCCACAGCTCATCCTGGGGAATCAGATATGCATGAGAGGCACACTGATAAATCTGGCTTTTCAGCTCCAGGGAAAGGCGTCCCTTAGGCGGAAGCCCTGTCAGATATGCATAATCACCGACTAAAATCAGACAATAAGAGGAATTCTCCAGCTTTGGAACCCATACCCGTCCCACCGTTCCCTCCACGGCTCCGCGCACCAGTACTTCCTCACTTGCTTCACAGATCGACCGTATAGTCTGACGTTTTTCTCTTCCAAGTTCAATCATCATAATCTGTTTCCTCCCTGAAACGTGCTTTTTGAATTCTTTGGTTGCTATGGGGTTACTGTGAAAGTATCGAATCCTCATGGCAGGTCTGCGCACTTGCTGCGCTGACCGTACGGCGCCGGAATGCCGTTTTTGCATTCCGTGTGCATCCCCCGGAGGGTTCATAGTAAACCCCCTTTCATTCATAGTGGTGCCGGGAAAGCGGCATGGGGGTTTACTGTGAGAATAGTATACCATGTTATCTCCTGTCATGCAAGAATTCCGTTTTTTTTCCAGCCAGTTTGAAGACAATATGTTATATGTTCCGTTATAATAATAGGCGAGGAGGTGAGGAAGATTAATGCTGAGGCAGTACTGGAGCAATGGATCGATACGTATCAGAATCTGATCTTTTCCATATGTTTCCAATTAACAAAAGACTATTTCGACGCGCAGGACCTGTCACAGGAAACCTTCCTCTCTGCCTACAAAAACATGACCTCCTTCGACGGAAAGAATGAGAGGGCATGGCTTTGTAAAATCGCCACCAACAAATGTCTGGACTATTTAAAAGCCTCCGGCCGCAGGCAGATTCCCACTGAGGATCAATATTTTATTTCCTGTAAGGATTCGTCCCCGGCTCTGGAGAAGGATGTGATGGAGAGGGAGCTTCATCAGGAATTATATGACTGCTGCATGCAGCTTAAATCTCCGTATAAGGAGGTGGCCCTGGACTATTTTTATTATGAGATACCTATGACAGACATGGCAGCCAAAACCGGGAAAAATTTAAAAACCCTTCAGACCCAGGTATATCGGGCAAAAGCCATGCTTAAGAAGCTGTACAGGAAGGAGGATTTGTGGAATGGATAATTTGAACGACAGGAATTTACCGGTGATCCAGATACTGGAAAAGGCATCCTCCAGCAGCTTTTATGCGGAGCGTCTGGCAGATCTGGTGGAGAGTCAGGGACTGATAAGCGCCCCCGCCAATCTGAAATCTTCTGTGCTGGCCCGCACAAGGCAGCTGGATATTAAGCTTGTCGCAGGGTCTAACCGGCTTTCCAAAAGGCTGACCTTGTGGTACTATGAAGTAAAGGTTACTCTGACAGTGGCATGCTGCGTCGGATTTATCATCTCCGCCCCCGGGGCACATAAAAAATATCTGTCAAACCCTGTGCATACGGAGGCATATGAGATTATCCAGGAATTCAATGAGAAAGTAGACGATTTTTCCAAACGTCTGTGGGAAATGGAGGTAGAGCCATATGACAAACAAGAAGAGTAAATTTTTAACATTTTTTATATCCCTGATTCCGGGAGCCGGGGAAATGTACCTGGGATTTTACAAGACAGGGGCCAGCATCATGGTACTGTTCTTCGGAGGCTATGGTATCTTCGGTTATCTGTTTCGGCCTTTCATCTGCTTTCTTCCGGTTTTATGGTTTTACAGCTTCTTTCACACCCACAATTTAAACAATATGCCGGACGACGAGTTTTATGCTCTGGAGGATGATTATCTGTTCCACATCCAGCCAAGCCAGCTGACCTCCCTGGCCATGAAATACCGGAAGCCTCTGGCCTTTCTCCTTATTTTTATGGGCGTAGGCATTATCTGGAACAATGTAAACCATATCCTATCTTCCATCGCCCGCTGGTTCATATGGTCGGATGCAGTCACGTCCTTCATCCGGTACTGGGGCAATGCCCTTCCTCAGCTGGCCGCTGCCGCGCTGATTATCTGGCTTGGATGGAGGCTGATTCAGAACAAAAAAGAAACCTTAAGCACCCCCCCGTATCTGGCGGATAAGCAGGTAGAGGATAAAGATACTGTGGCTGCAGCTGCGGAGAAGTAACATCAAAATGCCCTGGCAGAGTTTCCTTTTTTCACTCTGCCGGGGCATGAAAAATCCATTCTCTATGATTCCTTCTTTATCTGAGCCAGGAGTCGGTTTAACTCCTTCATGCTGTCTTCTTTAAAGTCATCTCTCATGTAATTGAGTATCCTAAACAACGGCATACTTCCTTTTCTCTCTCTCATGGCATCTGCCAGACGAAAAGACCAGTTCTCGATGACCTCCATGACCTTTTCATCTTTTAACATCTCTGACATGGGATCCATCACGGACCAGCAGCCTTTAGGGAACAATGCAGCCTCCTCCTGTTCATCCAGAAACCAGTTTCTTACATTGATTTCCGGGTTGGGATCCACAAACGTATAAGAAGCCTCAGGCTCCTTTACTCTCTCAAACACTGCCTGGTCGCTGTACTGGCCTGCCCTGGCTGTAATCTGATTGGAGCCATGGGCAAGAGGGACATTCTCAAACAGGAAAATGCCGCTGTCCGAGTGTCCTGTCTCCTGCCACTGGCCGGCCTTAAGCGTCACCTGTGGCAGATTGGAATACACCTTCACCCGGATTTTTTCTGCCGCCCGCTTCTCAAAACGCCGTTCCGCCACATATACAAAAGGCTCCTTGGCCCACTGGGACTTATAATAGTAAAAGGCATCTTTTTTAACTGTTCGGTCAAATGTCACCAAGCCCTTACAGTTCCGGTACTTAACGCCGCCTTCGTTTCTCCTGGCACTGCCAAAGTCAAACATATTCCACACAAAGCTGCCCCACATATAACGCTTTGACTGGATAATCTTGTAAACCGTCTCATGGAACAGGCTCTGGAATTCCTCTGAGTAGTCCTTAAGCTTAGGGTTTTCCTGATGAAAACCAATGCTGCAGTCCACACCGTACTCGCTGATTCCCAGAGGCACGTCAGG
Organism: uncultured Hungatella sp.; assembly: GCA_910585435.1. Lineage (GTDB taxonomy): Bacteria > Bacillota > Clostridia > Lachnospirales > Lachnospiraceae > UBA3402. The sequence goes on along the minus strand of CAJUEJ010000004.1, from coordinate 191,622 downwards.
ACAGTCTTTGTGAAACTTGTCCAGAAAGGAATCATACTCTTCCATAGCGCCGTAATACCAGCCAAAATAGATATTGTAGCCCACCATATCTGATATGTGATTCAGAGGGCTGTCATTCTTCACCGTATACAGGTTAGCGGCGGTTGTCAGCCGTCCCGGATCCAGCTGATGAACCAGCCGGTTTAACGTTCGGCAGTTCTCATACATGTATTCCTCTTCCCCAAAGATGGCGATTTCATTTTCAATTCCCCAGAAACAGATAGACGGATGGTGCAGGTTCTGACGGATTAATTCCTTCATCTGAGAACACGCGTTGTCCATACACTCTTTTGTGTCGTTCATTTTCAGCATGGGAATCTCCGCCCAGACCACCAGGCCTTCCCTGTCGCACAGATCATAAAAATACCAGGGATGCTGGTAGTGGGAGAGCCGTACTGCGTTGGCTCCGATTTCCCGGATCAATTCCATGTCCCGTTCCCACTGTACAGGAGTTGTGGCGGAAAATACCTGGCCAAAGTCCTGATGACGCGCCACCCCGTTAATCCGCAGATGACGGCCGTTTAAGAAGAACCCCGTCTCCCCGTCCATGGAGATACTCCGAAAGCCGGTGGAAATCCTTACCTCGTCCAATACGTTTTCCCCGGACAGAAGCCTGGCAGCCACCTGGTAAAGGGAAGGATTCTCTTTGCCGTCCCACAGCACCGGACTTTTCAGGCAAAGAACGGACTCTTCCTGTACTGCCCCAGTCTCCAGGCTTTCTGCCAGGCTGCCGTCAGGAGCGTATATCTCATACAAAATCCTATGGTCATGTCCGACACCCTGAAGATGAGGCTCCAGCCGAACCACCCCCTGCCCGTCTCCGTTTACCTCTGTTCTTACTAAAACGCCGCAGGTTCCATAATACAGCAAATCAAAATGGCTCTCTGGCACGAGAATCAGATTCACATCCCGGTAGAGACCCCCATACACTGTAAAGTCTCCTGCTAACGGGCTGATCTCCTCATAGCTTCGGTTATCCAAAACCACGGTCAGCCGGTTTTCCCCTGTTTTTACCGTGCCCTCATCAAGAGGAAAACGGAAAGCGGAGTAGCCGCCTTTATGCTCCCCTAAAAACACACCGTTTATGTAAACCCGGCACCACCGGTCTGCCCCCTGAAATTCCAGGTACGCCCTGGTGTTCTCCTCCAGCTGTATATCCAGTATCCTCTCATAGACCCCGATACCCTCATACTGATCATCATCCTTGTACCAGGTATGGGGCAGCTGGACCAGCTGCTTTTCCAGGTTCTTTGGCGGCAGCGCACTGATGCTGCCCTCCGGCCATTTTCCAAACTGCCAGTTTTCGTTTAAACGAGTTATTTCTCTCACTTGTATCCCTCCTCCTGCTATAATTTTGCCCGCTGCCTTGCATACTCCCGGTATTCTCCAGGTGTCATGTTCTCCACCTTCTTGAATGTCCTGATAAATGTATTGGCGCTGGCATATCCTACCTTCTCCGCAATCACGTTTACCGCATAGTCCGTCTCTATCAAAAGCTGTCTGGCCTGTTCCAGCCGCAGCCCTGTTAAATAATTTAAAAATGTGTCTCCCACCTGCTCTTTGAAAAAGGCGGACAGGTAATTAGGGGTGATAAGGAAATGATCTGCCACATAAGACAGGCTTAAATCATTGCTTGTATACTGTTCCCGAATATACTTTAAGATCCGGTACTTCATGCTGTCTGTATGATTCTCCATCCGCTGGCGTATATAATGGCCCACCATCTGAGCAAAGCCCTTTACGATCATCACCATAGCCTCAGGAGTCTCCTCCGCTAAAAGGGCTGCAACCGGATTGCACTTATCCCATAGCTTCTGCTTCTCTTCTTCTGATACAGAATAACAGTTGAGAATCGTGTCGATGAGCATGATAAAATAGCTGACTGCCACCACCCGGGTTACTCTCCGGTTGTCAAAATTCTCATGGTAGTTTTCATCCAGAATCTTGCAGGCCAGTTCTTCCTTCCCTGCCATCACATAACTGCTGATCCGGTTCCTAACCTCGGCCGGGCAGTAATAAAGGCGAAACATTTCTTTTTTCTCGATGGTCAAAATTTCTCCGAAATTCTCTTGTCCCCTTTGATTCCACAGCATAGCCATGGTCTGCTGACAGACAGCCGGCAGCTCTTCCAGCCGCTCCACCGGATCCCCTACGGCGATCATCAAAAGAATCTGCAGTTCTTTTCTGGATCGGCTCATAAACACCTGTAAACACTCCTGTATCTCTTCCTTAAGATGTTCTGGCTGACCATTGATGACCGAGACAAGATTGTCATCGGACATTTCCACTGTGCTGCGAAGAAACTGACTGCCCATGGTCTCCCTCAAAAGTTCCCACAGCAGCGCCTTTAGCAATGCCTGCTTCTCCAGCTGCTTTGCGGGAAACTGCTGCACATGCACAACTGCCACTGTATATGCGCCTTCTTCATAGGAAATGCCGCATTCCTTCATCCTGCGCAGAAACTCGTCATAATCAGTCACCGTATTGTTTAGAAGGCTCTGGAGCATGCCGCTGCGGATCTTTGGCATCTGCTTTTCCATAACGGCCTGGACCTCCTGAACTGATTCTGCCATCTCGTCAAGAACCCGCTCAATGTATAAAAATTCATCGCCGTCTCCATCGCTTTCACCCATCCGGTCTCTCCGGGATTTCAGCTTATCCATAATCAGCTTTACCGGCCTGTAATTGGTTCTGCCCAGTGCATATGCAAGAAATCCTCCCAGAAGCAGAAGAAGTGCCAGCATAAGCAGGGTAAAATTCCGGTTGTTGCGCAGCTTTGTAACAAACAAGGTATCCGGCTGGATCATCACATAGCTCCAGCTGTTGACCGCACATTTCTGTACCGCTGTGAGATAATAGCTGTGATTATCCTTTATCCTGCCTGTCTGAAGAGACGGAACGGAGATCTTCAAAAGCAGCTCCTCTCTCCCGATGTCAGCCACCACTTTTCCGTCCCGGTCAACAATTCCAAAAGCCCCTCCTGACTCCTCTATGAAACCTCCGGCCGCCTCCAAAAGCCCCCCCATATCGATCTCAGCCACCAGCACACCGTCATAAGATACGCCGCTGCTCCATATGGGAAGGCTGTGAACCAGAAGCACTCTCTTTTCTCCCCCGGGCTCCTGGAACTCCACAAAACTGCAATACAGATTTTCTGTCTCAAGATACCTCATGATCTCATGCTCCAGCCCAGAAAATTCTGTCTCACGCCACTGATCTGTATTCCCCCGCAGAAGCCTTACCGCTGCTTCCGGCCACTTTTCAAAACAGGCAGCCAGGCCAGAGACTCCTGCCTGCTGGCCGACAGAATAGACCACTGCGCTTTCCACTCTCGGATAGAGGGCCATAAACCGCTGCAGCTGTTTTTTTACCCGTTCCACCTCCACCAGCAGCTCCCCCTGCTCCATCTGATTTTCTCTTAAAAAAGGATTCAGGGAATCATTCTGCGACAATTCAAACGCGTACAGCTGGATTCCCTGCAGCTTCTCATCGATCACAGCCTGAGCCTGATCCAGCATCGCCTGGTTGTATCGGATAGTTTCCTTTTCCAGCACATTTCTGGACCACAAATAATTCACCACTGCCAGAAATACTGGCAGAATCAGCATGATTCCGAAAGAGGCCATCAACCGTGTCAGGAAATGCCGGCTGCGTAGATTTTTCCTGTTCTCATTTTCCTTACTCATCTGTATTTCCCGTTTGCGTCTCATTCTACAGCCCTACTATAACAGAGTTTAGCACTTCCGTCCAGAGGCGTTTTTCAAAGGAAGGAAACCTTTATCGGTTTTTGTAGGCATCATAAGCTTCCTGCATGTAGGCTGCAGCCGTCTCAATTTTCATTTTCTTAATCTGGTCCACATACTTTTCGAAATCACTGTCCACGTCCAGGGCGCCTGTAATAAATTTAATCTGGTTTTCATCCACATAGGTCTTAATCTCATTCATAATCTTGTTGTACTCGTCATTCTTTTCACTGGTCAGCTCCAGATTTGGCAGCATCATGCCTGTACTGCCTTCTGCCCAAACTTTATTGGCCTCAAACTGTTCCGGAAGGCTTAAGTTAATGGCTGCCCAAGCATCATAATCCATCATCTTTGTGAATCCCAGGGCCGGGATTGCATAAGGGGCTATTGCCTCAGAAGGTGTCTTGCCGGAAGCCTCCTTCATGATCCCATCTGTAAACTTCTTGTTATTGCTGCCATCCTTCTCATACGTCACGCCCTCGATTCCCCAATTCAGCAAATCCTGTCCTTCTTCGCTGTAAAAGTAATCAAGCACCTGCACTGCCAAAACCGGTTCCTGACAGCTGGAGGTAACCACAGCACCCATACCGCCTACCCGCACAGCTGCCTCATAATTAATAACGTATGGCGTGTCCCCCTCTGCCTTTACCGGCCAGGGGCAGCCAACCAGTTCATAATCCGGGTTTTGAGTTCTTGCCGTTGAGGTCAGATTCCCTATGGTTGCAGACAGCAATCCCATGGTTGCACCGCTCTTTCCGCCTGTCATGTTGCTGGCTAACGTCTTTCGGTCCGTTGCCGTATACTCCGGATCGATCAGGCCCTCGCCATACCAGCGTTTCATCTCCCTTAACCATTCTCTGTAGTTTTCCGTAATAGGTCCATAAGCTATCTTGCCGGTATCCGGATCTATGTAGAAAGAATAATATGTCTGAAAGGCGGACATGGTGAAATAAAGGGATGTTCTGGGTTCACTGTTGGAGACAGTCAGAGGGGCCTGCATCCCGTTCTCTTTAAATGTCTTTAAGTTCTTGTACCAGTCTTCTATGGTAACCGGGACTTCAAGGCCATACTGTTCCAGAAGATCTTTGCGCATCAGCGGGCCGGCGGTAACCAGGCGGGCCTGCGTCGGCTCCAGCTTATACATGGCAGCAAATTTCCCCTCATCGGTCAGCGCCTGCCTCATAATCTCCTCATCCGTCTCCAAAGCCTTCAGATAATTGGGGGCGTACTGGCGAATCAGGGAATCCATATCAATAGCGCTTCCATTGTCTATGAGCCCGGTCAGCTTTGTAGAGGTGCTGGAAAAATCCCAGAAAATAATGTCCGGAAGTTCCTGGGAGGCAATCATCAGGTTATACTGATCCGTCTCGCTTCCTGCCACCGGATGGGTCCATACCAGCTCTACTCCCAAGGTTTCCGCCGCCTTCTCAAAAGCCTGGATCTCCTGATAGCTGCTTAAGACACTGGAATTGCTGTTCTTTGCGTAAACGGTCAGCTGCTTTTTCTCGGAAGTCAGAGGATAGGATGCCTCCACAGGCTCTCCTGTAAATTCCCCGCCGGCCTGGGTATCCTGCAAACCACCTCCTTCTGCCTGGCTCTGATCCTTTGCCCCATTACTGCCGGATGATCCACATCCTGCAAGCCCTGCAATCATGGAAACGGTAATCATAACTCCCACTGTTTTTCTCAGCTTCATTATTGCTGTATTTCTATCTTTTCTCATAGTTTTTCCTCTCCCTTACCCTTTCACCGCTCCGGCCATCTGTCCCTTCACAAAATATTTCTGTAAGAACGGATAGAGGCACAGAATCGGAAGTGTAGTCACCATAATGGTACAATATTTGATGTTCTCAGACATTTCCATGGTCATTGTGCCGCTTTCGGCTGCAACTCCCGTACTGCTGTTAATGATAATTTCTCTGGTAATCAATGCCAGAGGCCACAATCCACGGTCTCTTAAATACAGCATCTCATTAAACCAGCTGCTCCAATGCTGTACCCCGTAGAACAGAACCATCATTGCCAGAGTCGATTTACTCAAAGGCATAATAATCTTCCAGAAGATCGTCCAGTCATCGGCTCCGTCCAGATACGCGGATTCCTCCAGGCTCTCCGGTATGGCTTCAAAATTGGTTCTCATAATAATGAAATTGAACACGCTGACCAGTCCTGGCAGAATTACCGCCGCCCTGGTGTTTAAAATTCCTATCTTATTCATCACAAGATAGGTAGGGATCATGCCTCCGTTAAAAAACATGGTAAACATAATAAACATGGTGATAGGTTTGCGAAGCATCAGCTTCTTTTTTGATAACGGATAGGCCAGAGCTGCCGTCAGCACCACGTTCAGGAATGTAGCCGCTACCGTGTAAAAAATCGTATTTCCATATCCGCTCCAGATCTCCTTATTGTCCATCACATGCCGATATCCGCCCCACTGGATTCCCTTAGGTATTACAAGCACGCCTCCTGACTGGTATGCCTTTATCGGATCGCTGACAGAAGCCATGGCCACGTACCACACCGGATACAGCGTGGCAATCATCAGCAGCAGAATTATAGCATAGATAACGCAATCCGAGAGTCCGAATTTTTTTAGTGTTTTCCCTGTTCTCATAATCTGCCCCCTTACCATAGACTGCTTTCCGTCAGTTTCTTGCTTATCCGGTTGGCTGCCATCACAAGCGCCAGGTTTATCACCGCATTGAACAAGCCGATAGCCGCAGCCGAGCTGTAGTTTGCATTTAAGATACCCTGACGGTACACAAAGGTAGAAATAATATCAGCCGTTTCATAGGTGGACGCGTTGTACAGGTTAAATACCTTCTCAAATCCCAGGGACATCACGCGCCCCAGACGCATCAGAAGCGTGGTCATAATCACCGGCGTGATTCCGGGAATAGATATGTAGAGAATCTTCTTTAATCTGCCTGCCCCGTCCAGGGCTGCCGCCTCGTACTGCTCCTGATCAATGCCAAGGAGGGCTGCGATAAAGATGATGCTGTTCCATCCAAAGCTGGACCATATATCAGAGATGATATACACTGGCTTGAACCATTCCGGTTTTGACATAAAGGGAATAGGCTCTCCGCCGCAGGCCTTTATAAGGGTGTTAATCAGTCCGTCCATCTTGGTAAAATCCAGAATCAGGCCACAGATTACCACCAGACTGATAAAATGAGGCAGATACGTGATTGTCTGGGCCAGTTTCTTAAACTTAAGATGACGCACTTCGTTTAACAGGAGAGCAAAGATAAGCGGCACCGGGTATCCAAAGATCAGGACTCCCATACTTAAAAGAAATGTATTCTTTAACAGCCTTCCGAAGTAATAGCTCTGGAAAAAATCGGTAAAGTGCTTAAAGCCTACAAATTTCCCTCCCAAAAATGGATCTCCGACCCGGTAATCCTGAAAGGCGATGACCAGTCCAAACATTGGAAAATAACAGTATAACAAGAAATAAACCAATGCCGGAACCATCATCACATACAGAACCCAGTTCCTTTTGAATTCCTTAGCCAAAGTTTTGCCCAATGAATTCCCTGTTTTTTTGCTGCTGTCCATAAATAATTTGATTCCCCCTTTCTTCTGCCTCACTATATCATGTATCAGCTAAGACATGCTATCTTCCAATTTTATGATCTGTCATCATATTTTCCTTTGTGCTGTCCTCAGGCATATAAAAAGCCGTAAAAACGGATGTGCAGATATTATTGTCAATCCCCATATCCTATGATTTCCGCCTGATTGGCCAAAAAATATCCACATTTTTTTCAAAAACTTTCTTTTCTTAATCTATTGACAACAACGCATAAAATGATATAATTAAACAAATTTTTTATCTAATATTACTATTTTATTTGTATTTTAAAATTTATATTAGTTAAAATAGCACAAAAGCAAATACATAACAAGGAGGGCTCAAAGGATGACTCAATTTCCTAAAGACAGGCTTAAAAGAATAATCTCTGTGGCAGCAGGGGAGAAAAAAGCCAGGCTGGTTCTTAAAAATGCGCGCATCATAAACGTGTTTACCGAGTCTGTTATGACAGCAGATATTGCCATCCAGGACGGATATATTGCAGGCACCGGCATATATGAAGGAGAAGAGGAGATTGATCTGAAGGGAAGCTATGTATGCCCCGGCTTCATCGACGGCCACATCCACCTGGAAAGCTCCATGGTACTGCCTGCCGAATTTGAGAGGGCGGTTCTTCCTCACGGGACCACAGCTGTTGTCACCGACCCTCATGAGATTACCAATGTGGCGGGAACCGCAGGGATAGAGTACATGCTGAAAAAGACAGAGAACCTGTGTATGGACGTATTTTTCATGCTCCCCTCCTGTGTCCCCAGCACAGATCTGGATGAATCTGGCGCCCGGATGAGTGCCGCTGACTTGGCGCCTTTTTACAGGGAGCCCAGGGTTTTGGGGCTGGCGGAAATGATGAATTCTTACGGCACCATACAGGGGGATAACCAGTGTCTTGAAAAAATCGCAGGGGCTCTTACAACAGGGAAGCTTATAGACGGACACGCCCCTCTTCTCTCAGGAAAATCCCTGCAGGCATATGTGGCAGCAGGTGTGGCATCAGACCATGAATGCTCCCATATGGCGGAGGCGCTGGAAAAGCTGGCCAGCGGACAGTGGATCATGATCCGGCAGGGAACCGCCGCCCACAATCTCCAGGCTCTGACAGAACTATTTAAACCTCCGTATTATCAGAGGGCTATGCTGGTGACAGACGATAAGCATCCGGGAGATCTTCTGCAGGGAGGCCATATTGACGGCATTATCCGTAAGGCTGTGGAACTGGGGGCGGATCCTGTCAGGGCCATTAAGATGGGAACCTACAACCCCGCCTGCTTCTTCGGATTAAAGAACAGAGGCGCGGTGGCTCCCGGATATCTTGCAGATCTGGTGATTTTCGATGATTTAAAAACTGTTAAAGTGACTGCCGTCTACAAGGAGGGCTGGCTGGCAGCAGAAAGCGGGCGGCTGCTTATAGATGGCGGTATCTCTGCCGGGGATCCTCATCTTCTGGATCCAGGCACAAAAGACCGGGTGTTTCATTCCTTCCATATGTCTCCCATCACCCTTTCCAGCCTGGAATTTAAAGAACATGGCCCCAACCAACGGGTAATTGACCTTGTGGCACATGAACTGACTACCCAGGAACGGATCCGGAAGTGGACAGACAGTCCCGGCTTTGCGCCAGGGGTTGATGTCCTGGAGGACGTTGTGAAGCTGGCAGTCTTTGAGCGGCACCACGGCACAGGACACATGGGGTTAGGCTTTCTTGGAAGGTATGGCCTGAAAAAGGGGGCGGTGGCTACCAGCATCGGCCATGATTCCCACAATCTTGTGGTGGCCGGAGTAACCGATGAAGATATGCTTGCGGCAGGAAACCGGGTGCTTGAAAACCAGGGCGGCCTGGCCGTAGCTCTGGAGGGAAAGGTGCTTAGTGACCTTCCTCTCCCTGTAGCAGGGCTTATGTCAATGTTGACACTGGAAGAGACAGACCGGCGCTTAGAAGAGCTAAAAAAACTTACTCGCAGGCTGGGGATTTCCCAGGATATCGACCCCTTTATGACCCTGGCTTTTGTCAGCCTGCCGGTGATCCCAAGGCTGAGGCTGAATACATACGGGGTGATAGACGTGGACAGACAGGAGGTTGTGAAGGCGGTATTTTAAAGCAGTACTCCGTCCCTGAAGTTCCTGTGTAAATTTTCCAGGATATTTTTTCGAGTGTGGGAGTTCGGAAACGGAGGCGCAGCAGGCTACGCTGAGTATTCCGAACTTGTGCAATCGGAAAAAGAGGCGGCCATTTTTCTTGGATGGCAGCCTCTTCTTTTATATTCGGGTATTTATTATAGTATCATCAACAGCTTATTACTCCTGCTGCACCTGGTCAATAGCTTTTCCGATATCATGTCTCATATATTGATTCTCAAAGCTTACCCACTCTGTGGCCCTGTAGGCATTTTCCCTGGCTTCTTTAAGGGTAGCACCGTTGGCCGTCACGCCAAGGACTCTTCCGCCGTTTGTCACAATCCGGCCCAGTTCATCAAACTTCGTTCCGGAATGGAAGACATAGTACCCGTCTTTCCCTTCAAAATTCTCCAGCCCCTGGATGGGAAACCCTTTCTTATACTCCACCGGATACCCGTCAGAAGCCAGAATAACACAGACTGTTGCCTTTTCATTGTCAAATTTCAGTTCCATCTGATCCAACGTCCCGTCGATACAGGCCTCAAACACGTCCACAATGTCATTCTCCAGTCTGGGCAAAACCACCTGGGCTTCCGGATCTCCGAAGCGGGCATTGTATTCCAGAACTTTTGGGCCATCTTCAGTCAGCATCAGGCCGAAGAAGATAACTCCCTTAAAGGGCCTTCCCTCTGCCTTCATAGCATCCACTGTAGGCTGGTAAATGTACTTCCTGCAGAATGCATCCACCTTCTCTGTGTAAAACGGGCTTGGAGAGAAATTGCCCATGCCTCCTGTGTTCAGTCCCTGATCCCCGTCCTTTGCCCGTTTATGATCCTGGGCAGAACTCATGATCTTCACCACATTGCCGTCTACGAAGGAAAGCACAGACACTTCTCTTCCTGTCATAAACTCCTCGATCACAATCTCATCTCCGGCAGATCCAAACTTTTTATCCAGCATAAGGGTTCGAACTCCCTCTTTTGCCTCCTCCCTGGTCTGGCAGATCAGGACTCCTTTCCCCAGGGCCAGCCCGTCCGCCTTTAAGACAATAGGCATCCTGGCCGTCTCCAGGTAGGCCAGGGCCTTGTCCGGGTCTGTAAAGGTCTCATAGGCTGCGGTGGGAATGTTGTACTTTTTCATCAGGTTCTTGGAAAAAGCCTTGGAGCCCTCTAAAACCGCCGCATTCTTCCTGGGCCCGAACACCCGCAGCCCTGCTGCCTCAAAGGCATCTACCACACCGCCTACCAGCGGGTCGTCCATGCCTATAACCGTCAGATCAATCTCTTTTTCTTTGGCAAATGCCACAAGCTTTTGAAACTCCATGGCGCCGATGGGAACACACTCTGCCACCTGGGAAATCCCTGCGTTTCCCGGTGCGCAGTAAATCTTGTCTACCTTAGGACTCCGGGCCACCTTCCATGCGATGGCGTGTTCTCTTCCTCCGCTGCCTACAATCAATACCTTCATGCTTCTCCTCCATTCGCTATCATCTGAATCGCCTGAGGCAAAATCTTCCACTCCGCCTCCTCCATAACCCGCCTCTGCAGAGTCTGGGGCGTATCGCCTTCCTTTACCTCCACCGCCTTCTGGAGAATGATCGGGCCGGAATCCATGCCTTCATCTACATAGTGGACCGTGGCCCCCGTAAGCTTTACACCTCTGGCCAAAGCCGCCTCATGGACCTTCAGCCCGTAATATCCCACGCCGCAGAAGGAGGGAATCAGGGAAGGATGGATATTGATAATTTTATTCCTGTACTTTGCAATCATGGCCTCCGGAATCTTTACCAGAAATCCGGCCAGCACGATTAAATCCAGGCCGTAAGCATCCACCCGGCTGATAAGCGCTTCATTAAATGCCTCCCGGCTGGCAAAGGATTTGGGGGAAACGCATTCCGCTGCAATCCCATGGCTTTTGGCCCGCTCCAGGGCGTAAGCCCCCTGGTTATTGCTGATAACCACCGCCACTTCCGTATTGGTAATGATCTTTTCGTCAATGGCATCCAGGATCGCCTGAAGATTGGTTCCGCCTCCGGACACCAGCACCCCTATTCTCAGCATAAGGTCACTCCTTTTTCTCCCTCTTCAACAGAACCGATGACATAGGGTACTTCTCCTGCGGCTTTCACCGCCTCCACAGTCTTCTCCACATCAGCCGGATCTACGGCCACAATCATACCAATTCCCATGTTGTAGGTATTGTACATCATCTCTTCCCCGATATCTCCCTTTTGGGCCAGCATGCCAAAAATAGGAGGGATCGGATAACTGTCCTTCTTTATCACAGCTCTGGTGCCGTCTTTCAACATGCGGGGCACATTCTCGTAGAATCCGCCGCCGGTAATGTGGCTGCAGGCCTTTACCTTGACGCCTGCTTCTTTCACAGACTTCATGGCTTTCACATAGATTTTCGTAGGGGCAAGCAGAGCCTCTCCCAAGGTTTTCCCCAGCTCTTCGCAGTGTGTATGTAATCCCTCCGGTGTCAGTTCCTTCTCAAATACCTTCCTTACCAGAGAAAAGCCGTTGCTGTGGACACCGGAAGACGCCATACCGATCAGCACATCCCCGGCTTTTAAATCTTTTCCGTCGATCAGATCCTTCTGCTCTACCACGCCTACGGCAAATCCTGCCAGATCATATTCTTCAACCGGATAGAAGCCCGGCATCTCTGCGGTCTCGCCGCCTACTAAAGCCGCCCCGGACTGCTTGCAGCCTTCGGCAACTCCGCTTACGATAGCCGCGATCTTTTCCGGTACATTCTTCCCGCAGGCGATGTAATCCAGGAAGAATAAGGGTTCTCCTCCTGCACAGGCCACATCGTTGACACACATGGCGACGCAGTCAATCCCCACGGTATCATGCTTATCCATAAGAAATGCCAGCTTTAATTTGGTTCCCACGCCGTCCGTGCCGGACAGCAGCACCGGATGCTCCATCTCCTTTATCTTTTCCATAGAAAAAGCACCGGAAAAACCGCCGATTCCGCCTAACACCTCCGGTCTCATGGTTTCCATCACATGCTTTTTCATCAGCTCCACAGACTTATATCCGGCTTCAATATCCACTCCTGCTTTCTTGTAATCCATGACTTCCTCCATTCTGCTACTATGCACTCACGGAATTTTTTTATTTCTTCATCTGTTCCAGATACTCTTTATATCCGATATCCTCTAATCTATCAGCCTTAGCCGCCACGTCATTCTTCAGTGACTCTGTGTAAGCTTTCAGGCGTCCTAAAAGCTCCGGATCTGATACGGCCAGAATCCTGGCTGCCAGAAGCCCTGCGTTGGTTCCCCCGTTGATGGCTACCGTTGCCACCGGAATGCCGGATGGCATCTGGACGATGGAGTAAAGGGAATCCACGCCGCCTAAATCAGAGGTCTTCATAGGAATACCAATCACAGGCATAGGGAACAGGGCGGCACACATGCCCGGCAGATGAGCAGCCTTGCCGGCACCGGCAATCACTACCCTGACGCCCTTTTCCTCCAGGGTTTTTGCATAGTTAAAAAAGATATCCGGCTCTCTGTGTGCAGAAATAATGGTTATTTCAAAATCCACTCCTAACTTTTCCAGAATATCCGCTGCCTGCGCCATAACAGGCATATCAGAATCACTACCCATCACAATTCCAACTTTAGCCATAGCAAGATTCTCCTTTATTATTTTCAGTAATACTTTTAGAAGTTTTACTAATAAGTATTCCTTATTAATAAACTTCTACTTATTAAGAATAATACTAGGTTTTTTTAATGGCGTCAACTCTTTTCCGATGGAATTTCAGAATATGGGCAACTATTCAGGCATGGGGGGTTCCCATGAAAGAAACAGAGACAGAATACTTTTGAGCATGCTGTCTCTGTTAAAATTGCCTCTGTGCGGCCTGATAGCAGGCATGGGAGATTTACTGTGCGGAAGCAGTCTCTGCCGCAACAGGTGTGCAGACTCCATTAGCGTCTGCCTGATACGGTACGCCCTCCAACTCCAGCACCGTATTCACCGCCAGCTGTCCATTTGCCGGATTCAGGTAGTAAAGGGCGCCGTCAATCTGCTGCCAGCCAACCTCCATGGTTCCGGACTGGTTTAAGTAATACCAGGCTCCGTCTTCAGCGGCCCATCCGGTTTTCATGGCTCCCGACTCGCCAAAGCAGTATCTGCTTCCTTCGATTTCCTGCCAGCCGGTCTGCATCACACCGGATTCATTGAGATAATATCTGGCTCCGTCGATATCCTGCCAGCCATGCTGCTGTACACCGGCCCCGTCCAGATAATACCAGGCGCCGTTTATGTTGGCCCAGCCGGTCTGCATGGCTCCTGAGGCATTTAAGTAATACCAGTTTCCGTCCAGATTCAGCCAGTCTGTCTGCATGATGCCTGAGGCATTGAGATAATACCTGGCTCCGTCAATATCCTGCCAGCCAGTCTGCATCACACCTGCACCGTCCAGATAATAGTAGGCGCCGTTGATATTCTGCCAGCCGGTCCTCATGGCTCCGTTCTCGCCCAGATAGTACCATTTCCCGTCCAGAGGCAGCCACAAGGTCTGCATCACGCCTTTGTCATTCATATAATATCTGGCTCCGTCCACGTCTGCCCAGCCTACGGTCATAAGCCCTTCGCCGCTAAACAGATACTGGCTTCCGTCCAGAACCTTCCAGCCGGTGGCCATCCTTCCGCTTGTCTCATCCAGATAGTAGCTGCCTGCCTCTGTGGTCATCCATCCCTTCATGGGATTGCCGTTTTCATTCATGAAAAAGTAGCCGGTGCCGTCGTGAATCCAGGAGTTTTTCTGCATCTCATAGTTCTTATAATAATACTGATTCTCCCCGATGGTTCTCCAGGTGTCGGCAGGAATCACGGAATTGTAATCTTTAAACAGGAAATCGATATCTACCGCCCCATTTACTCCGTTTATGCTTCCCTTGTTGGTGGCCTGCCACATAGAAGGCCCACCGTATGTATACATGGTACCGTACCGGGCTACCCAGATATCATAGTTTATCATAGACAGATCGATTTTGCTGTTGAGCCACGTCTCGTTGGCATACACCATAGGGTGGTAGCCGGCCGCTTCTATCTTCCGGCAGAATGCGTTGATCACTTCGCTGACCTGGGACGGTGTCAATGTCCCCAGCGTCCCTGCATCCTCCGCGTCAAAGGCAACAGGAAATGAAATAGGATAATCTTTAATCAAATTCAGGACAAAGTCCGCCTCCTGCTCTGCCATCTCCACAGAGGTGGCGTAAGAATAGATATAAGCGCCTACCTTCAGTCCTGCCGCCCTGGCATTCTGGGCGTTTACGGCAAAATAAGGGTCAGGCTGTCCCTGGTATCTGGTTCCCAGCATCACAAAGCTTACATCCTGGGCCGCAACCTGTCCCCAGTCAATGACTCCCTTCCAGTGGGACACATCGATTCCCCTGGTGATGGCTCCCTGAATTGCAGTGCCGTCCGGCATCTGGTAGCTGCCTCCCGCCCGCTGCCATTCGGCGGCCATGGCCGTTAATGGCTGGCAGAACAAAAAGAGGCCTAAAACTGCTGCCATCAGCCTCTTTTTATTTGTTCTTAAAATATTCAGGATTCTTTTGTCTTTTTTGTTTTCCTTCATATGCAATAATAGCTCCGTTTCTAAATTTTGTTTTTGATAACTTATTTTACCAAAAGCAATATGCAGAAACAATTACGCTATTATAAATAATTCTTACGATTTTTATTTTCCCAGCCGTCTCAGCACTTTGGAAGGGTTGCAAAGGATTTCTTCAGTTCCTCCTCTGTGGGGATATAATCAGCCATCTCCCCGTCATTGAATCTCTGGTAAGCTACCATATCAAAATAGCCGGTGCCTGTCAGTCCGAAGACAATATTCTTCTCTTCTTTTGTCTCCCTGCACTTTAATGCCTCATCGATAGCTACCTTGATGGCATGGCTGCTCTCCGGCGCGGGAAGGATTCCTTCTACCTTGGCAAAGGTCTGGGCGGCCTTAAATACCTCAGTCTGCTCTACGCTTCTGGCCTTTAAATAGCCCTGATCATACAGCTCGGATACAACAGAACTCATGCCGTGATACCGAAGGCCGCCTGCATGGCTTGCGGAAGGAATGAAGCCGCTTCCGAGAGTATACATTTTTGCCAGTGGACACACCTTTCCGGTGTCGCAGTAATCATAAGCATATACCCCCCGGGTCAGGCTGGGACAGGACGCAGGCTCCACTGCAATAATCTCGTAATCCGCCTCGCCTTTTAACATCTGCCCTACAAACGGTGAAATCAATCCGCCTAAG
This sequence comes from uncultured Hungatella sp., assembly GCA_910585435.1. GTDB lineage: Bacteria > Bacillota > Clostridia > Lachnospirales > Lachnospiraceae > UBA3402. The sequence goes on along the minus strand of CAJUEJ010000004.1, from coordinate 175,848 downwards.
TTGGAACCGCCGCCGGCACATCCGATGATGGTATCTGCCTTGATGTTGTATTTGTCAAGAGCTGCCTTGGCCTCCAGACCGATGACGGACTGGTGCAGCAGCACCTGGGTCAGCACGGAGCCTAACACGTAGCGGTATCCCTCCTGGCCCATGGCCGCCTCCACTGCCTCGGAGATGGCACATCCCAGGCTTCCTGTGGTTCCCGGGAACTCTGCATTGATCTTCCTTCCCACCTCTGTACTCATGGACGGAGACGGCGTCACATGGGCGCCGTAGGTGCGCATCACTTCCCGGCGGAAGGGCTTCTGCTCGTAGGAGCATTTTACCATATATACCTGGCAGTCCAGGTCAAGATAGGCACAGGCCATGGACAGGGCGGTTCCCCACTGTCCCGCCCCGGTTTCGGTGGTGACGCCTTTAAGCCCCTGTTTCTTCGCGTAGTATGCCTGGGCAATGGCAGAATTCAGCTTGTGGCTTCCGGAGGTGTTATTTCCCTCAAACTTATAGTAAATATGAGCCGGTGTATCCAGCTTCTTCTCCAGGCAATAGGCTCTTACCAGAGGGGAGGGACGGTACATTTTGTAAAAGTTTAAGATCTCGTCAGGAATATCAAAACAGGCAGTCACATCATCCAGCTCCTGCTTTGCCAGCTCCTCACAGAAGATGCCGGACAGCTCCTCCAGGGTAACAGGCTTTAAGGTTCCGGGATTTAAAATGGGAGCCGGTTTCTTCTTCATGTCCGCCCGCACATTGTACCATTGCTTCGGCATCTCCTGCTCTTCCAGATAAATTTTGTAAGGGATCTCCTGTCTCATCTTTTTTCCTCTCTTTCTTTATTCTTGTACTCTTCAAATCTTTTTGGCTGGTTTTTCCCGCCCTTTCATTCATAACAGTGCCCCCGTACCTGCCGGGCCGACACGGTGATGCGCCAGAATTCCATTTTTGCATTCTGTGGGCATCCCATAGTTCACAGTCCTGTTTTCATTCATGGCAGTAACGGCAGGGCAGATATGAGGCAGCCGGGAAAATCCATCCGGTTCTGGCACACGATTTGGGGCACAGCATTGTGTTGTATTTAAATAAAAAAACTTCCCTCCTAATAGATTGCTCTAATAGGACAGAAGTTTATACTCTGCGGTGCCACCTAAATTCATTCCCCAAAAGGAATGCTCTCATTACCGTGTACAATCATACACTGTCTGCTGTAACGTGCAGCCACGTCTTACCTACTCCCCCCCAAGTATTCCCCGGAGTTTCAGTTCGCCCTCCCGGGTCCATTCCTTCTTCTTCCTATCACTGCAATCCCACCATCTGCAGCTCTCTGGGCATATTCCAAAAAAGTACTCGTCCCGTTCATTGGTTTTATATATAAATCTGTTATCAGAATAACCGTATTTACCGGAAATGTCAAGTAGATTTTTGTTTTTCATACTTCTCCGCCCTGCGGTAAAAAGTGGGTACGGACATCCGGCACATTTCCGCTGCCTGAGTCACGGTGATTTCCTGGCGCATCCACCGCTTGTATACCCGCCCGAAATTTTCCGGCAGCGGTTTGGGCGGCCTTCCAAACTGGACCCCTCTCTGCTTTGCCGCCTCGATTCCTTCCTTCTGCCTCTGGCGGATATTCCCTCTTTCATTTTCCGCCACGAAAGACAGTACCTGAAGCACGATATCGCTTAAAAAAGTCCCCATCAGGTCTTTTCCCCTTCTGGTATCCAGAAGAGGCATATCCAGAACCACGATATCTACCTTCTTGTCTTTGGTGAGAATCCTCCACTGTTCCAGGATCTCCTCATAGTTTCTGCCTAAGCGGTCAATGCTTTTTACGTAAAGCAAATCTCCCTCCTCCAGTTTCCGAAGCAGATTCCGGTATCTGGGACGCTCAAAGTCCTTGCCTGACTGCTTGTCCATATAGATGTTCTCTCTGGACACCTCTATCCGGTCCAACGCAATCATCTGCCGATCCTCGTTTTGTTCTCTGGTGCTGACACGCACGTATCCGTATGCCTTTCCCATGTGTTCCTCCTTTGTACAATTCCAAAAATTACAGCTAAATTGTACAATAAATTTACACACAGGCATGGATGAACCTGTTATTTTCTCCAACAAAATGCCATGCCCGCAGTAGACAGCCATGTCTTTCCCTGTCCACCGCGGGCTTTCACCCAGGCGCAAACGCTCAGGCTGTTCTCACCCCAGGCAGACCCGGCACTTCTTTTTATAACAGGCAATCCCATATCTGTAAATCGTTTCTATCCCGTCTTCTTTCAGCCTTGTTTCATACCCCGTCTCTTCTATCTGCTTAAGGGCATCCTGGCAGCCTGCCTCAAGATTGCCGCTGTCCGGATATTTCACTTCGATGACAAACCCTATATTCCTGTCCTCTATCTCCACAAGAATATCGCTGTAGCCGTCCCCGGATTCCATATTGGAGGAAACATCCCAGTCTTCCCGGTGGCTTAAAAGGCCCAGCAGTATGCCATGATAGAAATTTTCCTTTTTCTTTTTCCTCACACCGGTATCACGGATGCTGATGGTTTTCCTTAAATATGCATTAAACTGTTCTTCAATCCCCTGGGCATCCCCTGTGGCAAACGCTTCGCAAAACCTATCCAATTTGGGTGCATCCTTCCTGGCCTCCTCCTGGAACCATTCCTGCACCTGCTGGATAAATATTTTCCGTATCTCCAGATTGGGTATGACCAGCTGATATACGTCTTCCTCTGTCTTCCCGTGCTGGGTCAGGTAACCTGTGGTAAAGAGAACACTCCAGAGATTATCTGTATGATTGTATAAATCCCGGTAGGTCAGTTCCTGGTTCATTTTCTTTTGAATCGTATCCCCGTCTATTAGTCTTTCAATTTCCCGCCTGGTACCTGGTCCTGCTACCTGTATAAACTTTCTGATAATGTCATTTCCACTGGTATTGAGCCAGAAAGCTTTGGGATATGCATTCGAATCCGAACATAATATTTTTACATAATTAATCACATCCCACGGACAATATATATCCTTATCCCCAAAACGATAGCCGTCATACCATTCTTTAACCAAATCGTATTTTTCGCCAAACCCATAGTATTCCAGCATGTCTTTCACTTCTTTATCAGAAAAGCCAAAATGCTCATCACAGAAATTGTCTGTAATAGACATAACATTAAAATTATTCAGCCCCGTAAAAATACTCTCCTTCGCAATCCGAAGACATCCTGTCAGCACAGCAAAATAAAGACCGTCATTGGTCTTTAATGCCTGCCCAAACAGATTCCGAATCAGGTTAATCATTTCATCATAGTATCCGGCCTGCTGTGCCTTGTCTAAGGGCACATCATATTCATCAATCAGGAGAATTACTTTCTGGCCGTAATGCTTATACAAAAGCTTCGACAGGATCAAAAGGCTGTCCTCAAGTACCTCGTCAGACATGGAAAAACCTTTCTGGTTGCTGGTATCCACTTCTGCCAGCTGTGCATACTGCAATCTTTCCCCTTCCGTCAGCCTGTCACTTTCTGACAAAAAATAAAAATTCAGGGCCTCCCGGCCGATGGTAGAGCGCAGCATGGCCCTGGCTCCCTCAAAATTCCTGGAATTTACACCTTTCAGGGTTATGGAGATCACCGGGAACTTTCCCATATATTTTTCACAGAGTTCTTTATTCTCCGTTATCTTAAGTCCCTCAAAAACTGTTTTGTCCCCGCTATATTGGAAAAAACACTTTAACATACTCATATTCAGGGATTTCCCGAAGCGCCTGGGACGGGTAAACAGATTCACTTCCCCCCAGCAATTTAGAAGCTCCTCTATCATTCCTGTTTTATCCACATAGTAAAAATCTTCGGTATGAAGCTTTTCAAAATTTTCAATGCCGATAGGCAGTTTTTTTCTTCTCTTCCAATTCCCCAATCTGCTACTCTCCCCTCTTTGGGTGCAGGGTGCCTGCTTCGCATCTGTAACCTCAAGATGCCTATCCCCACTGCCTGTATTCCATCTATAACCTTAAGATACTGTCTCTGATGCCTGTATTTTCCACAGACAAACATTCTGGACTTATTATATTCTATTTCAGTTCTGGTTACAAGGAATAATTGAGAGTTTTACTGTGCTGCCATGTTCTCCAGTTACGTTCACAGGTACCCTGTGAACGTAACTGCATATGCCCGTTTTAAATCGCCTGCGGCGATGGGGCATATGCTTTGGCTCCGTAACTGTACTGGCCCATGACTAATCAGCAAAGTGATTAGTCATGGCATGAACCGTAATGTTCTCCACTGTACACCGAAGCCCCTCTTCCATATGGACCCTTGCCGTCCACCCAAGCTTTTTTAATTTGGATGGGTCCAGCATGGCTCTGGTGGCTGTGGAATACCCTTTCCTCTCCTTTTCCTCCGGCAGTTCAAACACTACTTCTGTCCCTGCAATTCCTGCCAGAAGCCCTGCCAGCTCCTTAAGCGTGATATCCGACGCCTCGTCCGCAATGTTGTATGCCTCCCCACAAGCTCCGAAGGCTATGGAATACAAAATCCCTGCGGCAGCATCCGTAACAAATGCGTAGGAATATTTCTGGTTTCCCTCGCTTTTAAGCACAATATTCTCTCCGGCCGCCGCCTTTTTGATAAACTGGGAGATGGCTTTTGTATCGGACGTAAGCATGGTGGGGCCATAGACTCTGCCCAACCTGGGAATGACAAAATCCATGTGGTATGTCTCCCTGTATGCATTGCACAATGTCTCCCCCATCCGTTTGCTCTCCGGATACCCGGCTCTCAAGGTATTGCAGTCAATATATCCTAAATATGCCTCGTCAAATTTCTCCACATCCCCCCTGTTTTCCCCGTACACCTCCACCGATGACGCAAAGCAGAAAAGTTCTGCCCCGTGAGCGACTCCGTAATCAAGAAGATTTTTGGTTCCAAATACGTTGGAGGTGATGGTGCCTACGGAATCCTGGGAATACAGCTTTGGATGGGTATTGCTGGCTGCATGAATGATAATGTCCACATGGCCGCATTCCGGTATGCTCTGGTTCACATCACAGGAAATATAACGGAATAGATGGTGGTTCCAGTATGTTTCGAAACGGCTCCTGGCTGTGGCTTCCTTTCTGCTGAGGGCGATTACCTGGATTCCTTCTATATCTGTTTTTGATGCATTTTGTGTCTTTGGCGCATTTTGTATCTTTGACACATTTTGTGTGTTTGGCGCATTTTGAGTCTTTGGCGCCTCGTTACAGTCTGTTTTTGCTTTCTGTTTCTCCACCGTACGGTTCCACAGCATCAGCGCATCTGTCAGACACGTTCCGATCATTCCTGTGGCGCCGGAAATCATAATGGTTTTTCCTTTCAGCCGGCTCCACAGCTCTTTATTTTTTAACAGATGGTGTAATTCCTGTTGATACGTTTTTATTTCTGTTCTCATTGGCTTTACTCCTTAAATATCCTTATCCATGTCACAATGCATTGGAAATATGTTTCCGAACAGAACTTCCTAAGAGATTCAGACAAGCATAATCCTTCCCGTATGTGCTGTCTTCAAATGCTCCCTGTGGTACATAAAATACAAGGTAGTCAGGCTCTCCCCCAGGTATCCTATATACCGGTCCGCCCTTTCACTGCCTTTGGGACTGCTCAGCTCCTCCGTCCTCTCCAAAATAGGAAAAAGCCAGTCACAATACGCTTTAAAAACCGGCTGCCTGGCAATAAACATATTATAATTATAAAAATACGGCTGGGAAAATATCTCCTCCAGCTTCCCCGCATATTCCGGGGCTGTTTCTTTCAGGCTTTGAACCATAGCTTCCCAGTCAGAGTCCCTGAGATACCGTTTATGGTGTTCACTGATGGATGGATAGTGAATGGTTGGATAAGGCAGTATCACATCAATACCATGAAAACCGATTCTGTACAAATCCTCCTCTGTCACATCCAATATGCGGCGGTAGTGAAACAATCCGAGATACACTTCGGCTTTACATTCATTTCCCGCCTCAAAGCTGCACCTATTCTTAAATCCATACCCATCCTTCCGCCCGTTTCCGGTCTTCTCTTCATCCACATCCCCATATCCCCCATGCTTTCCCACCCAGTACATAGCGGAAAGCTCGCTGTAATTCACATTTTTCGCCGATATATTTTCCCCCATATCGTCCCGGATATCCGATATATGTATATCTGTCAATGCAGCCCCTGCCTGAATGGTCTGCATCCATGAGGGCATTTCATACTTCATCCCAATGGGTTTGTCCTTATAAAATTTTGCCATATAGACCTGCAGGGAAGCTTTCTCCGTGCCTTTTGAATATGTGTGGAGGAGCGGAAAGCCTGTCCTGCCAGCAATTTTCTGTCCGCCGCCATCCCTATTCTCTCCGGAAAAGCTGCTTTGGTTAAGCAGGGTATAATATTTCTCCATAAGCCATGCTTCCGCCCTGGAATCGATGCACACATAATCCCTCAAATTTCTTCTTTCCAACTCCCTGATAATCGCACAGTGATGATTTTCCGGCGCTGCCACCAGTATTTTCACGTCGGTTCTGTCAAGTTCCTGCAGCGTTATTACAGGAACCCCGTCAATCTCATCCGGGTTCCCGTATTTTTCACTTACTATAAAAGCGAGAATCCTGCAGTTTTTATATAAGGCCTTTATGGCATAGTAAACACTGACAGCCACCATGCCGGCGCCATACAGCGCCGCCTGCCGTTCTTCTCCTTCCAGTGCATTCTTAAACAGTTCCTCAAAACTCACAGCACCCTTCGCCCCTGTCTGCAGTTCCTTAAGTCTCTCAGCCTTTGTTCCTGTCTGCAGTTCCCCATGTTTCTTATTTTTTTCTTTCTTTTCTCTCTTTTCTCCCAAAAGCATTCCCAAAACTCCCTATTTAATCCAGTCCTCCTTCTCCATATTGAGAAGGGCTTTGAACACTTCCAGATCGTCTATGGTTGTAATTTTTACATTTTTCTCCGTTCCCTTTGAAAAATACACCCGCTCTCCCAGATGGAGCATCAATGTATTAATATACACCTCTCCTTTGATGCCCCTTTTCTTTGCCTCCTCATAAGCCCACAAAGCCTTCCCATATCTGTATGCCTGAGGCGTCTGGACACGCATGATCTCCTGACGCCCGATATTCTCGTCGCCATAAACACCGTTCTCCGTCTTAACGATAGTCTCCTGGCACCGAACCGCACTGAGGCCGCATCCGTTTTGGTAGCAGACAGAAAGGGCATCGCTGATAACCTCCTGGGTGATAAACGGGCGGATGGCATCATGGATGATCACAATATCATCCCCACCACAAAACTCTTTTAATGCCAGTATCCCTTTCTCTGTCGATTCCTGCCCGTCACTTCCCCCGCCGGTAACCGCCTTAAGTTTTGTGATCCCGTACTGCCTGGCATAGGCCTTCAATATCTCATGCCATCCCTCTAAGCACACCACCACGATTCCGTCCACCGCCGGATGCCTCTGAAAATTCTCCAGCGTGTAAATAATCAATGGTTTTTCATACACATTCATAAACTGCTTGGGAATGTCCTGTTCCGTCCTGCTGCCATATCCCCCTGCCAAAATCAGTGCCATGTTCATCGGTCATTCTCCTGTTTTTTACTCTCACTTATTTCCTGAAGGGCTTCCATACATATTTCTTTCATTCATCACTGCATATCGAAACTTTCAACAGTTCCTGAATAACTCCCTTTTTACCCTTCACTCCGACGGATGCTTCATCCGGTAAAGCGCCTTGAACATCTCCACATCTTCCACCGTATTGATCTTCATATTCAGGCTCGACCCCTTGGAAAAATATACCTTTTCCCCCAGATTGGTAAGCAAAGAGCTGTTGTCCCATGCTCCAAGACAGTTCTTCTCAATGGCCCGATTGTGAACATCCCAGATAAACGCAAAATCAAATGCCTGTGGGGTCTGGACTTTCATAATCTCATATCGGTTAATACTCTTATACCCCTCCTTGCCGTCCCAGGAGTGCATGATGGTATCCATAATATAGGTGGCTGCCACCCCCATGCCCTTCTTCCTGCACATCTCAATGCTTCTGCTGATGATTTTCTCCGATACCATGGGGCGGATGGCATCGTGGATCACCACAATATCTCCCTTTCCCATACGCTCCTTCAGAATCTTTAAGCCCCTGTATGTAGATTCCTGGGCATCCTTTCCCCCGGGGATGATTTCCTTTAGCTTGGTGATGCCGAACTGCTTCCCGTACACATTAACCATCTCCTGCCATCCATCCACACAGGAAACAATGATCTCATCGATCTCCGGATGGTTCTGAAAATTCTCCAGCGTGTATACGATAATGGGGCGGTTGTTTACATTGACAAACTGCTTGGGTATGTTCATCTGGAACCGGGGATCTATGCCGCCGGCCAGGATTAGTGCTGTGTTCATATGTACTCCTTATCCCAAAATATTAAATGTCTGGCTAAAGAATTCATCCGTTAAGGACAGCGATGTAATTTCTTCCATGTTTAACGCGGTATATTCTTTGCCCAGAAAACCTAATATTATGTCCGGAACTTCTCTATTCATATCTGCTGCTTCTATTTTCGGATACAGGCTCACAAATTCCGTTACATAGTTAAGTATGGAATCCTGCATTTGGTTTACTATGTTCCGATGCACCTCACTTCTTGTCTCTTCCATGAACCGAACGCTTCCATCATCATTAAATGAATGAACCGTTGCCTCCTGAGATGTTAATACAAGTTCCAGAAACAAATAGTAATGATATACATTGGAATCAATTTCAAAATCTCCCTTTGACGGATAAAAAGATTCTGCTTTGACATCTCTGTCCAATTCATTTTTTCCAGGCTGTCGTTTCAAAAAATAAAAGCCCTGTACCTCTTTATTCGGAATCAGTTTTTCCAATCCGTTCTGCACTGTTCCTACTGCAACAAAATCAGTCAATGCAATCTTTTTGTGTCCACTTATCCCAGTTTTCAAAATATAAGAAACATAATTTTCCCGTTCTCGTTTACACTGCTCTAAAATCCTTTTCTCATACTTCTTTATCAAAATATTTATTTCTGATTCATCCATTGTCCTTACATCTCTTCCCTGTTCCTCTATCTCTATATCAAATCTTCTTCTGAACAGTTCTTCAACATTTCCCCAAAAGTCAAAACAGGCCCGGTCTCTGATATCCTTTTCATTCCATGTAGTTGCTGCCAATATGGATCTTCTGGATGTATAAAAATAAATATCCTCAGGGTAACCGGATATCTGTTGCTTTTCCTTTATCATCCGGCAGATTTTCCGGATTAAAAAGGAATCCCTGGATGAGTACAGAATCAGGTCACAATGCAGCCGTCCAATCCTTTGAAACAGCCATACCGAAAAATAAAATATCATGGGAGCAATAAACAGATATGAAAATTTTTCAACATCGTCTACACACATTTTCCCTTTTGTGCCAGAAAGCGCAAAAGGATCATTAAATCCCTTCTCACAGAACAGCCCTGTTGCCAGGCGATCCATCAGCCCCATGTCTGACAGCAGCAATTTTTTGTAGCTTGAACTTTCTAACAGTTCCTGCGCACTCATTACCTGAAATGCATCAAGCCCTGCATGCATTGCGCTCATAATATCAGCCATATAGTTATCTCCTATATGCAGGCAATGTTGGGAATTGTTTACCTTTTTTCTGAAAATATCAAATAATCCTTCTGTCTTGGAGCATCTTTCCTCACAAGAAACGTAAATGTCTCTATAGCCTTCATATCCACATTTCTTTAATATTTTCATAAGAATATCTTTTGTAAAATACATATCGGAAATCAAATAGATTCTCTTGTCCTCTTTTATATGCTCAAATAGTTCAAGCATCCTTTTTCTGGGAACCAGAAACTCCAGCTCTGTTTCAATTTCCAAATTTAGAATCTGTTCTTTCTCAATATTGCTAATGCCGCTTAAGGCCTGAAGTCTTTCATATATCTCAAATATGGTTGGGTTTACTCTCTCTTTATTCAGCTCTTCTTCTGCTGATATTCTCAGGGCAGCAAATGAAAAGTTATTATCCTTTCCGATTTTCTTCTCTATAATATGAAAAATGTCTTTCGGATATAAGGTCTTTCTCATGATTAGTGTATCAAAGATATCAAAAGAAATAATGGAATGCTTTTCAATTTCTGTTTCTAAATTTTCAAAACACATATGAAAATAGGGAATATCATTTTCCTGATTTATATAAATTTGCGATAAATCTCTTCCGTTAACATCCCACACAGTAATCTGATTATTTTTACAAAATTCAGAAATTCTATGATAAATTACTCCGATTACCGCCGGTCTTGCAATAATAATAATATCTTTTACACCCAATTCCTTTACGTTATCACAATCCAGAATCTTTTTTCCCCATATAGATCCTTCTTTGCGTTTTCCATCCATAAGGCCGGCAATATTGTAATCAGCAATTTTAGGCAACAATTTCCCGGTGTTATTGCCTATTCCATACAATATAAGCGGTTGATTCTTTTTCTGTGCAAAATGAGTTTGAAATTGGTGATAGATATATTCAGCCTCATCATACATTGCTGCTTTCCTCCTACATCCTTTCTCATACTTCTTCTCTTTTCTCTTGGCAGGATGATAAAGCTTATACGCATAAAATGTCTTTAACTCCGTGCCGTTTCAACCGTTTTGCTACATCTACCTGGTTTTTCTTATTCAGGCACAGAATAATTCCGTAATTCTCTATGTTATCAAATTCTGACAAATATTTTACAGGTATTCCGTCTAATTCATCCAGCTTCAGCTGCCCGTCAGATACTATATACGCCTCTGGATTTGGCAATAGTTCTTTATATTTTCTGGCAAGAACCCCTGTCCCGTATACAAGAACATGATTATGATTTTGAACGAATTCATGCAGACGTGCCTGTGAAATCTTCTTTTTTAAATCAACAATATCATCAAAATCCCCATAGCTGTGCCGGATCAATTCCAAAATTTGCTCTAAATAATACTTCATATTTACTTCATTCATTGCCGCATATTCAGAGCTTTCAACAACTCCTGAATAAAATCCGGCATCCTGGGCTATATAGCTCCATATATAAGGTAAAAACTGCAGTTCTTCACTTTTCCAATTTCCTAAGCCTTTTAGAATGCTTCCCCGTATCCATAAGTTCTCAAATTTTTCAAAAGGCGGCTTGTCCTCAGAGAGCTGGCAGTTGATTTTTTTCTCATTCACAATCTTATATATTTCTTCAAATTTTCCATCCCAGCCTTCTCCCAGCCTCCCCAGATATTTTCCGAAATTAGGCTGCGGACTTGTAAGAATTCCAAGGTATGGGGATGTCCTGAACAGTTCCAGAACCCCGCTTATATGACACTTGTTCTTAACCAGGTTATTCCAGATACTAAAAAAATAAGATTTTCCTATATAACTTGGCCTTAATTCAGAAGTCAAATCTACGTCATTCAAGATACATACCGCATCATAAATATGAAACGATTTCAGATAGTTTATCTTATGTTCTCTGGCTACTACCTCACATTTATATCCATGTTTTTCAAAATCCTTTAGTAATTCTCCGTTATCAGAAATGACCCTTATCTCCATATCCAGATTATTCAGGTATTCTGCAACTGCTTCGGATGACTGATTGTGTGAGATACAGACTATTATCATTACTTTACTATGAAAGTTCCGCCGCCGATTAGGCGGCATGAATTCAGATATGCCAAATGCGCCCGTCTGACTTTCATGGATGGTGGTGCAACCCGCCCGCCGGACACATGGAGGTTTACTGTAAAAATTTTCATAGTCTTGCTTTGAATCTATCATATATTGAAGATGAAGATTCCTCTGTAAATCTGTTATATTCAACGTGCGGATAATATTTTTCCAGATAAGACTTACATCATAATCTGTGCCTTTTTCAATATAATGGATTGCCTGAAGCAATTCTTCTTGTGTCTGCTCATCTAATTTATCATCAGCTATCTGCTGCTTTTTTAAAAAAGGGAAATTACGTTTTTTTATTAATTCGTAAGGAATTCTTCTGAACTGACAATAATTATTGGCAGGGTTTTTGGAATTATTTGCCTCGATATCCGCATATACAGAATACGTGTAACCTAACCGAGAAAAATGATGTGTAAACTGCATCTCATATTCTCTGACTACCCTTTCATACGTGTCAAAGTAAGGAATCTTTTCCCAATAGTCCCTGAAGTGATCGCTATGCAGCATGTGGGAACGAATCGTCAAAAAAAAGGATTGTATATGAGCAGGAAAACTGTCTATTCCCTCTTTTCTGAATACACTATGTCCAGACAGCCCCCAAAAATCAACCCTCTCCCTGTCATCCATCTCGTCAAAGATACGTTTCATAGGGCAAAACGGGCCAAATAAGGAATCATTCATCAATACCAGCTCATCATAGGCTGATATCTTCTCCCATCCGATAAAATCGATCAATGCCTCTTTAAATCCGCCTGCATCTAACCCGATATTTTCCCGGTAAATGATTTCATCTGCATAGTTCTCAAGAATATCCTTTCCCTGAACCACGTTTTTCCCGTTGCAGACAACAACAAGGTATTCCACACAGGTTTTCAGTTCTTTCAGCATATACCCAATATATGCATCCACAATCCCCTGCCTGTCATAGGTGAGATAAATACCTAATCGTCTCATACACATCTCCTGTTTCCATCCGTCTATGTGCCGTTACAATCTCCAGTATTTCAGGCCGCTTTTTTCCAAATCATCTATCCTGTACATCCCTTTTACATCTATCAGAACCTTTTCATAATCTTTTAAATCCGGCCTGTAAAATGCTTTCATATCGGAAAGGCTCATTTCCCTGAATTCCTTATGAGCAACCGCAACAATTACACAATCTGCATTTGATATATTCTTTAATTGTGTCAGATTTATCTTATATTCTTTTCTTGCTTCCTCTTTATCTGCCCAAGGATCTACCACTTCAGGCACAATGCCATAGGCGTTCAGCCGCTTAATTACATCGTTTACTTTTGAGTTACGGATATCCGGACAATTTTCTTTAAATGTAAGTCCTAAAATAACCACACAAGAGTGACTGGGAGCTTGTCCTGCCTCAATCATTTTTTTCACTGCCGCATCGGCAACATACTCCCCCATAGAGTCATTTACAATTCTCCCGTTAAGGATTATCTGGCTGTGATATCCCAGTTTTTCCGCTTCGTATGTAAAGTAATACGGATCCACTCCAATGCAATGGCCGCCTACTAAACCAGGGCGGAAGCCCAAAGCATTCCACTTAGTATTCATCCCATCCACTACTTCATTGGTATCAATTCCCATCCGGTCAAAAACCATAGCAAGCTCATTCATAAAGGCAATATTGATATCTCTCTGGGAATTCTCCACTACTTTGATGGCTTCAGCTGTTTTTATGGAACTTACAGGATAAGTGCCTGTCTCAACCACCAGATCATAAACCTTCTTAATGGCAGCAAGAGATTCCTCATCCATACCACTTACAATTTTTCTGATTGTAGATAATGTATGTACTTTATCTCCCGGATTAATTCGCTCCGGGCTATATCCTACTTTAAAGTCAATTCCATATGTAAGCCCGCTTTCTCTTTCCAAAATCGGAACGCAGACATCCTCCGTGACGCCTGGATAAACGGTGGATTCGTATACAACAATGGTTCCTTTTGTAAGATTTCTCCCAATTATAGTACTTGCATTTTCAACCGGAAAAAGATTGGGCGTATGATCTACATTTACAGGTGTAGGTACTGATACAATAATAAAACGTGCCTTCTGTAGTTCTTTTTCAGAACTGGTAAACAAAACAGGCGTCTGCTTTATCTCCATATCTCCCACTTCTTTTGTTGGATCCACTCCCGAACGGTATAAGTGAATCTTTTCTTCATTTGTATCAAATCCTATTACATCCAATCCTTTTCTGGCAAATGCAATAGCTATAGGCATACCCACATAGCCAAGACCAACAACAGCGATACTCTGGGTTCTGTTTACCAAAGCCTCATAGAGTAAATGGAAATTATATACTTTATTATCATTCATTTTTTTATTTTCCAGTCCATTCTATCTTTTTCCCATATAAAACAAAAATATTCAAGGCATTTCAAGAATTTCTCCAATCTCAATCACCTTACAGTCTTTTCCATTTGATGCTCTGGCTACTTCACTGAATATAGCAAGTGAGGTTGCTAAAATAACTTCTTCCCTTTTCAGACAAGCATCGGGCTTCATTATCATGTAGCCATTAATTCTTGTTCCTTGTTTTTTTTCATCTTTATCTACCACTTCCACAAACCAGATATTATGAGTCTTTAAAAAATCCAATAAAATTCTTCCGTTTTTTCCAACTCCCCATACTATAACCTGTTGGTTATTACTTTTACAAAGCTGAAAAAAAGAAAGAAGTCTTTTCCCATTTTTGCACAGATATAATTTCAAAATTTCTTCGTCTCTATACCATCCTGAATCAAATTCTAATGTTTTATATTTCTCCATCCCTTTTTGTATGTATATATCTGTCTTCTGAAAGCATTCCTTTGAAAGTCTAACAAAATTGTCAATTCCCTCTTTCCGTAAAAATTCATAAAACTGCTTTGCACCTTCACTTTTTTTTGTTTTCAGAATGGCATTACGCAAATTATAAAATGTAATACAATAAAAATATTGGAAGAATCTATCAAATAGCCCTCTTTGTATCAGCTCATCGCCTAATCTTTTCATCGCCCAATAGATACACATAGGATCTCGATCATAAGAAATTCTTGTAGATACATTATGATCTCTTGCATAAAGCATTACCCGTCTGTCATTTAACATGATTAACTTTGAAGCCAGCAATAAAGCCATGGTAACAAAATACGTATCATTGGCAGATGATAATGTCTGAAATTCAAGTTTCTTTGAAACAAGAAAAGTTTTTTTAAACAACTTATTGCATGGTGAACTGGACCAGTTCATAAACTCAATCGGGTCTAAATCCTGTATTGAAAAAGGCTCCCTGCAATATTTTTCTGCAAATAAACGGCTTCTCTGTACTGTTTTCTTCTCATATATCCATTCACTAGAAACATGTATATACTCAAACATCACCACATCCGCATCATGCTTTACAATTTCATGGTATGACAGTTCAAGCATTTCCTTATCAAAAATATCATCGCCATCTAAAAAAGCAAAATAAATTCCTTTTGCTTCATGCATCCCCAAGTTTCTGGAAACTGCGGCACCCAATCGTTTTGTATTGTTTATAATTCTGATACGGTTATCCAGCTTTTGAAACCTGTGTAAAATGTCTGTTGTGTCATCTGTCGATGCATCATTAATGCAGATTATTTCAAATTCTTGTAAGGTCTGTGCCAGTATACTATGCAATGTTTCCTCCAAGTATGTTTCTGCATTAAATAAGGGCATAATAATTGATATCTTAACCATTTTCTATCCTATCTCCTATATAGAATATATATTTCTCTATATTATAATGTATCGAAAAGCTCTCCTATCGCCATACAGATTTACAACTGACGGCATCCCTTTGTATTCTGTAACATCCTATATTCTAAACATTTTTTATTGTTATATGAAATAGTCCATCACTGGCTGTAATATCTTATCCCATGTCAAATGCAATAGCGCATATTGCCTCATATCATTTATAAAATCTCTGCCATCATACATTGCATTATAAAATCCTATAATTTGCTCCATATCAACAGGCACTTCATCATTTGGCACCTGATACCTAAAGTAATTGTCCTCACTAAATAAAGGATCCTCATATCCATAAATAAATGGAATTCCTCTTGCACAATATTCCCCCAACTTAATTGATGAGTTTGTCCAAAGATCTATTTTATAAAATCCCAAAGAACCAATTGCAAGATCGGATTTATTGTATATATCATCCAGTTCTTGTCCTTCTAACCTTCCATGAAAAAATACATGTTCCTCCAACTGATATTCTCTGGTAATTCTTTTGTAATACTGCATCTGATCGCCATTACCTACAATATTATAAACAATATTTTTCTCTCCACCGCTTATATAGTAATTATTCAATCCCTGTATAATACGCTCATATCCATTCCATTTTACCAGTGAAGATACGGATAATAGTACAATAGTTCCATCTTTCTTTTTGTATTTCTTCTCTTTCTGATCCTCTATATCTACACCATTCAATAGCGGAATACATGGAATATTAAAAACCATCTCATACTTTGCATAAGTAGTACAGCAGTCTATATATTTATATAATTCCTCGCGATAATATTTATCCTCAACCGGCCTTATAATCCAACCCTCGTTATCATACGGTATTGTCGGAAACTCCAACACACTTTTAATTTTATTCTTTTTTAGTTCTTTTAAAAAATCTACAAACCAAAGATCAGAAAGTGAATATCTGATATATGTTTTTTTTAAATCATACTTTATCAACCATTTTAGTATTATTTCATTACACATTTGTTTTGTCACAGCAAATTCTTTATCTATAACAAGATCATTATCCATCAAATATAAAATCTGACCGGCAAACATGGTATAATATACCGTATCAAATTCTTTTTTAAATGCCTGACACTGGGCTAATACTTTTTTCTTTATTCCAATAAATCCTCTCCCATTTAAATTCTCATAACATATATAAAGCATCCTTCTTACTCCTTCCCATTTCAGATGTCCCAGGCCTCCTACACGACTCCCATCAAAAATTCTCCGATTCCTAAAATATTTTCTGGTCCTACAAACATCTGCAGATCTTGTTTTATTTCCTGGAAAAATCTTATGGACGTGACAATTACTTTCTCATTCTGATACTGTTTCTGAAATGTATCCAATGGCAATACAGATATCGGAACCTTTATCACTGACTTACCCGCTTTGTCTATGATGCCCTTTATATTCACATGATTCCTTCCCATCCTGTAAAGCTGAACGCCCATATGGGTACCACCATATATATATACGTTTTCTATATGGAACAATTGGAACCGTTCCCTTAAATACATATCATTCAGCATTAAGCCCATCATTTCATATGATGCAGATGCTATATGATATTCCTTTACATATTCTTCTAATATCTGTCTCTCTACTCTCTCCATCCTGCTCCTTTCCCCTGTTACATCCCATACAAAATATTTTCTAACGAAACAACCGGGCAATCCACCCGTAAGCTTAACATTTCTTCGATCTCATTAAAATATGTAATTGCTGTTACCACCACTACATCCACTTTATCTAAAAAGTCATCCACTGATACAATATCTATATCTGCATAAATGGAATCTGACTTTTTATCTATCCCATACGCCACTTCTATCTCTGTATTTCTCAGCTCATCTACTAGAGCCTTTCCTGCAAAACTCATTCCGTAAATAGCGATTTTCTTATAGCCGTTGGACTTAAAATATAACTCCAGATTCTTCCCTTCTTGCTTTACCTTCACCCATCGACTCATCAATAAGAATAGTGCCAAATGTTTATCAGACATATTCTGTACTTTAATTACTCTGTCTGCCTCTATTTTTCCTGCAGCTGCCGCCCCTGCCATAACACCTGCCACCATGGACACTGCCGAAATCACACCTTTTTTCATCTTTTTTCTCCTGCTTCCCTAGCATCTCTTTCTACCATTCTGCAAAATCTCATCAACTGTCTGTTTCATATTCCTTATTGCGTTTTGCGTAAAGTAATTACTAGTATCCTGTTTATCTGCTTTTCTGTTGTTTTCTATCATGTCATACATATCCTCAAAACCGGATGCAAGCATTGCCCTTCCGCATCCAAAAACTGCTTCACTCTTCTGATAGTCAAGCTCTTTTATCACAATAATTTCGGTCTTAAACTGCATGGCCTCAAACAAAACGGTTGATGATATCCCTACAACATAATCTGAATGGCCGATATAATAATAAATATCATGTTCATTTTTCTTGGTGACCAAAATTCCGGCTTCTTCAAGACCCGGATAAAATTTTCTCCATTCACTGTACTCTGATGGATGCAGCTTGTATACGATTTTAACTCCTTTACCAACTACTCTTTTTGACAGTTCAAGAGCATATTTCGCTATTACCTTCCCATCAGCCATACTGGAAATAAATGTAACTACCTTATAAACTGATTTCTTTCTATTTCTTTTACTATATATATTGGCTTTGCGTTCTAATTCAGGATATCCGACGGCAAATACCCTTGACCTGCTAATCGGATATCTTGGTGTGTTTTTCTCGTATTCTCCATAAACAAACAGATAATCTGAAAAAGTTTCTAAATTATGTTTACTCTTAAAATTGTAAGCTGCATGAGAATTGCCGATTCTTCCGTGTTCCAATTCTATTGTGGGTATGTTCTTCCTTTTTGCAGTCTCAATTAATGTTTGATTATATATATCATATCCTACTGTCGTTATTACCAGCCTGGGCCGAACAAGTGACAAGATAATATTTGCATAGATTCTCCCGTAATAAATTTCTTCTAATACAAAGTTTACCATTGTAACAATATCCTGCTTCATTTTGTTGCTGAATTTTTCACAGAATTCTTCTTCAAATACACAATTTATTCTGTCCGTAAATCTTCTTACATCGCTCTGTAAGCTCTCATTGTCACAATGAAAGTATTTCTTTATTACAGAAATATCTCTGTATCTTAATCCGCGGGTCTTTACTGGATTAAAATGTTTTCCTTTATATGCATATTCAAAAACATAGTATGAGTAATCCAATGACTCCAGAAATGTATCTGTCACAAAGCATCTATAGAAATCGCCTTCTTTCACTCTTCTCGGATGATTGACTACTAATAAATCTTTTTTTCTGAGCAAAAATTGCTGTTTTCTTATCCACTCTTTTTTATCTGGCTTATTCTTCTCATGTTGAACAAGATTTACATTCTTATTTGCAGTTACAATCCCTGTAAGCTCTTCTAAAAGCTTGGAGCAATATGAAAACCGGATGTATTGCCATATTTTTATATGATTAATCTCTGTCTCAAAAAAATCATGGCTATCTTCAATGTCAAGGAATTTTTCGAACAAATATATCGTAGTATCCATATTCGAATCATCTCCTACCAATTTTTAATATAGGTCTTTCTTTCCATGGGATCTTGCAAAATGTTTTGTGTATCTTCATAATAGGAATCGTTTTTTATATGCGTCGTTGAAATTTCCTCAAATATTACCCCGTGTTCCGAACTGAATGAATGCATCTGTCCTCTGAAAATTGTCTGGATATTTCCGGCAGATAACGTCTTTTTTTCATTTTCTAACTCAAGTTCCATGTTTCCATAAAGAACCTGAAATGTCTCTTCCTTCTTTTTATGCATATGTCTGGGATGTAATTGTCCAGGTAATACAATAATAATTTTTTTGCAGTATTCGCGGTTAATAACATTAATAATAACTGCCCCAAATTTTCGGATCTGTCTGATACCATAATGATGGGAAAGTTCTACCTCAATATCACAATTTAATATAATTCCAGCCTCATATAACATACCTTTGACTTCATGTATCACACTTCTGGCTATACTCACATCCGTGTATTTCTTTCGCTCAAAAATTGGATCATTCTCTTTGTATTCTTTTGTACATACACACCCATCGTAAAAATCGCCGCTGCTCATCTGATCTTCAAGACATGGCATTGCAAAAAAAACCTTTTCTTTGTCCAGGGTCTCATTTATTTCCATATGTTTCTTGGCATAACATCCCCTTATAAGGGATCTTAAAGAATCCATTTCTCCCTGTGATATGTGTTTTTCTCCTCGCTCCTGTAAATTACATATACTGTGAGACCGCTGAATCGCCTCAACCCAGCTACATGTCTGCTTTGGATTCATCGTATAAGGATTCAGTGTTATTTTATCTGTACCAACACCTACATGCCGCTCAAACAGCCTTACTCCCTTTGCCGCTGCCAGACTTGGTATCAATACATTATCTGGCGCTTCATGACCTGAATAACCGACAGGAATCTTGTAATACCTTTTTTTCATTTTATCTATAAAATCTAGTTGAATATGGCTTTCAGGTGTGGGATATTCTGCAACACAATGCATAAATGCAAACTGAACATTTCGGTGTATTAAAAAGCTGTATATCTTGTCAATATCCGATATAGTTTTTCCGCCCGTGGAAACTATTAATGGCTTGTGTGTCAGGGCTGCTTTATTCAAAAGAGGCCAGTCCATTGAACTGCAGCTGGCGATTTTTATAATCTCCAGCCCCTGGCATACACACCACTCGACCCCCGTTTCATCAAAAGGCGTTGATATTGGTATAAGGCCTTCTTCCCTAATAGTATCCACCAATTCGCAGAACTGCTCATATGTAAGTTTTGTACTTTCAAATCTTTTTATATGCTTGACATCCGTATTTCCTTTATAATCAGGATGTATAAAGCTATCAAGATTTCTATACTGCAATTTTACCGCAGCCTTTATATTACATTGACGTGCAATTTTTCCCATTTCTTTTATAATTCTTATTCCATGTTCTACACTGCCCTGATGATTATTTGCCATTTCAAAAATAAATAAATCATTCAATATATTTTCCATATGTACCTCACACAATACATCCAAAATTATACAGGCCTGAAGCCTCTGAAGTTACTGTTATGTTTTTCGTATAACTCTGTCAGACAGAGCTTGTTTTGATCCTTTACCCGCTTTATATAATTATCCAGCAATACGCCGTTAGCCCAATCAAGGGCACTGTAAAATTCCTCATCTGTCATCTTAGTAAAATTACATGTTAATAGATCCGAGTTCGAATGCTTATTTTCATAGAAATCCTCAATATTTTTTATTAATCCTCTCTGCCGTGCAATTTCATATAACTCGGTTCCCGGATATGGGGTAACCGGACGTATGGTTCTTATCTGGGCTCCATCATCGTATTTAAGCAAAAACTCCACATCCCTCTTAAGTACATCCATATCTTCATCTAAATTTCCAAAAATAATATTTAACCCTGGAGAAATACCTGCTTTTAATGTATTTTCTATTCCCTGTATGATCATCTCCGTAGTAAGGTTTTTATGCATCTTCTGTAGAGCATCATCATCCATAGACTCTATTCCATAATTAATAAAAACACATCCTGCCTCTCTCATTTTTTCCAGCATGTGTATATCCTTGCTTGCATAATTAAGCCTTCCCTCACACCAGAATTTAATATTCAGCTTATTATCAATAATAGCCTGTGAAATCTCCATGGTTCTTTTTACAGATGACATTAAAAGCTCATCATCAAAAATTATATAATTGACATGGAATCTTTCTTTTAATACCTTTATTTCATCTATAATACTTTGAACGGAACGAGGTCTGAACCCTGCATCCATTCTATAACAAAAGTTACAATGGAACGGACATCCTCTTCCGCTAAGCATTTGAAGGCATCTGTCACTTCGGCTGGCATTCGGCCTGGGATACAGGACATAATGCTCCATCGTGAACAAATCCCATGCCGGATATGGTATAGAGTCAACCTCTTTAATCAATTCTCTTCTCTCATTTTGGATGTAGTCTCCATTTTTATTCAGATATGCGATCCCTTTAATATTTAAGAAATCTTTATTACTATTGTATGCTTGTAAAAGTTCTTTGCAGGTTTCTTCTCCTTCTCCCATAACTACTACATCTGCACCAAAATTCCTTAAAAAATATTCTGGCTCAGGAGTCGGCAAATGCCCCCCCATCCAGAAAAAGGGTCTGTCTTCCACTTCACAAATTGCTTTTGCTATTTTCTTTATCTTTCTGTATTGGTAATATCCTCCGCACCCTCCTATTCCCACTGCGTCAAAGTGATTCTGCTCCAGGTAATCTTTTAATTCTTCTTCCGTATAATGATAAATATTTTGTTCATATATCTTAACTTCCATTCCAATGCTTAATAAGGCGGATGCTATATAGGCTAACCCAAGCGGAAAATATGATACATGACTATCATTATCGTAAGCAATAAGTAGTACTTTCATAATTATCCCTCTCTACTCCAAATTTGTTTTATCTGTCTCAGGGAAATATTATGGTCATCTAAATAAAAATCGGCACTGGGCTTATTGAATAATAATTTTGAATACTTTACTCCCCATTGCCTCATCTGGTTTTCAGTTACCTCTTTCCAGTCTTTTCCTGTTTTATATCCCCTGGCTGTAAATAAAATAATCTCATTTCCCATATCATAAATTTTATTAATCAGGTTTATCATTTCAAAATTTGGCTTTGATTCTTCATAGTTTAAGCTTGCATTATATTTGGCAATCACACCATCGATATCTATGACATAAGTGTTTGTTCCGTTTTTACACCGTATGATTTGTTCTGCCCTTATAAACTCTTCTTCTGTATCAATATCCACATTCTCTTTCATCTCATAGCCATATATATTCTCACCTGTCATAGAATGTTTATTTACAATAGTATCTGTCCTTATAACATCAATGCACGCGTTTTGGATATATATCACTGGTAATTGCTGTCTCGGCATATTGTATGCCTCCACAATGTCATTTAGTAATGGAATCAGTTTACCATCATCTTCCTTTTTCCACATTTTGTAGGGGGTATTTTCTGTTTTCGTAATACATCTTACAGAATCTATAGTTTCATTCTCCAGAAGTATCCTTATTGTATTATCAATATCTTTCACATTTCTCACAGGATATGTGGGTCGAAGATGAACTACTATATCAGGAATGTAGCCTTCCATCTCTCTTAAAAATTCCAGTGCGTGTTCAAACACTTCAATATCTAAGGATGAATCTCCTGCAAGTTCTTTTGGCCTGAGAAACGGAGCTTCAGCTCCGTATTCCAATGCTATTCTTCTATACTCTTCACTATCTGTACTTACGATAACTCTGTTTATATATTCTGATCTTAAAGCATGATCAATAGAATAAGCCATCATAGGCTTACCAGCCATTAATCTTATGTTTTTATTTATTACTGTTTTTGAACCGCTCCTGGCCGGAATTATGGCTAATACTTTTTTCATTTTCATATCTCCCTAATAGTTACCGCCAATATGACTCTGCAAATATAGCTTATCTGTTCTATACTCTATAGTTCCATGATCTTATCAACACATTTTCAATAGTTCATACACACTCTTATAATATAGAATTAATTCCTCCATATACACATCAAAGGTAACATCCCGGATTCCTTTATAATTTATCATTCTGTATTTTGTAGTCTTATCTACCCATTCCAGCTTCAGCCAGGCAGCTGTACTTGGATAAATAGGCAGCTCGTTTACACCTTCAAATAAAAAATCTGTATCAACCCTTTGGACTTCTTTATCATCAGCTAAAATCCCTAATTTCCACAGAAACCTTTTCACATATTCGTATAGCAAAATCTGATTAAAATGTCCCCGGTCACGGAATAATTTTTCTTTTTTATACATATCAATTATAAAATCAGAAATTTTCACATCTGACACCCGGTCTGTTAAATCTGCTCTTTTTATTGTCTTATTGTGGTTTTTTATAACCGTATCTTTTTCAAAAAAGGTTGTATCTTTGATTCGTGTTAAAATCTTTTTTACAGGAATTCCTGCCTCTACCATAGTTTCAACACATTGATCTCTGTTTGCATATGCTGACAGCTTCTTGTTTGGTACCGTCATATAAAATTTACTCAAACTACGTCTCTTATCAATATCCTGTGCCCAATAACTGTCAAAATCAAATAAGGATATTTTAAAAATTCTACATCGACTCTTTAACTGATTATGCAATATACCAAATCCCTTTACACTCTGTTCACTGAACACAGCAGGCTGTACAAAAATATCTGCCAGACATAGTACCCCCTGGCAATCATAATAGTCTTCTAAAGAAAATTTATCTCCATGACTGCATACTTTTCTTTCATCAAAATAAATAATAGAATAGGCAGACACAGCACTTGGTATTTGAGAAAGCACTGTCCTTATTTCGTTTATCTCACACTGCCCCACAAGAACCATTAACTGATTATTATACTTTAAGTGTCGATATAGTTCTTCGAAAATATCCCACTTTATAAAATCAATGTATGGCTTTAAACCATCCAATAACAAAATTCTTCTGATTTCTTCATAATATATGCTGCAAACTACCAATAAGTCTTTTTTGATATCAATATCCTGATAAGAAATCGGCTGTATACGGCTATCAAATGACTCAACCTCTTTCTCACTGTTTGTACATGCATATATATTTAATTCATCTTTGTATTTTTCAAAAAATAATCTTCCTGTATTTCCTGTCCCATAGATCACTATACGCTTGCTAAAAATATTCTTGTCCATGTTATTTCACAATCTAATTATAATATTTTTAATTGCTTGGACGGATCTGAAATTATCTCCAACCATTTCTTCCGCGGGAATTTCTATCTTAAACTCCTCTTCGACCTCTGCTATTATTTCCAGAATCTGCATGGAATCCAACAGCCCGTCTTTTATCATATCGTTCCCCGAATATTCATCAAACTCCGGAACTATCTCTGAAAGTATTTTTTTGATTGTATCTTCCATTTATACACCTTCTGCTATCATTTTTTTTAATCTTATTCTATCTATTTTCCCATTCATATTAAAAGGCATTTTCTCTAATTTTATATATTCCTGGGGATACATGTATTTAGGCAATATACTTTGTATTTCCTGCACAATTAGTTTTTTGTCACACGTACTGTCATTACTTTCATAAAAAAGGACAATCTTTTGCCGAACACTATCGTATAAGACACATGCATATTGGATCGAACCCATACTCAAAACGGCGGTCTCGATTTCCCCAAGTTCGATTCGATACCCTCTCAGCTTTATCTGTGAATCTTTCCTACCCACATACATAAGCTCTTTGTGTGAGTTCCAATATCCTATATCTCCTGTTCTATATACCCTAGTATAAAAACATTCATTTCTTATATTATTTTGAAAAGCCAAATGCTCTGAATCATTATAGTATCCCAACGCAACGCTTAAACCTCTTACACATATTTCTCCCTGTACGTTTTCTTCCACAATCGTATGATTATCATCGTCCAGCAAAAATACTTCTGTATTTCCACAGGCAGATCCTATTGGTAATACTTCCTGGTCTGTATAGGTTCTCTTTACAATTTTATAGGTACATGCATATGCTGCTTCCGTTGGTCCATACATATTCACGAACAAAGTATTCTCGTAAACGTCCCGGATACGATTTAAATACTTTGTTGGCATGACTTCACCACAAAAAATCACTAATTTTAATTCCTTCAACTTGCATTTCTGAATTACATTCTTATGAGTCAGATTAATCAGAGCGGACGGCACCCAAATCAATGTGTTAACATTTCTTTCTGCTAAATAGCTTAATAACTCCAATGGAAAAAGAGACAGATTCTCAGGTGCTATTATCAATTTAGCCTTTGCAATTATGTTTAAATATATATCAGGCATCGACGCGTCAAAATGAAACGGTGCCTGGTTAGCCAGAACATTCTTGTCGTTGATTCCAAATGTATCTGCCATCCAGGTAATCCTGTCCATAATAGCTCCGTGTGAGATTACGACACCTTTCGGAATTCCTGTGGATCCTGATGTAAAAAGCAAATAAGCCGGATCACAATTTATAACCTGATTTACTGTATTTTGTAT
Organism: uncultured Hungatella sp.; assembly: GCA_910585435.1. GTDB lineage: Bacteria > Bacillota > Clostridia > Lachnospirales > Lachnospiraceae > UBA3402. The sequence goes on along the minus strand of CAJUEJ010000004.1, from coordinate 150,193 downwards.
TCTTTTAATGTCCTCATCGCAGGCTATGGCTTCCTCATATATAATAATAGTTTCTTTATTACCCCCCCAACTCAAAACGTATTCTTCCTCTTCCTTTGTAGTTATTATGTAAGGGTGCTTAAGTATTTTGAGCATTTGTCTTGCGCGTTCATCTGGAGAATTATACGGAATAGGACAGTAATAATTTCCGCTGTACAAGATACCCATATATGCTTCTAAAGCTCTTTCATCTTTTGGTATATATACAGCTATAGGATTATTTCTTTTTTCTTCTATTTTATCTAAAATATAGGTTCCTATCTTTCTTGAAAGCGATCTATATTCTTTATATGTTACTTTTCTCTTTTCAGTTTCTATCGCGATATCACAACAGCAAAAACCGTCTAAATACCTTATTACTGAATTATACATATTTTTATCCCTTTATTTTCAAATAAACAACATTCCCCACTTCATCAGCGTGGTCATTCAGATTATCTCTTTTCTTGAGTGTATCCAGGAATAACACCAGCGGAAGTTTATCTTCATCGATGATTCGGTTTCGTTCCATTATTCTTTCATATATCTCCGCCGGAATATTCCATTCCCGCCCATTTACCTGTGATAACGCCAGATCGATCTCTATCATCTTGTCATGCCACGCTGAACCTATATACAGGCATCCGTCACTGCAAATATAATAGTCACATATCCTGCCGCCTTCTTTGTTATCTATTAAAATCGATTTTACCTTTTTCTCATTAATATCATAAATGCACAATGTATCCGAAGTATACGGAAGACAATAAATACATCCGTCTTCATAAAACATGGCTTCAAAATCTATCCGCTTTTCCACACTGCAATTCAATTCTCTTCTTATATCTAATTCTTTTGTAACTCCGGTACTCTTCCTCCAAGTATACAACTCTAATTTATCCGATAACAACCATAACTCTTTCCCGTCACAAGTAACATTAATAATGCCAAACGGTACAATGTATATCTCCCATTTTCTATCTTTTATCACATACTCAATTAATTTATTATCCTTTCTGACTATAAACCATATACTACCCTCTATATATAAAGGTTTCGAAAATACCGTATGTCCAAATTCACTACTATATTTTTCTTCTAATATATTTTGCATAAATACAGATTCATGTGTCCGAAGCAAAAGATTGTTGAGATTTAACACATACATATTGGAACATGTCATTTGCGGCAGAAGCCATAATTCATTTTTTACCTTACATGCATAAAATGCTACAGGTCTCTCTCCTCTTTCAATTTCCATATTCGTAACTTTACAGCTGTTTTTTTCAATCACAGATATTCTATTGCTATAGTATGGTACTGCAATAATTTTATCTTCTGTTACATGTAATTCCGAAGTACTGAAACTTAAATTTTGGTCGCTTAATTCAATATTGGCGATAATCTTTTTGCTACGATTATCGACAACAAAAATCGTATCATCACATGCATTAGCAAGGTAAGTATTTTCAGTATCACAGCAAGATGCAAAACTATAAACATTCATCAGAAAATTTCTGCATATATAATTTGAAGTTTTCATTATTATAAACTGTCTTTCTTTACATTTTTATAGTTCTAGTGCGCCATACGAACAACGCAACAGATGCACAGCCCAACAATAAGAATTTGAGACTTTTACAGTAAACCTCCACGCGCCCGGTGGCGGGACTTTCATAGTACCCCCCATGCCACTTTTCCGGCGTCACCATGAATGAAAGGGAGTTCCTGTGAACCTCCGGGGGATGCACACAAAATGCCAAAAACGGGCATTTAGGCGCGTCGTACGGTCAGTGCAGCAGGTGCGCAGACCCACCGTAAGGATTCGTGACTTTCACAGTAAACCTCCGTGCGCCCGGCGGGCGGGTTGCACCACCACCCATGAAAGTCTAGCGGGCACACCTGGCATACCTGAATTCATGCCGCCTATTCGGCGGCGGAGTTTTATAGTAATACTTCCATATTCTGTATCATCACCGGCTTCCCCGCCTCCTGGCACAGCCTCACCAGCGAACTGTGATCTCCATAATACCCGTCACACAATGCAATGGCCCTGTCCATATCCGCCGAGTCATCATAGATTCCCCAGCCTTCCCTACGGTACTCCTCCACAATCTTTCGGTACTCTTCCCACAGCTGCGGCCTCATGCTCTCAATGGTGGCTTTTATCAACGGATGGGGCCTCCACAGAAGCGCCACTTCATCCTGATTTTCCTTAAACACCCGGAACACATCTTTCATCTTCCGAAGCATCTTCTCATCATTTTTCAGCAGTCCTGTAATTCCGGTATTATAAAAGATAATCTTCTTCCAGCTCCCGTCCGTCTTCTCCAAAATCTTCAGCCATTCTTCGGGAATATTCAAATCATTTTTTTCTGTACTAAGCACCTTATCTACTTTCGGCGATCCCAGCCCCAGTATCTTCTCTTCCCAGTACTTTCTGGTTCCGCCCTCTGTATGTTCCATCAATACATTGATGTACACCTGACGCATTTTTTCAGACTGCACGATCACTTTATCTGCATTCAGTACACCCGGGACAACACAGTAACTGACCACCCCTTCTGTTGCCGCTTTATTATCCGGTTCTATCTCCTGCAATATAAAATAAGGTATATACACCAATTTATCTGTATATTTCTTCAGATTCTCCGAATAAAAAAACGGATGCACGCTGGTCACATAGTTGTTATTATCATATGGATTATGTATAAATATCATATCCGGCCGGCGTTCTTCAAAATCATATTCGTCATACCTGGTCACCGGAACGTAATCCGGGTATAAATCGCCTTCATAATGTTCTTCCCGAAAGCTTCCGTCCGGATTCCTGTCATAATACGGAATAGGAATCACATAGGCATCGCAGTCCGGATCTTCATCGGCGGCTTTCCACACGCTCTCCAAAGAATCCCACATGGACGCTTTATATGGAAGGAATACTGCCTCGGTGCGGATTTTGATATCATTTTTTACACTGTTTTCTACCTGGATCAGGGCTTTTTTCAGGTTTTTATAAATTCGATTGGCACTCATGCTTTGTTTCTGGTTAGCCAGCGCATATACCTGATACACCGCTTCGCAGTAATTCTCCAGAAACGAAACGGTCACAAAACCTTCTCCCTCTGTCTCTTCAATGGCCTGCCCCAGTTCAATGGCGCTTTCCTGACACTGAGCCAGCAGTTCCATGGCTTTGTCGTACTGTCCGGCTGCTATGGCATTCTTTATTCCCTCATGAACATGGCTAAGGAGCCTGATGATCTCGTCCGCCTGTTTTCTCTGTGCTTTTCTCATAACCTTTCGGCCTTTCCCTGTTCCTTTTACATTATTTCACTAAATATAATATGATATATTGGTCACCCCTGCAGGTGATGCAGACCATGCTGCTTCGCTCCCTGGTACATCATAATCCGCAAGGAATTATGTTCCCAGGGTCCTGGCATACCCAATACGCAGTTTCAATCGCTTCTGCCTTCTAATGCCGTACTTATTTTTATCCCTTTTCATGCATCCGGCCTCATGTTTCCGATGAAAACAAAGGCATCTGCTCCAAGGGTATCTCATGAACAAACGCTCCGGTCCTGTTGGTAAAATGAACATCTGTCACATTCATTTATCCGGTCATCTGTTCGTATGATTCATAATAAAGACCGCTCTTATTTCCAGCCTTATCTGCGTTTTTGTGCATTTTTTGTGCATTTACGTTCTGGACTTTCGTACGTGCTTTTGTTTTAGCCCTCATGTAGTTTTTATTCTATGATGTTCTTCACATCAATCTCCGCACTGCTCTTCGCCCCGCTTCCTTGCATTCTGAGCCGCATTTCTTTTCTGGTCGGTTTGATAACCGCACTGGGGACAGAAAAATAACTGGTCTTTCTTTTTTCCCAACGCTCCGCAGCAGCTGCACTGGTTGCTGATGTCCTTCCCCAGAACCTCCACCAGCTGTACAGACTGTTCCCTGCATTTTAGCACCAGGCGGTTTTGTATATATCCCCGCTGCCACATAGTCAGATAATGATTCATCTTCCTTACAGGTCCGGAGGCCTTCGACGGGGGAAGCTTTGGGAGATAGATAATCTCCGGCTTCTCTGTCCGCAGAAACCGGTTCAATTCCTGATTGATGTAGCTATGGAGCCGGTCTTCCTGTCTCTTTTTGTTGGCAAAGTATTTCTTCCTGCCCGGATTGGCTTCCCGATTCTGGTTGTATGTCTTCCCCTGTTCTGCCATCCAGTCTGAAAGCCGGGTTTGATAAACTCCGTATTCTTCCCCGTACCGGTGGCCCTCATCTGTCGTAAGCATAGTCATCATCCCCAGGGAAATGCCTACCCGGCCTTTGTAATCCCGGTGCCTTTTGGCCGTAACATCTACCGGAACCTTTATCTCTATCCTTTTTTCTTCGGGGAACAGGCAGACATACAGCTGCCTTGTGTAGCTGTTGCTGTCTGTAAGAGGGACGAAGATCCGCTTCCTTTTCTCTTTTATGGAAATGTAGATGCCATGGTCGCCGTAGCGGTAGGCCCGCTCTGCAATGGAAAAGCCTGCAGCAGCCTCCGTATGAAGTGTAATATGAAGCTTTCTCACCTGACGGCCAAGGTAACTCTCCAGCCTGCTTACATCCACCTGGGACGCAAGGGAATCGTACTGCCTCTGCATACCCTTAGGCAGTTTTAAGGATGAATGATTCAGCGCAGCCTCGAATGCATTGTTGACACGGAGAAGAAATCTGAGATAGTGCTTCTCTTCCACTGTCAGCTTCTCATGCCTGTTCACATTTTTAAGCACCGCCGATTTCGTCCTGCCCCACTGGCCTTTTATGTCTCCCAGGGCATCAAATACTGCCAGATAGAAATATACGGAAGGCATATTCAGTCGCTCCCGAAGGCCGCTGGCTGTCATCTCATTCTGTACCGTATAGCCAGGATAAAGCTTTGCCAGACTTTTGATCCCTCCAAAACGAGTGTATACATAGTTCTTTACAGCCTTGTAATCCTCTGCGATTTCCAGAAGCCTCTGCATGTCCTCCTCCGGAACCGGGCCTTTGCTGTACTGATGGACGGTCTTGCACAACTTGTCTTTCGGCATGTCTTGTTTCCCTCTGTCTTTAGATAAGAGCAGGAATTCTAATGGCTTTATTCTCAAAATGTATAGGTTTTGAGAATGAAATATAAAGCATAAAAACACATACATTCTATTATATTATCGTCAAAAAATCAAGAAAATTAATTCCTTTTTCTAGTAATTTTATACCATGGAAAATTTTTCTCAAAACCTATACATTATGAGAAAAAATTTTCACACCTGAAATTCCCTTAAAATAAGCCTTTGTCAACAAAATTCTCCCGGAATGCTTAAAGCCTCAGAAGCAATTTCTTCCATTATAAAAGCCTCCGATCCTCATCGAAGGCTGATAAACTGATTTTTATCTTCTAGACAGCTTTTAATATTTCATCATTCCTAAGCTCTTCTTCTGATAAATACAGATTGTAAAGACGCGTCTCAAATATGCGGTTGGCAACCTGTATTTTCCTGTTATGGTTCCTGATAAATCCAAACATTTCTGCTATATCAACTGCCGGATTATCTGCATTGTAGGATATGGTTTTTCCGGTAAAAAGCAGCGTCCGAATTATTTCATTCAATTCCGGATAATCTGTCAGCTTCCCGACCAAAGACTCAAATAGAGTATTTTTTTCCAGTAAAATCATACGGACGGCTTCATGGAATCCTCTGTTGGTCCATGCGGCACTTTTTGATGCAAAGCCATCCTCCCTGCTGACCTCTTCATCCATCAGCTTGCACAGCCGTGATACAAGAAACGGGTAACCCGATGTATAATCATATAAAAGCCCGGATAACTCTTCCATATCCATTCCCGTGTAATAATCATCTTCATATTCTTTAAGCATTCCCTGTATATCTTTTTTAGAAAAACTCATGTCAACCTTAAAATCAGAAGCGATATTCCACGGACTGTTTACCTTATGCTCCTCATCCTTGCGAATCTTTCGTTTTAAGTTCTTAACATCATAAATCCCTGCCAGAATAACTGACTGAAATGTGGGCTGGACATCCCTGTCAATATAATAAGCCCGAAGCTGAGCAAGAAAATCAAGAAACACCTGAATTGTTCCTTCTAAAAAAGCGAAGAAACGAGTGGGCAAAGGCAATGGAAAAAACATTTTCATTGTTAAACTGTGAATCTCCGAATTTCTGAAAATCCATAGAAACCACATAATAATCCATTTCCAGATAACGGCTCAGCAGACGCAGTGTGGTAGTCTTCCCATACTGACTTGCCCGGTTGACGGTAAAATATTTCCCATCGTCCACCATTTTTTTAATCTTCGCCAGCCGTTCATCTATACACACCATATAATGTTCACCCGGCCTGCAATTAGCCGTCACATTAAATTCCTTCACCCTGTTTCCTCTCCTGACCCATTCTTTCAATACACCCTTACTTTCACCCTACCGGTTATCATACACATCATTCTTCTCATCCCGAGGCCCTCTATCTGAAAGGCACGGCTGATCCCGTCGGTACTGGGGCCGTGGGCGCCGCATCTCATAATCCGGCTTCCGTCTATGTGAACTTGGTTGCTATAACAGACATGGATATTCCAGAATCCGGACATGTCATCTCCCCAGTACTTTCTCCACCAGTATTCCCCCTGTCCGATTTCCGTAATACAACTTCTCACATCCCCGTTCCTCCTGATAGCATGTATGTATATCCGAAACTTGGGGATTTTCAAGAAAATACATCTGTAATACAGAAATCTTATCACAATCCATCTTCGGGTTCAACCCTCTTGTCCGCCCCTGAAATTTCAAGTATAATATTTTAAAAATATTTTAGAAAATATTTTATTTTACCATAAATTTCCCGGCCTTGAAACGTATAGTAAGTACAAGGCCAAAGCGAAAGAGGGCACTGCCATGAACGACCAACAGTTTCAGCAAAATATCCGTCTCATCCTTCAAAATGACCGAAGCGGTCTGAAAGACATATATGAGGCCTACTGCCCCATGATTTTTTCCGTCGTCTCGGACATGGTAAAAAGCCGTGAGGATGCGGAGGACATTACTTCCGAATTCTTCATCCGTCTGTGGGATATTGCGGGTACATACAGGCCTTTAAAGGGACACCGGGCATGGATGATCACCATTGCACGGAACATGGCTATCGATTATCTGCGGAAGAAAAGCCATGAGACACCTGCTGCAGAGATTCCGGATTATCTGCAGGAGAAAGCTTCCGCCGAAGAAAACATCTGCCAGAAGCTTAGCCTTGAACAGGCACTGCTGACACTGAAAAAGGAGGAACGACAAATTGTCAACCTGAAAATCATGGGGGAGCTGACCTTCCGTGAGATCGCAAAAATATTGAAAAAACCTCCGGGAACCGTAGCCTGGCGCTATCGGACAGCTATGGAGAAGCTAAAGGAGGTGCAGCTGTGAAACAAACATCATCATTAGAACAGGAATATAAAGATTTGATGCAGCAGGCCGCACCGGATCTTTGGTCCCGCATTGAAGGAAATTTAAGTGAACACCCGGAACGGGTTTTGTGCCAGGATGAAGCAGAAGAAAAGAGCACTGTGCCTGAGAATAAGGGATATGCTTACCCCACTATTTACAAATGGATGGCCTTTGGCACTGCCGCATCCATAGCCGCCGTATTTTTACTGATTATAGCCAGCCCATGGTTCCCTACCCTCTTTCCTGTGAGAAAACAGATGGAAACAGATATGGAAATTTCCGGCGGTGTGGAGGCTGAAGCAGGGATGGCGCCGGAAACCACCGCCGCTGTCTACGAAAATACTATGGCAGCGCAGGAGACCGCGGCTGTTAATGAAGACAGCAATTCTGCATCTGTCGCACCTCCGGTTTCCGCCGGTGTCATCCGTTACAGCCAGCTGGATTTGGCAGACTACACCTCCCTCCCCCTTCCGGCCCAGGCCGTAACACTGCCGGAAGACACCCTGTATTTTTCAGAAGATATACTGGGAGACACGGAGCTTTTGTGCCTTGGAACCGTTACAGCTGTGTCTTTGGAGGCAGGCTCTCCACAGCAGCCGGCATCTCTTGTATATGACATCCGCCTGGATTCGGTCTGCTATTCCCAGGACTACACCTCAGACCTGGAATCCGTCACCGTAAAAAGCCCTGTCATAGGGGCTAAGGGCGGCGACCACCAAATCCTGTACCAGCTGCAGGCCGGATCCTCCTACCTGCTTCCTCTAAAAAAGCAGGCGGATGGCTGGGAGCTTCTCTTCCCCTTTGCCCCCCAGGTACAGGTAACAGGAAACGGATCCTATTTATTCCATTCCGGCTACACCAGCCTGACAGATGCCCGTACTTTTGTGGTTATCGGAGATTCAGAGGGGGCCAATGATTTCTATTATGACAGAATGCTTTTAAGAGAAGATGAGGACTTTCTCTCAGACTTTATTTCGCTGATTATGGCATACGGCAGCAAGGATATCTGACTGCCGCCAAAAAAGCCCATATCGGTCTGTACCCCATACTCTGAGGGTATGATACGCATATAAAACATGCAAAGAATGGAGGAAAATTATGAAAAAAAATCTTAGATGTCTGCAACAGATCTTATGTGTACTTACATCCGCTGCCCTCCTTGCAGGCTGCGGGGCCGGCCCTTCTGCAAGCTCCGGAAGCTCATCCAGTGGAAGCCCTGCCCAAAAGAGCTTCCAGACAGAAGCAGCAGCCGAAACCTGGGCGGAAACCGCCGCTGCTTTCGACGGCATGTATTTTGAGGCAGGCGAGGCAGACGCCTCTGCCGTCAACGGTGATTCTTCCATGTCCATGAAATATCAGGCCGCTTACGGCGGCGGGGACTTTAACACAGAAGAATACAATTACATTTCCGAAAACGGATATAAAACCACTGTAAAAGAGCCTTTGTCCACCTTCTCCGTAGATGTTGACACGGCTTCCTACAGCAATCTCCGCCGCTATATTAATTCCGGCCAGCAAATTCCCGCTGATGCCGTGCGGATCGAAGAAATGCTAAACTATTTCAGCTATGACTACCCGGAGCCTGAAAACGGGGATCCGTTTTCCGTAACCACAGAGTATTCAGACTGCCCCTGGAACGAAGACAACCGCCTTCTGCTTATCGGGCTGCAGGCCAAAGAGATCGATTTCTCCCGCCGCCCCCCGTCCAACCTGGTATTCCTTCTGGATATCTCCGGTTCCATGTATTCTGACGATAAGCTGCCTCTGGTACAGAAGTCTTTTACCATGCTGGCCGAGAATCTGACCCAAAAGGACCGGGTGTCCATCGTCACCTATGCCGGATATGAATCCGTGGTTTTAGACGGTGTCCCCGGCGATCAGACCGCCAGAATCGCCGCCGCCCTTGATGACCTGGAAGCAGGGGGCTCCACCGCAGGCGCTGCCGGCATCGAGAAGGCATACGAACTGGCCAGGAAAAATTATATTTCCGGCGGCAACAACCGGGTGATTCTGGCTACAGACGGAGATTTAAATGTGGGAATCAGCAGCGAGGGAGAGCTGACCCGCCTGATTCAGGAGAAGAAAAAGGACGGCGTCCATCTGTCTGTTATCGGTGTGGGCACAGGCAATCTAAAGGATAATAAAATGGAAGCCCTGGCAGACAACGGCGACGGAAACTACAATTATATCGACAGTATTTTTGAGGCCAAAAAGGTTCTGGTGGACGAGATGGGCGGCACCCTGGTCACTGTGGCAAAGGATGTAAAAATCCAGGTGGAATTCAATCCCAGGTATGTGTCCGGATACCGCCTCATCGGATATGAAAACCGGCTTTTAAACCAGGAAGATTTCAATGATGACAAAGTAGACGCCGGCGAAATCGGTTCCGGCCACTGTGTGACCGCCCTCTATGAAATCATTCCGGCTCAAAGCGAAGGCACCTCCGATTCCCAGCTAAAATACCAGGCTCCCGCCGATGTGTCAGACAGTACTGAACTTCTCACTGTCAGCCTGCGCTACAAAGCACCCAACGGCAATAAAAGCACCCTCCTCACCTATCCGGTAGAATCCGGCAGCTACACCAGGGAGCTTTCCGAAAACCTCTCCTTTGCCGCTGCAGTGGCGGAGTTTGGCATGGTACTGCGCAACAGCGAGTACAAAGGCAACGCCACCTACGACACAGTCCTGGCCCTGGCAGAGCCCTGTATCCATGCCCATACAGATGATTATAAAAAAGAATTCCTGCAGTTGGCAGAAAAGGCTAAACAGCTATATGACTGATCGATAAAAGTACCGGGAAAATTAGCAGGAAGATTAGCTGAATTTCCGGTTGCATTTTCTGTCATGTTGAAGTACTATGAGAGGACATACATTCGATGACCCACACCAATTAGCCATATGTTTTGCCCAGGATAAATTTTCAGCTGCAAGGCAAAGAGGGGAGGGGATAGCCTCGCTTTGCAAAAGCAGGCTCTGGGGTGGCGTCGTCGACTGATAACAACGAAAGCAGGTAAAGTATCATGGGTTCGTCCATCGACATGACAAAAGGTTCTATTATGAAACTGGTAGTGCTGTTTGCACTTCCTATCTGCCTTGGAAATGTGTTACAGCAGCTGTACAGCACCGTCGATACCCTTGTAATCGGAAATTTCTGCGGTCCCGTATCTCTTGCGGCCGTAGGCACCAGCGCCCAGCCTGTGGAGATGCTTCTATGTATTTTCCTGGGTTTTGGAACCGGCCTTTCTATCCTGGTCTCCCAGTATACGGGAAGAGGGGACAAAGACAGCTTAAAGACAGTGGTCGCCACCGCCAATTCATTTTTGTTTCTGTGCGCAATTCCGGTCTCTGTCTTAGGGCTGTTTGTCGGGCCTCTGCTTCTAAAACTGATGCAGGTTCCTGACGATGCCTGGAGCTATGCTGTTTCCTATATCCGCATCATCTTTTTGGGCACCCTTGGAAACATGGGCTACAATATGAATGCCGGTATTCTGCGGGGCGTGGGAGACAGCCGCTCTTCTCTTCTGTTTCTTATGATATCCTGTGTGGTAAATATTGTCCTGGATTTTGTCTTTGTGGCATTCTTTAAAATGGATGTGGCGGGGGCTGCTCTTGCCACTGCCATCGCCATGTTTGCTTCCTGGCTTTTCAGCATTGTCTACATACAAAAGAAATATCCTGAGCTGGACTTCTCCCCTGTCCCCAGACGGCTGGACAAGAAGGTACTTCTTGGCATGGTCCAGATAGGGCTGCCTCTGGGTTTAAATAATTCTATCTATTCCGTAGGCCATATTTTTGTCCAGTCCTTAATCAATTCCCAGGGCTCTACTTTCATGGCAGCCTGCTCCGTAGCCACCAAAGTGACAGGCATGGCAAATGTAGCCATCAACTCCTTCTCTTCTGCCGCCACCACATTTTCCGGCCAGAATCTGGGAGCCGAAAACTACGCCCGCTTAAAGAAAGGCTCTTTGCAGATCCCCCTTTTCTCCGGGCTGATTACAGGGCTGGCAGGAATCACTGTCACCATCTTCTGCCGTCCTATCCTGGGGCTGTTTACCCAGGATGCCGGCGTCCTGGAGTCCGCTGCACATTATATCCAGGTAGTCCTTCCCCTGACCTGGCCTTTCGCAATCTTCAACGGCATTATCTGCTTTGCAAACGGGCTTGGGGAAGTCCGTTTCCCCACTGTAGTCAATATTCTTATGCTGTGGGCAGTGCGGATCCCCTCCGCCCATCTGATTGCACGCTATATTGACGGCAATTATCTGATGGCCTGCTATCCCATCAGCTTTATCTTCGGAATGGTTGTCATGTTCAGCTTCTTCCTGACAAAGCGGTGGAAGAATATCGTCCGTTCAGTCCCCAGCTAATCACTGCGCTGATTAGCTGAGAAGATGCACGTAATGGCTGCAAGCCAGGCGGCTGGCTTTAAAGCAGCAGGATATAGGTTGATTTGTAATGGGGGGCATGATACAATACTATTGTTTTTAAACCATATAAAGGAGGCTCTTATGGAAAATCAGGTAATAAAAGAATTGCTGGAGCGGAAATCTGTCCGGGTGTACACAGACCAGGCTATCAGATATGAAGACAAAAGGCTGATTCTTCAGGCTGCTATGGAGGCGCCTACAGCAGGAAATCAGCAGTTATACACCATTTTGGATATTACGGATCAGGAATTAAAGAATAAGCTGGTGGTGACCTGTGACAATCAGCCCTTTATCGCCAAAGGAAATATGGTTCTGATTTTCTGCGCTGACTGTCAGAAATGGTATGACGCTTACCTTGAGGGAAGCTGCCAGCCCAGGAAACCGGCTGTGGGGGATCTGATGCTGGCTGTGACCGACGCGGTGATAGCCGCCCAGAATGCGGTGACTGCAGCCCAGAGCCTGGGGATCGGCTCCTGCTATATCGGCGATGTGATGGAGCAATGTGAAACCCATCGGGAGATCCTGCATCTGCCTCCTTACGTATTTCCGGCTGCCATGCTGGTGTTCGGATATCCCACTGACCAGCAGAAAGAGAGAAAGAAGCCAGAACGCTGTGATCTGAAGGATATTGTCCACGAGAATACATATCAGAGAAAGTCCGGCCAGGAGCTAAAAGACATGTTCCGGAAAAACTACAAAGAACGGGACTTTCAGAGCTGGATTCAGGCATTCTGCAACCGGAAGTACAACAGCGATTTTTCCCAGGAAATGAGCCGGTCTGTCGGGGAGTATCTGAAGGTATTTCAGGAGGAGTAAGTAAGCGGCCGGGCAGACATACCGTTTGCGGAGTTTGTCTGCTCAGCCAGGTAAACTGCGATTGTCTGGCAGACTCTGGCAAGGTGGGATTGTCCGGCAAACACAGGCAAGATGCGATTGTCCGGCAAACACAGGCAAGCTGTCCGGAAAAACTTCAGCCGGAAAATCTGGAAAACTCCTGGATAAGCTTGGAAAAAGTTGCCGGAAAAACAGAAAAATCCGGTTGACAATCTGCCAGGATGTGCTATAATTATAAAGCGCGTTGGAAAAGCAGATGCAGAAGTGGCGGAATTGGCAGACGCGCACGGTTCAGGTCCGTGTGGTAGTAATACCTTGTGGGTTCGACTCCCATCTTCTGCATGAAAAAACTGTTGTAAAAGCAGATGAGGAATCTGCTGAAACAACAGTTTTATTTTTTTGTTATTCCAGCTCCAGCTCCAGACGAATCTCCTTTGCTTCTCCTGGCTTCAGGCAGACAAGGCTCCCCTTCTCTTCCTCATAGGCACGTCCGAATACCAGGCAGTTGGCCGGCTCAAGCCCCAGTGCGTAATCTCCGGAAACCATGGATTTCCATTGAATCAGGTTGGGAAGCTCTCTTTTGTTATACCGAAGCTTTGCCCTGATATTCAGTCTGGGATTATACACGGATACTGTAACCCATCCATCCGCATCCCCCCGGGCCTGATGAAAAAACACCTGCTCTTCGCCTCCGTCCACCGGCTCCTCAATCTTCTCATACGGCAGCTTCGTAGGCATTCCCATCTCTTCCCTCAGCACAGCCCTGTCGCTGTCTATCTGAAGTTCACAGCAGGTATCCAGAAACGGATAGGAAAAATTGCAGTGATATAAAAGCATGCAGGGCTCTTTTGTATATCCTTTGTTGACAAACCGATCGGTGATGGCAATCTTTCCACTTCCATACACAGTCTCAATGGTTCTCTTTAAGCTTATATGGCCTTCAAACAGCCCGTCCGGCTCCATGTCACCGCTGATTACCATATGGTATTTTCCTGCCTCATCGAAAAAGCATTCCGAGGAGGTATGGCAGGCAGAGGTAAACCGCAGGCTTCCGTGAACCGGAAGCTGTCTTCCCAGGTCTCCCGGCCCGACATTGTCATTTCCACAGGTAAAAAGCATTCCGCCCATAACACTTTTATTGGAATAGGCGTAAGCCCTGCTGTACTCCCCGCTGGTGAGACCGTTTTTCGAGAGAAATGAAATATTTACACCCTTGTAGGAGACCTCCGCCAGATCCAGGCATTTGTCCGCCTCTGCCATAAATGTCAGCATCCCGTTTTTCACCTGATACCCTCTCAGATTCTTCGCCGGGCCTTCCAGATATTCTACCTGCCTTATATAGGCTAACTGTTCTATATTGCCTGTCTTTCTCAGTTCATTTTCCATGGCAAACTCCCTTCTGTATACATACCCGCCTCTAAAAGAGTCTTGCTGCGCTTTTCCTATAGCGCATGTGTGCCCGGAAGAAAGCAATATAGCTCCCTCTCCGGGCGAACCTTTCCTGACTCTCTATTTTGCCGCAGGATATTCGTTGCACAGCAGACGGTAAGGTGCCTCGTCCTCCTCGATCTCCGGAAAACGGCCGATAGGCTCCTTAAACCGGTTGTCATGCTCATCGTCATTGCACATGGAAACCTCTCCCAAAAGCACTGGGCCTGTCCCCGGCTCCAGCTCAAAGTCATGGTACATATTCTGGAATACGGTAATGCTCTGGCCTGGCTTCAGCTTGATCTGTGTCCCTGCCGGAACCGTATAAGCCCGCCCGTCACAATGAACCGTCACGTCTGTATCTGCAAACTCTCCTTCCGGGGTGGAATTGTAAACCCGGATCAGCACATTTCCGCCGCCTCTGTTGATGATATCCTCCATCTTATACCAGTGGAAATGCATAGGCGCCATCTGTCCCTCTTTGATGTAGAGAAGCTTCTCCGCATAGGGCTTCGGATACTTCTCACTCATCTTGGGATTTCCATTTCTTAAAGTAATCAGGGAGAAGCCCACCTCATCAAATTTTCCCAGACCGTAATCTGTAATATCCCACCCCAGCATATTGTCCCGGATCTCATCGAACTCGTGGTTCTTCTCTTTCCACTCCTCCGGCGTAAAATCACAGAATGGGGGCAGGGCAAAACGGTACTCTTTAATCATAGCCTCCATCTCTTTTAATGCGTTGTTGATCTCTGAGCGTTTCATTTTAAAAATTCCTCCTTAAAGAAAATATGTTCCGCACTGCATTGCAGCACGCAGCTTTTAAATGTCGCAGCGCTGGTAAGCCAGCCTCTCATCACCGTCTTCTAAGTAAATGATTCCGCAGTACTGAAATCCGTTTTTCTCAAGCACCTTCTGCATAACCACATTGTCTCTGTGGGTATCAATCCTCAGATTGCCGCACTGGGCAAAAGCCCAGTTAAGGCAGAAGGACCCTGCCCCTTTGGTCTGGCCGTCAGAGGCAATCCGATGGACCACACCGTAGGGCTGGCTGTTCATCCACTGTCCGCCTTCAATCGCCCTGTAGGTAGGGTCTTCCCCCACCCGATAATAAAAAACAGCAGCGATCTTTTCGTCAACCGTACACACATAGCTGTCCCCGCTGTCAATATCTTTTTCCACAGCGCTTTTAGGAGGCCGGGATGTCCCCCACTGGCTGGGGTTTCCGTGTTCCGCCATAAATACTCTGGCACGGGCATAGATACCCATCACTGTTTCCAAATCCTCTGGCCTTGTCTTCCTGATCTCCCAGCCCTTCTTTTTCTGCCCTTTCTCTTCCAATTCCTCTATCCTCTCGCTTTCCCGCAGCCTATACAATCTGAATCTGACACATCTTCATGGCCTCCAGCGCATTCCTGTGGCTTTCCGGCGTCACTCCGGCGCAGCAGGAGGCATCTACCAGAACCGGGGTATAGGGCATGGCTGCCTTCACCAGAAGGGCATTGGATATGACACAGATATCCGTACACAGCCCTGCCAGCTCCACAGAGTCATAGCCCTGGCCGGCGGCAAAATTCGCACACTTTAAGCATCCGAAGGTAACCTTCTCAAACCGCTCTCCCGAAAAGGCTCCTATCTCCTCCTGAAGCTCCCACCCTTTTGTTCCCCTGACACAGTGAACCACCGGCAGATTTTTCCCTTCCAGTGTCTCCAGATAATCATCAAAATGGGTATCCATGGTGAACACCACGTCGTCTCCCTGTTCCTTGTAGGCCTTTATCTTCTCAATCACACGGGGAACGATCTCTTTCGCCTCACTGGTTCCTAAACTTCCGTCAATAAAATCATTCTGCATATCCACAACAATCAGAAGCCGTTTCATCCTGGTTTCCTCCTTTTCCTGTACTCTCGGAGTCTCTCTGTGCCTGATTTTGTGAGATGATTTTTTGTCAGATGTGCATAAATTTATGAGGCGTACGTGGAACGTACGTTGATTAATCCCCGGTGCATATGACGGAAAATCAGCCACAAAGGCAGGTGCAGGAGAGATTCCGAGAGTACATCACCTATCATACCCCTTCTTTCTGTCAGAGTCAATACGTTTGTTCCCAGCCAATATTTCCCCGGTATTTTTTCCGGCGGTTCAGCAAAAGCAGGGGGCAGATATGACTGTTCCCAATCACACCTGCCCCTGTTGCGGATCAAAGTGTCTTTCATGTTATCCTAAAAGCTCTGCTATCTTCTTCATCACCTGGCTGACACTGATGCTCTGAGGGCAGACCTTCTCACACTTGTGACAGCTTCTGCATGCATCAGATCGCACCTGGAATTTTTCGTACGCAGCCTTTGCCTCTTCCTTTCCCCGAAGCCCGTACAGATTGTATGTCTTAAACAATTCCGGAATGTCAAGGCCGAAGGGACAGGGCATGCAGTAGGCGCATCCGGTGCAATCTACCATGGACATCCTGTCATAGATCTCCTTTGCCTTTCCATAGGCTGCCAGCTCCTCTTCTGACAACATGCCGATGCTGCTTCTGTCCGCATAAACCAGGTTATCCACCACCTGCTGCCTGGCTCCCATTCCGCTTAAAAGCAGACTGACCTCCTTCTGATTCCACAAAAAATCAAAGGCATGCTCCACTGCCGTCTTATCTTTGGAGAAAGCCTGTGCCACATGATCAGACAGATTGGCCAGCCTTCCGCCTAAAAGCGGTTCCATGACGATCACAGCCAGCCCCCTGTCTGCCGCATAGTGAAGCCCCTCATCTCCTGCCTGGTAATCCAGATTAATATAATTATACTGAATCTGGCAGAAATCCCACTGATCCGTGTAGTCTACAATATCCTTAAAGGTCTGGAGATCACCGTGGAAGGAGAATCCCAGATGCCGGATCTTCCCTGCCCCTCTGGCAGCCTTCATGTGATCCAGAAGATGGAATTTCTTCACCTTCTCCTCAAATCTTTCCCTGTTAAGGGCATGAAGGAGGTAAAAATCAATGTGATCCGTTCCCAGCTTCTGAAGCTGCTCCTCCAGAATATCATCAAAATCACTTTCTTTTTCTAACTTCCACATCGGACTTTTATCCGCCACATAGACTTTGTCCCGGTAACCGTCTTCCAAAGCCTTCTTCACAATCAGCTCGCTGGTGCCGTTGTGATACGGGTAAGCGGTATCAATATAATTTACCCCTTCATCAATGGCATGGCGGATGATGCTTACAGCTTCCTTTTCATCTACCGTAACCTTGTCTTCCAAAAGAGGAAGCCTCATGCATCCGAATCCTAACGCAGAAACTTGTATCCCTGTGCTGCCAAATGTACGATATTGCATGTCTGTTCCTTCTTTCTGTCATATTTTTTCTGACATTCCCGTTTTCCTCTGGCCTGGCCGGCCACTTTTCCTCTGGACTGCCTGGCTGCTTTTCCTCTGGACTGCCCGGCTGCATTCCCTCTGGGCTGCCTGGCCGCTTTTTTCTTCTGGACTGCCCGGCTGCATTCCCTCTGGGCTGCCCGATCACTTTTTTCCGCTGGATTGCCCAGTCACCTTTTTCCTCTGGGCTGGCCGGCCGCTTTCTATTTGTCCTCCAGACGCAGGTGTCTGGGCAGACCGTCTACCATCATAGGTGTCAGCTCCGCCTGGATCAGCGGACGGACATAATTTATAAACGCAGGCGTCACAAAATCGCCTTCTTCATTGATCCACTCTCTGGGTACCTTTTTCTCCACATTGGCAATCTTATGTACGTCATAAAGCTCTGTCACACACAGATAGGGATCGTCAGAAACCCTCTTTAAGATAACCATCTGGCCTGTCTCACCTTCAAACGCTGCCTTTACGGCGGCTCCGCCTACCTGATATGCCTCTGTGATATCCACACGTCCTACAATATGGGAAGCACATCTCTGAAGGGAATTGAATTCGATGGCTCTTGTCTTGCAGCCTACTTCTCTGGAAATCTTTTCTGCAAGATAACGGGCCGTACCGGTCAGCTGACGGTGTCCGAATGCATCCACATAATCTATGTTGTCTGTCAGCTCACAGACGTAACGTCCGTCGGCAACCTTCACGCCTTCGGAGACAGCCACCACCACAGACTCTTTCTTCTCCTGAAGCTCTCCCACCTTCTTCATAAAGTTGTCCACATCAAAGGTAACCTCCGGCAAAAACAGCATGTCAGGGCCTTCACAATCCTCTCCCTTGGCCAATGCAGCTGCACCGGTGAGCCAGCCTGCATTTCTTCCCATGATTTCCAGGATAGTCACGCTCCTGGTACCATACACCAGGCCGTCGCGGATTACCTCCTTGGTAATGGACGCAATGTATTTGGCAGCGCTTCCGAAGCCAGGCGTATGATCCGTCACCGCCAGATCGTTGTCAATGGTTTTGGGAACTCCCATGAAGCGGATCTTGCTGCCATTTAAAATAGAATAATCGGACAGCTTCTTGATAGTATCCATAGAATCATTTCCGCCGATATAGAAGAAATATTCAACCTCCAGTTTGTCAAGAATGCCGAAGATTTTGTCATAGATCTCCGTATTGTCCTTAATCTCCGGCAGCTTAAAGCGGCAGGAGCCAAGGAAGGAGGAGGGTGTTCTCTTTAAAAGGTCAATATCCAGATCGCTTTTAATATGCTCTGACAAATCCACGTACTTTTCCTGCAAAAGTCCCTGTATTCCGTGAAGCATGCCATAAACCTTGTTTGCCCCTCTGTCTCTGGCTGTCTTAAATACTCCTGCCAGGCTGGAATTGATCACAGCGGTAGGTCCACCAGATTGTCCTACGATTACATTTCCTCTTACTGAAGCCATAATTTTTACCCCCAATTTTTTATTTACACCATATAAGGCCATTCCCCCTGACCTTTAAGCTTGCCTTTTCAGACTCTCATACCTTCCTTATCTTGCCATCTCACTTTGAGGCCCCGTCTGGTTGTGAGCCTTGATAATGGTCTCAATCTCCTCCAGGTTGGATGACGGAAGATCTCCCGGAATCGTATTCTTCACTGCGCTGGTGGCATTGCCGAACCGGACAGCTCTTTCGCAGTCAAAATTGCTGGTTAAAAGGCCGTAAAGGGCGCCGGATATGTAGGCATCGCCGCTTCCGATCCTGTCCACCACGTCAATGTCTTTGTATGGCTCCTCCTCATAATACAGATCCTTCCTGGCATCATATATGACAGAGCCGAACGTATGCCTCTTAGGGCTGTGGACGGTTCTCTGGGTGGATGCCACAATGGATATGGGATACTGATCCGTAAAGCTTTTCATCATCTCTCTGGCTGTCCCTGTCTTTTTAAAGGTCAGCCTTGCCGTATCCTCGGAACAGAAGAAAATGTCTACATAAGGAAGGATCTTCTCAATACATTCTCTTGCCTCCTCGCCGGTCCACAGGTTCCCCCGGAAATTCACATCAAACGAAACCAGGGTTCCTGCTTCTTTAAAACGTTTAATCATCTTTACGGTAGTCTCTCTCAGTTCCGGGCTTAGGGCCAGCGTGATTCCGCTGGTGTGGAAGCATCTTGCCGCCGTGTAAGCCTCCTCCGGAATCTCGTCAATACTCAGGGAATAGAAAGAGCTGTTGGCCCTGTCATAGATCACCTTCGGTTTTCTCGGGTATGCCCCGTTCTCATAATAATAGATTCCCACACGGGCTGACGGAGAAGAATCATAGAGGAAAAAGTCATCGCTGACTCCATAGGAACGAATCTTGCCCTTCATAAAACTTCCCACATCGTGAGACGGCAGCTTGGAGATAATCCCTACATGAAGGCCCAGAAGAGCCACACCTACGGCCACATTTAACTCTGCGCCGCCTACCTGTTTTACAAACGTATCTCCTCTCACCAGCCTGTCATTATCAGGCGGTGAAAGGCGCAGAAGCAGCTGCCCCAATGTCAGCAGATCAAAATTTCTTTTTTCTTCCATAGCCATATCCCCCTTTGTGTACTCTTGTAAGCTTTCAAAAGTATATCCTTTAAGAAAAGGACAGTTCCGATGCCCCCTGCGGGCATAAAAGCTGTCCTTTATCCACTGTGCTGTTATCTTTCAATAAAGCGGCAGATTATCTCTGTACACGTCCTGAACCGTCGCCGCCTGCCAGATTCTCAACATCTGCACGGGTTACCAGGTTAAAGTCGCCAGGAATGGTGTGCTTTAAGGCAGAAGCTGCCACCGCATACTCCAGAGCTGCCTTCATATCCTTGCCGTCTGCCAGACCGCAGATCAGGCCTGCTGCGAAAGAATCCCCGCCGCCTACACGGTCAACGATAGGAGTGATATGATATTTTCTGGAATGATAGAATTCTCTGGTCTTTCCGTCCATGATACATGCAGACCAGCCGTTGTCAGAAGCGCTGTGGCTTTCACGCAGAGAGCTGATGATGTACTTGAAGCCGAACTTGTCAGCCATCTGATTGAAGATATCCACATAGCCTGCCAGCTCCAGATCGCCGGAGGTTACATCAGTGTTGCCTGGCTTAAAGCCCAGAACCTTCTCTGCATCCTCCTCGTTGCCGATACATACGTCAACGTACTGCATCAGGTTTGTCATAACCTTCTGCGCCTTCTCGGAAGACCACAGCTTCTTGCGGAAGTTCAAGTCAACAGATACGGTTACATTGTGAGCCTTGGCAGCCTTTAAAGCAGCCTCAGTCAGCTCGATGGCAGCATCGCTGACAGCCGGGGTGATTCCGGTAAAATGGAACCAGTCAGCATCCTTGAAAATCTCATCAAAGTCAAACTCATCTGCCGTAGCTGTGGAGATGGAGCTGTGGGCTCTGTCGTATACTACATTGGAAGCTCTCATAGCGGAACCGGTCTCCAGATAGTAGATGCCCAGTCTCTCGCCGCTTCTTGCGATGTGCTTTGTGCCTACGTTGTATTTTCTCAGGGCAGCAACCGCACACTCACCGATAGGATTGGCCGGAACTGCTGTCACAAACTCTGCCTCATGTCCGTAGTTAGCCAGGGAAACTGCTACGTTTGCCTCGCCGCCGCCGTAATTGATATCAAACTCATCAGCCTGGATAAATTTCTCATTGTTTGGGGTAGAGAGTCTCAGCATGATCTCGCCCATGGTAACAATCTTTGCCATTTTCTTATTCTCCTTGTTTAGGTTTCTTTATTTGCGTGCTGCTGCAACAGCCTCAACGAACTCTTTTGCCTTGGCGGTAACTGCTGCGAAATCCCCTGTCTTGGCGCCCTTGGTTAAGCTGGAGCCGGTACCTACCGCACATGCGCCTGCCTTTAACCACTTGTCCACATTGTCTACGTCAACGCCGCCGGACGGCATAAACTCACCCTGTGGCAGCGGGCCTTTGAAGGAGCTGATAGCTGCCGGTCCTACGATGTTGCCCGGGAAGACCTTGATGATGTCGCAACCTGCTTCCATAGCGGTAATCGCCTCTGTAGGAGACATAACCCCTGGCAGCATGGGAACTCTGTAGCGGTTGCACAGCTTGATGGTGTCCACATTCAGGCCCGGGCTTACCACATAGTTAGCGCCTGCCAGGATCACCTGTCTTGCAGTCTCCGGATCCAGAACGGTACCTGCGCCGATGACTACTTTGTCATTGTCTTTGTACTTTTTCGCCATAGCTGCGATGAATTCCACCGGATTGCCCTCGTCCATGGTCATGGTAATCTCAATGAAATTGATTCCGCCTTCGATGATAGCGTCTACCACCTTCTCGCCCTGCTCCAAGTTCTTGGCACGAACTACAGCGACAAGGCAGTCTTCCTTCATCCTGCTTAATACCTGTTCTTTTTTCATGATTCTTCTCTCCTTCTCTTAAATTCGTATATGCGATTTTGTTTCGCAAACACGATTTTTATAATAAAATTTTAATAGCTTACAGGGAATTTGTCAATGGAAACCTTATATTTTTCCCAAAAAACCTAATAATTTTGACACTTCAACCGCCTTTTTGTGAACAATCTGGCCCAGAACCTGATAGTCTTCCGTAGGCTTGTAGAGGCTGGACAGGCTGATGGCTCCCACAACGTTTCCGTCGCTTCCGAATACAGGGGCTCCCACGCATTCCATATGCTCTTCCATCTCCCTGGCGTCCAGGGCATATCCTCTTTCCTTCACTGCCTTTAGCTCTCTTTTAAGCGCTTCCTGGGACATGATGGTCTGCTCCGTCTTCTTGCGGAATTTAATACGGTTTATAACCTGCTCCCTGGCCTCCTCATCCATATAGGCCAGAATCGCCTTTCCCAAAGAGGTGCAGTACATAGGGTTCTTGGTTCCCACGGTGGCTGTGGTGATAATGGGATTCTCCGGCTCAAATTTACAGATGTAGACTACCTCGTGATCTGACCGGACGCCGAAAAATACCGTCTTTCCCACGTCCTTGGCAAATGCTTTAAGCTCCGGCTCAATGGTCCCGATAAAATCCAGGTTGTTGGTGTAGTTGATGCCGATCCGGTAGGCTGTCAGGCCGATGGTATAGGTCTGCTTCTGTCCTTTTACTACATTGACCATTCCCATGGCAACCAGGGTGGTGACAATGTCATAGGCGCTGGTCTTGGGCAGTGACAGACGCTGGCAGATATCATCCAGCGTGATTCCTTCCTGATTCTTGGATATTAATTTCAGTATTTCTACGGTTCGCTGGGTGGTTCGGTTTAATTTCATGATCTGCCGCCTCCTGATAACAGGTGAGATGCCTTGATGTTCTATGAAAAATGTATATATTCAGTATAACCCATAGAGGGGATCAGGGCAAGGAAAAATTGCTGCCTGAACGGCATTCCTTTTTATAAGGTTACGCCCTGTTTAAAGATAGCCATATCATGGAACCCTGCCTCTTCTGCCTTCACCTTCCTCCCGGAAGCCACTGAAAGCACATATGCAAACAGCTCCTCTGCCAGCTCCTCCCTGGATTTATCCTCCACCATGCGGCCTGCGTTGAAATCGATCCAGTTGTGCTTCTTTCCTGCCAGAGAGGAATTGCTGGAGATCTTCACGGTGGGAACCGGGGATGCAAAGGGAGTTCCGCGGCCTGTGGTGAAGAGGACAATCTGGGCGCCGGAGGCTGCAAGTGCTGTAGAGGCAACCAGATCATTGCCAGGCGCGCTTAAAAGATTCAGGCCTTTTGCGCTCACCCGCTGACCGTATGAGAGAATCCCTTTTACCGGTGCACTGCCAGACTTCTGGGTGCAGCCTAAAGACTTGTCCTCCAGGGTGGAGATGCCCCCCTTTTTGTTGCCGGGAGAAGGATTCTCGTAGATAGTCTGGTTGTGGCTTGTAAAATAATTTTTAAAGTCATTGATAAGATCCACCGTCTTATGGAAAAGCTCCGGGGTCTCGCAGCGGTTCATAAGGATGGTCTCTGCACCGAACATCTCCGGGACTTCCGTCAGGATTGTGGTTCCTCCTTTGGAGATCAGGATATCAGAAAATCCTCCTACCACCGGGTTGGCCGTGATGCCGGAGAGTCCGTCGGATCCGCCGCACTTCATGCCGATCACCAGTTCACTGGCATCTATCTTCTCCCTTGTAAAGCCTTTGGCATACACAGCCAGCTCCTCTAAAAGCGCCATGGCTGCTTCCATCTCGTCTTCCACATCCTGGCACTGTAAAAATTTAACCCGCTCTTCGTCGTATTCTCCGATATATTCTTTCAGCACCGGTATGTTGCTGTTCTCGCATCCAAGTCCCAGAACCAGCACACCCCCTGCGTTGGGATGGTGAATCAGATCCGCCAGAATAGTTCTCGTATGCTCCTGGTCGTCTCCCATCTGGGAACAGCCGTAAGGGTGAGGGAAGGATACCACGTCTTCCAGGCTGCCTCCTATCAGGCATCTGGCTGACTTTTCCAGGGCCTGGGCAATAGAATTGACACAGCCCACTGTAGGGATGATCCAGAGTTCATTGCGCACCCCTGCCCTGCCGTCAGTGCGTCGAAATCCGTCAAAAAATGCATGCTCTGTCTCCTTAAGCGCTGTCCCGGCCGGCTCATAGTCATAGGTCAGCAGATCTCCCAGAGCGGTTTTTATGTTGTGGACATGAATCCACTGGCCAGGTGCAATGTCCTCTTTGGCATTGCCGATGCGAAAACCGTACTTGATTATGCTCTCTCCTGCTTTTACCGGTTTGACAGCTACTTTGTGTCCCTGGGGAATCTCCTCCAGAGTGGTGACAGACAGCCCTCCTATGTCCAGTGTCTCTCCCCTGGCTATGGGGCGCAGGGCAACTGCGACATTGTCCTCCTGATGAATCTTAATAATATCCTGCATGACTTCCTCCATTCTATAGGTAATATGTACTCCCGAAATCTCTCCTGCGCCTGCCTTTGCTTTGCAGCCCATATTCTAACAAAAGACAGAGGGCGGAAAGGTTCCTGCATGTATTGTAAGCGCTTACAATTATTCTATAGAATGTATTGCCAGAAGTCAATAGGTATTCAGAAATCTTTCATTCCTCTGATGAAACCGGCCCTCTCCTGCACGCCTTCCCACTGCTTTCGGGACAGCTCCTCTGGCTTTGTCATTGTCAGAACAGCCTCATAATCGATTCCCCAATCTGCTATCCCCGCAGCTCGAAGGGCTGCATCCTTTAAGCTTTCTCTCTCCTCTGAGGTCTGGGACAGGATCTCCTCCTCTTCCGAAAATCCATGGTCATGATCCATCAAAGGGTATAGCTCCCCAAGCTTTCCGGTATCATTATCCATAAAAAAACCCCAGTTTGCCCCATGGCGATCCTCATTTCCCAGAATATAATCTGCAATCTGCATGGAATAATAGGCCTGTGGGTACTTGCTTTTTACATAGGAAAATTCATCTTCCTCCCTGTATGCACAATACATCTGAAACGCTTCCCAGGAGACGATGGAACGCTTTTCAGAAGTAAGTATCTTGCTTTTTACAACCTTTTCTCCGGCATCCTTTATTTTATTTTGGTATTTTTCATCTGCAAGAGCTTTTAGCTTCTGTTCCGGCACTTCCTCATAGCTCACATGGCAAATCCCGAGAGCATCTAAAATACAGCAGGCCGCCAGTTCCTTCTTTCCCACCTTATACAGGTAGATTCCATCCTCTTCTCTTATCCATGCCTTTGCTGACATTCCCTGGGCCGTCAGCTCCGGCGTATGAATCTGCGGTTTTACAGATGCCATGCCGTTCTGTAATCTGTCCTTAAAATATCCGGGTACTCCAAGAAGGGCTGTGGAAGACACAGACTTTTCCAGAGGATTGGAAAACAGGCTTACGTCTTCCCATACTGCCTGATCTCCCTCCTCTTTCATCCAATAACAATCTGTCAGCGATGTAAAATGAAACAGCTTCGCCGTAAGATAAGGATTACTCTGGCTGATTCCAAATCCGGTTAAGATTTTTTTTGCATTGGTTCTGCCGATACTTAAACTTCTGCTCTCCGTCCACCCATGCATCACATCGTCAAATTCTATTCCCTCATACCGGACAGAGACAGGCAGAAGGTCAAAGTCCAGGATTCTGCACACATAATTTTCAATCTCCAGCACCGGCTTATTCCTCAGGTAAAGATACGTTTTTTTCATAGCCTCTCCCACCATTGCCCTATATTTATTCTTGTCTGCTGAGGATATTTTAGCATAAGAAAAGAACCCATTTCAAGACATACCTTCACGAAAGAAATAACTTTACGCTCTGCAGGCTGTCCATTATGAGTCAATGTTCATCATCCCTTCTGTCTCTTCCATATCCATTCCGCCAGATAGCTAAGCCCCAGCCCGATGGCAACCCCGGCTAAAACATCTGTGGGATAATGTACTCCTACATACAGACGCAGAAGGCTGATCATCACCGCCAGCAGAAACAAGGGTATGCCTGCCCACCTGGGAAGCCTTCGTACCATGACTCCGGCAGCTGCAAACGAGCTGGCGGAATGTCCGGAAGGAAAGGAATAATCCCCGGGCCGCTCAATCAGAGGAATCAGCCCCTCAATCATATCAAAAGGTCTCTCCCTGGCTACCAGGTTCTTCAGTGCCAGGTTAATCACCAGAAGAGACAGAAGCAGCCCTAAAAGCGCAATCATGCCTGTTTCTCTTGTCTTTTTTGAAGTGAGAAGCACCAGGGAAAGCAGTATCCAGATAAACCCCTTGTCCCCCAGGCCTGTCACTGCCGTAAAAAGAGGCGTAAGCACATCATTCCGCACAAACTCCTGAATCCACAATAAAATCGCCCCGTCTAACTGAATCAATGTATCCGCCATTCTTTCTCTCCTTCCTCCATATCCGTTTCAAAGTACTCTTTTGTATCCAGAGTTTTTCTGTTGTATCCGAAGCTCTCCTGTTATATCTGAAGCTCTCCTGTTGATAGAATGAAAAAGTTATGATATAATTCCCCGAAAGAACACAGTATACCATCTATCAAGGAGAACAGCTGCCATGAAAAAATATATTCTGTCTGTTAAATATCTTATATTCACTATCCTTTTCCTGTCCTGCTTTGGCCTTACTGCCTGTAAAGCTTCTTCCGCCGTCACCGTAACCATCGCCGGCAAGGAAGTGACCATCAAAGAAAAACTCCAGACCTCCAT
The DNA here is from genome assembly GCA_910585435.1 of uncultured Hungatella sp. Classification (GTDB taxonomy): domain Bacteria; phylum Bacillota; class Clostridia; order Lachnospirales; family Lachnospiraceae; genus UBA3402. The sequence continues at coordinate 123,478 of CAJUEJ010000004.1, read as the reverse complement.
GGACAACGGCCTGGCAACCATCGATGCAAACGGGAAAGAAACAGCCTTGGACACCTATCTGGATGGGCGGGAGGTAAGCTTCGAGCCTGTATACTTAGGTGATTCCCAGTATTCCCAAAACCCGCCGGTATACGTCAACTGCTTCAATATCGAATCCAGCAGGCAGAGTGTCTATAACTGCAGCATTCTTCTGATTCACTATGACACAATGTTAGACAATGCCGATACGGCGCCTGTCCTCATCGACGGAATCGATTTTTGGGGAATGACCGAGGATGAGGCTTTGGATGCTCTGAAAGCGTTAAAGCGAAAAGTAGATTATGACACCATGCATAAAGATCATTACAACTCTTTCAAGACCGGAAAAACCACCTGGACCATTCAGTCCATGCCAGGAAGCTTTTTTGACGAAAGCAGCCAGGATCCCCAAAAAGCAACGGTGGAATTTGACGATGACACCTACTATATAAGCAGCGTGGAGCTTTCCATCGCAGATGCTTTGAGTATTACAGTCAGATAAGGAAACACACAGGCCCTGCTCCCATCTAATATGGAACAGGGCCTGTTGGCATCTGGCATAAAACCTATATGCAGATGCTTTTAAGCTTCCTCTCCTCCCTGCTCTGCTCCTCCCGGAATCCCGGTGAGATGCAGGTTGTGATTCACTTTGGCATCATAGGTCTGCGCCTTTAAAATCTCTCTGAAATCCACCCCTGTGGCCTCCGACATGGTATCGAATACCTGCTGCATCACTGTAGCCGCACTGCCGGAAATCTGCCCCACGCCGGATCCGCCTTCGCCGCCTCCGCCGTAGATATTCACCTTGTCAATGGTAGACAGAGGCTTGGCAATCTCTGCCGCCATCTGAGGCATGATATTGACCATCATCTCGATCACTGCCGCATTGTTGTACTTATTGTAAGCCTCAGCCTTCTTCTCCATACCTTCTGCCTCAGCCACCATCTTGGCCTGAACCGCTGCAGCCTCCGCGGCGCCTTTGGCCTGAATTCCTGCAGCCTCCTGCTCCGCCGCATATCTGGATGCCGCCGCCCTGGCCTTCATAGCCTCCGCTTCCTTCTCTGCCTGGGCTCTTAAAGCCTCGGCCTCCATCTCCATCTCATACTTCTTGGCTTCTGCCTCTCTCTGGCGCTTGGCTAACTCAGCTGCCGCCTTCTGCTCTACCGCATAGCGATCCGCATCCGCCTTCTTGTTAATCTCCGCTTCCAGGGACTGCTGCTGAATGGCAACCTCCTGTTTGCGCAGTTCCGCCTCCCTCTCCGCCTTGGCAATCTGGGCATTGACCGTGGCGGTCTGAATGGTCTTCTCCTGTTCCTGACGCTGAATCTCGTACGCCGCATCTGCTTCCGCCTTCTTGGTATCCGATTCCTTCTGCAGCTCCGCCTTCCGGATGGCCAGCTCATTATTCTTCTGGGCAATCTCCGTCTCTGCCATGACCCTGGCATCGTTGGCTGCCTTGTCTGCTTCCGCCTTGGCGATGGCAATATCCCTGTCTGCCTGAGCCTTGGCAATAGCGGCATCCTTCTTGATCTTGGAGGTATTATCCGCACCCAGATCCCGGATAAGCCCGTTCTCATCTGTTACATTCTGAATGTTGCATGACAGAATCTCGATTCCCAGCTTATCCATATCCTTGGAGGCCTTGGACATAACCTGATCGGAAAATGAATCCCTGTCCGTGTTGATCTCCTTTAAAGAAAGGGTTCCGATAATCTCCCTCATGTTGCCCTGCAGGGAGTCCTGAAGATCCAGGGTGATATCCTTTGCCTGTTTATTCAAAAAGTTTTTGGCAGCCAGCTTGATCCCCTCTGAAGTAGGAGAGATTCTCACCTTTGCCACCGCGTCCACATTCACATTGATAAAATCGTTGGTAGGTACAGACTGTTCCGTCTTGATATCAACAGTCATCTGTCCCAGGTAGAGCCGGTCCATCCGCTCAAAAAATGGAATCCTGATTCCCGCCCGGCCGATCAAGATCCTGCTCTCCTTCTTCAGTCCTGAAACAATAAATGCCTGATCCGGCGGAGCCTTCACATAACCACTGGCCAGAACGATAAGAAGCACAATAACTGCAAGGATTACTAAAAACAGAACCGGCGAAAACATTTCCGAAAAATAATAGAACATAGTATGTACCTCCTTAAAATTTATAGATTTACGGCCTGTTTTTTCGCACAACTTGCCATAATTCTATGTTATTATCAGTTTACGCTATAATCCTCCAAAAATCAATCGAATAAACCTTGCATTTTTCTTACAATAACGTTATAATGGTAATAAATTGTAAGCGCTTACAGAACCATGAGGTGATGACTTGAACATTTACGACGTATCGCAGCAGGCAGGTGTGTCCATTGCCACCGTATCCCGCGTTTTAAACGGCAATCCCAATGTCAGCGAAAAGACCCGCACCCGTGTTCTGGAGGTTATGGATGCACTGGGATACACGCCGAATGTATTTGCCAGAGGCCTGGGATTAAACACCATGAAGACCATCGGTATCATGTGTTCCGATTCCTCGGATCCGTATCTTGCCAATGCTATCTATTTCCTGGAACGGGAGCTTCGCTCCAACGGATACGATTCTATCCTCTGCTGTACCGGCACTTCTTTAGAGAATAAACGCCAGTATTTTGAGCTTCTGCTTTCCAAGCGGGTGGATGCCATCATTTTAGCCGGCTCCAAGTTTGTTGAGATGAAAGACAGAGACAACTCATATATTATAGAAGCCGCCAGGGACATCCCCATCATGCTGGTAAACGGCTGTCTGAACGCTCCCGGCATCTACTGCACCGTGTGCGATGACTACACTGCCATGTATCAGGCGGCAAGGAAACTGATCCGCTCCGGCAAGAGACGTATTCTATATCTGTACACCAGCCATTCCTACAGTGGGATCAACAAGATGCAGGGCTATAAAGATGCACTGAAGGATTCCGGGATTCTTGCCCATCCGGAGCTTATTCATCAGTGTGCCAAGAACCTTCAGGCTTCCAAGGAGCTTTTGCTTTCCCTTTCCGATTCCGGCCTTGCCTTTGACGCTGTGATGACATCCGACGACTCTCTGGCCGTGGGAGCCGTCAAATATGCCCATGCAAGAGGGCTGTCCATTCCGGATGAATTTTCCATCATCGGATACAACAATTCCATTCTGTCCTACTGCACGGACCCGGAGATTTCGTCCATCGATACCAAGGTGGAAGCCCTGTGCATCACCACGGTCAATACGCTTATGGGTGTGTTCGGCAAAAGCAATGTGCCTGGCAAAACCACCATTGCCGCCGATTTTATACAAAAACAAACCACAAATTTTTAATCAAGGAGGAGTTATTTCTATGAAACAGTTTATGGACAAGGATTTCTTACTTTCCACAGACATGGCCAAGACTCTGTACCACGACTATGCATCCCAGGTACCGGTGCTGGACTACCACTGCCACATCAATCCCCAGGAGATTGCCGAGAACCGCAAGTTCGAGAACATCACCCAGGTATGGTTAGGCGGCGACCATTACAAATGGCGCCAGATGCGCTCCAACGGCGTGGAAGAGAAATATATCACCGGCGATGCCAGCGACAGAGAGAAATTCCAGAAATGGGCGGAGACCATGCCAAAGCTTATCGGCAACCCGCTGTATCACTGGAGCCATCTGGAGTTAAAGACCTACTTTGGATATGAAGGCTACTTAAACGGCGACACCGCAGAGGAAGTATGGAATCTCTGCAACGAGAAGCTGCAGCAGGACTCCATGACTGTCCGCAATATCATCAAGCAGTCCAACGTAACCTTAATCTGCACCACCGATGACCCTATCGATTCCCTGGAGTGGCACAAGAAGATTAAAGAGGACGATACCTTTGACGTGCAGGTTCTTCCGGCATGGAGACCGGACAAGGCTATGAACATCGAGAAGCCGGATTTTGCCGCATACATGGGCAAGCTGTCCGCAGCCAGCGGCATTGAAGTAAAAGACCTGGCCTCCTTAAAAGAAGCTCTGAAAAACCGTATGGATTTCTTTTCTGCCAGCGGATGCTCCGTATCTGACCACGGCCTGGAATATGTGATGTATTTCCCGGCTGACGACGCAGAGGTGGATGCCATCCTTAAGAAGGCTCTGGCAGGGGAAGCCTTGACCAAAGAAGAGCAGGCCAAGTACAAGACTGCCTTCATGCTGTTTGTGGCAAGACAGTACAACCGCTTAAATTGGGTGATGCAGCTCCATTATGGCTGCAAGAGGGACAACAATGCCTACAAGTTCCAGCAGTTAGGCCCGGATACAGGTTTTGACTGCATCAATGATTATACTCCCTGCGCACAGCTGGCAGATTTCCTCAATGCATTAAGCAGCACCGACGAGATTCCCAAGACCATTATCTACTCCCTGAACCCCAATGACAATGCCTCCATCGGCACCATCATCGGCTGCTTCCAGGGTCCGGGCGTTGCCGGACGTATCCAGCAGGGCTCCGCATGGTGGTTCAATGACCACAAGACCGGCATGACCGACCAGATGACCTCCTTGGCCAACTTAGGCTGCCTGGGCAACTTCATTGGCATGCTGACAGACTCCAGAAGCTTTTTGTCCTACACCAGACATGATTACTTCCGGAGAATTATGTGTGAACTTATCGGCGGATGGGTTGACAACGGCGAGTATCCGGCAGACATGAAGTCTCTGAAAGAGATTGTAGAGGGAATTTCCTATTACAATGCTGTAAAGTATTTTGGATTCAATCTGTAAAAGAATACAATTTAGTACACTGTTGTTGCATTAATTCACGGGTAAATTAGTGCAGCGAGGTATTGGCAAGCAGGAGGCAGGCGATTCGTTCGCCTGCCTCCTGCCTGCTTCATCATGATTCAGATTCCCTATACCGGATAACCGTACCCGAACAATTTAATAAATTCACCCCACCCTATGATGCAGATTCCTGCTCCGAAGAGCACGGTAAAGGCTAGGAAGGGCAGCCACACCAAAGACTGCTTTCTGCCATAGGCCTTTTTACATAGGGAGATGGTCACAGGCAGAATGGCAAGGAGCCACAAAAAAAGCAGCACCACTCCAAAAAGCACGGCAATATCTGCCTCAGACCCCATGTCATATCCATATCCCTTGCCGTGTCCGGTAATGTCCATGTATATGCAGCCCACCCAAAGGGGCGAAGCAAGACTTACAAACGCAAACCACAAGATTGACAGGATACATTTTATTTTTTTCATGGCTTTTTCGCCCCTCTCTTTTACCTCCATCCAGGGTTTCTGTCTCCATCCGGACAGCGGTACTTTCCATATTCCATCCGCCATGTGCAGCCTCTTAAGCCGCCTTCTTTTTTATTCTCAGCAGAAGAAGAATCATGCCGGCACTCATCAAAATATGTCCGATTCCGGAAATCCCGGAAATGGATGCATCCATCCCTCTGCTTAAGCCGGAATTCCACACCTGGGTTAACCCTCTCATCAAAAACCCCAGGCCCGTAATATTCAGGCCCAGATGGTAGACCACTAAAGCCTTGCCTGTATTCTCCCCGGAAAATGAGAAGGCTTTTTCCGCCAGCATGAGAAAAAGGAAGAAAAACATTCCCAGCAGAAAATAGTGGGTATGCATAAAAGACAGATTGGTCCGCCCTGTAAAGCCGCTGAACTTCGTATACTCTCTGTAAAATACTCCAAATACCATGGCGGCGATTCCATATATCAGCGCCATATTTGCATAACGCTTTGCCATTTCTTTTAATCCTCCTTCCCTTGCCTGTATAGATGCCAGCCCATCAGCACAATCCACACATAAGCCATTGTCTTGGGTATCATCAGCATCCCCACAATGGGGACAACCCCGCTGAACAAAACCACCGGCAGATAAAACCCGAAGGAGAGGGCCACTGCCAGAGGCATATGCCGGAACACAGCATCACCTGTCCTTCTGGTTTCCCTGGCAAACAGGACAATGATGAGAAGACCCATAACCGCAAAGGGTATATTTCGGAGAATCCCAAACAAAAGAGGCTGGCGGTAGGAAAGCCACTGATTCTGGGGCAGCAGGCAAAAGATAATACGCAGTGCCGACAAGCCCCACATGGCTGCCGTAAGATTTTTTTGTTCTTTGATTTGGTATCGTTCACGCCATACATAATAGAGAATCAGATAAAAAACGGTCATGGTGATGGAAGTGATAAGCTTCCCTATTCCCAGCGCCGCCGCGTTGGCCTCCAGACCGGTGGTCCAGAGGGCGTAGGAACGGGGTATCAGATGGAACGAATCGCCGGATCCAAGGACCACCGCCATGAGGCCGGTCTTTTTCACCAGAGGGCTCTTCCCTTTCACCAGCATGGTAAGCCCTGCAATGACTGCAAAGCTAAGGTACAATACGTCGAAAATGGTTTCTGCGATTGCCTGAGGCATAAATATTCTCCTTTTCTTTCCTATAAAATCCCTTAATAGATTGCACGCCTGATGATGGAAATAAGAAAATGGATGTCAGGCGCTTCGGATTTCAGCTGCAGCATAAGATTCCTCATGATAAAGCGGGCCAGTTCTTCTCTGGTAAATGCTTCATCCCATATGTCCTTGCCCACGTCCGGGTCCATTTCCATACACCGGATTAAATCAGCTTCCAGCATGGACTGCATAGACTGCATCCTGGCATGGCCTGCCGTCTCCACATTGCCCAGGCTGCTCATCAGCTTTCCTGCCTGTTGATTTATCCGGCTTTTCAGAAATTCGTATATCTCCTCCAGCTGTCTTAAAAAGGAACCTCCTGTCATGATTTGTTTCATCTCAAGCAGCGTCTGCCGCCAGTATTCTTCTGTCAGGGCAAGAAGAATCTCATCCTTGCTGGAGAAATAATTATACACGGTTCCTGTGGCAACGCCGGCCATGCCGGCCAGAGAACGGATATTGACACTGTCTATCCCCTGTGTCTTTGTTATCTCTCGGGCAAAATCCAGCAGAGTGTCCCGCAGATTGTCATCCTTTTTTCTCATCAGACGCCTCCTGTTTTATTTGTGAACATGTTCATTTATGTATTATAGAACAGGCCTCAGGATTTGTCAAGCTTATTTGAACACGTTCATTATTCGTTTTCTATTTTGTATTTTTGACGATTTCCCATATTTCATCGTCAAATGTCCTGTCCTTATAATAATATTTTCTGTCCTCCTCTGTTATCTCTCTGATTACCCTGCATGGATTGCCTGCAGCAATCACCCCGGCCGGAATATCTTTTGTCACAACACTTCCTGCCCCGATTACGGTGTCTGACCCAATGGAAACCCCTGGCAGAACCACACAGTTTCCCCCAATCCATACACGGTCTCCAATGGTAATCGGTATCCCGTATTCATAACCTGATTTCCTGCTTTGGGGATGAAGGGGATGTCCTGCTGTGTACAGGGAAACAAAGGGGCCGAACAGCACATCGTCTCCGATTACGATTCTGCCTACGTCCAGCATGGTACAGTAAGCATTGGCATAAAAATTTTTCCCCACCTGAATATGGGTTCCGTATTCACAATGAAACGGAGGTTCAAAATACATGCTCCCTTTATGTATGATTCCTGCTTCCTCCAGGCACCTCATTCCCTGCTCCGTGTCAAACGGCATACACTGGTTGTACTGGCGGATTGCACGCTTGGCCTTTAACTGCTCCTTCATAACGGATTCATCTGAAAAATATGCCATCCCTGTATCTCTTCTTGTTCTGTTGTCCATAGTTGCTTACTCCTTGTATTGTTATTTTTACGGTATCATTTCTATTACGTCTTCCTATCGTATTTATCATGGAACCATTGTTTATTTTCCATACATTTTCAGTTCCTCAATTAATTTCCATAAATTACACCCTATACCATCCACCAATTCTATTTCATCTCCAGGGAATTTTTGGGCCTGTATGACAGCTTTATCAATATAAGGCAAATATCTTCTGTCAAAATTAATACCGCTTTTTCCATGATGTGCTCTGTCTGATACTTCCTTGCTTACAAAAGTATGCTGCTCCGAAACCTTCTTATTCTCTTTAATTTTGTCCAACTGATTCCCAAATTCCTTTTCAATATCCGCTAAATGCATAAGCAGCCAGAACTCAAAGCAAGGATTCGCAATATAACATTTATATCCCTTATCCTTGCAATGCTTTATACATTCATATATATTAGATTCTGAATGCGTCTGCATATCTCTGTCGATTAATACGGCAAATTCATCTAACTTATCATTATACTTTCTTAGATATCTTCGGTAATTGATATCATAGCCTATTTTTTTCAATTCAGTAGCAAACAAATTTTTCTGTTTCTTTGGTAATTTATCAGGGTCTTCCAGGAATTGCTTTATAAAATCCAGTGAAAACTGTTCCTTAAATTGAGCTGACACTTCCTGTAAAATATCATCCTCGTTTTGCTCTCTGAGCCTGATATATTCCTCTAATAACTCTATTACCTGCTGGGGCGCACTATTTGTGTCTTTCTTCCCCCTGCGCAAAACCTCTACATCAACTTTTGCATTTATTCCTATTTTCACTCTGTTTTTTGATAATCCATCGAAGTATTCCTTTTCTGTCACATTGCCTTCTACGGACAGGAATACCCTTTTTTCCGGAATAATTTTCTGTGTATCGTCTTCCCGGTCATATACCATTGATGTTAACCTATAACGATTATACATTTATTTCCTCCAGTACCTCATCATCAAATACCGGTATAGCATCGTAACGTCCCAGTAAATATTCTTTATCGATTTTTTTATCGTAGCGTTCCTTATAGCGGTTTAACGAATATAAATCTGAGCTATGATCTCCTCTTCTTTTTACAAACCAGATTTCATCCTGCCTGATGAGATCCAAATCCAGCAAGTTAGAATCATGGGTTGTTGCAATTATCTGGCTGGTATCATCTTCTGTCAGTTTATAAAATAACTCAAGAAACTTCCGGGTAAGATTCGTGTGAAGGCTTCTGTCAATCTCATCAATAAAAATGGCACTGTTACCATTGTGTTCATAAAATAAGGGAATAAGGTCAAATAATCTTTGTGTTCCGTCAGATTCATCTAAATATTCAAAAAGATCCTGGATGTTGCCATGATTTTGCATCATTTTTGTGGTTATGATATTCCCTTCGCTATCTTTACGCAAAGAATATACCTGACTATTTACCTTGAACATTACAGGATCATCCCCAATATCATTTGTAATTCGGACTTTTAATTTTTCAGCGTCCTCCTTCGGGATACCTTCAAAAATTTTATCAAACTCCATTTGTCCCATCTTAGATTCCACAGATTCAATACCGGTATCAAAATAATTCAATATTTTTGAAAAAACATTTCTTATCTGTTCATTTTCAACCATCTGGTTCAAACCGCTGTATTGGCTGGTAGGAAATAATATAATCATACTTTGAAACCAGATAAAAACATCTGCAACTTCAGAAAAAACTCCTTTTCTTCCGTTACTTCTTTCAGCTATATCGCTTAAAATACTTTTCTTCTTCATAGGCTGGGAGATATCTGCACCAAAATCTCCCAAATAAATATCCCATCTCATTTTTTCTTCCGTGTCTTTAATTTTAATCTCACTTTCAGTAAAGTTTATACCGTTTTCGTCAATATCTCTGTTAAAAATATAAGTCTCTGTGCCATTTTTCTCTATACGGATCAGCCATTCTGAAAGGATTGCTTTTTCAGCATAGGATATGGCAATCCCGTAAGAATATTCTTTCCCCGTATATGTTATCAGCCTGTACTCGAAAACTCCTGGCGTCTTATAACCCTCGCCGCATATTCTAAAATATTTTTTGTTTAAATCAACCTCGTCCAGGCCATTTAATATAATATCTCTTGAAAAATCAATCGCTTTAACTAAATTACTCTTTCCGCTTGCATTGGCGCCATAGATAAGCCCTGTTTTTAATATTTTCTTTCCATTGCCATTTAAGATGTGCTCCTTATGTCTTGCCACCTTAGATGCTGCCATTGATATTGTTTGTGTGGTTTTGAATGATAAATAATTACTGACTGAAAAGCCTACAAACATTTTTTTCTACCCTCTTTTACTGTTTCATTCTGTTTATACCAATATACTATCCATTATATTGTGAATAATTCTCTTGTGTCAATAGATTCATATGTATTTTTTCCGCATTGTGACTTATATCAGAGGTTTTTTCTCCTGTTTTGTGTCAGCCGGAATCATCCGGCAGCGCCTGGTTCTCCTTGTTTTAAGCCCCTGCAGTAGAAAGGGGATAAAATCCTCCCTGGATTTCATCCCCTCATGTGCCATATATGTGCCTGTTTTATTTGGGTATCCTCTTATAAATGGTTCGAATCTGTGGTTTCAGCTGCTTATAGATCCCACTGCCGTTCTCCTGGCCGTATTCCTTCAGAAAAGCCATATAAAGGGCCTGCAGCTGCTTTAAGCTGTAATCGCAAAGCAGGCGGTATACGCCCTCCACACCGGCTTCATCGGAATACCCTTCCGGCAGCAGGCCCTTAAGCATCTCCTTAACTTCCTCTTCCGAATTCTCCTTCTGCTTCTGAGTGGTCAGCTCTGATTTGGTCTTCCTCACCACAGACATTTCCCGCTGATTCCAAAATTTGACTGCCGCGTCATATCCCGTATCATTGGTTACGATAACGTAATCCGTCTTGGGGGCAGATTTAATCAGATAGCCTAAATAAGAGACCAGCTGAAAATCAAGCCCGTTTTTTCCCGGAGTACATTCAATCATCTCAAATGAAGACGGATACTGGCGGATCTTATCAAGGTCATAATAAGAAATCCCCGGGGAGTTCTCGGTATAGAAGAGAATAATCAGATCCTTGCTTCCTTTCTCAGGCAGCAGGTCTTTCCATGCGGTTCCTACATTCTCTGTGTCAACGAGATAAATCTTCCTGTTTGCCATCCATATCCTTCCTCATATATGGCACTGAAGATATGATAACACAGATTTATAAAATAAAACAGGGGGAAATGTAACTTTGAAAAAACATCTATTCCATAACACCTTTAATCGCCGCCAGCAGCTCCCCATACTCCTCAAACGCCGGAAACTGGGGATAATCCGCCTTGATTTTGTCCGTGCTGCGGAACAAAAATCCTGCCTTGCTGGCTTTTATCATCCCCAAATCATTGTAGCTGTCGCCGCTGGCGATGGTGTCATAGCCAACAGACTGAAGCGCCTTTACCGTAGCCAGCTTAGATTCCTTGGTGCGCATGCGAAAACCAGTAATCTCGCCATCCGGCGCCACCTCCAGGGTATTGCAGAAAATCGTGGGCCATCCCAGCTTCTTCATCAGAGGCTGCGCAAACTGGGTAAAGGTATCGCTGATGATAATTACCTGGGTAAAGGAACGAAGCTCATCCAGAAACTCTTTTGCACCAGGAAGGGGGTCGATGGTTGCAATGGTCTCCTGAATCTCCTTAAGCCCCAGATGGTGTTCCTTTAAAATGCCAAGCCGCCAGCGCATCAGCTTATCGTAATCCGGCTCATCCCGGGTGGTACGTTTCAGTTCCGGTATGCCGCTTGCCTTGGAAAATGCAATCCATATCTCCGGAACCAGAACCCCTTCCAAATCCAAACAAGTTATATACATCCCTTATCCTCCATTCATTCTGAGAGTACTCCCACGTATTTCTGTTATTCCATTTTCCTGGCTGTCACGCTGGAAAATTACTCGTCCCAGTTATGGTAAACTGCCTGCACGTCATCATCATCATCCAGAAGATCCAGAATCCGGTTCAGCTTCTTTACAGTATCCTCGTCGGTAATCTCCGTCCATGTCTGAGGAATCATGGTCACATCTGCCTGCATCATGGGAATGCCTGCCTTCTCCAATGCCTCGCGGACAGTGCTGAAATCATCCGGCGCCGTATAAACCTCGTAGCTGTCCTCTTCCTCGGAGAAATCCTCCGCCCCTGCGTCCAGGGCTGTCATCATCAGATCATCCGGGTCCATATCGCACTCTTCCTTGTCGATGATAATCTGGCCTTTCTTGTCAAACATGTAGGATACGCTTCCCTGAGCGCCTACATTGCCGCCGCCCTTGGTAAACGCGCTTCTTACATTGGCTGCGGTACGGTTCTTGTTGTCTGTCAAGGTATCTACAATGATGGCTACGCCGCCTGGGCCGTATCCTTCATAGGTCAAAACTTCGTAATTGACGGAATTGGCATCTCCGGCTGCCTTCTTAATGCCCCGGTCAATGGTATCGTTGGGCATATTGTTGGCCTTGGCTTTGGCGATAACATCCCGCAGCTTGCTGTTGTTGGCCGGATCCGGCCCGCCCTCCTTTACGGCAACGGCGATCTCACGCCCGATAACGGTGAAAATCTTGCCCTTTGCTGCGTCATTTCTCTCTTTTTTATGCTTGATATTGGCAAACTTTGAATGTCCTGACATGAAATAAACACTCCTTTTCTACTCTGCTTTCATACTTCCTCGCACCTAGTACATCATTGCATTAATAACTGAGTAATAGTGCTTGATATCTGCGTCAGGTGTGCGTCTGCGAAGCGACGGTGTAGTGGACCCTACATCTAGCTTCGCAGACGTGCTCCTGGCGTAGAGAGCGAGTACTATTACTTAGGAATTAATGCAATGATGTACTAGCGTGCATATTTTATTTATTCTATCACCAATAGGGTTATCTGGCAAGTAGTTTTCCCCGGCTTCAGCAGCTTCGGCGCTGCCTTGTCTTCCCATCCTCATAATGTCTTACAAAATCATCCTTACTATTTATTCCATGCCTTAAACACATGAACTTCATCATAATCCGGGGCGTATTTAACTGCTGTCTGACAGATCGATTCTATGGTTTCCAACGGTTCCTCCAGTTCTTCCGCTATTATCTCTGCCGTCTTCCCTTTTCGAAGCTTGCGGCAGACAAAAGATACCAATTTTTTGTTTTCTCCCCATCGTATGCCTCGTTCTTCACCTCGTCTCTCGCCCCGTTTCTCGCCTCGTCTTTCGCCCCGTTTCTCACCGTCTTTCTCGCCCTGCTCTCTTCCGGCATTATAGCCATCATCAAAAATCATCTTGCCAATCTGTGTCATGACCCACTCCTCCTTTATTCTCTCCCGATAGTCCTTATCGATTACTTTGTCCGTAAATGTCAATATTCCTGCTAATACCTGCATTTTCTGACTGCGATTCTCCAGTTTCTTTGCAAGCTCCACTGCCATAATGATAGCTTTCTGTTTGCTCTCTTTTCCTTTCACAGTCAACGGCAGTACCATCAACTGCAGCAGCTCTTCGGTGTTCAGCAGCTCTCCTCTGTTAATCTTATCCGCCAGACTTTTATATACTAATCCGGTATCCATATTCACTAAATATTCCACGCCTTAAACACATGAACTTCATCATAATCCGGGGCGTATTTAACTGCTGTCTGACAGATCGATTCTATAGTTTCCAACGGTTCCTCCAGTTCTTCCGCTATTGTCTCTGCCGCCTTCCCTTTTCGAAGCTTGCGGCAGACCTGAATGACAAGTTTTTTGTTTTCTCCCCATCGTATGCCTCGTTCTTCGCCTCGTTTCTCGCCTCGTTTCTCACCATTTTTTTCGCCCTGCTCTCTTCCGGCATTATAGCCGTCATCAAAAATCATCTTGCCAATCTGTGTCATAACCCACTCCTCCTTTATTCTCTCCCGATAGTCCTTATCGATTACTTTGTCTGTAAATGTCAAGATTCCTGCCAATACCTGCATTTTCTGGCTGCGGTCCTCCAGTTTCTTTGCAAGCTCCACCGTCTTAAAGATCGCCTCCTGTTTCCTCTCCTTTCCCTTCACGGTCAAAGGCAGTACCATCAACTGCAGCAGCTCTTCGGTGTTCAGAAGTTCTCCTCTGTTAATCTTATCCGCCAGAGTCTCATATACAAATCCGGTATCCATATTCACTAAAAATACGGACTCCGTGCGGACAGCAATTCCTTCCAGGTCATATGTATCATCGGCGGTTTCCACATCCGCCGTATAAATCACAATAACCTTCAGTTTTTTTAACTTGGACAGCTTCCCCTGAATCGAATAGCGCTTTACCACACGGGCAGCGTAATTTAAGTATTTCACAAAATTTTTCCGGCTGAAATCCGATTCATAGTCAATGATGGCTATGGCTTCATCTTCCAGCAGAAACAGATTGTCCAGCCTTAATTCGTTGCTTTCCAACGCCGGAAGATTGGTGGGAAGTACTGCCGTAATCTTTATATGGGGCAGCCCAAACGGTGCCAGGCTGTGACCTACCAAAGCCTCCCCGGTAACCTTTGAGGCCACATCCTTATTCTGGTACGCAATCTCTTTCCCGTCCTGCTGTTTCCTGCCTGATTTGCGCTGCCTCTGCATTTTGGGGGACGGTTTCTTTGTTTTCCTTGTCTCGGTGCTTTCCGAACCGTTTTTTTGTTTCTTCATATATCTCTCCTCTATTATAATCGATTGTCTGGTTTTCCTGCAACAAAAATTATCCGGCAGAACCGCTTATTACGGCCTTCAAGGATATCACCGCCTTTCCCTTAAACCTACGAGATCTTGTCTCACATTCTATGGATTTTTCTGCAGAAACTGCAGCATAAAAAAGATTTATCAGAACCTATCTGGAAATGAATTCCAGGTAAGATATGATTTAGTATAAACGAATAGAGTCAACCTGTCAACAACTCCTTCCGGCAGCTTGAATTCCTGCCTGTCGAAGGCATTAGCAGCACCAGTCACAGACAGGTTCCGGACAGAATGGAAAATTTCCGTGCGGAAAGCATCCGTTTCCTCCGGTTTGCCCCATAATTATATCCGGCAAAAGGCATATCCAACTAGTACTGCCTTGCGGAAATTCCAGTGAATAAAGCACCCGCTGTCCACGCCATCTGGCACTTTATTCACCGTTATTTCCGCAAGGCAGTACTAGAAAAACTCATACTAATCTGTGAAATAGAATTGGGCAGCCCAATTTTAAAACGCTTATGTTGATTAATTCTGCTTTTTCTATTATAATCCCTACAAAAAGATTACCCATGGGCAGCTTTTACTATATGCTTCGGGAAATGGATGATTCACAGATTACAATCAAAGAACTGACAAATGAGCTTTTAGGCAGACTCCATACAGACATTTACGCGCAGGTCCTGGAACTGACAGCTGATGCCGGGCTGCCCAGGGACCTGGAAAAACTTATACGGGACGAGGGAATCAAAAAGCTGAAATTATCGGAATAAAGGAGGTCTTACCACCGTGCGTATCTTGATTGCAGAAGACGAACGTGAGCTTGCAAAGGGCTTACAGTTTTTGTTGGAAAAAAATATGTTTACCGCAGACGTGGCGTGGGACGGAGCCCAGGCTCTGGAATATTTCGGAAATGCAGATTATGACGTGGTTGTCCTGGATATCATGATGCCGGAGGTAAATGGTCTTGAGGTATTAAAAACCATTCGAAACAGGGGTTCCGGCGTTCCTGTCCTGATGCTGACAGCCAAGGCGGAGGTGGAGGACCGGGTAGCCGGGCTGGAGGCCGGGGCAGATGATTACCTTCCCAAACCCTTCTCCACCAGGGAGTTTATCGCCAGGGTGAAGGCTTTGTCCCGAAGAAATGAGGGATACACAGGCCAGTTCTTAACCTTCGGAAATGTGAATCTGGACTGCAGCCGCTATGAGTTAACCTGCGGCCCCCACTCTGTAAAACTGAACAACAAGGAGTTTCAGCTGATGGAGTTGTTTATGCGCCATCCCCATTTTGTCTTTTCCACCAGTCATCTGATGGACAAGATATGGGGGCAGGATTCGGAGGCGGATATGAACGTGGTGTGGACGTATGTAGGATTTATCCGCAAGAAATTAAAGCAGGTGCAGGCTGGGATTGAGATCCGGACAGCCCGGGGAGCCGGGTACTCGCTGGAGGAAATCATATGCTGAAAAAAATAAGACATGGGTTTATCGCGGCTGCCATGGCTTCTTATGGGGTAGTAATGCTGGTTCTGGTGGCAGGAATCAATATCGCCAATTATATGCAGACTGCTTCCATGCAGGACCAGCTGGCTATGGATCTGCTTCTGTACGGGCCCCGGGCTCTCAGGCATCCGGGGGAAGGCGGGCCTCCCGGAAGGAAACTGCCGGGCCGGGGAGCGGAAGCGGAGTTTATCACCCGTTTTTTTACCGTGAGTATCGATTCGGAAGGGGAGACTGTGGAGATATCCAGAGACCATATTTCCTCCATAGACCATGAGACAGCGGCTTTGTATGGGAAGGCAGTCCTTGGAAAGGGAAGGGAAAAAGGATACTACAAAGATTACCGCTACCTTGTGCGCAGGGAGGAAGCCGGCGCCACGGTTCTGTTTCTCAATGCATCCATGCAGTTACAGTTTATGGGTTCCCTGCTTCTGATGTCATCATTTATCGGGCTGGGAAGCCTGTTTCTGGTATTCTGGCTGGTAGTATTCTTCTCCCGGTACGCTATCCGTCCCTATATCCGGAATATGGAACGGCAGAAACAGTTCATCACCGATGCCGGTCATGAGCTTAAGACTCCTATCACCTCCATCGCAACCAGTGCGGATATCGCTGCCATGGAGCATGAGGGAGATGAATGGATCGCCAACATCCAGAAACAGGCCTCCCGCCTTGCTAAGCTTACCGGGGATCTGGTGGCACTGTCCCGGTTGGATGAGGAGACTCCGTTTCCGGAAAAAACCAGGTTTTCTTTAAGTGATGCCGCATGGGAGGCAGCGGAAGCCTTTGCCGTCCTTGCAAAGGCCAATGGAAAACAATATATTCAGCGGATCCAGGAACCGTTAGAGCTGTATGGGGACCGGAGTTCCATCCAAAAGCTTTTGTCGATTCTTCTTGACAATGCGGTGAAGTACTCGGATGAAAAGGGACAGATATGCCTGGATGTATACCGCAGCCATGGGAAGGTGTGTATCGAAGTATTCAATACCTGCCATCTGGCAGATACCTCCAACCTGGACCGGCTGTTTGACCGTTTCTACCGTATGGACCAGTCACGTTCTGTCCACTTGGGAGGTACGGGAATCGGCCTGTCTATGGCCCAGGCCATCGCCGAAGC
This sequence comes from uncultured Hungatella sp., assembly GCA_910585435.1. Classification (GTDB taxonomy): domain Bacteria; phylum Bacillota; class Clostridia; order Lachnospirales; family Lachnospiraceae; genus UBA3402. The sequence continues at coordinate 106,421 of CAJUEJ010000004.1, read as the reverse complement.
CCACGGCGGCAGGATATCGGTGAAGAGTCCGGACGGGGAGAGTATCTGCTTTCGGGTTCTGCTGTGATGAGTATCCATATCCAACAAACAATCCAACAAGCAAACCTTGGAGTTTCTGCTTTCAGCCAGTTCCAGGCAATATAACGACAAAAAGCAGAGGCTCCGTCGAATCTCCGCTCTTTTTATTGCTATCCCTGATTATTTTATCTTAAATTTCTCTCCTTCTTCTCCTTAATTTATCACATTTCCTGGAAAATACCACAAAAACGCGCAAGTGTACAGACCTAAATATGCAGACCTGCCGCAAATCTTTGAGGCTTTCACAGAAAATACACATCTGATTTTAAGTACATTTCAGGAATGCCCTTTATACTTTAACCATGTACTCTCTCAGTCTCCATGTGCCTGCTTTTGTCAGATGTTTTCTCTCGGATATGGTGGGATCCTATGGGAAATCAGCGACAGAGGCAGGCGCAAAAGAGATTTGGAGAGTACACAAAAAATTCTGGAAATGTTCCAAACAAAGAAAGGAGACGGAATCTCTCATGTGTTTTCGGCATGAATTAAAATACCTTATCGGATATCCCCAGTACCTGGAATTGAAAAGCCGTCTGCAGGCGGTGATGGAGCCGGACGGCCATGCAGGGGAGGACGGCAGATACCTGATACGGAGCATTTATTTTGACAATTATCAGGATAAGGCTCTCCGGGAGAAGCTGGACGGAATCTCCATACGGGAAAAGTTCCGGATACGCTATTACAATGACGATTTATCCTATATTACTCTGGAAAAGAAGGTGAAGGACAACAGCCTCTGCAAAAAGTCTGACGAAAAAATCACAGAGGAGGAATGCAGGAAGTTGTTGGACGGCAGTCTTTACTGGATGAGAAACCATCCGGCCCTGCTGGTGCGGGAGCTGTATGCGAAGATGCATTACCAGCTGCTGCGGCCCAGAGTGCTGGTGTCTTATGTGAGGGAGCCTTATATCTATAAGGCCGGAAACGTACGGGTCACCTTTGACTCTCACATCCGGACCACCTTATACCACAGAACATTTCTTGAGGACAGAGTGACGGATATCCATGCTTTGGATACGCCTCAGAACATGATACTGGAAGTGAAATACGACGGATTCCTTCCGGCGGTCATACAGGACATTATCCAGACGGAAACTCTGCGGCAGCAGGCATTTTCCAAGTATCAGGCCTGCAGGCGGTTCGGGTAAAAGCGGCTGCCATATTTAGACAGCCTGGGAGATGATACAAAGGGCTGTAAGGAAATTCATGGAAAAGGAGAACAGAATTTATGACTTTCAACGATATTTTTAAATCCAGCTTTCTGGAAAGTGTAACGGAATTCTCACCGGTTGACACTCTCATCGGCATGTTGTTTGCCCTGGTTATGGGGCTGTTTATTTTTATGGTTTATAAAAAGACCTTCAACGGAGTCATGTACTCCACAGGCTTTGCCATGACCCTGGTAGGCCTTTCCCTGGTGACCACCCTGGTTATCATGGCCGTAACCTCCAATGTGGTCCTTTCCCTGGGTATGGTAGGCGCCCTCTCCATTGTCCGTTTCCGGGCTGCCATCAAAGAGCCTATGGAGATTGTATATCTGTTCTGGGCCATCGCTGTCGGCATCGTCATTGGCGCAGGCATGATCCCTTTGGCTGTCATCGGCTCTGTGATCATCGGCTCCATCCTGATTCTGTTTGCCAACCGCAAGATTCACGATAACCCTTACATCCTGATTTTAAACTGCAGCGACCACCAATCAGAGGAGACGGCCCTCCATGTAACCGAAACGTCTGTGGAGCGCTTCGTGGTAAAATCCAAGACAGTAACTGCCGCAGGCATCGAACTGACAGCGGAAATCCGTATGAAGAATGCCGAGACCGAGTTTGTCAACCGGCTCCATGATATTGGAGGCGTAAATGATGTCACCCTGGTAAGCTACAACGGCGAGTATATGTCCTGATAAAGGGGGCCTGTCATGATTACTCATACATACATAACAAAGATCGTCACTGTGATGGCGGCGTTGGCTGTCCTGGTCTGTATACTGGCTCGGATATTTCCGGAAAAGGCTGTGGAAGCCTTAGGCGGAGCCGGTGTGGCAGTAAGGTATGAGTCTGAACTGTTTGATACCCAGGAAATCATCCATATTGACATTCAGATGGAAGAGTCTGAATGGGAAGATATGCTCTCCCATGCAGCCGAGGAAACCTATTATTCCTGTGATGTGGTGATTAATGACCAAACGATCCGTCATGTAGGCATCCGTCCCAAAGGCAATACCAGCCTGTCTGCCATCGTCGCAGACCCGAACACGGACCGGTACAGCCTGAAGCTAGAATTTGACCACTATGTAGACGGCCAGACCTGTCTGGGACTGGATAAACTGATTCTCAACAACAATTACGCAGATGCCACCAATATGAAAGAGGCACTGGTGTATGATATGTATCAGTATCTGGATGCAGATGCGTCTCTGTACAATTATGCAGAGGTTTCGGTCAATGGGGAATACTGGGGGGTATATCTGGCTTTGGAGGCTGTGGAAGACAGCTTTCTTCTGAGAAATTACGGGACAAAGGATGGTGCGCTTTATAAACCGGAAAGTATGGGGATGGGCGGAGAACGTCCTGAAAACGGAAGAGCACCGGGAGCAGATAACCAGAAGCCAGGCAGAGAGCCTGGGGCGATTGGAGAAATGAGACCAAACGGGGAGGCTGCGGAACCTCCCGGCGAGGCAAGACAGTCTCCTGGTGAAGCAGGCCAGTCTCCCGGTGAGGCAAGCGAATCTCCCGGCGAGGCAAGACAGTCTCCCGGTGAAGCAAGCGAACCTCTCGGCGAGGCAAGACAGTCCCCCGGTGAAGCAAGCGAACCTCTCGGCGAAGCAAGACAGTCCCCCGGTGAAGCAAACGAACCTCCCGGCAAGGCAAGCCAGTCTCCCGATGAAGCAGGCGAATTTCCCGGCGAGGCACCGCTCCAGGTTCAGGAAGACAGCACAAAACATCCGGAACGGGGCAAAATGTCCGGAATGCCAGGCGGCAATTTCTTGAGAGGCGGCAGCGGAGCAGACCTGAATTATACAGATGATAACCTTGACAGTTATTCTACCATATGGGAAGGTGAGGTGACAGATACAGGAAAAAGCGATCACCGAAGAGTTGTCACCGCCTTAAAGCACATCAGCGAAGGAACGGAGCTTGAACGCTGTCTGGATATCGACAACCTTCTCCGATATATGGCGGTACACGTATTTTCCGTCAATATGGACAGTTTGTCCGGCATGATGGCTCACAACTATTACCTGTATGAACAGGACGGACAGCTGAATATTCTTCCCTGGGATTATAACCTGTCGTTTGGCGGCATGAATATGGGGCGTTCCGGCAATGGGACAGAGATGATAAATGATGCCATTGACACCCCATTTCAAATCACCCGGTTCTTTGATGCCTTGCTGAAAGAAGAAACATACCGTTCCAAATATCATGAGTATCTCCAGAAACTGGTAGATGCCTATGTCTTCGGCGGTGGATTTGAGGAATTCTACAGCCGCGTCCGGGACCAGATCGATGGGCTGGTACAGACAGACCCTACGGCATTTTATTCCTACGAGGAATATGATGCAGGGGCCAAGATGCTTTACCAGACTGTCCTTTTGAGGGCAGAAAGCATCAAAGGGCAGCTGGACGGCTCCATACCATCCACGGACCAGGGACAGACGGATGACTCCAAGAACCTGGTGGACGGTTCCTCCATCGACATTGAAGTCATGGGGGTTATGTCAGGCCACGACAATGACCGGGGAAGGGACCGATTCCCTGGTCAAAGCGAAGAGCCTGACAAAGTATCAACGGTTCCAGCCCCAGAAGCCGAAGCCGGCTCCGACACCTCCGGCACCCCGGCTGCCCCGGCTATGGAAGCCTTCCGGGAGAATCCAGGGTTCCCTGCTGCTTCCGGCATGGAAAACCGGTTTACAAAGGATCCCGGCCAGATGGATCCTCATACCCTGCTCCTGAACCTGGCCGTTTACGGCGGCTGCCTGCTGGCAGCGGTTCTCGCACTGCTTTTGGTAAGGCGTTTTCGAAGAAAGCCTTATAGGTAATGACACTTTCTGTTACAAAAGCATAGGATGCTGCAAAATCCAGCGGTTCTGCAGCATCCCCTATCTAATTCTCAACAACAATTTACAAGGACATCATGTTAAATCCCCGTTTTGCACTGCCACTCAAAAAACGCATTTAGACCCCATTGAAAGAACCTGTTCCAACTCGGTTATTGTCAAATATATGCACTCCCTATCATTTTCCTAATAACTTATCTACGTGCCCTAAATCGATACTCTTTCTTTAGTCTCTCAAAAATCTCAAAAGCTACCGGACATATTTCTACCGTATCTAATATACTCAGTATGGTCTTGATTACCACTTTTTAGATAACTCAAACTTAATTTTACATAGTTTCTTTCAGCTTCAATGGTATATGCAGGAACAAGTGCTTTTTGATAGGTTTTCAAATCCTCAACCGAAAGCATCTTTTAATAAAATTATTAATTCGTCAACATATTCATCTATTCTAAGCATTCTGGATCACCTATCTCCTCATTTCCAAGATATTTCATGTATTCTTTTCCCTCATGAAAATTCATTATCGGGCGGCGAAGTTTTGACGGGAACAACGGTAATTTATTTAATATAGACAAATCCAGCCAATCAAACCCAACCTGATTCGTATCACCTTGAAGTGCTGTATTTGGGGCATTACCCAAATAATCACATAAAAATACTAAATCCATTCTGTGAAAGCTCTCACCGTGAACCCCCTCTATAACAAAAAGCAAATCTTTACATTTAACCTCTACTCCTGCTTCTTCTCTAACTTCCCTTTCAACTGTCTGAGGAAGCATTTCATCACAGCCTTGACCTCCGCCGGGTAAAATGTACCATTCCTCCTTGCCATCATGCAGCTTTATTGCAAGCAATTTATCATTTTGAATTATAACTGCTTTCGCAGAGTTTCGTATTTGCCTTGACATATTTATAATCCTTTCATATGTTTGATTTCATGGCAATAATGGACAGCCGCCAGTCTGGATGATGTGATTACTATCATCTTTCCTTTGCCATCAATCTTATGCCTTGTGGTATCTCTGAATGTTTCCACAATAATTTGTGATTTCTGACGGATATTATAGGGATGTAACTCTTGCTATTTACGGATGACCTTTGCCGCCCTACTGGACAGAACATCAGGATTATCTGCCATAGTCTTTGCAATTCGGAAACAGGTATTATAAATCATATTATTTTGAAGGACATCCAAAATAAATTTTTCCTCAATCGCCTGTCTCATGCTATATACATGGAACCGATGAAACGATCCGTCCTCCTGTTCCTGCCCAAACATTTCCAGTATGATGGCTTTTGGCGTTGCTGTAAAGGCAAAAAGATAAATTTTTATGTTTGCCTTGGGCAATCATTTCTTTTAAAAGCCTGTCCTCTGGATCAACTTCTTCCTCTGCTAATCCCTCTTGCTCCGCATACTCCTGCAGGGCTTCTTCCGTATCCGCCAGCGCAGTCTTTAATTTAAGGGCTGAACTGCCCGTTTGAGAAGAATGTACCTCATCTACAATAACCGCAAAGCATCTTCCATTTACCTTATCAACTTCCGTATAAATCACTGGAAATTTCTGTAGCGTGGTAACAATAATGCGTATACCATTATTAATTGCATTTTTCAAATCCTGAGAATTTTTATCTTCTCCTATGGTTTCTATAGCACCCAACTTATGGTCAAATCCCACAATTATTTCTTAAAGCTGTGCGTCTAAAACAGTGCGGTCCGTTACGACAATCACACTGGAGAATATCGGTTTGTTATTTCCATCCAAAAGTGATGCAAGGCGGTATGCCGTCCACGCAATCGAATTGGATTTTCCGGAACCTGCGCTATGCTGAACCAGATAGTTCTTACCCGCCATAGAAATCCAAAACTGCACACACCGAAGCAGAAACAGTGGTGTAGTCATCTCCCACTCTATTGGGCGAAGTTTTTTAGCCTCCGCATCCCCCTTCATTGCAATTTCCGGCATAATATGCTATCCTCTATTTATGAAAAACAAACGGAGGTGCATATGGACTATAATTCTTTAAGCAACTTAAACGACAGTGACAGTTCTTCGCTGGCTTCCGTATTCCAAGGCATCCTCACAAGCCTCAAACACATTTCAGTCAGCAAAGCCGTCTCCTACCTGCGGTACATACCCGAACAGTGCCGGATGCACCATAACTCCATAGAAAACCGGAAACTCCGTTCCTCCCACGAAAAGAAATTCCATCCCGTCAAACCTTACCGCGGCGAGATCTACAATGCGTTCATCACAGAAGGCGTGGGCAGCGAACTGTGCGGGAACCACCTTGTCGTCATCATCCAGAACAAAAAAGCCAATATCTACAGTGAGAAAGTAAACGTCCTTCCCATTGAAGGCGACGGCACAAAAATAAATCTCAACTATCAGGTACGCCTTTCATCCGCCGAACTGGCAGACGGGAAACTGGATAAAGAGCCTTCCCGCATTATCGTGACAGATATTACAACCATTGACAAAGCCCGGCTCGGCAGACGGATCGGCCGCTTAACGTCTGAATGCCTTGCCACAGTCGAAAAACTGCTCAAAAACCACTTGGAGCTGTAGATTTTTCATATTGACTTTCCAATGGAAACTGCTATAATTAAGACATAGACAAACAAATAAGTTATCTAGTCTCGCAAGGGACATTGGCCGTAAGGCTTTTCTAGGAAAAAGAGTTGTTTCATGCAACTCTTTTTCCATATCTGCATATACTGTTACCGTGATCTAGCCCGCAAGGCGGGCATTGGCACACAGCTTTTTCTAAAAGGCTTTCCCAAACCGGAGAGCCTTTGCTCTTATCTATTAAAAACTCAAAATCCCCCTCACAAGCATTCCACACCTTCCCAATATCAATCGTATGCCCCAAAGACGGGTTCGCCCGATACCACACCTCCTCCGAAGTCCAGTCCGCATCATCTGCCGCCCCATAGATCACAGGAAAAACAAAGGCTGTGTCCTGGAAGCCCCAGAACCCTTCGTCATCACGTTAAACAGCTCCCGGTTCGGCTGACTGTGTAGCTCGTCAAAAATAACCGCATGGACATTCAGCCCGTGCTTCCCAGGGTTTCCCTCCAGCAGCTTTACCGTTGTAGGCTTCGGCTTAGTACGACGCGCCGGAATGCCGTTTTTGCATTCCGTGTGCATCCCTCGGAGGGTTCATAGTAAACCCCTTTCATTCATAGTGGTTCCGGGAAAATGGCATGGGGGTTTACTATAGAAACATTTCTCTTCTCACCAGGTAATATGATTTGTAAAACTTACTTTTTTGCTTCCTGTTTCAATTTTTCCGATTTCATAGCAATCATAATATTTTCTGATAAGCTCTTCTACACGTTTTGCATGCTGCCTTTCTACAACAACAATCATGCCGACACCACAATTAAATGTAGAGAGCATTTCAGTTTCATCAATATTTCCCACTGTCTTGATATAAGAAAATATGGGCAATGGTTTTATCTGATCCAAATGTATTTCAGCGCATAATCCATTTGGAATAATCCTGCATAAATTTCCCTCTATGCCACCGCCGGTAATATGTGCCATACCGTGAACGCTGCAATCAGAAAACAGGGATTTGATCGACTTGTAGTATGGCGTGTGGGGTTTCATAATTTGTTCAATAAAAGTTTCTCCATTTATCTTGTCCAGTTTTATTTGCGGTATTTTTTCCATCAACAGCCGGACTAATGTATAACCATTTGTATGAAGGCCATTGGAGGCTATTGCCAGCACAACGTCGTTTTCGTGAATATTGGAGCCGTCAATAATATTATCCCGGGAAACAATACCTGCAATACTGGACGTCAGAATATATAACCCACTGCTGACAACATCCGGTTGAATGGAAGTTTCTCCCCCAACCAAATTACACTCGTTTTCCCGGCATGCCTCAGATATGCCTTTCACAAAAGATTTTATTGTTTCTTTTTCTGCCTTTCCGCACACAATGGTGTCGAGTACTGCAAGCGGTTTTGCTCCCATTACTGCAATATCATTTACCAAATGATTTATCATATCATGGCATATGGATTCACTGTACCCATACTCCATGGCTAGTTTTTGTTTGGAACCCGGTTCTTCTGATTTTAAGACCAATACAGGATTTTTTATATTTGGAAATTCCATATCATATAGAGAGGCGAAAGGTCCTACGCCATTTAAAACACGTTCGTTATCCGTTTTCAGGTAATCTGCCATTTCTTTTTTGATAGAATCCGTATAGGAAATATCCACTCCGGCTTTACTATAGGAAAAGGTCTCCGTGTTCTTATCCTTCCCCGCAAGAATCTCATCAACCGTTGTATGCAAAATTTTAGCTAACTCTACTAAAACCTCCACGTTGGGCAGCGTACCATTCTCCCATTTTGAAACAGCCTGGAAGGAAATCCTCAGTTGTTCAGCCACTTCCGCCTGTGTCATACCAAGTTCTTTTCTTTTATTTAAAATAAATTCCGATATCCTTTTATTATCAAGCATTTTTCATCCTCCGACTCTATAAAATATCTTAATTATAAGATACCTATTAAGTCATTTACAATAACCAAATACTTGAATCCAAAAACTCCATTCTACTTATAGTTGAATACAGATTCTGTTATCAGATTTTGCTTTCCTTGTTTTTGCCCTTATAAGATGTTTGGTGATATATGCCAAGAAGGTTAAATCCTACATAAATCAGCACAAGGAACAGACAGAAAAAGACCCATCAGCTGATGGGTCCTCTGGCGATCATATAAATGACCGTTAATGGTCACTAAGCAGCAGCTTCCCCGCCGGTAGCCGTTGGCATTGTACTCCAGCATATAGCCTTCCTTTGTGCAACCCTCCAGCAGAAGATCGCAGGCCTTAACTATGTGGATAGTATACCATGGTCTTTTGGATTTGTAGCTATTTTGGGGAGAAGCATCCTCTTTCATAAACTAATCGCTTGTTAACGGCGGTTTCTGATATAACTTTCTTTCTATCTGCCGCCGTTCAATTGCTATTTGTTTCAATGCCGCTTCGTCTTTCGTTACAGCCTCTATCCGCTCCAAAATTGATAACTGATCGAATAAATTGCAATTTATCTCTTTTTCGTTTGATGGCATATCTTTTCACCTCCTCCGTTTTAAAAGAAAAGTGTTTCGTTATGCCTACAGTATATCATACTCGAACTTTTATTACTACTACTTATATATCATATTTGTCTGCTGCTATTTGTTCTGGCATGATTTGTTTTTCTCCTCACTGCCCGGAGATCTGCTTCCAATTATACAACCAGGAAGAACTTCACCAGGAACAAAGCAGAGATTACATAGGTAAGGACAGACACATCCTTTGCCTTGCCGCTGAACACCTTGATCACCGTGTAGGAAATAAGTCCCAGGCCGATGGCATGTCCGATGGAACCGGAGATAGGCATTCCCACAAGCATCAAAGCTACGGGAACCATCTGATCCATATCGTCAAAGTTTACATTCTTAAGTCCCATCAGCATCAGCACGCCTACATAGATCAGCGCGGAGGATGTTGCGGCTGCCGGGATAATAGCGGCCACCGGGGCGATGAAAATACATGCCAGGAACAGAACGCCTGTGGTAAGGGCTGTAAGGCCGGTACGGCCTCCTGCCTCCACGCCGGAAGCAGACTCCACAAAGGTGGTGACGGTGGAAGTACCCATGCAGGCGCCGGCTACGGTACCTATGGCGTCAGACAGAAGGGCTTCCTTCATATTGGGCATGTTTCCGTCCTTGTCTACCATGCCGGCACGGGAAGCGGTACCTACCAGAGTGCCGATGGTATCAAACATATCGATCATGCAGAAGGTGATAATCAGTGTGATAACCGTAAACCAGCCGATATCCATAAAGCCCTGGAAGTTAAACTTAAACAGGGTGGTGGAAGCCAGATCTGCAAAAGGCGGTACAAAGGACGCGCTGCTTAAGGATGCAAAAGGATTGGCGCCCAGGAACAGGGCGGAGCCGATCCAGTAAACCACAGATGCCACCAGCATTCCCAGCAAAACAGCTGCCTTGATGCCCTTCTTTGCCAGAATGACGATGACAAACAGTCCTACAAACATAGTGATAACCTGAAGCACCATGGTGCCATAGCCGGACCCCATGGTGGTCTTGGCTACATTGGCAGTGAGCGCTCCGAAAAAGTCTCTCATCACATAGAACGGGCCGCCGTTCTCGGAATAGACGCCTGCATTGGAGCCTAAGCCGATGTTCATCAGCATGATGCCGATGGCCGGGGCGATTCCCAGACGAACGCCTAAAGGAATGGCGTCCACGATTTTCTCCCGGATGTTCAAAATGGAAAGAACGATAAACACAACGCCCTCAATCAGGATAATGATCAGCGCTGCCTGGAAACTGGCTACATAGGTCATGCCTGTAAGTCCTGCAATATTGGCCACAACTACGGCAAAGAAGCTGTTAAGCCCCATGCCGGGAGCCAGTGCAAAAGGCTTGTTGGCCAAAAATGCCATACAGAACATAGCTACCGCAGAGGCGATACAGGTTGCCAGAAACACGCCGTTCCATAGAGCGGAGCCCACATCAAAATTCGTGAGCAGGTTGGGATTCAGGGCGATAATATAAGCCATCGTCATGAAGGTGGTGAGCCCGGCAAGAACCTCCGTGCGCACGGTGGTGCCGTTCTCTTTGAGTTTGAAAAATTTCTCCATAGTTACCCTCCTATTTTTCGGTATCCGCACCCATTCCCTGATACGGATCCCGCTGCCAGAGTAAGACCAGGCATAACTGCCGAGCATACTCTATACATAAAGTGATAAATAACGAGAAAATATTACCACATTTTACAGAAAAAAGCTATAGTTTTTTGACTTTTCTGTCAACGAGACAAATCAAAGCATAAAAAAGCATGCAAAACCCAATAAAATACGATATACTGTTCTATGTACTCCCGGAAACTGGCGGATAATCGGATAATCAGCTACAAAGGCAGGTGCAGAGAGTCTCCGGGAGTACATGTCTTGTGAGGAGGGAATTTACATGGAATGGACAGATGCCGTGCAGAGCGCAATCGAATTTATGGAGCAGCATATTACCGAGGACATATCCATAGAAGATGTGGCAGACCATGTGCATGTCTCGCCCTTTTATTTTCAGAAGGGCTTTCATATGCTCTGCGGCTATTCCATAGCAGAATATATCCGGAACCGCAGACTGGCGCTGGCCGGCGGGGATATCGCTGCCACCGATATGAAAATCATCGATATCGCAATGAAATACGGCTATGATTCTCCCGGCAGCTTTACAAAAGCATTCACAAGATTCCATGGCATATCTCCTCTTATGGTGCGCAGGGAAGATGTTATGATAAAGACCTTTGCGCCGTTAAAACTAGAAATCTCATTGAAAGGCGGTTATCTGATGAATTACAAGATTGTTGACAAAGAAAGCTTTACTGTGCTTGCCGTATCAAAGACTTTCAGCTATGAAACCTGCAAACAGGAAATCCCAGGATTCTGGCAGGAGCACTATGCAAAAGGGAACGGCAGATATATCTGCGGCATGTTCGGCATCAACATTGACCCCCAAAAAGGCCATGACAGCTTTGAGTATCTGATCGCGGATCTGTACGACCCTGCAAAGGAAATCCCTCAGGGCTTTGAGACCCGCACCATCCCTGCATTTACATGGGCTGTCTTTTCCTGCGACGGCCCCTTGCCTGCAGCCCTTCAGGACGTGAACACGAAAATCTTCTCCGAATGGCTGCCGGCATTGAAGGAATACGAGTTTGCCGCCGGATACTGTGTGGAAATGTATGATGCGCCGGACAAGTATCCCAAAGGAACCCAGGACGAACATTACCATTCGGAGATATGGATTCCGGTGCAAAAGAAGTGATCTAGTACCTCGTTGCACTAATTTGCGAGTAAAGAGTGCTTGATATTCGTGTCATCTGTGCGTCTGCGAAGCGACGTTCTACGCTCCGCTTCGGTCCTTGCTGGACAAGCGCCACTGGCGCTTAGCAACGTAGTGAGGCCTACGTCTAGCTTCGCAGACGTGCAGAGGGCGCGGATAGCGAGTGCTATTTACGCGTGAATTAGTGCAATGAGGTACTAGACCTCCAGCTCCACCGCCAGATTCCTCAGCCACTTCTTCTGCCGGTATCTCCAGAAGCCAATAGCTGCCTTATAAACCTCCTCCAGCATCACCATCCCATACACAATATGGATAGGCTGCTTTAACACCAGACCTCCGATAAATGCCAGCGGTATGCCGATAAACCAGACGCCGCTGGTATCGATAAACAGGCACATCATGGTATCGCCGCCGCTTCGCAGCACACCCACGATATTGACAAAATTAAACATTTTCGCCGGTGTAAACAGGGCGAACATCAGAAGGCACCGGCTGACGGACATAGCCACCTCATCCGATATGCCCGGCTGGTACAGGCTGATAAAGGGCCATCGAAGGGTCACGATAACCAGAGCTGCAAAAATTGTCAGCATAAACTGAAGAATAAAAATATATTTTGCATACAGCTCCGCCTGCTTCAGCTTTCCGGCTCCCATCTCATTTCCCAGAATGACTGCCGTGGCAGCGCTTAAGCCCTGGAACAGAACCACCACAATGTCCTGGATGGTGGTGGCAATGGTGATGGCGGCAACCGCATCATCCCCCATGCGCCCATAGGCCATGGAATAGATGGTAATTCCAAGGCCCCATACAAATTCATTGCAGATTACCGGGATAGCCGTGCGGAAAAACTGCCTCAAAAATTCCCTTGTATAGCCAAACAGCTCCCGAAGGCGGCAGGCCAAAGGCGTTTTTCCCACATATACCACCACGATAATCAGCGTCATCTCCACCACTCTGGCAATTAAGGTGGCAATGGCCGCGCCTGCCACGCCCAAGGCCGGAGCCCCAAGCTTTCCATAGATGAGAATATAGTTGAATACAATATTCACCATAATTGCCACACAGCTGATAACTACCGGGGCCTTCACATGATTCACTGCACGCAGCATGGCCACATAGGTATTGGATATGGCCGTACACGGATAGGAAAAAGCCACAACCGCCAGGTACGCCGCCCCCATCTGGATACTGGCCTGGCTGGTGGTAAAGATACGCATCATAAGCTCCGGCTTAAGTCTGGCCGGTGTCAGGAATAAAATTGCTCCTGTCAGGGAGATGATCAGCCCGATCCCCAGCACCTTGCGGATATTTTTCACATCCTGGTTCCCCCAGTACTGGGCCGCCAGCACGCCGGAGCCGCTGGCTACGCCGAACACCAAAAGGGTAAACACAAAAAACACCTTGTTGGCAAGCCCTACGGAGGCGATGGCTGTAGAGCCAAGGCTTCCGATCATCAGGTTGTCCACCAGGTTCACCACCGTGTTCAGCATTCCCTGCATAGCCACAGGCAGGGCGATGGTCAATACTTTTTTTAAGAATGCGATGTCACGAAGCATCGCCTTTGTATCTGATAAAATCCGATTCATAGCTTCCTCTGTTTTCTGTCTGATTTCTGTCTGTTATCCGCCGCAGATGCTGCCAAATTCCGCTTCACTTTCTCCAAAAACCTGAATCCCATGGTCCATAAGCAGCTTTGCCGTAACCCCGTCCCCTTCTGTAAGTGTCCCCGAAAAGGTTCCGTCATAGATGCGTCCCTTTCCGCAGGAAGGGCTTCTCTCTTTTAATATTGCTGCTTTGCAGCCGTATAACCTGGCGGTTTTAAGCGCCTGGGCGGCACCCTTTTCGTAATGCCCGGTCACATCCTTTCCGGCACTGTTTACCACAGTCTCCCCGCGTCTTTCCGACGGCAGCCTGGGAGTCTCCATACCCCCAAGCTGTTCCGGACAGACAGGAACCAGCTGGATGTCATCCCGTTCTAAAAGCCTCAGCACCCTTTCATCCGCCTTCTCTTTCCCGTCATAACGGCAGCAAAGGCCCAGCAGACAGGCGCTGACCAGAATTTTCGTCATAGCGTTCGCTCCCCCGCTTCCTGTGCTTCAAAAGCTTCCTGGTTTCTCCCCTTCTCAGACAGGCTCCCTCCATTACCGCACAAAGTGAGTCCACACGCGCTCTTCCTTTTCAGGCAGCCCGTAGGCCTCCTTTCCCAGGGCAATGCTCTTCATAAGGAATGTCATATTTTTTGCCAGCGTCCTCATGGTCTGCAGTCCTTCCAGGTCCTGGGCTGCCTGCCCGGGCTCTCTGCCGTGGACGCTGTTCCAGTACTGGCTGGAAGCCACCGGCATGCCGCTGATGGTAAAGAATTTATTTAACTCGTCAAAGGTGGACGACAGGCCGCCTCTTCTGGCACACACCACGGAGGCTCCCACCTTCATGGTCTTGTCAAAATGAGTGCTGTAGAACAGCCTGGTGAGAAATGCCACCAGAGTGGCGTTGGCAGAGGCATAGTAGACCGGGCTTCCCACTACCAGGCCGTCACAGGCCTCAAACTTAGGCGCCGTCTCATTGACCAGATCGTCAAACACACATCTGCCGTTTTTCCCACAGGAATTGCAGGCGATACAGCCTCTGATATCCTTATTTCCCACAGAAACAATCTCTGTCTCCATGCCCTCCTGATGAAAAACCTTTGCCATCTCCTCCAGGGCAATGGCGGTATTTCCATTTTTTCTGGGACTTCCGTTAAGCAATAATACTTTCATGTCATTCTCCTTTTTTCATTTATTTTCTATACAGATTTACGCAAAGTTTCAAAAATATTCCTTTGTAAAATCATGGATTTATGTTAAAATGAAAACGTTACGTCATATCTGAAAAAGAACTTCAGCTAACAATATATGTATCTCCTACAAAAGGAAGAAAGGAAACTCCCTATGGAAAATGTCACTGTCTTAACCCACCCGTTGATCCAGCACAAGATTTCCCTGCTTCGGGACAAGAACACCGGAACCAACGAATTCCGTTCCCTCATCGGCGAGATCGCCATGCTTATGGGATTCGAAGCTCTCAGGGACCTTCCTCTGGAAGACAAGGAAGTGGAAACCCCCATTGAAACCTGCATGACCCCTATGATCACCGGCAAAAAGATGGCCATCGTCCCCATTCTCCGTGCGGGCCTTGGAATGGTCAATGGAATCCTGTCCCTGGTTCCCTCCGCCAAAGTAGGCCACATCGGTCTGTACCGGGATGAAGAGACCCATGAGCCCCACGAGTATTACTGCAAGCTTCCAAGTCCCATCGACCAGAGGACCATCGTAGTCACTGACCCTATGCTGGCTACCGGCGGTTCCGCAGTATCCGCCATCGATTTCATCAAACAGCACGGCGGAAAGACCATCAAATTCATGTGCATTATAGCTGCTCCCGAAGGCCTGGAGCGTCTTCATAAGGCTCATCCTGATGTCCAGATCTATGTAGGCCACCTGGACCGCTGTCTCAACGAGAACGCGTATATCTGCCCTGGTCTTGGAGACGCGGGAGACCGGATCTTCGGAACCAAATAGGAAATCCATACAAGTTTCTTGTGCAAAACAGGGCTTCTGTCATGTTTATGGCAGCCCTGTTTTTTGCAGTCGTCGGCTCCGGGCTTCCCTTCTCTTTTCCGCCTTTTTACAGCTTCCGCATTTCCCAGGCTTTCTCCACGCTTTTCTTTATCTGCTCCATGGTCTCGCCGGCTCCAGAGCCGATGGCAGCCACCACAGCTCCCTCCACAAGGGGGCAATCGGCCATCTCTATGGATTTTCCCTGCCCCTTCAGCTCTTCCAGCACCATCTCCGCTGTCATCACAGAACTGCCCATATCCATAAGGAACAGCGCCCCGTCATCTCCGCAAACCTCGTCTGCGGCTTTCTTGATTTTGTCATAGCTGGTGCCCAGGCTGCCGTCCTCCAGGCCTCCCGCAGCAGCCAGAGCTGCCCCAGGCGCCACGGCCCGGGCCAGCTCCACTATACCTTCCGCCAGCTTCTGACAGTGAGACACAATCACAATGCCTGTCATGTCTTATCCTCCCTACAGTTTCCCAATTTTACAGTGGCAGATGGTCTCCAAAAGAATGGAAAAGGATGTGGCCCCTGGATCCTGATGGCCAATTCCCCGCTCTCCCACATAGCTGGCTCTGCCTTTGGTGGCAATCAGCCCATTTGTGGCCTCAGCTCCGGCCCAGGACGCCTCCACGCCTTTTTTCAGAATCTCCTCCGGCGCTTCTTTCTGTCCCCTGGCCTCCTTCATGGCCTGAAGCGCCGGTATCATGGCATCCAGCATGGTCTTTTCCCCGGCCTGGGCTTTCCCCCGCTGCCTGACTGCATCCACTGCCTGGTCTAAGGCATCTAAAAAATCCGCCATGGAAATCTCTGTCTTGTCCGCCAGCGCCATTCCTGCCTTCATAAATGCAGAGCCGTACAGGGGCCCGGCAGATCCGCCTACGGTAGATACCAGGGTCATCCCCACGGTTTTCAGTATGGTCCCCCCGTCCTTTCCCTCCAGGCCAGAGAGCTTTTTCTCCACTTCCCCGAAGCCTCTGGCCATATTGATGCCGTGATCGCTGTCACCGATGGGACGGTCCAGATCGGTCAGCCACTCCTTGTTCTTTTCTATAGCAGCTGCCATACATCTCAGGATTGTCAATAAATCTTTGGTGGATACCATAGCCTGTCACTCCTTCCATGCAGGCGTGTCTGCCGGTGCGTCCAGCATAGCCTTCATCTCGTCATCCAGCTTCAGAATAGATATGGAAAATCCCTGCATCTCGATGGATGTCATATAATTTCCCACATAGGTGCGGTATACGGAAATACCTTTTTCCTTTAACACGTCCTGAACGTGATTGTTCACAATGTAAAGCTCCATCAGTGGGGTTCCGCCGGCTCCGTTGATAAGCACCGCCACATCCCTGCCCTCCAGATCAAAGCCTGCCAGAATCTTCTCTAAAAGCTGATCTGCAATGGCATCTGCCGGTTTTAACCCTTCTCTGTGAGTCCCCGGCTCTCCATGGATCCCGATTCCCACCTCCATCTCATCATCGCCCAAGGCAAATCCCGGCTGTCCGGCTGCAGGAACCGTGCAGGGGGAGATGGCCGCGCCCATGGTCCGCACCTGTGAGGCTGTCCTTTTAGCCAGTTCACACACCTGGCTTAAGCTGGCGCCGCCTTCCGCCTTTGCCCCGGCGATCTTATGGACAAACACTGTTCCTGCCACGCCTCTTCGTCCCACCGTGTACAGGCTGTCCTCCACTGCCACATCATCACTTGTCACCACAGATTCCACAGATATGCCCTCCATCTGGGCCATCTCCGCGGCCATCTCAAAATTCATGATATCGCCGGTGTAATTCTTAACCACCATGAGTACGCCCATACCTGCGTCTGCAGCCTTGATCGCCTCATAGATCTGATCCGGTGTAGGGGAAGTAAACACAGGCCCTGCCACGGCTGCATCCAGCATTCCAAACCCTACATATCCGCCGTGAGCCGGCTCATGGCCGCTTCCTCCTCCGCTGATTAAGGCTACCTTTCCTTCCTTTTTCTTTGCGCGAACCACCACGTTGCCGCAGTCCAGCTTTCTTAATTTATCCGGATTGGCTTTTACCAGGCCCTGAATCATCTGCTCTTCTACCAGATTCGTATCATTGATTATCTTTTTCATGATATCTGCTCTCCTTTACACAGCCTACATACACTTGCTCCACCCACAGCTTTTACACACGTTGCATCCTCCTTCAAACACCAGGAACTCCCCGCATTCCGGGCACACCGGCTTGTCCTTTTTCAGAGCTTTCACACTGACTGTCTTAGGCTTCTCCATCTTTTTGGGAGGCTGCTTTTTGTCAAGGTTCTTTTGGGCGATCTCCGCCTGAACCTCATCATACATATCCAGAAGTGCATTGCCCACTGCCATGGGACAGCAGGCGCCCTTGCTGGTGTCTCCCTTGGTGGCCTTCCTCACCGTGTAGGACGGACATGACCCGGTGGAATTCAGCTGATCAATGATGGTATAGATATCCACTCCGCCTCTTGCGCTGATGGAAATCATACGGGAAAGCCCGATCATGAAATTATTGCACCCTCCGGTGGAGCCTTTGCTTAAGTAAGTCTCCAGAAGAGCGCCTGTATTGGGATCAAACAGGGCGATGCAGTGAAGGCTTCCGCATCCGGTGATCAGCTTCCGCTTCTTCCCCACCACGTCGTCGGTCACCAGGATGATCTCCCCCCTTCCCAGGCCGTCTCCTGCCTTGGCAGCCGACGGGGTATCTGTGGAGAGAATGGAGGTTCTCTTACACCCGTCCCGGAAAATGGTGATGCCCTTAAGCCCCATCTCATAGGCATACAGGTACAGATTCTCCGTCTCCTCCACCGTAAACTGCCTTGGCACATTGACCGTGGAGCTGATGGATGCGTCGATATGGGTCTGCCATGCAGCCTGCATGTCGATTCTCTGATGGTACTCCAGCGTCATGGCTGTCACGAAATACTCAGGCAGATTCCGGTCATCTGTGATCTTGTGGTCCCTCATATACTGCTCTACAATCTTTGTGTATACCTTGTAGTACACGTCGCTGCCGTGAAGGCTCTCCGTCTTCCTCTCATAATAATTGGCATAGACAGGCTCGATCCCCCCGGAAATCCCCAGCATGGTAGACAAAGTTCCTGTAGGTGCAATCGTCAGAAGCTGGGAATTCCTGAGGCCGTATTTCCTCACCAGCTCCGCCGTCTTCTCAGAGGTATTGGCCTTAAAATAAGGAGTCTCCATAATGTCATCTACAGAACACCTGGGATATGCCCCCATCTCCTTTGCCAGCAGAGCCGAAGCCCCGATGGCAGTGTCTGCCATGGCAAAACCGATCTTGTGGCACAGCTCCAGAGACTCCTCAGAGCCATAGGTGACTCCCAGCTTGATCATCATATCCGCAAGCCCCATGATCCCCAGGCCGATCTGCCGCCAGTCCGCCACGCTCTTTTGCTGCTCCTCAAGAGGATGAAGGGCAAGCCCCTCCTCCAGCACCTCATTGAGAGCCCGGACAGATGCCCTCACACATTTTTTAAATTCCTCGTAGTCAAAGCTTGCCTGATCCGTAAAGGGCAGCCTTACAAACTCCGCCAGATTGATGCTGCCCAGCAGGCAGCTTCCTCCTGCAGGAAGAGGCTCCTCCGCACAGGGGTTGACGCCGGCATAGGAAAATTCCCTGGTATTGCTTAAAAGATTCCATTCCTTTATCCGATCCCAGAACAAGGCTCCCGGCTCCGCATAGTCCCAGTTCACCTCCGCAATATGGTGGAAAATCTCCCTGGCGTTTACCTCCACCCGGATCTCCTCCCCTGTGGCCTGCCGCTTAAAATACAGTTCAAAGGGCTTGTTCTCCTTCACCGCCTCCATAAACCTGCTGTTGATCCTCACGGAAATATTGGCCTTGGTCACCTTATTCAGATCAGTCTTCAGATCCACAAATTCCATCACATCCGGGTGGGTGCAGTCAATGGATATCATCAGGGCACCTCTCCGTCCGTTCTGGCCGATAAGCTCTGTCACCAGGGAGTACAGCTCCATAAATGACACCGCTCCGGTGGTCTCCTTGGCGGCATTGTTGATCCTGGCTCCCCTGGGGCTTAAGCCTGAAATATCCACGCCGCAGCCTCCCCCATAGCTGTAGGTGCGGGCCAGCTTCTTGGCGCACTCAAATATACTCTCTATATTATCCTCCGGCGGCTCCACTACATAACAGTTGGACAGGCTTACCTTCCTCCCCTGGTTCTCCAGCCCCCTGTTAGATAAAATCCTTCCGCCGAAGAGAAATTTCTTCTCCCGGATCAGCTGGGCAATCTCCTCATTGCCATCGCTGATACGCCCAAGCCATTCTTCAAAATTCTCATTCCCATCCTTATACTTTTTATTCCAGATGTCAATCCCCAGCTGGTTTTCCTTTCCAAGCCATTCTTCCAGTTCCATGTTGTCTGTCTCCTTTTCCTAACCATTTTCCTTTGCACAAAATGCCCTGGGGCAGAACACCTGCCATGGCAAATCCCGGATATCGCTTTGTAAAATGGCGCGATATATAGCGTGCATTTAGTATAGTACCACAATATATATGATACTTCAAGGATTTTCCAAAAGAAAAAGCACCAGTTTTCCTGATGCTTTTTCACCTTACGTTCTGCAGCTCTCTTCCACTTCTTTCCTCTTCACCTTCACCAGGATAATATCATCCCCCACCTGAAGGATATCACAGAAAGGAATCACATACTCCTTTTCCCTTCCCAAAAATCCGCAGAAGCTGCCCGGGCCGGGCACGATGATGGCTGTCATACAGCCGTTGCACATATCAAAATCCACATCGCCCACAAACCCCAGCCGCTTGCAGTCCTCCGCATTGATAACTTCCTTCTGTTTCAGCTCCGATATTCTCAAACCCTCATGTCCCCGCCTGTTTTCTTTGATCTATCCTATGCGGTTTTATTTTGTCCTTATTCGTTATCCTCTTACCGGTTCTCCTCCACCACCTGCTCCCCGGCGCTCTCTCTGTATCCCTCCATGTAAGGATTCCATGCCGTCTGGGGAGGGATGGTCTCGATCTTAGGCTGAAGATCCAGATAAAAATAAATAACCGTACAGGACATATAGGGAGTGATCCACAGCATTCCGATCCCAAAGCTCATCATCCCCAGACAAATCCATCCCAGAAAGCTTAAGCTTAAGACAAAAAAACGCACCCGGTTCCCGATCATCATCTCACGGCTTTCCTTCAGAGCCTGAATCAGGCCCTTCTCCGGATCCTCTACCAGAATAAAATAGAACATGGAAAAGGTCAGAGAAGCATATATGGAAACCCCGTACAAGATCAGGGTGTACACCAGATTAAACAGCGCCGCAAAGGTTCTGTCATCGGTTACCGCCGCCGCAAAGGACAGAACAAAGCTGGGAATGCTAAGCCCGATGGCAATCAGAAAAAGAATCAGTGAAATCCCTATAAACTTAAGAGGCTTATTCCGAAATGCCCAGAAAATATCCATGGCGCTGGCCGGCTCTCCCTTGCAGATATTCATATGCAGACGTATCAGCCCCGGCATCAGGATATAGATAATCACAATCATTACCATAAACAAAAGGAAGCATAGGATAAGGACTGCAATAAATACCCCTTCCTCTGAGGAATACTTGAAAAATCCGTATTGATCCAAAGCAAAGCCCCCTGCCACCAGCATAGCAAATACGGCAACATAAAACCCCATCAGAAGCAGTCCGTATATGGCCATATACAACATATAACCGCCTATGGCTGTTCCATAGTGGCCTTTAAGCGCCTGTCTGGCCTGTCTCTTCAGTTCTGCTCTCTCCGTTTTCATTACATACCTCCTGACAATATGCCTATGGCAATGTATATCCCAACTACAAAAACACTGAGAACTGTTCCTATAATACCTGTAATCAGCCCTGTCTTCGCCTGCCTGTGCATCTCATCCACTCTGGACAGAGCGGCAAATATAATAGCCAGACTGCCCAGAATCATGCCGAGATAGCAGCAGCAGGAAAGGACGATAGACGCAATGCCAAGTATCATAGAGGTGAAAGCCATGTCATTTTTCTGTTCCATCTGTCTCTCCTTTTTCAAATCACAAATCCCGCGGTTATCAGAACAGCGGAACTACTGCTCCCTCATACTTTTCTTCCATAAACTTCTTAACTTCGTCGCTGGTCAATGCCTCAATCAGCGCCTGAATCGCCTCATCATTCTCTCTGCCCTCCTGAACGGCAACCACATTGCCGTAGGTGGTAGCTGCGATGGACGCAGAGTCCTCCACTGCCAGAGCCTCTGACACCTTGAAGCCTGCCTCGATGGCATAGTTTCCGTTGATTACCGCAATATCCACATCCTCCACGATACGGGGAATCTGAGCAGCCTCCACTTCATATAGATCCAGATTCTTGGGGTTCTCCACAATATCGTTCTTGGTCACCGTCAGATCCGCGCCTTCTTTCAGCTTGATCAAGCCCTGAGCCTCCAGAAGAAGAAGGGCCCTTGCCTCATTGCTGGTATCATTGGGCACTGCCACTCTGGCTCCGTCGGCAAGCTCCTCCAGGGATGCAGTCTTTCCTGCGTAGATGCCAAAGGGTTCATAGTGAATGGCTCCTGCGGACACCAGCTTGGTTTTGTTCTCTTCATTAAAGGATTCCAGATAGGGAAGATGCTGGAAATAGTTAGCGTCCAGATCCCCGGATTCCAGAGCCAGGTTTGGCTGGATGTAATCCACATACTCCTTGATGTCCAGCTCATATCCCTTCTCTGCCAATACCTCCTGGGCTGCCTTTAAAATCTCTGCATGAGGCGCCGGGCTGGCTCCCACCACAATCTTTTTTAACTCCCCGGAAGCCTCCTTCTTCGCAGCCTCAGTCTCCTCTTTGCTTGCTGCATCCTCTCCTTTTGTCTCTTCTGCCTTGGTCTCTGCCGCCGTTGTCTCCGCCGCCCCTGTGGCTGTCTTGCCATTATCGCTGCCTCCGGAACACCCTGCAAGACTTCCCACAAGCAATGCCGCCGCTGCAATTACACACAATTTCCTTCTCATAATTTTACTCTCCTCTCATGATGCAAAATATTTATCATAAAAGCTTTTAAGCCCTTATAACCCGTCGTATAATCTACCTTATCCTTTTATCGCTCTTCTTGGACCACCGGTTCCCAATCTCCTGTATGATCTGTACCATCACCACCAGCAGGATAACCGCGATCCACATCAGCCCCGGCTCATACCGGTAATACCCGTAATTGATGGCAATGGCTCCCAAACCGCCGCCTCCGGTAAATCCGGCCATAGCCGAGTAGCTTAAAATCGTAGTCACTGCCAAAGCCGCCCCCAGAAGAAGGGATGGCTTGGATTCCGGCAGAAGCACCTTCCAGATAATCTGCCACACCGAAGCTCCCATAGACTTTGCCGCCTCAATGACCCCTGCGTCGATCTCCCGGAAGGAAGATTCCACCACCCTTGCCACATAAGGCGCCGCCGCAATGGTCAGAGGAATGATGATGGCCGGCGAGCCGATCCGGGTCCCGATAATGATCTTGGACAAAGGAAGCACAATAAACAGAAGAATCAGAAACGGAACTGACCGCATCAGATTGATAGCCAGCCCCAGAATCTTCTGCAGCCAGGGAATGGGATAAATCCCGTCATTGTCTGTCACCACCAGAATAATCCCCAGAGGCAGCCCTATAAGATACGCCAGAAAGGAAGACAGAGCCACCATATAAAAAGTCTCCCAAATCCCTGTCTTTAACATACTAATGGTCGTCGCATCAAAGGTCATGTTCCGTCACCTCCTCAAATGGAATCTTCACTGTCTGTAAATAATGAATCACCCTGGCAGCATCCGCCTCTCCTTCCGGAAGCTGGACGATCATCTGCCCCATAGCTTTGCCGCCGATATCCCTGGTAGCCGCATACATAATATTGATAGGAACCTTGCAGGCCAGAACCAGGTTGGAGATCACCGGCTCCGTAGATTCCCGGCCGTCAAAGGTGATACGGATCTGCCTGGCATTGCCAAAATCCACCCGCTCCACCGCATCTCCCAGGATCAGCTGCCGTCCGATTCTGGACTTGGGCTCCGAGAAAATCTCTGATACGGTACCCACCTCCGCAATATGGCTGCTGTCAATGATTGCCACCCTGTCGCAGATAGCCTCGATGACTGCCATCTCATGGGTGATCACAATCACTGTCACACCCATGGTCCGGTTGATCTCCTTTAAAAGAGACAGAATGGACTTGGTGGTGTTGGGATCCAGGGCACTGGTAGCCTCATCGCACAGAATCACCTTGGGCCTGGTAGCCAATGCCCTGGCGATAGCCACTCTCTGCTTCTGCCCTCCCGACAGCTGAGCCGGATAGGACTTGGCCTTATCTTCCAGCCCCACGGTCTTTAAAAGCTCCATGGCCCGTTCCCTAGCCTCCTTTTTCGGCACTCCTGCCAGCTCCAGGGGAAAACATACATTTCGGATCACATTTCTCTGAGCCAGAAGGTTAAACTGCTGAAAAATCATGCCCATGCTCTGTCTGGTCTTGCGCTGTCTGGCCCCTGTCATCCCTGCCAGGCTCTCTCCCTCGAAGAACACATCCCCCTCCGTAGGCACCTCCAGATAATTGATACACCGCACCAGCGTACTTTTCCCGGCTCCGCTTAGCCCGATAATCCCGAATATCTCCCCCTGGCAGATATCCAGATTGATGTTGTCCAGAGCCTTCACATCACCGGCAGCGGTCTTAAAGGTCTTCCCCAGATTCTGAATCTGAATAATAGGCTTTTCCACCATTTGCTCCCCTTTCTTTTTTGCTTTATAGGACGCAATCGCCTATAAAAACTAAAAGCCGCAAGTCCCATAGACTTACGGCTCGAATTCAACTTTTCCAAATATCCTGCCCTGCCGGCCGGATATCTATTCGTCTTATCTTAGCAAGCACTGTCCATACAGACCTTCAAAAACCATCAGATTTTTATGCACATGAACATACGGCACATCTCCATGCCGCACATCATATACATATTCATCATCATGGATTTTGAATTGTACATCTTGCTTCCTCCTGCAGTTGCTTTCCTGTAGTATCACTTAAAACTGCTTATGTGTGGTATTCTACTCCAGGTTCCATTACTTGTCAAGTTTTTTTTGAACTTCCGTATCAACCGCACAGCTCCACAATCACCTGGGCAAACATCTTGGCGCTGACCACCAGCTCTTCCAGAATAGCAAACTCATCTGCCCCGTGTATCCGGTTATCCGTCTCCGGCATGGAGGCGCCGAAGGCCACGCCATTCTCCAAATTGTGGACATATGTGCCGCCGCCCATGGACTGGCACTCCCCCTTCCGTCCAGTATACTCTTCATAAACCTTCAAAAGCGTCTTCACAAAATCGGACTCTCCGTCTACATGGTGAGGCTTTTTCATGGATTTATTTTCCAGGATCAGCCCTATAGATGCCATCTTATCCTTCACAACCTTCAGCACATTCTCCTCATTGGAGCATAAGGGACAGCGGCTGTCAAAGGTACCGTCCAGCTGATCCTCTGTCACCTTCAGAAGGCTGAACGCCAGAGTCAGCTTCCCTGAGATCGCATCCTCCATGGCAATGCCAAGGCCTGCGCCGTGTACATCACCGTGGGGAATCAACTCCAGCAGCTTATGAAGCACCGTCACCTGCCCGCAGGGCGCAAGAGGCAGACTTGTCAGATACGTTAACAGTCCGGTTAAGGCGTTGTTGCCGTCATCCGGATGAGCTGCATGGGCTCCCGTTCCGATTGCCGTAATCTTGGTGGCGCTTTCCGTTGTCTCCAGATCAAAGCGGACTCCCGTCTCTTCCTCCACCTGCTTTGCCACCTCATCCATCACACTGCGCTCTAAGCCTTCCACAATCCCATACGCCTTGCCTGGAACCACATTCACCTTGATTCCCGCCTCCAGGGATACCAGTTTTGGAAGCTTATCCGACGGTTCAAAACTGCCGGTAAAA
This sequence comes from uncultured Hungatella sp., assembly GCA_910585435.1. Taxonomy (GTDB): domain Bacteria; phylum Bacillota; class Clostridia; order Lachnospirales; family Lachnospiraceae; genus UBA3402. The sequence goes on along the minus strand of CAJUEJ010000004.1, from coordinate 80,852 downwards.
TGCCCTGCCAGTCCTCCCTTCTCCACATTCGTCACCGGATACGCCGCGTCCGGCGAAAAACTCATGGGAGCCTCCTTCTCGATTCCATAATAATGAACCAGATCCGAGCTTCCGCACTCCTCATCTGTTCCCAGTATCAGCCTTACATTCCTGGAAAGAGGGATTCCCAGCTCCTTCACCGCCCTCATCCCATACAGAGCCGCCATAGCAGGCCCCTTGTCATCTGCTGTTCCTCTGCCGAACAGTTTTCCGTCCTTTAAAATCGGCTCAAAGGGTTCCGTCACCTTCCAGCCCTCTCCCGCCGGGACTACATCCAGATGAGCCAGAATATCCAGCTGCTTTTCCTTGTCATTAAAATCAGCTGTTCCCACATAATTGTCATAATTCGTAACAGCAAACCCATAACGTTCCGCTATAGAAAGCGCCTCTGTAAGCGCCCTGGCAGGCCCTTTTCCGTATGGCATACCCTCCTCATAAGGCATCTTCTGGCTATCAATCCGGCACAGCGTAAAAATATCCTCGATCATCTCCTGTTTATGATCCTCAATATACTGCTCAATCTCTTTTCTGTACATACTCTCTCCTTCTCATAGAATCTGAAGCCTTCCCTCTTTTCAGCAGCTGCCACACCAGCTATCCCCGGCCTATGCAGGCTCTCTCCTCTGATACATCAATGAAACATAGAAGCCAGCGTCTGATTCACCAGCTTTCCATCCGCCTTCCCCTTCACCTTGGGCATCAGAACCTTCATGATCTTCCCCTTATCAGCCGCCGTGGGAGCCTCAATCCCCAGTTCCGCCAAAGCCGTCTGAATAACCTCTTTGATCTGCTCCACACTCATATCCTCCGGGGCAAATTCCTTATACACAGAAATCCGAAACGCCGCCTCATCCTTAATATCCGCCCGATCCGCCGGTGCAGTATCAATGGTCTCCTGGCACTGTCTGATCTCCTTCTTCACAATAGCATTCTCTTCCTCTTCGGTCAGCGGCTCCCTCTTGTCAATCTGAGCATTCTTAAGAACACTCAAAAGCATAGAAAGCGCATCCTTCCTCGCCTTGTCCTTGCTCTTCATCGCAGCCATCATAGCAGCTCTCACAACATCAATCTTACTCACAACTCCCATCCTCCTGTTCTTCTCCAAATTTATTTCCATGCCCATGATTCGATTGCTTTTATGTCTTCCCTCTTCTCCATGCCGGTAACGTAGTTCGGGGGGATAAAAGCCCTACCCTCTCCCAAACTCACTTAATCTCAAATCCGGATTCCGATCCTCCACCATCCCGATACTCCAGCTGTTCACAAACAGCAGCAATGGATTATCCTTCAAATCCTTAATCCGTTTCATATCAGAAGTCCCCTGAATCTTCGTCACATCAATCTCATCCTTATTCTCCACCCAGCGGATATATTCATAAGGAAGCCGATCCAGCTTCACCTCCACATTATACTCATTCTCCAGCCGGTAAGTCAGCACCTCAAACTGCAGCTCCCCCACCACCCCGACAATGATCTCCTCCATCCCTGTATTAAACTCCTGGAAGATCTGAATGGCACCCTCCTGGGCAATCTGGTTCACCCCTTTGATAAACTGCTTCCGCTTCATGGTATCCACCTGCCGCACCCTGGCAAAATGCTCCGGCGCAAAGGTAGGAATCCCCTCAAACTCAAACTTCTCATTGGACAGGCACAAGGTGTCCCCGATGGAGAAGATCCCCGGGTCAAACACGCCGATAATATCCCCAGCATACGCCTCCTCCACGATCTTCCGATCCTGGGCCATCAGCTGCTGCGGCTGTGACAGACGCAGCTTCTTCCCGCCCTGGACATGGTTAACCTCCATACCAGCCTCAAATTTCCCGGACACAATACGCATAAAGGCGATCCTGTCTCTGTGGGCCTTATTCATATTTGCCTGAATCTTAAAAACAAACGCTGAGAAATCCTCTTTAAACGGATCAATCACTCCCGTTGTAGTCCTTCTGAACAGGGGAGACGTAGTCATCTGTAAAAAATGCTGCAAAAAGGTTTCCACGCCAAAATTTGTCAGGGCTGATCCAAAAAATACAGGAGACAAATCTCCCTTCCTCACCCGCTCCATATCAAATTCATCTGCTGCCCCGTCAAGAAGCTCAATCTCGTCCAGAAGCTGCTGATGGAAATCCTGGCCGATAACCGCCTCCACCTCTGCGCCTTCCACGTCAAAGGTCTGGGAAGCCACTTCCTTCTGCCCTCCCATGGCAGCCGTAAACGTGGTGATCTTTTTCGTATTTCGGTCATACACGCCCTTAAAGCTTTTGCCGCAGCCTATAGGCCAGTTGATGGGACAGGTGCGGATACCCAGGACATTTTCGATATCATCCATCAGATCAAAGGGATCCTTTGCCTCCCGGTCCATCTTGTTGATGAATGTAAAAATAGGAATCTTCCGCAGCACGCATACCTTAAACAGCTTGATTGTCTGGGCCTCCACGCCTTTGGATCCGTCAATCACCATCACCGCGCTGTCCGCCGCCATCAGGGTGCGGTAGGTGTCCTCCGAGAAATCCTGATGCCCGGGCGTATCCAGAATATTGATGCAATAGCCGTCATAGTCAAACTGCATGGCAGAGGAGGTAACGGAAATTCCCCTCTCCTTCTCGATCTCCATCCAGTCCGAAACCGCATGCTTGGTAGCCTTCCGCCCCTTTACTGTCCCTGCCAGGTTGATGGCCCCGCCGTATAGCAGGAACTTCTCCGTCAATGTAGTCTTACCTGCATCCGGGTGGGAGATGATGGCAAAGGTTCTTCGCTTCTTTATTTCTTCTGCTGTTGTTGACACGTTATTTCCTCCAAGTTACTTTAAAAGTTTGCCGCCGTTCAAGCGGCATCAATTCAGGTATTCCAAATGTGCTGCTGCAAAATAGTTCTTAAATTGTAGTATGAATTTCATCAATCCTTTTTATCCGAATTTTTTTTATGTATATTCCTGAAAATGATGTATGCTGCCACTGCAATAAATGCAACAAGGTTAATCATTTTAAATGTCTCATACATTTTCTGCTATCTCCTTTCTCAAATTCTCAATCCAGGTATGGGCCAGAGAGATCCAGACCTGGGCTTCGGGAATTATAAGCTCTTTTCTCAGAATCCCTGATGTCTCCTCATTGGCCAGGGATGAACCGTGGGGCCCTCTGGGAAATACATGAAGCTCAAAGCTTACCCCTGCTTTTTTAAGAGCCGAAGCCAAAAGCAGGCTGTTCTCCAGAGGCACCGCCTCGTCCTCAAAGGTGTGCCAGATAAATGCAGGCGGGGTGTTTCCTGTCACCTGCAGTTCCATAGACACCTGCTTTTCCCTCTCCGGGCGGTTCCTGCCTTCCCTGTCGCCTTTCAGCGCATCCTCTCCCAGAAGATATTCAAAGGATCCCTCATGGGCGTATGGGCCGCTGGTAATCACCGGATAGCACAGAATCATTCCGTCAGGCCGGATCGCATCCGCCCTTCTTCCTATAGGGCCATAGACAAATTCCTGATTCCAGAAATTCCCCAGGCTGCAGCACAGATGCCCTGCCGCCGAGAATCCGCACACCAGGATTTTCTCCGGGTTCACATTCCACTCCTCCGAATGCTCCCGGACAATAGCCACTGCCTCTGCCAGCTCTCTGAGGGCCGTTGGAAAATGGTTGGGCTCCACGCTGTAATCCAGCAGAAAGCTGTGGTATCCCATGGACAGAAACTGCATCACAACCGGTTCCGCCTCCCTGTCCGACCGCATCCGGTATCCGCCTCCCGGGCAGACGATGACAGCCGTCCGCCTCTTCTCCAAATCCACGCTGACTGCATCCAGAACATAGCTGTGAAGCTTCACCGCCCCGGATACCTGTCCCTCCACCGCAATCTCAATCTCCTCATACCTCATATCTTTTATCCTCCTGGGTGTTCTCCTCTTTCTCCTGGCCTTTACTGAATTAACTGTATTCCTGATCATTTCTTCAGAAAAATCCTTGAAAGTATCCTGTCTGCAACCTCTTCCTTGCTCATCTTCCCCAGAGCCTCTTCTCCCTCTCTGGTGATCAGCGTCACCACATTGGTATCCGTGCCGAATCCGGCCCCTTCCTGCTTTAAGCTGTTAGCCACCACCATATCCAGGTTCTTTCTCTCCAGCTTTGCCCTGGAATTCTCCAGCAGATTTTCCGTCTCCATGGAAAATCCGCACAGAAACTGCCCTTCCTTTTTTCGCTGCCCCAGATACCCCAGAATATCGTCGGTCCGTTCCAGGGGAATATTCAGTTCCCCCTGATTCTTTTTTATCTTCTCCTGGGCCATCACTGCCGGGCGGTAATCCGCCACTGCCGCCGCCTTGATGATAGCATCCTGCTCCTTGCTCTCCAAAAGCACTGCCCGCATCATCTCCTTGGCGCTCTCCACTTCTACTGTCTTTACAAATCCCGGCTTCTCGATCTGTGTGGGCCCCGTCACCAGGGTCACCTCTGCCCCCCGGCAGGCCGCCACCCTGGCAATGGCATACCCCATCTTTCCCGTAGAATGATTGGTAATATACCGTACCGGATCGATACTTTCCCTGGTAGGCCCTGCCGTCACCAGAATCTTTTTCCCTGTCAGATCTTTAGGATACCCAATCTCATGGATGACAGCCTCCAAAAGAACCGACGGTTCCGGCATCTTCCCTGCCCCTGTGTCTCCGCAGGCCAGGTAGCCTGTGGCCGGCTCAATCATGTGCATGCCGTAGGAGGCACAGATTTTCAGATTATCCTGGGTGATGGGATTTTCATACATCTGCGTATTCATAGCCGGAGAAATATACTTGGGACATTTGCAGGCCAGGAATGTGGTAGTCAGCATGTCGTCAGCCAGTCCGTGGGCTATCTTGGCAATCACATTGGCCGTGGCCGGAGCCAGCATAAACAGATCCGCCCGCTTTGCCAGGGCCACATGCTCCACCTGAAATTCAAAATTCCGGTCAAAGGTATCCACCAGGCATTTGTTGCCGGTCAGGCTTTCAAATGTCACAGGCGTGATAAACTCTGTGGCGTTCTTTGTCATAATCACCTGCACATCCCCATGCAGCTTCTTTAAGCTGCTTGCCAGGGAGGCGATTTTATATGCAGCAATGCTTCCGCTGACTCCCAGAATCACTGTCTTTCCTTTTAACATGTATTTCCTCCGTTGTGTTTTTTATGAAAATATGTTAGATTATACCACAAATGAATAGAGAAGGAAAGGAGTCTGTCATGATTTTAGCAATCGATATGGGAAACACCAATATTGTCATCGGAGGGATCGACAACGACAGAACGTATTTTGTAGAACGGGTTACCACCAACAGCGGGAAAACAGACCTGGAATATGCGGTTAACATAAAAAGTATTCTGGAGATTCACAGTATCAGCGCCTCCTCCATCGAAGGAGCCATACTCTCCTCCGTGGTTCCCCCTTTAAATTCCACCATACTGTCTGCCGTGGAAAAGATCTGCGGGTTCCGCCCCATGCTGGTGGGCTCCGGCATGAAAACCGGCCTGAACATCATCATGGACAACCCTAAAACCGTGGGAAGCGACATGATTGTAGACGCGGTAGCTGCCATCAAGGAATATCCCTGCCCCATCATCATCATCGATATGGGAACCGCCACCACCATGTCCGTGGTGGATGCTTCCGGAAACTATATCGGCGGCGTCATCCTCCCGGGCCTTCGTGTCTCCCTGGATTCCTTAAGCACAAAAGCTGCCCAGCTGCCCTTTATCAGCCTGGATGCACCGGGAAATGTCATCGGGAAAAATACCATTGACTGCATGCGCTCCGGCATCCTATACGGAAGCGCCGCCATGATCGACGGCATCATCGACCGCATGGAGCAGGAACTGGGCACGGCCCCGTCTTTGGTATCCACCGGCGGCCTGGCAAAGCTTCTGGTGCCCCTGTGCCGCCATACTATCGCCTATGAGGATGACTTGCTGCTAAAAGGGCTTCTGGTTTTGTATAATAAAAATAAAGCCGGTTATAGCGGTAGCTGATTATCGCCACAAATGCTTTACACCCTGCACTGTTTCTATTATAATAAAAGCAGTTGCCACAACAGGAATACATTCGGCGGGAAAGAGTTTCCAGATCAATATGAACCAAGGAGAAATTATCATGGGGTACTTGTATCTATTGTGTGTCGCTTTGATGTTCAGCTTCGGAGGCACCTGTGTAAAGCTGATCAGCCCATATTATGCGCCTGAATTTATTACCTTCTTCCGTTTTATTACAGGCGTTATATTCCTGCTTTTATTAAAGCTGGCAAAAAGACAGAAATTCCCGGAGAATTTCGGAAATCTTCTCCGGGAAAACTGGAAGTGGATTCTGTTCGGCGCCACAGCCAAATGGCTGGCTTACTTTACGGAGAACTACGGCCTGACCCATGGTTTGTCCTATGGGAACATCGTTACCCAGCCGGCACAGACTATTTTTATCACTCTTTCCAGCGTCCTTTTATTCCATGAAAAGCTTTCTCCAAGAAAGGTTTTCTGCATCCTCCTGTGCATGGGAGGGGTGCTGTGCATTTCCTTAAACGGACGTCCTGTCTCCGTGTTTGTCCAGGGCGGCAACGCATTCCTTATGGTTCTGTTTTTACTGTCCGGCACCTGTGCCGGAAGCCATGTGCTGTCTCAGAAAATGATCGGCGACCGTATGGACATCATTGACAGCAACCTGTCCATTTTTACCGTATCCTCCATCCTGTCCTTTATCCCCACCATACCGGGAATCGCAAGGGGAGAGCTTACAGCAGTGACTCCTGACTTTTCCTGCCTTATCGCGGTCATCGGCTTTGGTATGATAACAGGGCTGGGATTCTATCTCAATGCCATCGCTTTAAAGCTGGTGCCCTTTTATATAGTACCTGTCATCCAGAGCACCATGGCAATCTTTGCCATCACCTGGGGCATCCTGTTCTTCCATGAGTCCCTCACCGTCTATGTGGCGGCGGGAACCATGGCTTTTATTGCAGGGCTTGTGGGGCTTCAGTGGAAGGGAAAGGTACATACGAATCATTCGTCTTCTCATTGTATATAAAAAGTATGAAAAAGGCACAGAGCCCGGTCATGACTGACGGATCCCTTTTATGTTCTCACGATAATCCTCCAGCCTTTTATACCCTTCTGCAATAGCTGACGCCTGTTGATAATAGTACATCATGGCGGTCTGCATAACATTGGCCCTTTTACCCTGAAGCAGATCCTTACTGACCCGTATGCTTTTTCGGTAAGGTATCTTCTGCTGCTCAGTCTCAATATAGTTCTCCCCGCCGTTTAAGTCTATCACAAGCCTGGGCATATTCCCGATAATCAGCTTATTATGCAGCACCTGAATGCTGATATTCTCCATGAAGCGTCCTCCTATCGATATTTTTCCTTCTTCCATATCTTCTTGCCGTTGTAGAACATCATAAGGTATTTCAGCTTTTCCCTTGTTGTCTCGGCGATTCTTTCCATTCTTTCTGCCGGCATATGTGTATTGGCAGCCAGCAATCGGAATACCTCATCTGGAAATCCTGCCAGCATACATGGGTCTAACAGTCCGTAATTTCCTATATACTGCAGCATATCCACTTCTCTTTTACGAAATGAGGATACCCTTAGGTTTAACAGATTCTCGCCGGTTGGTATGATGTCCTGATTGTAAAAAAGAGCATTTCCCGTATCAAAAATCGGGGCCATGGAAATAAACTTACCGTCCGCAAAATTTTTGAGAAAGCCAAAATTGTTAAAATGGCGATCCGTATTACTTAGTATAAAATCTGTGAGAATGGTATACTCCAGCTGTCCCCGTACTTCCTTCTCAGACAATCCCTGGCGGACTGCCAGTTCAATCATGGTCTCAAAGGAAGACGAGTCATTTCTGATTTTATAGCTGCGGATTAGCTGATATGCTGATACAAGCTCCTTTTCATTTGATGTAAATAAAGGGCTTAAAGAGCATGGAAATTCCTGCTCTCCTGCCTTTATCATATCCAGCTCATACGGTACATAATGATTCCACCCGGTCATTTCATGCAGCCTGCATGCAATAAGCTCATTCACTGCCTGCTGCCCATAATCGCTGAAATTTACCTTCAGCAGATACGGTCTGCCCTCCTGTATCACCCACTTTTTTTTCATCTCGCCGTTTACAGAAGTGGATGGGGAAAAACGGGAAATATTTTTTTCATAATCTATTTCTCCTGTTTCTGTCAGCAGATCGCCCAGCTCATCTGAAAAAGCATTTTGAAAATAATTTATCTTGTCCCAATATACCTCTTTATCCAAAGGCTGCAGCCAGTAATGGTCGGTGAGGCTAAGACCATATCCTGACAGCATAAGAGACTGATTCGTGGGCTCGTGGAGGCAGTTCAGTACCTGGACAATGCCTCTTCTGGAATCCGGAATTGCCCGTTCCTTCCACCATTCACTGATATAGGTTCCATCCGGCAGACACCCCACAGGCATATGGTCCGGAAGATATACCTCCAGAACATATTCTATCATTCCTGTAACCGTATTTACATACACAACCGCAACATCCAGATCCTTATGCTTCAATGCATACAATTCTGGTTTTACTGTATTGTGATACTTAACAGAATCAGGCATTTGACACCTTCCTTTTTGATTATTATACACATTTTTTGAAAGTTATAATACCGCAGCATTACCAGCTCCCTTATAGCTAATTTTTATGCTGTCTTCCAAAAATCAGACAAGACGCCTACTGTTTAATACCCGGCCGGAAACCAGATCCGCATCTCCCCCATCCCCCGGTTGTCCCACGCAAAATAGGGAATCAGCCTCACTTCCCTTGGTACCTTTTTATATCTTCCAAGAGTCTGATAGAGAGCCTTTTTATCGCCTCTGTCCCGTTCCAGGCTGAAGAATACGGATTTAAGCGCCGTCATTTTCCGCCCTTCCACCCATATAGGTTCCGTCTCAAACCTTGCATCCGCCGGCAGAAGCAAATCATCCAGCGTATCCACATCTGCATCCGGGCTCTCCATGCAGTAGACAAGAGGCCCCCGCTCCACTGCCACATGATTCTCCGTCTCCTCCACCATGGAATTTGCCACAGTCAGACGGGCCGGCATGTCCAGTGAAAGCTCTGCCGCAGCCTCCCTTGTATCTGTGATTTCCACACACAGATACGTTCCTGCATCAGAATCCACAATCCTTTTTCTCTCCCCGTTTACCCTAAGGCTTCCCCCGGCTGCCCACCCCGGAATCCTGAGCATCAGCTTCCATGGCTTCTCCTGACTTTCCTCCCGTGTCTTCACCTCTGTGAAGGTAAAGCGTATCCTTCCGTCATAGGGATATTCTGTCTCCTGACATATGGTAAATTCCATGCCGCCAGCCAGGCTTATCCGGCTTTCGGAAGCGCCGTAAAGCCCGGCCCACACCGTATCTCCTGAGACTGTGTAAAAATACTCCCCGACCTGGGCCAGCAGCCTGGATACATTAGGCGGGCAGCAGAAGCTTTTTATGTATTCTGTCCTCTCCCTTGGCCATACCAGTTCATAGTCCAGCTCTCTGGTGCGCCGCAGCATGTTCTCGTAGAAGAACCGCTTACCGTCAAGGCTTACCGCCCCAAGATTCACATTGTACATCATTCTCTCCAGAGTATCCATATACTCTGCCTTTGGATCCACTGTAAACATACGGTATGCCCACATCACAGCTCCTATGGAGGCGCAGGTCTCATTGTAGGCCGTAATATTGGGCAGCTGGTACTCATACCCATAAGCCTGATGTACCTTCTGATCCTTAAAAAAGTTGCCGTAAGGAGAGGCTCCGTTGTAGATCGCGCCGCAGCCTCCGGTGATATACATTTTTTTCTCTGTCAGGCTTTTCCACATCCGGCCTAAAACCTCCAGCCATTCCCTCTCACCTGTCTCCGCATACAGATCCGTCAGGCCTGCGTAAAGGTAGTTGGCCCTGACCGCATGGCCTACAAGGGTCTCCTGTTGTGCCAGAGGGATTCTGTCCTGGTTGTCATCCATCCCGTCCTCCACCAGATCCCGTATTCTCATGGCCTTTATGGCCAGCTCCCGGTAAAACGGATCTTTCGTGGTCCGGTACAGCTCCACCAGCCCCATATGGTGGGACGGACACACAGCTGTCCGTACCTGACCGCTTTTCTCCGCTTTGGTATAAAGGGTGTCCAGATACCCTGCCGCCTTCCGGGCCACATGGAGCAGATCATCCTTTCCTGTCAGCCGCTTGTGAAGGCTGGCAAGCGTGAAGAGATGGCCGAAATTGTAGACTTCAAACTCATTGATGTCCTTCTGCCTCGTGTCGCCCCCGCCTGTCATCTCGCTGATGATCTGCTTGGTGGACAGATACCCGTCCGGCCTCTGGGCCCTGGCAATCAGCCGGATATAGGAATCCGCCTGCTCCAAAAGCCTGTCTTCCCCTGTCAGGACACCGCAGTACAGAACTGCCTCCAGCCATTTATAAAAGTCCCCGTCCCCAAACGGGGTGCCCCGGTGACGCCCGGCGCACTCCCCGGCACAGATCCGGAAATTCTCCACCACATGGCTGATATTACTGTCTTCAAACAGCTTTCCGATCTGAGGCACAGTGCCTGTGGCACACACCTCCAGGCATTCCTTCCAGAAGCCAGGCATCAGTTTTACTGCGTCATAGCTGATTCCATGAACTTTTGCATAAGGGGATTTTCTCGTATCTGTCAACATATGTTATACTCTCTTTCCTTTTCCGTATTTACTGCCATATCCCATTCCTGATACTGCGCCAGAGACGCTTCCATGTATGAAGCAATACGGCACTGTGTATATTATACTGCAAAAACTATCTGTTTCACAGCACAAAATGAAATATACGCCGACAGAAATTCTGTCAAGGCCAATCCCTCAATTTCTACAGGAAATTTTTTTCAACCCTTCTTCCGCATAAATCCATCCAAAAACGTGAATCATTTTGTTATAAGCAAAATGTTTAATGTGGAGGTAATGGATTTTATGGCAGTATACAAAGTAGAAATCTGCGGGGTAAACACTTCAAAGCTTCCGTTACTGACCAATGAAGAAAAAGAAGGGCTTTTCAAGAAAATCAAAGAAGGTGACATGGAGGCCCGTGAAAAATACATTAAAGGGAATCTGCGTCTGGTCTTAAGCGTGATCCAGCGTTTTTCCGGAAGCAATGAAAATGTAGACGATTTGTTTCAGATCGGGTGTATCGGCCTGATTAAAGCCATTGATAATTTTGACACCTCCCAGAATGTAAAATTCTCCACTTACGCCGTACCGATGATTCTGGGTGAGGTGAGAAGATATTTGAGAGACAACAACTCTATCCGGGTCAGCCGTTCCCTGAGAGATATTGCCTACAAGGCCATCTATGCCAGGGAAGGCCTGACAAGAAAGAATGCCAAGGAGCCTACACTTATGGAGATCGCCGACGAGATCGGCATCAGCAAAGAAGAGATTACTTATGCCCTGGATGCCATCCAGACCCCGGTCAGCCTCTATGAACCGGTGTACACAGACGGCGGAGACCCTCTCTACGTTATGGATCAGATCAGCGATAAAAAGAACCTGGAGGAAAACTGGGTGGAGGACATCTCCTTAAACGAAGCCATGAAGCGGCTGCCGGAACGGGAACGGCATATTATCGACATGCGCTTTTTCGAGGGAAAGACCCAGACCGAGGTGGCCGAGGAAATCCACATCAGCCAGGCACAGGTGTCACGGCTGGAAAAAAATGCGCTGAAGGCTATGAAAAATTATCTGAACTGAGCCGAAGAAAAAAGCTCCCCTTCCTGTGAAAGTCTCGAATCCTTGCTGCAGGTCTGCGCACCTGCTGCGCTGACCGTACGATGCGCCGGAATGCGCTTTTTGCATTCTGTGTGCATCTCCCGGAGGATTCACAGGAAAGGGAACTTTGCTTTTTATATTCTCACTTAAGCCCGTCCTTTTTGTAGAGAAGATAGTAATCAGACTCCAGATTTTCCATCTGGCTCTGATACCATCTCCTGGCGTCATCCAGGCCCTTGTCATACACCACCGGCCCCAGCCTCTCCACAAACAGATCCAAAAGCTGCTGCTGTTCAATAATGCCGATATCCTCTCCCCGCTCATCCAGGTAAAAGCCTTTGATCTCGTCGGCCATCCATTTCTTCTCTTCCTCTGTCAGGGAAATTGCGGAAAGATTCTTTCTTCTTCTCATTTTACCTGTATTTCCTTTCCTTCTTTTGTGGGCAGTGCCATCATCTGTCTCAGACAGCAGGACAGTACAACACCAAAGCCTCATAGGGCTCCAGAACCAGATTTTCTTCCGTTACCTGGCTCCGATGTGTGTTGGATATCAGAATCTTCCCTTCCATAAACTCCGCCGGAATCCGGCATTCTGTGCTTTCACCGGTAAAGTTACAGATTGTCAGCAGCCGCTCTCCCTCATATTCTCTGGTATAGACATACAGCTGCCGGCTCTCAGGAAGCAGCAGCTTATAGTGCCCGTATACGATGACCGGGTATTCCTTCCTCAGGCGGATTAATTTCTGGTAATAATAGAACACGGAATCTTCCTGCTCCAAAGCCTTTTTCGCATTGATCTCCTTATAATTGGGATTCACCATAATCCAGGGGGTTCCTGTGGTAAATCCTGCCATATGGCTGTCATCCCACTGGAAGGGGGTTCTGGCATTGTCTCTGCTCTTATACCGGATGTACTTAAGGATTGTCTCCCCGTCCATCCCCCGGCCTGTCAGTTCCCGGAATGCATTGATGCTCTCAATATCCCTGAAATCCTCTATCCCCCCAAAGGGCGCATTGGTCATCCCCAGCTCCTCTCCCTGGTAGATGTAGGGTGTCCCCTGCATCATATGAAGGCAGGTTGCCAGCATTTTAGCGGATCGCTCCCGGTAAACCCTGTCATCTCCCAGACGGGAAACGATCCTTGGCTGATCGTGATTGTCCCAGTACAGGCTGTTCCACGCCTTCTCGTCCAACTCCGTCTGCCACTTGCTCAGAGTTTCCTTTAACTCCACCAGGTCCATCTTTTTGTCATTCCACTTAAAGGTCTCTCCTCCGTCCAGATCCATATGCTCAAACTGGAATACCATATTTAACTCTGATCCATCCAAAGAGGCATATTTTTTCGCCTCCTCCACCGTAACGCCGGAGGCCTCCCCCACGGTCATAATATCATACTTTGAAAGTACCTTCTGGTTCATCTCTTTCAGATACTCATGGACTCTGGGGCCGTTGGCTGTATAGGGGCCTGCATCTCCGTAAGAAGAATTCATCTTGGCCGGGCCGTCGGGAAAGCTCTGCACCTTGGAAATCAGGCTGATCACATCCATCCTGAATCCGTCGATCCCCTTTTTCAGCCACCAGTCCATCATGGAAAATACGTTCTCCCGAACCTTGTCATTTTCCCAGTTCAGATCCGGCTGCTTCCTGGAAAACAGGTGGAGATAGTACATATCTGTCTCCTTGTCATACTGCCAGGCCGATCCGCTGAAAAAGGATCCCCAGTTGTTAGGTTCTCTTGTAACTGCTGTGCCCTTCTCCTGCACCTCTTTTCCCTGTCTCCATATGTAGAAATCCCGGTAAGGGTTATCCTTGGACTTCCGGCTTTCCACAAACCAGGGATGCTCATCAGACGTATGGTTCACCACCAGATCCATAACAATACGGATGCCCCGTTTGTGGGCCTCACTAAGCATCCGGTCAAAGTCCTCCATGGTTCCAAACTCCGGCATGATAGCCTGGTAATCGCTGATATCATAGCCATTGTCATCGTTGGGAGACTGGTAGACCGGCGAAAGCCAGAGCACATCAACCCCCAGTTTTTTCAGATAATCCAGCTTCTGGGTAATCCCGTTAATATCCCCGATTCCGTCCCCGTTGCTGTCCATAAAGCTTCTTGGATAAATCTGATACACAACACTTTCCTTCCACCACGTTTTAGTCATACATACCCTCCTTTATTTTAATGATTTCTCAGAAACTCTTTCACACCTGTCTTTGCCGCAGATTTTGAGAGTCATAGTTCCTGCGCTGAATCATGATTTTCCATCATACCTTCAATCAATTCCCAGATTTCCTCCCGCCCCTGTTTGGTCTCCGCAGAAAAGGGGATCAGAATATCCTCTTTTTCCATCCCCAGCCCGGTCCGCAGAAGTTTTACCTGCTTCTGTACCTGGCTGCGCTTGATCTTGTCCAGTTTGGTGGCAATCACCACGGGATGGAATCCGTTATGGATAATCCAGTCATACATAGTCTTGTCATTTGCCGAAGGTTCATGGCGGATATCAACCAACAGGAAAACACAGCAGAGGACAGAAGACTTATGCAGGTAATTCTCAACCATCTTCCCCCACTTAGCCTTTACCTCCACAGAAGCCTTTGTATATCCATAGCCGGGCAGATCCACAAAATAAATCTGATCATTGATATGATAAAAATTAATAGTCTGGGTCTTCCCCGGCTGGGAAGAAGTCCTGGCCAAAGACTTCCGGTTCATCAGCCCATTAATCAGAGAAGACTTCCCCACGTTGGACTTCCCTGCAAATGCAAACTCCGGCTGGTCATGCTCCGGCACCTTGCTGGTAATCCCGCATACAGTTTCCAGCTCCGCTTTCTTAATAATCATGGCCTATCTCCCTTCAAACCAAAACTTATTACCGACGAGATAACATAGCCCGGAGAGCGAATCCCCCTACACAAGCGCCTCCCTAAGTACATCCCCCATCTCTTTCACATACACAATCTCCAATCCCCTGGTAATCTCCTTCGACAACTCCCCGATGTCCGGCCGGTTCTTGTCCGGCACCAGCACCTTCTTCATATGTGCCATTTTTGCCGCAAGAATCTTCTCCTTCAATCCTCCGATAGGCAGCACACGGCCTCTTAAAGTAATCTCTCCGGTCATGGCTACCTTGCAGTCCACCGGCTTTTCTGTCACCGCGGAAATCATGGCCGTAGCCATGGTGATCCCCGCAGACGGGCCGTCCTTGGGCACTGCTCCCTCCGGAATATGGATATGGAGATCATGCTTCTCAAAAAAATCATCCTTCACCTGATACCTGGGGCACACAGAGCGGACATAAGTCAGAGCAATCTGGGCTGACTCCTTCATCACGTCCCCCATCTGCCCTGTCAGCCTCAGCTCTCCTTTTCCAGGCATACTGTTAACCTCTATCTGCAGGGTATCCCCTCCTGCGCTGGTCCATGCCAGGCCCCGCACCACACCTACCTGATCTTCCTCATTGGCATCCTCAAAGGAAATCTTTTCCTTCCCCAGATATTTCTCCAGATTAGACTCTGTCACACGGATGCAGGTCTTTTTATTCTCCAGATACTCTCTGGCTGATTTGCGGCAGATATCTCCGATTCGTCTCTCCAGATTCCGGACACCTGCTTCCCTGGTATAGTTGTGGATAATCTTGCGCAGCGCCCCGTCACTGATGGTCAGCTGATCCTTTGGAAGGCCGTTTTTCTCCATCTGCTTTTTCACCAGATAGTTTTTGGCAATATGGAATTTTTCATTCTCCGTATAGCTGTTGATTTCAATCATTTCCATCCGATCCAGAAGGGGCTTGGGGATGGTCTGGGTGGTGTTGGCGGTGGCGATGAACAGAACCTGGGATAAGTCTATAGGCGTCTCCACATAGTGATCCCGGAATTTCATATTCTGTTCCCCGTCAAGCACCTCTAAAAGCGCGGAGGACGCATCGCCTCTGTAGTCAGCGCTTATCTTGTCAATCTCATCCAGGAGCATGAGAGGATTGCTTACCCCTGCCTGACGCAGCCCTTCTGCCAGCCGCCCCGGCATAGCGCCCACATACGTCTTCCGATGCCCCCGGATCTCCGCCTCATCCCGGACGCCGCCCAGGCTGATGCGGACGTATTTTTTATTCAATGCCCTGGCTACGGAACGGGCAATGGAAGTCTTCCCTGTGCCGGGAGGCCCTACCAGGCACAGAATAGGCCCGGTTCCCTTTTTCGTCAGGCTGCGGACAGCCAGATACTCTAACACCCGCTCCTTCACCTTTTCCAGCCCATAGTGATCCGCATCCAGGATCTCCTGGGCATGGCGGATATCGTTGTTGTCCCTGGAAACCTTTTTCCACGGAAGCTCTAAAAGAGTTTCTATATAAGTCCGGATAACATTTGCCTCCTGGCTGCTGCCAGGCATATCCTTGAGCCTTCCTATCTCCTTTAACAGCTTTTCCTTGGTCTCCCTGTCAGCCTTCAGCTGCTCCAGCTTTTTTTCATATTCCTCCGCATCATCGGCAGGCCCCTTCTCTCCCAGCTCATCCCGGATGATGCGCATCTGCTCTCTCAATATGTAGTCCTTCTGGTTCTTATTGATAGCAGATTTTACCTTGTTCTGGAAATCCTGTTTGATCCGCCCTACCTCGATCTCCGTAAATAAATGGCGGACCAGTATCTCATATCTGGCGGCCGTTCCCACAGCCTCCAGAAACTCCTGGCGTACCAGATAGTCCCAGGAAAGCTGCAGGCAGCTCTGATCGATGAGCCGGTCTAAATCCTGTATCTCCAGCAGACCCGGAAGAACCTCCTTGGCAAACCTGGGATAACCTGCCCCATACTCCTCCAGCTTACTTTTAAGCACCTGAAGCATGGCATCCTTTGCCCCATACTCCAGCTCTTCCTCTTCTGCCTCAACTGCCTCCACCTGGCCTACCAGCATGGATTCCTCCGTTTTTAAAGACAGAAGCTGCGCCTTCTCGATGCCTTCCACCATGGCCCGGATCACTCCGTTTGGCATCTTAACCAGCTGTCTGACAACCGCAACAGTTCCCACATGGTATAAGTCCTCCAGTTGCGGATCCAATACCTCCGGATTTTTCTGAGTTACAAGAAATACCTTCTGATTGCCGGCCATGGCTTTTTCCACTGCTTCCACAGACTTTTTTCTGCTGATATCAAAATGGATCATCATCTCCGGAAAAACTGTCAGTCCCCGCAGGGCAATGACCGGTATTGTAATGGCTGTTCCCTCCATGTTTCCTCCTCTTTTGGCAACCTGACATATGACAGAAAAAGATGGGAATGAAACTTCTCCCATCTTTTTATTCATAACTGCTAGGCTATTTCTCCTGAACGCTCTTTTTTCAGCCTCTGAGCCATATTTTTTCTGGGCACTGCCGCATCCCGGTATATGATCTCCGGCTCGCCGGTCTTATCCACCACGGATTTTGTGATGGTACAGATCCCGATATTATTATCTGACGGTACCTCGTACATCAAATCCATCATCACTGATTCCATAATGGAACGTAAGCCCCTGGCTCCTGTCTTCCTCTCTGTGGCCAGTCTGGCCACCTCCCGCAGGGATTCATCGGAAAACTCCAGCTTCACATCGTCATATTCAAACAGCTTCTGATACTGCTTTACCAGAGCATTCTTCGGCTCTTTTAAAATCCGCAGCAATGCTTCCTCTGACAAAAGCTCCAGTGACACAGTGACAGGCACACGTCCGATAAACTCTGGAATCAGGCCGAATTTCATCAGATCCTGAGGTTCCGCCTGCTTTAAAAGCTTATCGATGTCCGTGTTATGCCTATCCACAATCTCCGCATTGAACCCGATAGAGCCTGTACTTAAGCGGCGCTCAATAATCTTCTCCAGGCCGTCAAAGGCTCCGCCGCAGATAAACAGAATATTGGCGGTATCTATCTGAAGCAGCTCCTGGTGAGGATGCTTTCTGCCTCCCTGGGGAGGAACACTGGCTGTGGTTCCCTCCAGAATTTTAAGGAGAGCCTGCTGAACCCCTTCACCTGATACATCCCTGGTGATGGAAACATTCTCTGATTTCTTCGTAATCTTATCAATCTCGTCAATGTAGATAATACCGTATTCTGCTTTCTGGATATCATAATCCGCCGCCTGAATCAGCTTCAGCAGAATATTCTCCACATCTTCTCCCACGTATCCTGCCTCTGTCAGCGCAGTGGCATCTGCAATGGCAAAAGGCACATTCAGAATCTTGGCAAGGGTCTGTGCAAGATAGGTTTTACCGCAGCCAGTAGGCCCTAACATCAAAATATTGCTCTTCTGTACATCCACATCCATCTTCTTCATGGAAGTAACGCGCTTATAGTGATTGTAGACAGCCACGGACAGCACCCTTTTGGCAGCTTCCTGGCCAATCACATATTCATCCAGAAATGTTTTGATCTCCTTAGGTTTTAACAGATTGATCTCGCCTAATCCTTCTGCTGCCTCACCCTCTTCTTCCAGTTCTTCCTCCAGGATTTCCGAACACAGGTCAATACATTCATCACAGATAAAGACATTATTGTTGCCTGCGATCAATTTTCTTACCTGGTCCTGGCTTTTTCCACAGAAGGAACAGCGAATTCTATCATCAATTCTGCCTGGCATTTTAACTTTCATCTCCTTTTAATTCCCTTTTAATGTTTCGAAATCACTGCATCAACCAAGCCATATTTTACAGCTTCATCTGCGGTCATATAGTTGTCCCGCTCCGTGTCTCTGGCAATAACCTCTATGGGCTGGCCGGTGTTGGCTGCCAGTATCTCATTCAGTTTCTTCTTGGTGCGCAGGATCTGCTCCGCCACAATCTGAATCTCTGTGGCCTGCCCCCTGGCGCCGCCTGAAGGCTGGTGAATCATCACCTCGGCATTGGGAAGGGCAAACCTTTTCCCTTTTGCCCCGCCGGCCAGAAGAAATGCGCCCATGCTTGCCGCCATGCCGATACATACGGTGGACACATCGCATTTAATGTAATTCATGGTATCATAGATAGCCATGCCGGCAGTCACGGATCCGCCGGGGCTGTTGATATACAGGTTAATGTCTTTTGCCGGGTCTTCCGACTCCAGAAACAAAAGCTGAGCCACAACCAGGCTTGCTGTCACGTCCGTTACTTCCTCACCCAGAAATACAATCCTCTCTTTTAAGAGGCGGGAATAAATATCATAGGAACGTTCACCTCTGCTGGTGGCTTCTATTACATAAGGTACTAAACTCATCTCTATCCTCCTCAACCGCAGCAGCGAAGCCTTTGCCGCTGCCGCCTTCTGCTTTTTTACAGGGGCGAGATTATACCAGCTCTGCCTCTGCAACAAGGAAATCGATTGCTTCCTGAACAGCCAGATCTTCTCTCATCTGCTTTAGCTCTCTCTCTCCCATAAATTCCTTTACCTTCTCTACTTCCATCTTGTAGGAATCCGCCATCTTCTGAAGCTCTTCTTCCACCGCCTCATCCGATATCTGGATGTCTTCTGCCTTTACCACAGCCTCCAGAACCAGTCTGGTGCGGATGCTCTTCTCTGCCTGGGGCCTGGTCTGCTCCTGCAGGCTCTCCAGTGTCATGCCCGTATACTGCATATACTGCTCCATAGGCATTCCCTGGTTCTGCATCCTGCGGGCATAATCATTGATCATGTTCTGTACCTGAGTCTCCAGCATCTTCTCCGGAATCTCCATAGACGCATTCTCAACAACCTTCTCAACAACCCGGTTCTCGTTCTCTATAGCTGCCTCTTTCTGTTTCCTCTCCAAAAGCTTTGACCTGATATCTGCCTTGTATTCATCTAAGGTCTCGAATTCTGAAACTTCTTCTGCAAACTCATCGTTTAACTCAGGAAGCTCCTTCATCTTGATCTCTTTTACAGTAACCTTGAAAACAGCCGGCTTTCCTGCCAGCTCCTTGGCATGGTATTCTTCCGGGAATGTGACATTCACTTCACACTCTTCGCCG
This sequence comes from uncultured Hungatella sp., assembly GCA_910585435.1. Classification (GTDB taxonomy): domain Bacteria; phylum Bacillota; class Clostridia; order Lachnospirales; family Lachnospiraceae; genus UBA3402. The sequence goes on along the minus strand of CAJUEJ010000004.1, from coordinate 61,122 downwards.
ATATTCTTTCCGATCAGCTGCTCTTCAAAGGTATCGATAAAGGAATGGGAGCCGATAGTCAGAGGATAATCCTCACTCTTGCCGCCCTCAAACCGCTTGCCATCTACGTATCCGTCGAAATCAATAACCGTCTGATCGCCGTCCTGCACCGGTCTGTCTTCAATGGTCAGAAGCCTGGAGTTCTGATTCTGTACTCTCTTTAACTCGTTTTCCACATCTTCATCTGTGACTTCAGCCAAAGCTTTTTCTACCTGGATGCCTTTGTAATCACCTAAGGTCACTTCCGGTTTTACGGCTACGGTAGCAGTATAGATAAATGGCTTGCCCTTCTCAATCTGTACGATGTCAATCTCCGGTCTTGATACGATCTCCAGATTGCTTTCTTTGGAAGCTTCCGGGTAGGACTCCTCCAATACCAGGTTGGCAGCTTCTTCGTAGAAGACTTCCGGGCCGTACATCTTTTCAATCATAGCCAGAGGAGCTTTGCCTCTGCGGAAACCTGGTATATTGAAACGATTTTTATTCTTGTTAAAGGCGGTCTTGATTGCCTTCTCTAAATTCTCAGCCGGCACTTCCACGGTCATCTTTGCCATGTTCTTCTCTAAATTCTCTACTTGTAAACTCATCTCTATGGGCTCCTCCTTGATCTATATGTGAACGCCACGTCTGTTCTTCTGCTTTAAGGGCGCTACACTTCAAGTTAGCATTATATCATAGGTTTTCTATAAATACAAGAGGCGAAACAGTGGGAAAATCATTGTTTTTCGTTTGTTTTAAGGGCTTTTTTGTGATAGACTAAAGGCAGATTCTATTATGGTTCCGGATAAGCAAAATGGCGTGGGAGGTATTTATGGAGATTGAGCGGAAGTATCTGGTAAATTTTTTGCCCGAAGGGTATGATGCATGTCCATTTCATGAGATTGAACAGGCGTATCTGTGTACGGAGCCGGTGATCCGGATCCGGAAGGAGGATGAGGAGTATTATCTGACGTATAAGTCAAAAGGGCTTTTGGTCCGGGAAGAGTATAATCTGGAGCTGACCGGGAAGGCTTACGCCCATTTGCTTGAGAAAGCAGACGGTATGGTTTTGACAAAAAGACGGTATCGGATTCCGGTGGAGGGAACCGGATTTACGGCTGAGCTGGATATTTTTTCCGGGGCGTATCAGGGGCTTATGCTGGTGGAGGTGGAATTTGAAACAAAAGAAGAGGCCGATGAGTTTCAGGCACCGGCCTGGTTTGGTACGGATGTGACTTTTTCAGGCGAATATCAGAACAGCCGGCTGGCACTGCAGCCGGATCCGAAGGTTATTCCAGTTCCTCCAGATCCTCTTCGCTGACAAGCTGATCGTATTCCTGGGTGTCCAGGAATTCATCGAAGGCGTCGGATACGATCTCGTATTCGTCATCGTCCTGGATATTTTCCAGCTCCGGCTGGCCGTTTTCCTCGCTGTAACGGTACAGATAGACTTCTCCTTCTTCTGCCTCCACATCATCCAGAGGCAGAAGGGCGATATAGTCTCTGCCGCCTGCCTCAAAGATAGTGATAATCGCGCATTCCAGCTCCCTGTCATCGTCCAGTGTCAGAGTGACTGTAATATCTTCTCTCTCGTCTATCTCATTGTCTTGATTTTTTCTGCGTCCCATAGGATCTCCTTTTTATTTTACTTTTGTTTCTTTTGTTCACTGTAGCAGAATATGAGAGGAAAGGCAAGGATTTTATTAGACAATAGTGGTTTTTGCACCAAATCAGTATTCAATCCCTTCCCTCGCCCCGATTCCGCTGTCAAAAGGATGCCTTCTCTTGTAAATCTCGGAGATGTAGTCCGCCGTGTTCAAGATTTGCGGGGACGGATCTCTTCCGGTCATCACCACTTCCAGTTCTGCCGGTTTCTCCTGCAGGTACCGAAGCAGCCTCTCTTCCGATACCAGGCGGCAGCTGCAGGCTGCCATGATCTCATCCAGAATCAGCATGTCATATCCGCCTTTTGCCACCTGCAGCCAGGCCTTTTCCAGAAGCGCTCCATAGTATTCTTCTGCTTCTTTTTTCTGCTGCTCTGTCATCTGAAAATAAAATCCAAAGGTTTTTACACAGGGCAGGATTTCGATCCCTGTAATCCGTGGCAGAGCCGCAACCTCACCGGAATCGTCGGTTTTCAAAAATCTGGCCATAAGGACATGCATGCCCCTTCCCGCTGCCCGCACTGCCAGGCCAAGGGCTGCCGTAGTCTTCCCCTTGCCGTCGCCGCAGTATATATGGATACAGCCTTTTTTCTGACTCATACAACCTCCTTCTTCTCCCTTTACCCTATTCCTGCATTCTCCTTACCAGGTTTATTTGCAGGATTTCCGTGCTGCCCCTTAGCCCCAGCCTGAGGTACAGCCCTGTTTTCCTGATATTCTTCAATAAATCTGGATCGCTCCTGCTTTTTCCCGTACCGTTCCCTCACATAGCACACATGAAGCCTTTCCCTGGCCCTTGTCATGGCCACATAGAACATCCGCCTCTCTTCCTCCACATCTGCATCCAGTATGGCTTTCCGATGGGGGGTGATACCCTCGTTGGCATCCAGAATATAGACGATCTTAAATTCCAGGCCCTTGGAGCTGTGCATCGTCATCAGGGAGACGCCAAGAGGCTCTGTCTTCTGGACTCTGGCCTGCTCCTGCAGCTTTTCTTTGTACTCTTCCATGTTCCGAAACCACGCCTCCATGGTCTTAAAGCCTGCACCGCTCTCCTTTAACTGATCCAGGACTTCCAGAAGCTCTTCCGGATTCATGCGCCGAAACTGCGCATATTCCTTTATATAATCGTCATACCCCACTGCCTTGCGGATATAATTGACTGCTGCCGCGGGGGGCATATCTTTAAGCATGGAAAGATCATATTCCAGCTGTTCGATCCGCTCCACCATCCATCCCTTATCCTGATAAAAGGATTTCATCCTGTTCCAGGACACGGTGGCGTCTTCCAGCGCATCCCGGCTTATGTAGCGGTTGGGGCGGTTGATGATGGGAAGGATATTGCTTCTTTTCAGATCCCCTCTGGATGCACGGATATAAGCCAGCACATTTTTGGAAATCCAGTGTTCATAGAGATTGGGAAGAGAATCCTTCATGGTAAAGGGAATATTGTACTCCATCAGCTTCTCTATCATCAGCCTGGGATCCAGATTGGTCCGGTACAGGATCGCTATGTCCTCCAGACGGTATCCGGCCCTGACATAATCCTGAATTTCTGTTACGATCCGAAGAGTCTCCTCCTGGGGCTGGCTGCATAGACAGGTGATCACCGGCTTTCCTGCCCCTTTGGCCGCAGTCAGTTTTTTTCCATACCGTTTTGTGTTATGGCTGATAAGGGCAGAAGCCGTGTCTACAATCTCCCTGGTGGAACGGTAATTGGTTCCCAGAAGCACGGTTTTTGCTTTCGGATAATCCCTGGTAAATCCCAGCATAATCTCCGGCTTTGCACCCCGGAAACGGTAGATAGACTGGTCGTCGTCTCCCACAATAAACAGGTTGTTCTCCGGAAGAGCCAGCATTTTTACAATCTCATACTGAACCCTGTTGATATCCTGGAACTCGTCAATAAGAATATAGCGGAACTTATTCTGCCACGCCTCCAGAATATCTTTGCGCTGGGCAAACAGCTCATGGCACATTACCAGCATATCGTCAAAATCCAAAAGCCCGGCATCCCGCATCCGCTTCTCATAGCCCTGATACAGCTTTTTAAACACAGCCTCCGAACAATTCCTGGAATAATAATGATCCAGGCTCAGCATCTCGCTTTTCACAAAGCTGATTTCTCCCAGGACAGAAGGCACAAACTCATGCTCATCCTCAAGCTCCAGCCTGTATTTCTCAATCATCTCCCGGATAAAACCAGCCTTCTGTTCCTCCCTCACAATATTGGAAGCCTGATAACGGTATGCATGCTTTAAGATGGTAAAGAAGACAGAGTGAAACGTGCCGAAGCTGACCCTTGTGCTTTTCCCGTCCATCAGTGTAATAAATCGCTCCTGCATTTCTCTGGCAGCAGCCCGTGTAAAGGTAATAACCAAAATATTTCCCGGGTCAATCCCCTGCTGGATCAGGAATCTGGTCCTGTGGGTAATAACCGTGGTTTTCCCTGACCCCGGCCCGGCAAGAACCATCATAGGCCCTTTGATATGATGGATTGCCTTTTCCTGGGAAGGATTAAATGCCATCTGCTACACTTCCTCCAGTATCTCTTTTCTCTTGGCCTCATACTCCTCAGCGGTAATCAGGCCTTTCTCATACAATTCTTTTGCTTCCACAAGCCGCGACGCCCTATGGCTCCCAGCAGCCCCTCCATCATCCCTTTTAAAAAAACAACAGGGACGAATCGCTTATACAGCTTTTTCGTCCCTGCAAGCTTTCTTTCATTCCAGATATTGTCTCTGCTGCAGACATAACATCTTACTGTTCCAACAGCCGAATTCCCTTCCTGATTCTGTCCAGGGACTCATCCTTCCCCAAAACCTCCATGATCTCCGTCGCCCCTGCCGGTGTCATCTGCTTGCCGGACACAGCAGTACGGACAGGCCACATCACATACCCTGTCTTATATCCTTTGTCTGACACATAGGCAGACAAGGTCTGATACAGAGCGTCATTGGAATAATCCTCCTGTGCCTCCAGCAAGGGCAAAACCTCTTTAAACACCTGCAGAGAAGTCTCCCTGGTGGTCTTCATCTTCTTGTGGATATACATCTGGGGATCATACGCCGGCATAGCCTCAAAGAAATCAATATGGCCGGCAATATCCGGGAACACTTCAATCCTGGTTTTTACCATGGCAGCGATCTTCTTTAAATCCAGGTCTTTCTTAATTACTTCCCTGATATAAGGCTCTGCCATCTCATAGAACCTGTCAAAATCCATGGCTTTTAAGTATTCTCCGTTCATCCATTTCAGCTTTGTCATATCAAATACTGCCGGTGATTTGCTCATATGACGGTAATCGAAGTTCTCCACCAGCTCCTGAAGGGAAAATATCTCCCGGTTATCCTCAGGAGACCACCCAAGCAAAGCCACATAGTTTACCACTGCCTCAGAGACAAACCCCTGTTCTATCAAATCCTCGTAGGAAGAATGGCCGCTTCTCTTGCTTAATTTCTTATGCTCCTCGTTGGTAATCAGGGGACAGTGGACATACACAGGAACCTGCCACCCAAATGCATCATAAAGACGGTTGTATTTGGGGGAAGAGGACAGATATTCATTGCCCCGTACCACATGGGTGATCCCCATGAGATGATCATCTACCACATTGGCAAAATTATAAGTAGGATATCCGTCGGATTTAATGAGAACCATATCGTCCAGCTCCCCGTTGTCCACAGTGATATCGCCGTAAATCTCGTCATGGAAGGTGGTGGTCCCCTCCGCAGGGTTATTCTGACGGATCACATAGGGCTTTCCTGCTGCTAAGTTGGCCTCGATCTCCTCTTTGGACAGGTGAAGGCAGTGCTTGTCATAGGTCATAATCTCCTCACCATTTACAGTCCGCTTTAAAGAATCCAGACGCTCCTGATCGCAGAAGCAGTAGTAAGCCTGCCCTTTCTCGATCAGCTTTTTCGCATATTCCAGATAGATGCCTGACGCCTGACGCTCACTTTGCACATAAGGGCCTACGCCGCCGTCTTTATCCGGCCCTTCATCATGAATCAAGCCGGTTTCCTCCAGAGTCCGGTATATAATCTCTGTAGCTCCTTCTACAAATCGTTCCTGATCTGTATCCTCAATCCGGAGAAGAAAATCTCCTCCCTCGTGCTTTGCAATCAAATATGCGTATAATGCAGTTCGTAAATTCCCAACATGCATCCTTCCTGTAGGACTTGGCGCATATCTCGTCCTTACTCTACTCATAGTTTCCTCCATTCCGTACATGCTTCACAGCATTGCATGCCCTGATTTACCGGGTATAGACTGGTATAGGTTTCTGCCTCACTGCTTCCCTGCAGAAATGGCAGTGAGCAGAACTAATGCTGTACCCGGCTTCTACGTGGACATTATAACCTGTGAAGCCGGAAAAAACAATAGGAATCTTTGTGCCTTCATAAGCTCACCCTTCTTAGCCGCCCTTCATACATTAAGTTAAAAGAAACCATCAGGAGCTTTTATGGGACGTTTTTCTCCAATAGAAGGTACTGTCACCTCCATCGCTGATTTTCCCTTTGGCAATTCTGCTTCTGTCTGCACCTTGCTTCTCACTGTCCAGACAATATATGGGGAGACTTATTCTGTCGTCATAGATCCCCGTACGTATGTGCTGAACCAGGCACCGATCCGGCAGGGAGACAGAATCATCGCCTTTTACGATTTGCTGGCGCCTATGCCTCTCATTTACCCGCCTCAGTATCAGGCTGTGGTGGTGGTAAAACCAAACAGGAATCAATATGCCATGCTGGACACCTTTGACCAGAATCTTCGAAACAGTGACAATACCCTGGTTCTGAATCTGTCCGGTTACACCAATATCCGCACACAGAACGGGCAGATTTATCCCGGGCAGCTGGGAAATCAGCTTCTTTTAGTTCTCTACACCGGCACTACCAGAAGCATTCCGGCACAGACCTCCCCGGATTTGATTACCGTGTTCTGTTCTGCATAATCTTCCTACTGCCCGATGCTCCACTTCATCGCCTGCGCCCAGACTGCCTTGTTCTGCTGCCAGGCCCCGTCAAACTGGCTTAAGGGCAGCGGGCAGCTGACACTTCCCACCTCGATGGTAATCCCGGGCACCGGATTGTCTTTTGACTGCATCCAGTCTTTAAAGCCGCCTTTTCCGTCGCTTCCGTCCGTCCTGTACCCGGTCACGGCGGAAATGCTCTGAGCCAGAGACAGGGAAGCCTCCTTCACCCTGCTTATCTGTGTATCCCAATAGATTATATTTCCCATGGAATGGTAGCTGATAGTTGCCACCCATGCATATTTGTCAGCCATAGAAGCCAGAGCCAGGCTCTCCGGTTCCGACAGCGGGCCGCCTCCCTTGTAGCCTGCATAGGAATTGGAGACTGCCGAAGTCACAATCCCCTCCCAGTCCGCCGGGAAATTGTGGTTCAAATCCACGCCTGCTGCGTTGCTTTTCCAGAGAGTCAGATACTGTTCCAAGGGAAGAGCCGTCCTCCCCTCCGCCGTGTCTCTGGCGTAGCTGTTTAAAATAGTCTGCTTCAGGAAATCAGAGCGAATCCCTGCTAGCCCGAACTGGGACAAACTCACTCCGTCCGGATTGCTCATAGGAACAAAATGCAGCGCAGTCTGCTGAAACATATCTCTCAGCATCATACCATCATATTGTCCCGTATTATAGTGAAACAAAGCCATCTCAATCTGGCTCATCATAATCAGAGGCGTCATATATTCTCTGGCATGAATCGCGCCCTGCAAGAGGATATGCTTCGGCGCATTGACATTTCCCACAATCACCTCGTACAGCTCTCTGCCGTCGTGGGAATGCCCGATGACATTGACATGGATTTTCTCCCCGTAACGCGCCTGCAGCTTTCGGATATCCGCCACCATCTGGTCGTACGAATACTTCTCCGCCGCATTAACCACCGGATCCGTGACGACAGAATTTAAAAAATTATTCTGAGGCAACTGAGGAGCTGCAAGAACCGTACCGTCCCCCTTCTCTTCACTGGGAAACCCGGGGCCGTATCCCTGCTGCCCCTGGGCCGCCCCATAGCCAGGCCCTGTGGGAGTCTGGCTGTCTCCTGTATCTGAAGCTGCTGGGTTCCCGCCAGGCCCTGTCACAGTCTGGGCCCCCGTCTGGCTGTAACCAGAATTCACACTGTTCTGTCCCGGCCCCTGATTCATCCCAGGCTGGCTGCCAGATCCGCTTCCGGGCTGTCCCTGTCCTGAACCATTCCCAGGCTGGCTGCCGGAATCACTTATGCTCTGCCCCGGCCCTGCTCCCGTCCCAGGCTGGCTGCCGGAATCATTTACACTCTGCTCCGGCCCTGCTCCCGTTCCTGACTGGCTGCCGGAATCATCCCCATCCTGCCCCGGAACCGGCTGAACCCCTGCCAGGCCGTCTCCCGGTTTTCCTCCCGGCTGCATACTCTCATTCTGCTGTCCCCCCGGCCCTATAAGCTGAGCCGTCTGACCTGTCACATCTGCAAAGCTTACTGTCGAAGAAGCATTCCCCAGAAGCATTACGCCTGCCAATATACATATGAACTTTCTCATCCTTTGCCTCCAGTATTATTACATGTACTCCAAAAACCCTGCATGTCAGACATGCTCCAAAACACCTTTGGAATACACAGGATTTTGCTGTCATTTACTTTACTCTACATTCTTTTATAAAGCAATAAATATTTTCTTACTATTTTTTGTGTTTTTCAAAAATCCCCCTCCCTGACAGCAAATAAATATGAAAGTCTCTGTCAGAGGCATGATTCCCAAGGCATACAGCCAAAAAACAAGAGGGCCTGCGCCCTCTTGCCAAATAAACGAGGAAAATCAATCCTCCTGTGGATTCCTGGAAATATCGCTTCCAAAATATTTTTCCGAAAGCTTTGCCAGCTCCCCGGATTCCCCAAGCTCTGCAATAGCTTCATCGACAGCTTTCCTCAGGCTTTCCGAATCCGCCCCTTTCCGTAAAGGAATAGACACGAAAGACGCCTCTTCTGTCAGCGCCGCAATCTTTAAATCCCTGTCCGGATGGGCCTTCATGTAATCATAATACGTCAGCTCCGCATTGAGGGTGGCATCGATACGGCCCGAAAGCAGCAGCTCAAAGGTCTGGTTCAGATCATCCACACCTGTCACCGTAGCCCCATAGCTCTCCGCCAGCTCCGCATAAGTGCTGGAGATAGTATTTGCCGTATTTTTCCCATCCAGATCCTCAAAAGACTGTATCTCATCGTTGCTCCCATTTACCACAATAGCCGTGCGGATATACGCATAAGGTTCCGTAAAATCATACTTCTCCCTCCGCTCCTCTGTGATCTCCACACCGTTAACCACCATATCATACCGCCCTGCATCCAGCCCGGCAAACAGTCCGTCCCATTCACCTTCCACAAACACGGCCTTCACCCCCAGCTTCTGGGCAATCCTGTCAGCCACCTCCACATCATATCCCACCAGCTGATCCGCTTCATCATGGTACGTCCAGGGAGACCAGGTCCCCTCCATAGCCACCACCAGCTCCCCCTTCTCCTGAATCCGTCCAAGCTGATCCTTCTCCTCTCCCCCTTCTTCCGTCTCTCCTGAATCCGCCTTGGTCTCCCCGCCGCTCTGCTCCCCGGCCGCCGCACTCTGCGTCTCTGACCCTGCAGTCCCCTGGCTACCCTTCCCACATCCCGACAACCCCAACACTCCGGCCGCCATCACAGCCGCCATTCTAATCCACACATTCTTCCTCATTTTTAAATTCTCCTTCCTAATAGCCTCTCTAATACCACTTCAATAATCTCTTACCATCGCGATAACATAAGCGATCCCACTTAACTTAATGACATCCTCTCTCCCCCGCAACCATCTTAAGAAACTCCCTGGTTCTCTCCTCCCCGGGATTCTCAAAAAACTCCTTTGAAGCCCCAGACTCCACCACCACACCCTGTTCCATAAATATCACCTTATTGGAAACATTCCTGGCAAAATTCATCTCATGAGTCACCACCAGCATAGTCATCCCCTCTTTTGCCAGCTCCCTCATAACCTCCAAAACCTCCCCGATAAGCTCCGGGTCCAGGGCCGAGGTAGGCTCATCGAAAAATATTATCTCCGGATTAGTAGCCAGCGCCCTGGCAATAGCCACGCGCTGCTGCTGTCCCCCTGACAGCTGATGAGGATAATGGTCGTACCGATCCCCCATCCCCACCTTGTCAAGGGCCCTTCTTCCTATATCCTCCGCCCGGGCCTTCTCCATCTTCCGCGCCACGATAAGCCCTTCTGTCACATTTTCCAGCGCCGTCTTATTCAAAAACAGATTAAAGCTCTGAAACACAAACGCAGTTTTCTTCCTCAAAGCGGCTATATCCTTCCTGGACATGCGGCTCATAGCATGGGTCTCCCCGTCAAAGGTAAGCGTCCCCTCATCCGCTGTCTCCAGAAAATTGATGCATCTGAGAAGGGTGGTTTTCCCCGAACCGCTGGGCCCCAGAATCGCCACCACATCCCCTTTGTCCACATGCAGATCCACGCCTTTTAAGACTTCCAAATCCCCAAAGCTTTTCCTGATTCCCTTAACCTCCAGCATGGCCTACCTCCTGTTATATCCGTAAAAGTCCAGTTTCTTCTCTCCCACTCGCTGCAGCTTTGTGAGAATCGTGGAAAATAAAAGATAAATCAGGCCCACCTCACAGTACAGCGCCAGAGGCTCATAAGTCCTGGCCACAATCCTCTGGGTCGCCATAAACATCTCCGCCACCGTAATATTGGCGGCAAGAGAGGTATCCTTTACCATGGCAATCAGGGAATTGGACAGGGACGGAAACGCTGTCCGCAGCGCCTGGGGAAGTATGATCCGCCTTATAATCTGCAGGTAAGACATACCCACACAGTATCCCGCCTCCATCTGCCCCTTGGGCACAGACTCCAGCGCCGCCCGGATGATCTCCGCGCCGTAAGCTCCTTCATTGACAGAAAAAACAATCACAGCTGAAGGAAAGGGTGCAAGGACAATCCCCACCTTGGGAAGGCCATAGAAAACGATAAACAGCTGAACCAAAAGAGGAGTTCCCCGAACCACCCATATATAGAATCTGGCTATATGCTTCAGTACCTTCACATTGGCAAACTGTATCAGGGCCATAATCACCGCAATCACCATCGCCAGGGAAAAGGCAATGACAGTCAGGGGAATGGTTACCTTCAGTCCTGGCAACAAGATTTTCCAAAAGGAATCCAGCAAAATACCGTACAACCGTTCACTTATCATTGTTCAAACCAGTATCCCTTCTATAAATTAAAGTCCACTCCAGATGTTTAAAATGTTACAAAAGCGGAACATGGCTGCCTGTTTCTGGCTGTCATGCTCCGCTGACCTGCTTTATCCTTCGGTCGGTTTCGAATCCTTTGCCTCTTTCGAATCGGCCAAATCCGCCGGCTTCATGCTCAGGTTGACTCTTCCCATCTTGTCAACCTCCATAACCTTTACGGTTACCTCATCGCCGATATTCACCACATCCTCCACCTTTGCCACACGCTTGTCTGACAGTTTGGAAATGTGTACCATGCCGTCCTTGTTGGGAGCCAGCTCCACAAATGCACCGAAGTTCATAATGCGGACCACCTTGCCGGTAAAGATCTGCCCCGGCTCAATGTCTGTGACAATACTCTCGATAATGCGGATGGCTTTCCGGATCATCTCCCTGTCCGTTCCGCACACAGATACGCTTCCGTCGTCCTCAATATCAATCTTTACGCCTGTCTCCTCGATAATCTTGTTGATGACCTTGCCCTGCTTGCCTACCACATCGCCGATCTTCTGGGGATCAATGGTAATCTGCTCAATCTTCGGAGCATATTTGCCAACCTCTGGTCTGGGCGCTGAGATAACCGGCTTCATGCAGGTATCCATGATAAACATTCTTGCATCGCGGCATCTGGCAATCGCCCCTTCCACAATCGGTCTGGTAAGTCCGTGAATCTTGATATCCATCTGAATGGCGGTGATTCCCTCTGTGGTGCCGGTCACCTTAAAATCCATGTCGCCGAAGAAATCTTCCAGCCCCTGGATATCTGTGAGAAGCACGAAATCGTCGTCTGTCTCCCCGGTCACCAGGCCGCAGGAGATACCGGCTACCATCTTCTTGATAGGCACGCCTGCAGCCATCAGAGACATGCAGGACGCACAGGTGGAGGCCATGGAAGTAGAGCCGTTGGACTCAAAGGTCTCCGAAACCGTACGGATCGCATATGGGAACTCCGCCTCGCTTGGCAGTACCGGGATCAATGCCCTCTCCGCCAGGGCCCCATGGCCGATCTCACGTCTTCCCGGTCCTCTGGACGGTTTTGTCTCGCCTACAGAGTAGGACGGGAAATTATAATGGTGCATATACCGCTTGCTTATCTCATTCTCATCCAGGCCATCCAGTCTCTGCTGCTCAGACAGGGGAGCCAGGGTACATACATTGCAGATCTGGGTCTGTCCCCGGGTAAACATGGCGGAACCATGGACTCTGGGAATCAGATCCACCTCTGCAGAGAGAGGACGAATCTGGGTGATCTCTCTTCCGTCCGGACGCTTGTGATCCTTTAAGATCATCTTGCGGACCGTCTTTTTCTCATACTGGTACACAGCCTCGCCTAACATGGCAAGCCACTCTTCGTTCTCGGCAAATGCCTCCTCCAGCTTCTCCGTAATCACACGGATATTCTCTTCCCTGGTCTGCTTGTCATCGGTGAAGACAGCCTCCTCCATCTCCTGAGGCGGCACCAGCTTCTTTATCTCGTCAAACATCTCCTGGGGAACGGCACAGCTGGTATATGCATGCTTTTCCTTGCCTGTCTCCGCCACAATCCCTTCAATAAATTTTATGATGGTCTGGTTCACATCGTGCGCCATATAGATAGCCTCGATCATCCTGGCCTCCGGCACCTCGTTGGCTCCGGCCTCGATCATGATCACCTTCTCTTTTGTGGAGGCTACTGTCAGGTTTAAATCACTTATCTTCCACTGCTCCTGAGACGGGTTTACAATCATCTGTCCGTCTATCAGGCCTACCTGGGTGGTGGCGCAGGGGCCGTCAAAAGGAATATCGGAAATGCAGGTTGCAATGGCTGCTCCCAGCATAGCCACCAGCTCCGGCCGGCACTCCGGATCCACGCTCATAACCATATTGTTCAGGGTTACGTCATTGCGGTAATCCTTGGGAAACAACGGCCTCATGGGACGGTCAATGACACGGGAGGTCAGAATCGCATTCTCCGACGCCTTCCCTTCTCTCTTGTTAAATCCGCCTGGGATCTTTCCTACTGCGTATAATTTCTCCTCGTACTCAACGCTTAAGGGGAAGAAATCGATTCCCTCTCTTGGTTTATCGGACGCTGTGGCGGTAGATAAAACTACCGTATCTCCGTAATGCATAAACGCGGCGCCGTTTGCCTGCTTGCCCACTCTGTCTATGTCGACAGTCAGGGTTCTTCCGGCCAAATCCATAGAAAAACTTTTGTACATGGCAATTCTCCTTATTCTTTCATTTTCTCACTCTTATTCTCTGAAATCCGTGATTTTGTCTTTCCCATCACAGCACACAGCAGAAGACGCCGAAACTACTGAAAAATGCACCCGCCGCCCGGGCCGATACCCTTTTCAGCGGTCTCGGAGCAACTCCCCTGCCTGTAATCTCCGGTCACCTTTTCATGAACCGAAAAGCAGGGTGGAGAATGTCTCCACCCTATAGACTTTACTACTTTCTGATACCTAACTTTTCAATCAAAGCACGGTAGCCTTCCAGATCTGTCTTCTTTAAATAGTCCAGAAGACCACGTCTCTGTCCAACCATCTTAAGAAGGCCTCTTCTGGAGTGGTGATCCTTCTGATTCTTCTTCAGATGCTCTGTCAGCTCGGTAATCCTCTCTGTCAAAATAGCGATCTGAACCTCCGGTGAACCGGTGTCACCAGGCTTTCTTCCATATTCTGCGATGATTGCAGACTTCTTTTCCTTTGAAATCATGTCGATTTCCTCCTTATATGATTCTGACCGAAAACCAAGTAACCGGTTGGAGCATCCGGAAACTGAGCATCGGCGTAAATTTATGCTTATTCAGTTTAGCATAGCAATGTAAACCTGTCAAGGCGAAAAAGACAGATAAGCCATGCCATATTCCTTATCCTTTTCCAGCTGGCTTTTTAGCTGCTCCAGAGAGTCAAATTTTTTCTCAGGACGCTCAAAATTCAAAAGCTGCACTTCTATCTGCTTTCCGTACAGATTCTTATCCAGGCCGAACACAAAGGTCTCCACCCCCACAGGATTGTCTCCGGTCACGGTTGGCTTCTTCCCTATGTTGGTGATTCCGCCGTAATACGTTTTATCCACCAGGATCCGGGACACGTAGACCCCGAAGGGAGGCAGATATTTCTCCGGCGGAGGGATTACGTTGGCTGTAGGGAAGCCTAAAACCGGCCCTCCCACATGGTTCCCGTGAACCACTAAGCCGTGGATGGCATAGGGCTCTCCCAAAAGCTCACAGACCTTCTCCATGTTTCCCCGATCCAGCTCCTCCTTCACATAGGTGCTGCTGATATCCCGGTGCTGCCCGGGATCCTGCTCCTTCTCAATAACCTCCAGTTCATATCCCAGCTCCTCCTTCAGCCTTTCAAGAAGCCTGGCATCTCCCTTTCTCTGATACCCGAATCCGCAGTCGGTTCCAACTACAATGGCTTTTGCATGCATCTGTCCCAGGAGAATAGCCTTTAAGAATTCCTCCGCGCTTAGGTGGGCCACTTCCTTTTTAAAAGGGTATTCCACCAGATAATCGATCCCCATCTTCTCCATGTTATTGCGCCGTTCCTGGTTGGTGGTGATCACCTTCTGAGGCGTCCCCTGGATGTAGGCCGCCGGCGCCATGTCAAAGGTAAAGACAGCCGTCTTATAGCCCCATTCCTGCTTCCACTTCAACATAGCCCCCAGCAGTTTCTGGTGTCCCCTGTGCCTTCCGTCAAACTTTCCGATGGTGACCACCGTAGGCTCCTGAATCTGAAAATCCTCCTGGCCGATAAAACATTTCACCTGTCTTTCACCTCCTGCCCCTCCCCTTTTTTCTTCCTCTGGCTATGAGAGAAACATCTTCCATGCCTTCAGCCTCTGTTTCTTTGCCTCATATTCATAAACCCCCAAAAACCCCATCCCGCTGCCATACATCCTGAACCTGGTTCCATCCTCAGGCAGTGAGGGCAAAAGTCCTTCCTGCTCTAGGGTCTCAAGCCTGACAGGATTCCCGTTTCTCAAAAGCCTGTCCGCCTCCCCCTTCACATACAGGGCGGCATAAGCCCTGCACATCTCTTCCACAGGAATCACATAATCCTTAAGACGCCCTTCATCCCTTATATTCTCCAGCTGTGAAAGGCGTATGCTGTCCTCTATCTTAAACTGTCCGGTCTGTGTCCGGGTAAGGCTCTCCATACATCCGCCGCACCCCAGCTGCCGGCCTATATCGTGGCACAGAGTCCGTATATAAGTGCCTTTGGAACACTTCACCGTCATAACCACACGGGGCAGCTTTATCTCTTCAATTCCTATGTGGTAAATGGTAACCTGCCTTGCTTTGCGCTCCACCTCTTTCCCCTGACGGGCCAGCTCATAAAGCTTTTTCCCGTCTACCTTCACGGCGGAATACATAGGCGGCACCTGGTTGTAGGTTCCCATGTAACCGGCGATACAATCCTTTGCCTGTTCCTCTGTGCAGTTTACCTGCTTCTCCTCCAGAATCCTGCCGCTTATGTCCTGGGTATCTGTCTCTGTCCCCAAAAGCATGACAGCCTTATATGTTTTGTCATGCTCCACCAGCATATCGCACAGCCTGGTAGCCTGTCCCAGGCACACAGGAAGAACCCCCTCCGCGTCCGGGTCAAGGGTTCCTGTATGTCCGATTTTCTTCTGCTTTAAAATACCCCTCATTTTTGCCACTACGTCATGAGAGGTATAACCTTTTTCTTTATAGATGTTAAGTACGCCGTCAAGCATTTTGTTCTCCTGGTTTCTTTGTATGTAAAATCTCCATACGTCCACCCTTACAGCTGCTTTTCAATATGTCCGGAAAGGTTGTTGATCACGTCATAGAAGCTTCCGGACATGGTGCAGCCGGCAGCTCTCACATGGCCGCCACCGCCGAAATAAGCGGCAATCCTGCTGACGTCTACCTTTTTGTTGGATCGCATGCTCACCTTATACATATGGATCCCCACCTCATACATGAAAATGGCACACTCCACTCCCTCTATAATGCGAAGCTGATCTACGATTCCCTCCAGATCGCTTTTATCCACACCGTAAAACTCCATATCCTTTTTCCGCACTACCGTAAAAATACACTGTTTATCCAGAAATGATACGCTCTCCAAAAGAGCCCTCCCTAAAATCTGGGACTGGAGATACGTCTTTTTGTAAAAGCTGTCGTCGATAATCGTGGAAAAATCAATTCCCTTTTCCATCAGCTTTCCGGCAATCTCCATGGTTTTTGCGGAAGTATTGCTGTGGCGGAATACTCCCGTATCATGGATGATTCCCGTATAGAGGCATTCCGCCACAGCCTTGCTGATCCTTTCGTCTTCCATCTGCGTAAACAGCACCTGGCAGGTGGAGCTGGAAGAAGGGTCAATCACATTTTCCGCGGCATAGCCTTCATTGGTTACGTGATGGTCAATGCATATGCTCTCCTTTGCCCCGTCCAGGCAGACCTTAAAGGCCCCCAGCCGTTCCTCATTGCTGCAGTCCAGACAGATACACAGATCTGCCGCCTCCTGCCCTGGCTGGTTTTGAATCTGTTCAAAACCAGCCAGGTAAGAAAATTTCTCTGACACTGCTTCCAGGCAGACTAAAACCTTCTTATCATACTGTTCTTTAATATAATTATAGACGGCCAGGGAGGATCCTACACAGTCTCCGTCCGGGTTAACATGACCTAAAATCACGATGGATTCTGCCCGGCCAATCATAGTTTCCAGCTTTGTCATATACCGTCTCCTTCTATACTAAACTAATTTTCCTGGTTCTCCTGATCCTGTTTTAAATCTTTCGTCACATCATCAATCAGCCTGGACATGGTAACTCCGTACTGGATGGATTGATCCAGCACAAACTTGATCTCCGGCGTGTTTCTTAAAT
This sequence comes from uncultured Hungatella sp., assembly GCA_910585435.1. GTDB lineage: Bacteria > Bacillota > Clostridia > Lachnospirales > Lachnospiraceae > UBA3402. Next base: position 44,312 of record CAJUEJ010000004.1, on the reverse strand, counting down.
TTACCCTTCTGGCCAGCTCCTTTCGGATGTAACCTACCGCGCTGTTTAAGCCTTCCTGCACTGACTTACAGGTTACCTCATCTCCAAGGACGCTGATAAACGCCTTACAGTATTTTAAGTCCGGCGACACCTCCACCGACACCACGCTGGTCATGGCAGAGGAAAGCCTGGGGTCTTTTACCTCCGTGCGGATAATCTCGCTTAGCTCCCTCTGCACTTCCATATTGATTCTCGTATTTTTAATACTATTTTTACGCACTTTGATTCCTTTCTGTTGAGGCTTTAGGCAGCTCTATCTTGGAACCTCCACCATAATATAAGCCTCTATCATATCATCTACTTCCACATCATTAAATTTCTCAAATACAAGGCCGCACTCGTATCCGGTGGCAACCTCCTTCACATCATCCTTAAAGCGCCTGAGGGAAGCCAGGCCTCCGTCGAAGAGCTGCTCTCCCTGGCGGGTAATGCGGACAGAACATCCTCTCTGGAACTTGCCGTCTGTCACATAGGAACCGGCGATCACACCTACGCCAGACGCCTTAAACAGCTGGCGCACAATAGCGTGGCCGATGACCTTCTCCTCAAATACCGGATCCAGCATGCCCTTCATGGCTGCTTCCACATCCTCGATGGCCTGATAGATCACCCTGTACAATCTTATATCTACTTTTTCCCGATCTGCAATGGACTTGGCTGTCACATCCGGCCTTATATTAAATCCGATGATAATGGCATTGGATGCGGAAGCCAGGGAAACGTCGGATTCATTGATTGCACCTACGCCGCCGTGGATCACCTTTACCATTACCTCTTCATTGGACAGCTTCATAAGGCTTTGCTTCACAGCCTCCACAGACCCCTGCACGTCTGCCTTGACGATGATAGGCAGCTCCTTTACATTGCCTGCCTGAATCTGGCTGAACAGATCATCCAGTGACAGCTTTGCCTTGGTCTCTTCCAGAAGCTTATTCTTGCCTTCGGAGATAAATGTCTCCGCAAAGCTTCTTGCCTCTTTCTCGCTGGCGCTTACCACAAACACTTCTCCTGCGTTGGGCACACCGTTTAAGCCTAAAATCTCTACAGGTGTGGAAGGAGTGGCCTCCTTCACTCTCCGTCCCTTATCATCCATCATGGCACGGACTTTTCCGTAGCAGGCTCCCACCGCAATATTGTCTCCCACATGAAGGGTTCCCTTCTGTACCAGAACCGTAGCCACAGGGCCTTTTCCTTTATCCAGCTCCGCCTCGATCACAAGGCCTCTGGCGTTTCTGTTGGGATTGGCCTTCAGCTCTTTCACTTCAGAGGCCAGAATAATCATCTCCAGAAGGTCGGAGATGCCTTCCTTTGTGTGGGCGGACACAGGTACGAAGATGGTGCTGCCGCCCCAGTCCTCCGGAACCAGCTCATACTCTGACAGCTCCTGTTTTACCCGCTCCACATTGGCGCTGGGCTTATCAATCTTGTTGATAGCCACAATAATCTCCACGCCTGCGGCCTTTGCATGGTTGATGGCCTCCACGGTCTGAGGCATCACGCCGTCGTCGGCGGCAACCACCAAAACTGCGATGTCTGTAGACTGGGCGCCTCTCATACGCATGGCAGTAAAGGCCTCATGGCCCGGGGTATCCAGAAATGTGATCTTCTGTCCGTTTATCTCCACCACATAGGCGCCGATATGCTGGGTGATTCCCCCTGCCTCCCTGGAGGTTACATTGGTCTGGCGGATGGCATCCAGAAGAGAGGTTTTTCCATGATCCACATGCCCCATAACACAGACTACCGGAGGCCTGGAGATCATATCCTTTTCATCCTCCTCATCCTCCTTTAACAGCTCCTCGATGACATCTACCTTTACTTCCTTCTCGCAGAGTACGTCGTACTCCATGGCAATCTCTTCTGCCTTCTCATAATCGATTTCCTGATTCAGGGTTACGATGGTGCCCTTCAAAAACAGTTTCTTTACAATGGCGGAAGGCTGCAGCTTCATCTTTTCCGCCAGTTCCTTGATCGTCAGAACCTCCGGCAGGGTGATTACCTTGATTGTCTCCTCCACCTTTGCCTCCACAGGCTTCTGAGGCATGATAAACGGATGCTTGGATGTGGACTTGCCTTTGGTCTTTGGTCCGTCCTCTGTCATCTTGGTCTTGTCATACCGATCATTTTTATATGCATTCTTATTGGCACGGTTGCTTTGAGGCTTGGTGGCAAGGGGGGTATCAAAGGATTTGGCGCTGTCTCTCTGCCGGTCACGGCCTCCCTGTACCTGGCCTCCTCTGCTGTCTCGGCCTCCCTGGGGCCTGCCGTCACGGCTGCCCTGATAGCCCTGGCCGCCTCTTGTGTCCCTGCCTTCATAGCTTCCTCTGCTGTCTCGGTTCCCCTGGTAGCCCTGGCCTCTTCCGTCAGTCCTGCCATCCCGGTTCCCCTGATAGCCCTGGCCTCTGTCCGGCCTGCCATCCCGGTTCCCCTGATAGCCCTGGCCTCTTCCATCAGTCCTGCCATCCCGGTTCCCCTGATAGCCCTGGCCTCTGTCCGGCCTGCCATCCCGGTTCCCCTGATAGCCCTGGCCTCTGTCCGGCCTGCCGTCACGGCTTCCCTGGTAGCCCTGGCCTCTGTCCGGCCTGCCGTCACGGTTTCCCTGATAATTCTGATTTCTTCCGTCACGCCCCTGATAATTCTGGCCTCTGTCTGTTCTTCCGTCGCGGTTTCCCTGATTCTGAGGACGGTTTCCGTCACGGCCTCCCTGGGCAAACTGCCCCTGGGAGCGTCCGCCTTCCCGGTTTGCAAAATTGGTCTGGCTCTGGGGACGGCTGCCGGCCTGACTGTCTGTATTTGCCTGAGTCCCCTGGCCCTGAGGACGGGCTGTCGCCTGCCCTGCCTGTGTCTGCTGAGACATCTGGCCCTGAGGACGGGCTGTCGTCTGGCCTGCCTGTGTCTGCTGAGGCATCTGGCCCTGGGGGCGGGCTGTGGTCTGGCCTGCCCCTGCCTGCTGAGACATCTGGCCCTGGGGACGGGATGGCGCCTGCCCTGCCTGTGTCTGCTGAGACATCTGGCCCTGAGGACGGGATGTCATCTGGCCTGCCCCTGCCTGCTGAGCCGGCTGACTCTGGGGACGAACCGGCGCCTGCCCCTGAGGACGGGAACCGGCCTGGTTCTGAGGACGGACTCCTGACTGGCCTGCCTGTGTCTGCTGGGACGGCTGGCCCTGGGGGCGGCTGCCTTCACGGTTTAACTGCAGCGGCTGTAGCTGCTGGGAACGTCCTCCTGCCTGATTGGCCGGCGTACCCTGGCCCTGGGGACGGCTGCCCTGCTGGGGGCGTCCCTGGAAACGATTCTGGTCACGGCCTCCCTGAGGCGCCTGGCCCTGGGGACGGTTGCCCTGCTGCATACGCATATTCTTCATGGTCTGGGCATTCTGCGGCCGGTACACGGCTGCGATTTTCTTTTTCGGCGGCTCTGTGATAGCTGCCCCTTCCTTTTCCGTTTTTTCCGGTGTATTCTCTTTCGTCGACATATTCTCCTTTACCTGGGGAGCCTGAGGATTCTCCTTTGTGGGAGAGGATGCACCTGTCTTCTGTCCTGCTACCGCATTTTTCACCAGCTGGCTCTGCTCTTCACTGACATTGGACGCATGGCTTTTCACCTCATGCCCGTTTTTCTGTAATATTTCTAACACTTCTTTACTGGTTTTGCCCAGCTCCTTTGCAAGCTCACTAACTCTCATACTTACTACCTCCGTTAATATTCATTTGTTTTACCAATGCGCTGGCGAATCCTTCATCCATTATGGCTATAGAAGCCCGAAATTCTTTGCCCATGGAATGTCCTAATTCGTCTTTCCTACCAAAGAAACAGATGGGAACTCGATAGTAAGTACATTGATTGGTAAACATCTTCCTGGTATTGTCAGACGCCTCCTCCGATACCACCACCAGACGTGCTTTCCCGGATTTCACAGCTTTTTCCGTAGAAAACTCTCCGCTGACTGTCTTTCCTGCCTTCATGGCTAAACTGATTAAATTCAATACCTTTTGTCTATTTTCCAATCTGCTCCATCTCCTTTTCCAGAGATTCATAGATTTCCTTTGAAATCGGCATCTTAAAAGCTCTCTCCAGCCCTCTGCTTTTCACTGCTTTCTGAAAACACTCCCTGTTGGGGCAGACATAGGCTCCGCGCCCGTTCTTACGCCCGGTGGCGTCTAACACCACGCCTTCGGCCTCTGTCTTCAAAATCCGAATCATCTCTTTCTTACCCTTCATCTCTCCGCAGCCAATACACTGCCTGAGCGGAACCTTTTTTGTACTCACTGGCTATCACTCCCAATCCGTCTGATTCATTATTCGTTGTCCTGGTAATCCTCCTGAACGTCTTGCCGGTAACCTTCCTCATAGCTGTCATCATATTCTGACGATTCCCCCTGGCCGCCGTCTGCATATCCCTCCGGAAGCTCTGCCTGGTCGCCGCCTGCATATTCATCCTGGAGCTGTGACTGGTAGTCTTCTCCATATCCATCCTGAGGCTGTGACTGGTAGTCTTCTCCATATTCATCCTGAGGCTGTGACTGGTAATTGTCTCCGTATTCATCCCGGAATTCTTCCTGGTAATCGTCTCCGTAATTTCCCTGATACTCTTCCTGATAGCCTTCATAGGAGCCTTCTTCCATTCCTCCGTCCAGGCCCATCTCCTCGAACAGCCCCAGCTCCCTGGCCTGTGTCTCACTCTTGATATCGATCTTATATCCTGTAAGCTTTGCTGCCAGCCTTGCGTTCTGGCCTTCTTTTCCGATAGCCAGCGATAACTGATAGTCCGGAACAATCACCTGGGCCTCCCTGGCATCCTCATCCGCCACCACGCAGATTACTTTTGCCGGGCTCAGTGCATTCTCAATCAGGTATGCAGGGTTTTCATCCCAGTTGATAATGTCAATCTTTTCACCCTTAAGCTCGCTTACAATGGAGTTGACCCGGGCTCCGTTAAGGCCTACACAGGCGCCTACCGGATCCACGTTAGGGTCATTGGACTTTACCGCGATCTTGGTTCTGGAACCGGCTTCCCTGGCAATGGACTTGATCTCCACGGTTCCGTCCCTTACCTCCGCCACTTCCAGCTCAAACAGCCTCTTTACCAGATCCGGATGGGTTCTGGATACGGAAATACGGGGGCCTTTGGTTGTGTCCTTTACCTCCAGGACATACACCTTGATCCGCTCCGTAGGCTGGAATACCTCTCCTTTTACCTGCTCGGATTCGTTTAGGATGGCGTCCACCTTTCCCAGATTGATGCTCACATTCCTTCCAAGGTAGCGCTGCACCACTCCCGGAACTATATCCTTCTCCATGGTATACCAATCGTTATACAGTACTTTTCGCTCTTCCTCCCTGATTTTCTGCAGAATCACATTCTTGGCATTCTGGGTGGCGATCCTTCCGAAAGATTTGGACTCTACCGGGATCTGCACAATATCCCCTATCTCATAGTTAGGAGCCATCATCTTTGCCTCTGCAAGGCTTAACTGTATGAGAGGCTCTGTCACCTCATCCACCACTTCCTTCTCCGCCAGCACAGAAAAATCACAGGTATCCGGGTTAATATTTACTTTTATGTTATCCGCCCTGCCAAAATGATTCTTACATGCGGTGAGCAGAGAATTCTCTATGGCTTCCAGCATGGTCGCCTTGCTGATATTCTTCTCTTTCTCCAGAATATCCAGTGCTTCTAACAGTTCTTTGTTCATTTTTTTATCCTCCAACTATATTTTCATCCGAAAATCTAAAAATCAAATGCCAAACGAATCAGCGCAATGTCCGAACGCTTAAATACCATCTCTTCCCCGTCCTCTGATTCTACAGTAACAGAATCTTTATCATAGTCTGTCAGAATTCCTGTAAAATCTTTCTGCTTCTCCCTTTGGCGGTACAGGCGGATATCTACCTGCTTCCCCATACTGCGGACAAAATCCTTTTCCTTTTTTAAAGGACGCCCCAGCCCCGGGGAACTGACTTCCAGAATGTAGCTGTCCTCGATAAAATCCTCTTTGTCAAGCCAGTCGCTTAAGCGTCTGCTGACTGCCTCGCAGTCATCCACGGCAATGCCGCCTTCTTTGTCAATATAGGCCCGCAGATACCAGCTGCTTCCTTCCTTTACATACTCCACATCTACCAGTTCAAAATGAAATTCCTCCAGCAAAGGCTTGAGAAAATCTTCTGTCCTTGACTCATAGCTTTCTCTCTTCGTCATATCTTCACCACCCTTCTTAAATCCCTTCATAACAATATGAAAGAGTGGACTTTCGTCCACTCCCTTTCAGTCATCCTATATCAATATCGTATATATCATAGCACCAAAATGTGGCAAATGCAAGGGTTTTCTCGAAATTTTGTTATTTCCGGCCTGGTATCCAAGGTTTAAGCAGGTTTAATAAAGACTTTACATCCTTTCTTCCTTCCATTATAATATAAAGAGCAACCGTTAAATAGTCAGACACATATATAAGGAGTGAAATTATGACAAGGCTTGAATTACTCACATTATTGTTGTCAATTAAAGCATTGCTTGAAAGTAAACCTTCATGCGCCCGGCAGCGGACGCACCACCAACACAAGAAAGTCTGACGGGCGCACTTGGAATACCTGAATTTATGCCGCCTAACCGGCGGCGGAACTTTTAATGTAATAATAAAGATAAGGCACTGGAACTCATTAATGAGGTTATTGCAGAGGCCAAAAAAGAATAATATTGAAAGAGACGAAAGGATCCATTCTGATGAAAATATTGATCATTGATGCACAGGGAGGCGGCATTGGAAAGCATCTGACATCCGCGATCCGACAGAGCAGGCCGGAGGCTGAAATCACGGTTGTAGGAACCAACAGCATCGCCACCTCCGCCATGCTAAAGGCCGGAGCCAGCCACGGCGCCACCGGCGAGAACGCTGTGATTGTAGGCGCCAGAACCGCAGACGTAATCATCGGCCCTGTGGGGATCGTAATCGCTGATTCTCTGTACGGGGAGGTTACCCCCGCCATGGCTGTTGCAATCGGGCAAAGCACCGCCAAACGGATTCTCATCCCTGTCAATCACTGTGACAACATAGTGGTAGGCGTGCGGGACTTAAGCATCAAGGGACTGGTGGAAGAGGTTCTCCTGGAACTGCAGAAGATTGAATCCTGATGTATTCCTGCAGGTATAAAGGGAGTCTGGCTTGCCGGACTCTCGCGCCGGAGCGCGGCTGCGGCAGCAGCATGTACACATTCCACAGGAAGAAGGATTTAACACATGAGCAATCGTCCTGAATTAGAATTTGAAAAAGGCTACGCCATCATTATCAATAACTGTGAAAAAAATCTTTACTATTATATTGACTATGACACAAGGCAGGCCAACCCTTACCATATGCGTTTTCCCCACATCCACGCCTCTTTTTATGAGATTATGATTCCTCTGGATGCAGGGATTTCCCACACCTTCAACGGCATTACATACCCGCTGGAAAAAAACGATATCGTCCTGGTTCCGCCGGGGGTTCCCCATCAATCCATATACCCCCAGAATGCCCCCCCGCTGAAACGGATTATCATCAATTTCATGTATCCTGAAAATTTATTCAGCATGAGAGAAGGCTTCGAGGAGCTTCTGGGTATATTTAAGCTGGAACCCTCCATCCTGCGTCTGGTCCCCAACTATCAGACTCCCTGCTTCAATATTCTCAACAGCATTTTTAACATGTCCCACCAGGCGGAGATCCTGCCGTTTTCTGTCTATGAGCTTATGCTGCAGACAAATTTTACGGAGTTTTTGTGGACCCTGTACCAGTCCCAGAACGAAAATATATATTCCTATCAGAGTGATGATTCCTCCATCACCCAGAAGATTTCCGAGGTGTGCAGCTACATACATGCCAATTATTCCAAGCCCCTTTCTCTGGAAAGCCTGGCAAAAACTTTTTATATCAGTCCCTGCTACCTGTCCCGCCAGTTCAGGCAGACTACCGGCTTCCGGCTGACAGAATACATTCAGAATGTGCGTATCATCAATGCCCAGTTTCTGCTTTCCAGCACCACCCAGTCTGTGTCCAACATTGCCATGGCCTGCGGTTTTACCAGCTTCTCTCAGTTTAACCGGGTATTCCACCAGAAATCAAACTGTTCTCCTACGGAATACCGCCGCTCCCACGGACATTCCCACTGGGTATGAAAGTGACGAGAGAACTACATCCCTTATGTATCAGCGATACCCACGGGGCGGAGTGGGTATCGTCCCAATTCCGCATCAGAATTCCATTCGGAAATATTTAAGACTTTTACTTCATCAATTAACTTTCTCCCCGCACCGGTTATTTTAGATTGGAGAGCAAATGGCAGCCTTTGTTGAAGCATATTTCGAATCAACAGTCTGGAGGTTGAGTTTCCAGCCGGATATTCCAAAATATAGACCAACATCTTGGGCTTATCTTTTCCCATTAAATAGAGCCAATGGGAAGAGTCATAGAATTTCCTGGCAACATTCTCTAATTTGTTTTCGCTGGAAGGATTAAAGCGTTCAGGATGTGCCGCGCCTGGAATCGCTGAATTTTTATATTCAACCAGCAAAATGTGGGTCTGGGTTTCAATGATAAAATCCACATCACATAAAAACCCGATCATGCCATAGGTATGAGAACGGTCTTGATAGCAATTATGGATTTCATCAGTTGACCAAAGCGCAGCAGTACAATCGATAGTGTACTGACCATTTTCTTCTGTGTATTTTACAGCCATAATTTTCCTCACAATCCAATGTTATAGATTTCATTCAAGAGCCTGTCAAATGCAGAAATAATCGGATTGCTTTTCAAATCAGCAAATTTTTCTGCATTTTCGTATGATATGACATCAGAGGTGTTCGTAGTAGATAAAGAATGGAACAGAATGTCATCCTGGGCTGTTTTCTTTACCTCAAAATAGCTTGCGAACATATAATCGTGAGTAGAAACAAACACCTGCACACCTCTTCGCTGCAATTCCAGCAGGATTTCAACGATAATAGGAATGTAGGTGGGGTTGATATTGGCTTCCGGTTCATCCCAAAAAAGAATCGACCCTTTTTCAAGAGTTCCGTTTTTCACCAGCTGCCACAGCAGTGCCATCTTGCGGATACCCTCTGCAACCAGGTTAAATTCCTGCTTGGAGTTTCCGTTTTTCAAATAGAACTCATCGCGTTTTGCATCATAGATAACGGTTCCGTGGGTCACTTTTTCAATGGCTTTGAGCATAGCATCCCTGGCGGTGTTATTCCTTCCCATAGAAATGTCAACCTTTGCCGCGTTCAGAATATCCAGATAGGTGTCATCAAATCGTACATTATCTAATTCACAGGCCGCGTTCAGGTTATAACTGTGAGAGAGAATCTCTTTTGAAGGAATGAAAATACTGCTCATCCCCGCAAAGGACTGTTCCCAGCCATCTTCTCCACTGACATCAGCATCCCACTTTTTGGTTTTACCACTGAATGAAACGGTAAGAACACGGTCTGAACTATCTACCGAATCCCCTGCGGTAATGCGGAGAAATGCGCTACGTTTTCCCTGCTTTCTCGTAATCAACCGAGAAAGCTTATAATCATCCGGCAGCATGGTGGAAACTAATTTATGAGAAAAGGATGTCTTTTTGCTGACACTCTGACAAGCAGAATATAAAGCCTTCAGAATGTGGGTCTTACCGGTTCCGTTTTCCCCGATGAAAATGTTGGTTCCAGGGCAGAATACGATCTGCTGATCCTCAAAAACAGTATAGTTTTCCAACTTGATTTTCTTAATAATCATAGAGTATTCGCCTCCTCACTTTATGTTAGCCAAAACATCCTGGAATAATGCATAATTCCTTTTTACCCCATCGTCCAAGTCAATTTTGATCATCTGGTCGGCAAGGTGTTTAACAGCCCATACCACCTGAAGGATGGTTTGCCTCCACGTAATTAAGTGTCGTTTGATTATAGCACCTTTTTGCATGATGTTCAAGGTAAATGTGCCATCGTAAATTTATAGGGCGCTGGTCTACTAAACCAAAATCCTCCGTTTTTCTCCAAATTAAAAAGGTATGGGATATTTATTTCATCTCCATACCTTTTGTGTTACCCTTAGAAGAAGAGCTTTGAATATTTCATCAGAACTCATCCATCATCCTCTGTTTTTTCTCTTCCGTCTCTCTCCGGATTCTGTCCAGCTCCTTCTCCATAAAAATCGGTATCTGCCCTTTCAGGATATTCCAGTGAAGAAACTGGCTGAAGGAAAAGGGTTTGGTGACAAACACCATGGACGGTGTAAAGCTGTAATGCTCCTTTATGTATCCCCTTACCATATCCTGATCCTCCTGGCTGGCCGGAATCTTAACACCGTAGAGAGCTTCCGGGTAGGCAAAGCCGTCTGAGCCTGCCAGCTCCCCGCAGGCCAGCTCCAGCTCCGGATACAGAGAAATCAGCCGTTTTTCCGGCAGGAGAGCATGCTTACCTGGCTGGGAGTAGAGGCACACGTGGGTCCTGTCCCGCAGAATATCGCCTCCGGGAAGCATTTCATTCATGTATTTTCCATGATAACTCCCTTCACACCCCTGCACATTCCCGTCATGCCCCACATAGACCCAGACATGCTCCAGCTCATACAGATGCTGGATGTCATAGTAAAAGAAAATCTGATATTCAATAGCAAATTTTACCTTGTCCTTCTGGATTCTCACGATTCTGCGAAACGAATCGCTGGGCTTTGTCTCATGAAAAATCATATACCCGATTTTGTATACTGAAAATGGCTCCTTCTCGTCAAACATCAGATACGGCGCATATTTCATCACAATCTGAAATTCTTCCTGATTCACCAGTGTCACCTCTCTCCCTAAACGAAACCTTCTCAATCAGCTGATTCTATAACGAAAAACGGGTTTGCAATGGCTAAATTGGTACAGTCGTCAAAAGCAATCATCACCAGATAATCCTCCTTCTTCCACTCCATCCCCATATCTTTAAGCATCTCCCTGGTCAGCCGATGGCTGTAATCCATATAGCCTCCCCGTTCCTTCTCATAAGGAGCCAGAGAATAATCCGCCATCCGTCTTCCCTTCTTTAAAAGCCTTATGGTTTTAAGCCTGCGGTTGGTATACAGCTTTACCTGGATATCCCCCGGCGCAGACACCCTGTCCCCCGGAAATGCAGGAGAAGCGCCCCGGGAGTCCTCTGAGGAGGAAACTCTTTCCATCACCGGGAAGAACAGAGGCCCGTCGCTTAATACCATGTGTCCCTTTTTCATCTGTTTTATCAGATCATCCCCGCTTTCAAAGGAATCCATATGGACAAAGGTCCTGACTCCGCCGCTGCTTAGGTTTCTCTTGGCCCATTTTTCAAAAGCAGGCAGCACCTTCTGGCTGTCCTCCAGAAAACAGGCAATATTCTTATCCCTTAAAAGAGGATCCTCTGCTTTTAAAGTCTTTAAGGTCTTAACCAGCCTCAGGGTATCTCTGTAAAAAGCCTTGTAGTCATCGCACCGGATATTGTGGGTATCGCTTCCTGTGGTTCCGGGAAGGTACACCCCGTTCTCCAGCATATCAATCCACATCTCCACGGCTTTGGCGCTGCTGCTGCCATGAACCATAGGCTTTGAACCATTCCAGATCTCCATGGTATCAAAAATAGTGATGATATCCATAAAATCCGGATTCCAGGAGATAGCCTTCTGAGGATCTCTGGGATGGTTTAACTGGGCCAGCCCTCCCTTTTGGCGGATCTGGTCGGTAACCCTGCAGAATTCATTTCTTAAATATTCATCCGTGCGCTCCTCTGGTGTCCCGATCCTGTAGATAACATCCTCATTCTTCTTCACATTCAGGGAAATCACATGGCCGTTGCCTGTGGAGATCTCCTTGGAAAGCACAGGGATAAAATCCTCTGTCCGGGTCTTCTCCCACAGTTCATGGTCAAGTACATTGTGGTGATCGCTTAAGGCGCCGAAATCCAGCCCCGCCGCCCTCATGGAATCCCGAATCTGCACAGGCGTCTCGATCACAGGGTCTGTCCCCTCATAGAGGCGGCTGCTGAACACGCTGTGGTGATGGATATCCCCTGCGTACCACCCTGCCTTCGCCTCCCTCTCAAACGGCTTCAGGCCATAACGCAGAATCGTCTGGCTCTCCTCCAGATGGAGCCGTACGGCCTCCACACTGTAGGCAGAGCCTTTAGACGCCTCAATCTGATACCACCCCGGTTCCAGAAACAGCACCCCATACCCAGTCTCATCCGTCACAGTCCGGATAAAATCCAGATTCCCCACACTGTAAGCCTCATCGATCCTCTCATCCGTTCCGTCCAATTTCCCACACCAGGAACCGGCAGGCAGGGAATAACACCGGATTTCCGCCAGAAGAGGCTTCTCCTCCACATCCTTAACCTGAATATACACAATAAGCCGTTCATCCGTCTCGCTGTTCTTAAGCCTGCTATCCAGTGCCAATACCCTCTTCACATCCAGCTCCTTCCCCATCCCTTTGCTCCATTCCCCCAGAATCTCCCCATACTTGTCGATCTTCATCCTGCTTTCCGTCCCTTCCTCAATTCCTTCCCCCCGCGCTCTTCGCCTCCTTAGATAACGTAGCCCGGGGCGGGAGTTATATAATTTCCTCCAGGGTACTTGAAGACCGTCGGTACTTAGGCGCTGTCTTTCAGCGCCTTACGTACCGCTACGCTCTTCACGTAGCGCGAGCGTGCCCAGGAGGAAATTATATAACTCCCGCCCCGGGCGGACCCTCCTCACTCATCCAGCATAGCCGCCCCAATAATCCCCGCATCATTCCCCAAAGAGGCTATAACAATCTCCGTCTTCACCGCCGAATCCCTGGTATACACCTGCTGATTCACCATTCTTTTCAAAGGCTCCAAAAGCTGCTCCCCTGCCTGGCTGACCCCTCCGCCGATACACAGAATCTCCGGCTGAAACACATTGATAATATCCGTGATTCCCACACTCACATAATACAGATATTTTTCCACTGCCCTCTCCGCCGTCATATCCCCTTTCCCGGCGGCTTCAAAGACCATCCGTCCGTCTACTGCATCTGCTTTTTGTCCGCACATGCTCCACAGAAGGCTTTTTTCCCCTTCCTCCGTCTCCATGGCCTGCACAGCCATACGGCACAGCCCGGCAACAGCAGCATAGGCCTCAAAACACCCTCTGCGTCCGCAGTTGCACATCTCACCATCACATTGTATCACAAAATGCCCGAACTCACCAGCGGCAAAATTGCACCCCTCATATAATTTCCCGTCCAGAACCAACCCGCCGCCGATTCCCGTCCCCAGGGTCACCATCACAAGGGAACGATACCCTTTTCCGCAGCCGGCCAGATACTCTCCCCAGGCAGCCGCATTGGCATTGTTGGTAAAATAGGCAGGCTTTTTAAAGTAATGCTTCAAAAGCCGGATGAAAGGTTCATCCTTCATATGCAGGTTGTTGGCATACTCCAGGACGCCGGTCTTTTTGTTTGCCGTCCCTGGAACCCCCAGCCCCACAGATGCTATCTCATCCATCCCGATGCCTGTCTCATCCAAAAGCCCGGATACCAGTTCTGCCATATCCCGGACTATTTGTGGCGCCCCGCCATCCAGGACTGTGGGGACTGATCCTGATTTTACAATCCTGTAGTCCTCATCCACGATCCCAGCCTTAATTGTCGTTCCTCCCAAATCAATCCCCACACAATACATGACAAGCTTTCCCCCTAAACTAACATCAGCCCATTACAGCCATACCCTTTACCATATGAAAATGGATGTGAGGAAACTGTAATGGGCTATTTTTTATGACTTACTGCACATTTGCATCATAATACTCTGCTCTGGCATCCAGAATCTGCTGAAGTCCTGCATTCTGCAGATTGCTGTACTCTGCCTGCTGCAAAGCGTCAAACTCACTGGTAGGACAGCTGATAAGGCGATATACATATTCTACCATCATATCCTCGATGTTCTTGCCATAGTTAGCTTCTGCATCGGAGATAAACGGATAGGTAGGATAGCGGAACTTGCCTACGTTCATCACATCGTAGTAGTTCTCAAACCATGCCTTGTCTTCCCACTCTACTGCCTGGCTCTGGCTCCAGTAAGAAACTACAGAATCCTTATTTGTCATCCACTCTAAGAAACCGTTGACAATGCTTAAGTCATCCAGGGTTCCCGGATATCCCTTTTCAAACAGCTGCGCCTCTGTCAGAGCGATGGGAACACCTGCCTCGTCTCTCTCATGCTCAGGAGTGTAGGAAATGTTCTCAGCAATCTCCGGATCAGACATCCAGTCCAGATACTTCAGACATGCATCCACTTTAGCTTCGCTGGTCTTGGGAACCATAACATACATACCGTATCTTGGCTCATATACGCTGCGGTAGGAACCGTCCGGAAGGTCAAAGCACTGTACCGGAACGAATGCAGTCTTGCCTGTAGAGCTGTATAAGATACTCATCAGATCCCAGCTGGTGCCGCCGGTGTCATCTACGAAGAATCCTACATTGCCTGCAGAAACCTGGGCCTTGTAGATATCCTCTGTGGTATCGGTTGCGAAATCCTGTGAGATAAGCCCTGCGTTGTAGAACTCATTAAGCTTGCGGATACCGTCCACAGCTCCCGGTGCAACTGCCATGTAAACTTCGTTGTATACATAAGCGTCCTTGTCTGTAGGCAGATCCACATAGGAGCTTACGAATGTAAGATAGTTCTTCTCTGTGTCGGCACGGCCGCCCATGGCCCACGGAATCACCTTATCCACTCCGCCCGGGTTCTGGTCTTTCACTGCCTGAAGGTAGGTTGCCAGCTCTTCCTTGGTCTTGGGAATCTCCATACCCATGGCATCCAGCCAGTCCTTACGGATAAATCCCAGATGACGAGGCATCTCAAGACCTCTCTGTTTCAGGATGGCGTACTGCTTGCCGTCATACTGGCCCATAGCCTGAATCTCGCCCTGATTCTGCTTTAAGTTAACGCCGTAAGCATCATAAGCCGCTGTCAGGTCAGCAAGTCCGCCGTTCTGGGCAAAGTTGTTAAACAGGTTCTGGCTATAGGTGAAGATGATGTCAGGAGCATTGCCGCCGGCCATCATAATGTTTACCTTGTCATCCGAAGAAGATCTTGGAACCGATACATACTCAACATTTATGTTGTATTTTTCCTTCACATTCTGTTTGATGTAATCTGTCAGAGTATTATCCTCCGGTGTTGTTCCCGGAGCCGCATTTCCTCTGTCCCAGACCATAACAGAGATGGTGACTTCCTCGCCGCTTGCCTCCGGGGCCGCTGCCCCGCCGCCGCTGTTATCGCTGCTGCCTCCCGCTGCCGCCGTGGTTGTGGTGTTTCCGGAATCACCGGAGCCGCCTGTGGAAGAAGAACCGCCGCCACAGCCTGCCAGCATAGCTGCCGACAACACGACTGCAACTGTGCTTTTCACTAATCTTGCTTTTCTCATGAAATAAATTACCTCCCTTTTATTATTGTAATTATTTTATCTTACCATTAACCCTTTACCGCACCAAGCATAATGCCCTGGGTGAAGTATTTCTGGATAAACGGATAAGCAATTACCATTGGTGTCATAGAGATTACAATACTTGCGGATTTAATATTGTCTGCTACCAGCTGAGATACCGCGCCCTCCTCCTGGGAAATCTTGATGGACTCAATCAGCTGCTTCAATACCATCTGTACAGTATACAGGTTGGAAGAGTTCACATAGTAGAGAACGTCGCTTAAACGGTTCCATCTGCCCACTGCGTAGAACAGGGCCAGGGTCGCCATGGTAGGATATACCAGCGGAAGGGCAATCTTACTCATAACCTGGAATTCCGTACATCCGTCGATCTTGGCTGCCTCATACAGAGAGGAATCCAGGCTCTTGAAGGCGGTACACATGATAATCATGTTGTAGGCGCTTAAGGCCTCCGGAATAATCAAAGCCCATACCTTGTCTAACATCTTTAAATCCCGGATATTTAAATATTTCGGAATAATACCAGGATCCAGATACATGGTCAGAACAAACAGGGTCATGATAATGCCCGTGCCCTTTAGGGTAGTCTTGGACAGCGGATATGCCGCCAGAATGGTCATCACCATACACACAACTGTCGCCACCAGCATCAGAACGATGGAAAAACCGAAAGAGGATAAAAAGCTTCCGCTTCTGAATGCCCTTACATAAGCCTCCGTGGTGATCTGTACCGGATACAGGAATACCTTGCCGGAAAGAATGGCATCCTTGGAGCTTAAGGAAACGGATATAACCCGGAAAATAGGAATCAGGGCGATAATGCTGACTACAATGAAGATGGTGTTCCAGCACAGCTGAAACCGTCTCTCGCCTTTGCTGTTTAACGTACTCATTACATGATTCCTCCTTCACCCATTTTCTTGGAAATCTTGTTCACAGACAGAACCAGGATAATTCCCACTACGGACTGGAACAGGCCTACTGCGGTTGCAAAGTCAAATCTGGCTGCCTGAAGACCGATGCTGTACACATAGGTACTGATAACGTCAGACGCGCTCTTTACCAGGGTATTGCCCATCATGTACGGACGGTCAAAGTCGATGGATACCATCTTGCCAAGCTGCATAATAAGCAGGGTGGAGATAGTAGGACGGATCTGAGGGATGGTCACATGCCAGATTCTCTGAAGCCTGGTAGCTCCGTCTATGTATGCTGCCTCGCCCAGAGACGGATCCGTAGCCGTAAGTGCCGCCAGATAGATAATCAGGGAGTAACCTGCATCATGCCAGATTCCTGAGAACCAGTACACGAACCTCCAGATAAACGGCGAACTAAGGAAATTCACTTCGCTCATCCCCATATTGCGGAAAATCTCATTGACAAGTCCACTGGTGGAGAATAACTGGGTGATGATACCTGCGATAATAACCCAGGAAAGGAAGTTTGGCAGATACAAAATGGTCTGGGTCGCCTTCCGGATACCGATGTTCTTGATCTCAAACAGGAACACCGCCAGAAGGACAGGCATCGGGAATCCAAGTATCAGGTCGCCCAGATTCAGAATCAGCGTATTTTTTAAGGCATTCCAGAAATCTCTGGAGCTGAATGCTTCCTTAAAGTGAGCCAATCCGATCCACGGGCTATCCCAGATGCCGGCGAAGATGTTAAACTTCTTAAACGCGATAATCGCGCCCAGCATGGGTTTGTAGCGCAACAGAATCATGTAGATTACCGGAATAACCAGCATAAGGTACAGCTGCCAGTAATTCTGCATGTAGACTTTGAATGTGGTCTTATTGCCACCTTGGGTTTTTTTTACCTCTTTCATAGCCCCTCCTAATGGTTTTGTAGGAATGAAAATATATCTCATTTCCCCTTGCTATTTCTTAAATAATTATAAAGTTCCACCGTCAATTTATCTACGCTTTTTTTGCGCCCTTTGTGAATATGTATTGTAATTTTTGCTTTCATGTTAAAAAAATGCTGTGTATTTTGTAACAAAACAACCGGTATAGACAGGGTTTTCTTTATGTAGAATAACCATCCCTTTCACTTTTTCAGAAAAAAAGCCGCCGCAGAATGCGACAGCCTTCCCATCTATTCAAATCTTACGATCTCTTTTTTAAGCCGCTTCATAATCTTTTTCTCCAGCCTGGATATATAGGACTGGGAAATCCCCAAAAGGTCTGCCACCTCTTTCTGTGTCATCTCCTCCCCGTCCTCCCGGTTCAGCCCGTACCGCAGCTGCACGATTTTCCTCTCCCTGGGGCTTAACCGGCTGACTGCCAGATTTAAAAGGCTTTTCTCCGTCTCCGTCTCGATATCCCGGGAGATCACATCCTCGTCCGTTCCCAGAATATCCGAGAGTAGCAGTTCATTTCCATCCCAGTCCACGTTCAACGGTTCGTCGATAGACACCTCCATCTTGGTCTTGTTGTTTCTCCTGAGATACATGAGGATCTCATTTTCAATACACCGGGACGCATAGGTAGCCAGCTTTATATTCTTCTCCGGATTAAAGGTATTGATGGCCTTGATAAGCCCGATAGTGCCTATGGAGATCAGATCCTCCACCCCCACGCTGGTATTGTCAAATTTTTTTGCTATGTACACCACCAGCCGGAGATTGTGTTCGATAAGCTCTGATTTCGCCTGCTTTTCTCCCTCTGTGCCCAGCATGCCAATCATCCGGTTCTCTTCCTCAATATCCAGCGGCGCCGGCAATATGTCTGCGCCTCCTATATAATGTACCTCACCCTCTCTCTGAAACAGCATGGTCTTAAAGCTGGGTGCTGTTTTGAACTGAAAACGGTTAGGTATTGATACTTTGATTACCATGGGTAATTCCTCCTTTTTGTTGCATTTCATGTCTGCATATCGGTTTCTTTATGGAGCAGCACATCATAGCCTCCATCTCTGGTTATCTTAAAGGGTGCCCTGGCAATGAGAGGTTCCCTGAAAATCCTTTTCCGGCCGTTTTCCTCCCAAACCTCCATCTCATCAACCCTTGCTGCCTCCATCATCCCCAGAGGGTTTCCGATAGTCCGAAAGGGAATAGAGACAACGTCTGCCTCAGAACACTTTAACTTTCTCCAAAGATTATCCGAGACAATATGAACCGGCCGCCCTTCCTTCGGCTCATAAAGGCAGTTTCCCGTATCCAGATACCCGACGGCGGATATTTTCTCTTTCCCAATCTGAAAGCTGACTCTGTATAACTCCTGCCTCTCCTTTTTTATCTCTGTAGCTGACAGCCATAAAAAACGAAAGCCAAACCAGGCGCCTGCCGCCAAAAGCCCCCAGATCAATACCGGCATTCCTTTTCCTGCCAGGCTGCTTTCTGCCACATGCTCATAGAGGGCCTCCATAATTCCTCCCACACAGAAAGACTCAAAAAAAAACACAAGAACCTGCTTTATAAATTCTCTCATGGTCCCCGGGCAAAAAGCGATCCATATCATAAGTCCTCCCGGCAGCAGAATTCCCCCAAGCCAGACCCATATGGCCGGAAGATACCAAAACCACACTGCCAGACACGCAGCCCCGGCCCCGGCCATCCCTCCGGCAATCAGCCTGAGCCATTTTATGGGCAGCTTCAGAATCTTTCCTAAGAGCAGCAAAAGAAGCACATCCATTGAAAAATTCACAAGAAAAAATATATCTATGTACCATTCAATCACAAGACATCCTGCCTCCTGTCTCATAAAACACATTATAAAAAACTTTAAATTCAGATTTTGTCAAAACGGGGAATGAAAATCAGATTTTTTATCGGAAAAATATGACAAAAAAAGCGCGGAGAGAACTCTCCGCGCGCTTACCACATACGTGTATCCTGTTTTCTGGCTCCTACCTCTTGTTCTTAAGAAAGTCAGGAATCGTAATATCCTTCACATTTGCATTGGACCTGTATCCCTGGGTGCCTCCCGGGTTCCCGCTTCCCATGCCCCCGGACATCCGGCCGTTCATGCCGCCGCCATTCATGCCACCGTTCATTCCTCCGCCGTTCATGCCGCCCATAGTTCCGTTGTCCATAGGACTGGCAGGCCTGGCAGCTCCGGGAGCGGGCCGCCCCATGGTAAAGGGAGGGAGATTCGGCTGAGAAGTGGCAGCTGCCTCTGCTGTGCCGCTCTTCTGATTAAAATTGCCGAAACCGCTCATGGCCTTGGAGACAGAGCCTGCACCGGCTGCTCCCCGGTCATCCAGCCCTGTGGCAATCACTGTGATAGTAGCCTCATCCTGAGCGTTCTCATCATACATGGCGCCGAAGATAATATTGGCATCATCCCCTGCCAGCTCCTGCACATAGCTGGCGGCCTCATTGGCCTCGATAAGGCTGATATCTCCGGAAATATTGATAATCACATGGGATGCACCCTCGATAGTGGTCTCCAGAAGCGGGCTGGATACAGCCTGCTTCACAGCCTCCACCGCCTTCTCGTCTCCCTTGGCCTTGCCGATACCGATATGGGCGATTCCCTTGTCTGTCATAACCGTCTGGACATCGGCAAAGTCCAGGTTAATCAGTCCCGGCACGTTGATCAGATCCGTGATTCCCTGGACAGCCTGCTGTAAAACCTCATCCGCTTTTTTAAGGGCATCCGGCATGGTTGTCCTGCGATCTACGATCTCAAGCAGCTTGTCATTGGGGATGACAATCAGTGTGTCTACATTCTCCTTTAAGCGGTCGATACCGTGGAGGGCATTGGTCATACGGGTCTTGGCCTCAAAACGGAAGGGCTTTGTCACAACGCCTACGGTCAGGATACCCATATCCTTGGCAATCTGCGCCACAACCGGGGCTGCACCGGTTCCGGTACCGCCTCCCATACCACAGGTTACAAACACCATATCTGCGCCTCTCATGGCCTGCGCCAATTCTTCGGAACTTTCTTCTGCTGCCTTCTCTCCAATCTCCGGCCTGGCTCCTGCACCCAGTCCTTTTGTCAGCTTCTCACCTATCTGCATGGCAGTAGGGGCTTTACAAAACTGCAGTGCCTGCTTGTCCGTATTAATACCAATAAACTCTACTCCGGCAATGTTCTCATCAATCATGCGGTTTACAGCATTATTGCCGGCTCCGCCCACGCCTACAACTATGATTCTGGCAGCATTTTCAGCTTCATTTATCTTAATCTCTAACAAGAAAATTCCTCCTTCATTTCGGCCGCGTCCATGAGATACACTGCCGCTTACTCTCTTCTTCTATACTCAATATGTATAAACTATAACCTATCTAATACTATATTTTATTTCCCACAAAATATCAACTGTTTTTTTAATTATTTTGGGACTTCTTTTTGAATGTATACATGGTCTGCCGGTTCACCGGATCATAGGTATTTAAATACAATGTTCCGCTATTTCCGGCCAGCTTCGGCATCATATCTGATAATTCAGCCACTTTCCCATTGATATCTGAACTATCCCCCAGATAAACCTCCAAATCCTGCATAAACAGGGTTGCCGTCCCAGCAGAATCGTACAGGATTCTGTCTGCCTTTAACCCATAAGTTTCCAGCACCTGGGTCAGCTTTAAAATCTCCTCAAAAATCTCATGGCTTTCCACTATAAGAGGTTTATGCAGCACGATGTGGCCGAAGCTTAAACCATCGATCCGCGGAATCCCTTCCAGCTCCTCATTGGTGCTTTCCACCACGATTCCGTCCTTGTCAAAGTACATGTAGCTGCTCATGTAGGATACATATCCCACCACGCTTTTCTCATGGACAATGATCTCCAGCTCAAAAGGCCCGTGAAAAATCAGCTTGTAGTCTTCCACAAAAGGAATCTGCTGGTGCTGTATGCCCAGGCGTTCCTTCATATAGCAGCAGGCTGAATTCCAGTCCATAGGCTTTTGGAGAATCAGTTCCACAATCTCATTTCCCGTATACCGGCTGTTCCCGGAAACTGTCACCTGACGGATATTTACTGACAATGCCGAAGCTGCCGCTATCACAAACACCGCCAGGATGATCAGACCCTTTTTCCACTTCTTTAAAAATTGCGTCATAGTACTCTCCGTATATTTGCTCCAAGTTTTTGCAGGTCACGACAAATATCCTCATAGCCTCTTAAAATATGGCCGCAGTTTCTTATAGTAGTTTCTCCCTGTGCTGCCAGCCCAGCAACCACCAGGGCGGCTCCTCCCCGCAGATCGGCAGCCTCCACTGTACACCCTTTCAGAGGGTAGGTTCCTGTTACCAGGGCACTCTCTTCCTCAAGATGTATCCTGGCTCCCATCTTCTCAAGCTCAAGGGCTGTGGCAAATCTTCCCTCAAATATGGTTTCCCGTATGCTGCCGGTACCCTTTCCTATAGCCAGAAGGCTCAGTACAGGTGACTGAAGGTCTGTGGGAAAACCGGGATAAGGCTCTGTCTTCAGATTTACAGCCTCAGGCCGTCCCCTCATTGCAACAGCAATATGATTTTCATACTCTTTGATCTCTGCCCCCATCTGTCTGGCCGCCTGAAGAACCGCTGCCATCTGACCGGGACAGACCCCCTTTATTACCGCCTCCCCCTGTGACGCCATAATGCAGGAAAGATAGGTTCCTGCGCAAATCCTGTCTCCCGGCACTTCAAAAACCGTGTCATGAAGCGTCTTCACCCCTTCGATCCAGATGGTATCCGAGCCGCCTCCTGTAACCTTGGCTCCCATACAGTTTAACATACTGCACAGGGCCGTGATCTCCGGCTCTCTGGCTGCTCCCCGAATCACCGTAGTCCCCTCTGCCAAAACAGCTGCCAGAAGGGCATTTTCCGTGGCTCCTACGCTTGGAAACGACAGATTAACCTCTCCGCCATGTAACCTTTCGGCCGTGGCTTTTATAACCCCGTCCCTCTCCTCAATCTGTGCCCCCAGTTTTTCCAGAGCATGGAGGTGCAGGTCAATGGGGCGCCTTCCGATAGAACATCCGCCTGGATAACAGGTGACGGCCTCCCCACATCTTCCCAGAAGGGCTCCCAGCATCATGATGGAAGACCTCATGGCTTTTAAATATTTTTCCGGGATGCGGATATCTGTCAGGGCGTCCGTCCCAATGGTCAGACGATCCCCCTCCAGAGTACATACACATCCCATATATTCCAATATCCCCTTCATACAATAGACATCCTGTATTCCAGGGACATGTGTCAGCACTACAGTCCCTTTGTGGAGAATGGATGCTGCCATCATTGGAAGCACCGCATTTTTCGAGCCCTGTATCCCGATCTCTCCCTTTAGCGGCTGTAACCCATGGACCTGTATTATAGACAACCTGTTCCCTCCTGAAGGTTTCATGTATTCCTATATACTATCCTATGTACCCTCAGGGTGCCCTTGTGCCTGGCTATGCTACTTTTCCAGCTTTATCTGGTTGGACACGCTTAAAACAATCCCCATCTCCACCATCAGAAACAGAATGGAAGTCCCTCCGTAGCTGATGAAAGGCAGTGTAATACCTGTATTGGGAATGGTGTTGGTTACAACGGCAATATTCAAAATCACCTGGATCGCAATATGGGCCATAACCCCTACCACCAAAAGCGCCCCGAACAGATCCGGCGCATTACTGGCAATCAGCATAAAACGGTAAATCATAAACATAAAAATCAGAATGACTCCCACAGCGCCGAACAATCCCAGCTCTTCACAGATAATGGAAAAAATCATGTCATTCTGGGCCTCCGGTACAAACCCCAGCTTTTGTATGCTCTCTCCCAGCCCCTTTCCAAACAGGCCGCCGGATCCGATGGCATATAAGCCCTGAAGCACCTGGTAGCCTCCTGTATCCGGATAAGCCTCCGGATCCAGCCACACATTGATCCTGGTCAGCTGGTATGGCTTTAAGAGCTTTATGGCCTCCAGCGCATGGCCGATAGGCCCTGCAAAGGCTATCACCAGCCCTCCTGCCACCACGCACAGGGCAAAAGGCCATTTTTTCCGGCTGGCTACAAACAGCATGACAAATCCGATCCCCGCGATGATGATTCCGGAGCTTAAGTTGTTGGCAGCCACGATAGCTGCCAGGGGAAGGCAGATAAGCCCCACCCTGACCACTCCGGCCATCCTGTCAATATCCCGCCCCAGCTTTACAATCATAGCCGCCAAAGCGATAATTACCGTAATCTTTACCAGTTCCGTAGGCTGGAACCCCAACGTGGTTCCCACACCCAGCCACCGCCTTTTACCGTTTATCTTCCGGCCGAACAAACTGACGGCAATCATCAGTCCCCAGGACAGAATGACGGCAAAAATCCAGACCCATCTTTTGGCGTACAGATGATAATCTATCTTTGAAATCACAAGCATCGCCACAAATCCGGCCAGGGCGATGATGCCCTGCTTTGTCATAAAGTAGGCTGCATTCCCGTCATACTCCATCTGTGCCTTGTAGGAGCTGGCACTGTAAATCATAATCAATCCGAAGATGGTCAAAAAAACGATGGTAAACAGAAGGCTGTAATCATAGAATCTCTGAACCTTGTTTTTCTTTTTTGCCACACCAGCCTCCTTTCCTGCCAGAGCGTATTCTGCCTACAGAGTTATTATGCACACCCTCTGGTTTGCGGCAAACAGTAACCTACAGGTTTCTGACGCACTCTTTAAAAATCCTGCCCCGCTCTTCATAATTTTTGAACATGCCCCAGCTTGCACAGGCCGGGGACAGCAGTACGTAGTCTCCCATATTGGCATAGGATGCGCATACATGGACTGCCTCCGACATATCCTCCGCATACATGATATCGTAGAAGCCGTGGGCCTTGGCGCATTCTGCAATCTTATCTCTGGTCTGGCCGATAAGCACCAGATATTTTACCTTATTGTCAAAGGCCTCTATCCACTGGTCATATTCTGACTGCTTATCATAGCCTCCTGCGATGAGAAGGACAGGGCCCGGCATGGCGTTGATAGCCTGAATGGCCGCGTCCGGATTGGTTCCCTTGGAGTCATTGTAGTATCTCACACCGGATCTCTCCAGCACAAACTCAATCCTGTGCTCCACTGCCTGAAACTCCCTGAGCACCTTCTGAATCACAGAAAGAGGAACCTTCAGGCTCATGCTTACGGCGACTGCTGCCATAACATTTTCATAATTATGCCTTCCCAGAAGATTTAATTCCTTCACATCGATAACAGGAATCAGTTTTTCCTGATCTTTAAAGAAGATCATGTCCCCGTCCATATAATATCCCTGGGTAAGCTTCTGCCTGCTGCTGAAAAATACCGCCCTGGGCCTGCAGCTTTCACTTTCCCCGAAGGCTCTCAGCACCGGATCGTCATAGTTTAACACACATACATCCTTTTCCGTCTGGTTCATGGCAATGCTTTCCTTGATGGCAATATAGCACTCCATGGTGTGATGACGGTTTAAGTGATCTGGTGTAATGTTTAAGATAGCGCTGACATCCGGCCGGAAGGTCATGATAGTCTCCAGCTGGAAGCTTGAGACCTCCGCCACGGTGACGCTGTCGTTCTCTGTCTGTAAAGCCACCTGGGTGTAGGGAATCCCGATATTCCCCACCACGTGGACATCCTCGTAAAAGGCTTTCAGGATCTGGCCGGTCAGGGCAGTGGTGGTAGTCTTTCCGTTGGTGCCGGTGATGGCCGCCAGCTTGCCCTTGGCACATTGATAGGCCAGCTGGATCTCGCTCCAGATGGGAATTTTGGCGTTGTCCAAAACCGCTACAAACGGTGATTCCAGGGAAATGCCCGGACTGATAACACACATCTCCACCCCTACAAGGTCTGTCCTTTTTAAATCTCCCAGTACTACAGAGACCTTCCTGCTTTCCTCAAAATTCTGTTTTAAAGCCTCCGGATCCAGATCCGGATTGCTGTCATAAAGCACTACTTCCCCGCCCATATCCAGCAAAAGCTTCGCCGCGGAAATTCCGCTTAAGCCTGCCCCTGCAACCAATACCCTCTGGCTCATATCATATCCTCCTCCTAAGTTTCTTACAGTCCCAGGTACGCAACCAGACAGAGAATCGCCGTAATGATGGAAAACACTGCCACTACCCGGGTCTCCGACCAGCCACACAGCTCAAAGTGATGGTGAATGGGAGCCATCTTGAAGATCCGCTTTCCACCTGTTTTCTTGAAATAGGTTACCTGCAGCATCACTGACAGAACCTCCACCAGATAGATCATACCGATAATGGGAATAAACAAAGGGATCTGCATCATAAAGGTGCTGGCTGCCACAAAGCCTCCCAAGGCCAGAGAGCCTGTGTCTCCCATAAAAACCTTGGCCGGATACACATTAAACAACAAAAATCCCAGAAGGCTTCCCACCACAGCCCCGGTCATGGGGCTGATGCCGCTGTCCTCCCCTATGGCGATGATAGTTAAAAACGTTGCCACCAGAATGGTTACGCTGGTACACAGTCCGTCCAGCCCGTCTGTAAAATTGACTCCGTTATCCGTTCCAAGAACCGCCACAAACACAAAGGGAATATAAAGGTATCCCAGATCCAGCCTGAGCCCGTTCTCAAAGCCTCCTGTAAAGGGGATCAGAAGGCTGGTCCCCACATCCCTGGTATTCACAAGATAGTAGGTAAAAATCCCGGTAATCAGGATCTGCCCTGCCAGCTTCTGTTTGGGGTTCAGGCCTTCGGACCGCTTCATCACAATCTTGATATAATCATCCAAAAACCCGATGATCCCAAATCCCACCGTCACAAACAGAACCGGAATAATCTTAGGATAATCCCGGATATAAAACAGGGTGGTGATAATGATACTTCCCAATATAATCAGTCCGCCCATGGTAGGCGTCCCTGCTTTTTTCAGATGAGCCTGCGGACCGTCCTGACGCACCTGCTGTCCAAATTTCAGCTTGTGGAGAAACGGAATCACCACAGGGCACAGAATCGCGCTGATAGCAAAAGAAATAATAATTGCCAGTATGGTTTCATTAATCATGTTGCACCTCAAATTCTTATGTATATATTTTACTTTTCCCACAAACTACTTATGCATCCTTTTCGGAAGAAATGTTGTCCTCCGGTTCAATTCCCAGATATGGAAGAATGTTCTGAAACAAATCTCCCACAACCGGCGCCGCAATGGTTCCTCCGTAATAGATGCCTGCCGGTTCATCGATGGTAATAAGCGCAATCACCTGTGGATCATCTGCCGGCGCAAATCCCAAAAAACTGGAAATATATTTTTTCAGACTTCTTGGAAGCTTTTCTGAGGTAGCGGTTTTGCCGCCGATGCGGTAGCCTGGCAGGGAGCCTTTCTTTCCGCTTCCCTCCGCCACCACCTGCTCTAAAATATACCGCATGGTTTCACTGGTTTCCTTGGATACCACGCCCTCCCGCACAGGATAGGAAAACTGATGGACCCTTTCTTTGTCTGCGCTGACCGCCTGCATCCCGAAGTGAGGTGTCACCCGGTTTCCTCCGTTTATAATGGAAGATGCTGTGGTGATCAGCTGCAGGGGCGTAATCTGGAAGGACTGCCCGAAGGATACGGTAGCCAGCTCCACAGGCCCCATCTTTTCTTTTTTATGCATGATGGTGGCCGCCTCCCCTGGAAGATCCACCCCTGTCTTTCCTCCCAGCCCAAACTGGAGAAAATAGCGGTAGTACTGCTCCACCCCCAGCCTCTGGCCTACATCGATAAACACCGGATTGCAGGAATTCATGGCCCCCTGTAAAAATGTCTCCGCCCCATGGCCTCCCACCTTGTGGCAGCGTATTTTCCGGTCATCCACGATCCGGAAGCCGGGACAGGAAAAACGGTCGTCCAGGCCTACCACACCGGCTTCCAGGCCGGCGGCGGCCGTAATAATCTTGAAGGTGGACCCTGGCTCATAGGTGTCATTGATAGCCGGATTCCTCCACATCTGATTCAGCAGATCCTGTCTGGAGCTTTCACTTCCCTCCGGCACCTCCACATTCAGTTCAAACGGTTCATTCAGATTAAACTCCGGCACATTCACCATGGCTAAAATCTCCCCGTTCCTGGGATCCATGACGATGACGGAAACCCTTTTGGCCTGTTTTTCTTCCATAACCTTTGTAGCTGCCTGCTGGGCATACATCTGTATATTTACATCCAGGCTGATGGTTAAATCATCTCCTGCCACCGGCTCTATCCTGTCCTCAAATGCATTGTCAATCTCCACTCCCGCTGCGTCTGCCAGCGTCAGAATCATTCCGTTGGTTCCCTTTAAATACTCTTCATACTTTACTTCCAGGCCGATGATCCCCTGGTTGTCTCCTCCGGTAAACCCAAGTACCCTGGAGGCCAGGCTGTCATAGGGATAGTACCGCTTGTAGTCTTCGTCTACCTTTACCCCAGGAAGACGCCTGTTCCGGATCCTGTCGCCCAGCTCTTTGTCCACATTGGTTTTTATAATCTCCCTGGAGCTGTACTTTTCCACCTTTTTCTGTACCTCCTCCAGAGGGATGCCCAGCTCCTGAGAAAGAACCTTTGCCACTGTCTCCGGCTCTTTAATCTGATTGTGTATTACGGATATGGTGCAGACCGTACGGTTGGTGGCTATCACCGTTCCGTTGCGATCCAGAATCCTTCCTCTGGCTGCTTTTATGGTTCTCTCCCTCTGATGAAGATCCTCCGCCATCTGGCTGTAATGCTCTGAACGGTATAGCATGAGGAAAAAAAGCCTCCCTGTCAAAACCGCCATGAGGATAAAGCAGGCAAGACACAGGGTCAGAATCTTCCCTCTGTGATACGTCTGATTCCGGTTCATATCCATCCTAAAGCCAAGTATTATTACAGTATATGATTTTCGTCTTTATTTATGCCGCTCATAAAGGATTATTGGGTCTCAGCCTGGCTGCTCTCTTCAGGCGGGCTGCTTTCCGGCTGGCCCGTCTCTCCCTCCGAAGCCGGTGTGCCTTCTCCTAAAATATCCACATAGACCGGTAAGCCATCCTCCCCTGTTTCCATGGGAATGTACTCGTCTGTCTCATAGGGGGGCTTTTCAGGAGCCTGGGTCTCCCCCTCGCCTGAAGCCTCACCCTCTGACTCTCCCGTATTATCTGTCAGGCCTTCCTGGGCAGGAAGCTGGCTTTGCAGCGTCTCGTCCACCGGAACATCCTGGGTCGGGAAAATATTTAAATAAGGAAGAATATCTCCCATAATCTGGGAAAATACATTGCTGGCAAAGGAGCTGTGGGCCTGTTCCTCCACATCTGGCTCATCGATGACTACGTAGACCAGAACCTGGGGCTCCTCCGCCGGTGCAAATCCGCAGAAGGATACCACATAATTCTTCTGGCCCCTGGGCTGCTTCTCCGCAGTACCTGTCTTTCCTCCCACCTCATATCCGGGAACCTTGGCTGCACCTCCGGTTCCCTCGCTGACCGTACGCACCAGGGCCTTCCTGATAATATCGCTGGTAGCATAGGACACCGTCTCCCTTACCAGGATACCGTCGTTTTTCCGGACCACAGATCCGTTCTCGTTTAACACCTGCTTAACCACATGGGGCTCATAGTAGGAGCCGCCGTTAATGACAGAGGAAAATGCAGCCGCCATCTGTATCATGGTACAGTTAAAATTCTGCCCGAAAGAATTGGTGGCCAGATCCATAGGCCCCATGCTTCCCAGCCTGTACACCAGGGTGCTGGCGTCCGCCTCCCCGATTAAGTCAATTCCGGTCCGGCTGCCAAAATTAAACAGATCCTGATACTTCTTAAAGATCTCTTTCCCCTCCATGGATGCAAGCTGCATCATGGCGTCGTTGCAGGAAACCATCAGTGTCTCATCCAGCTGCAGATCCCCGTGGCCGCCTTTTAGGTATGCGGTACATTTTACGTCTCTTCCTGCAATGGTCTGGTATCCGTTGCACACAAAGTGGGTGTTGGCATTTATGATTCCCTCTTCCAGCCCTGCCGCCACTGTGAACGCCTTGGCCGGTGACCCGGGCTCATACGTATCGCTTAAGCAGAAGTTTCTCCACTGCTGATTCCAGGCTTCTATCTTCTCCTCCTCTGTCATCCTGTCGATCTCCGCCTGGGTATAGGAGCCTGATAAATCTCTGGGGTTATTTAAATCATAAGATTTATCCGTGGCCATGGCCAGAATCTCCCCGTTCTGGGGATTCATCACGATGACACCGATCTGCTTGCTTCCCACTTCTGTTTTCCACTGGCGGATTCGCTCCTCCACCATATTCTGTATATAGATGTCAATGGTGGATACCACCGTGTTCCCGTTCTCGGCAGGCTTTATGTTGGCCTCCATGTTGGAATCATCGTTCAGGTATCCGTACTCCCGGCCGTTTGTGCCCATCAGAGTATCATTGTAATACTGCTCGATTCCGTTGCTTCCGCTGGAGCCGTCGCTGCTTGTAAAGCCTATGATGTTGCACGCCAGAGAGTTATAGGGGTACACTCTTCTGTATTCATCCTCAAACCATACGCCTTT
Organism: uncultured Hungatella sp.; assembly: GCA_910585435.1. Taxonomy (GTDB): domain Bacteria; phylum Bacillota; class Clostridia; order Lachnospirales; family Lachnospiraceae; genus UBA3402. Next base: position 14,427 of record CAJUEJ010000004.1, on the reverse strand, counting down.
GATTCTGTCTGCAAGGCCCTGGTCATAGTTAAACTGGTTTGTCTCGGCAGCCAAGGTTTCAAAAGCTTCCTTTTTGTCATAAGGAAGCCTGCGTTCGTAACGGATATATTGAGAATTCTGGTTTTCTTCAAGTACCTTCAGAATCTCTGTCCTGTCATAGCCAAAGCAGCTTACCAGGGCATCTACCGTAGGCTGAAGATACGCTTCTTTTTTGGCATATATCTGTCTTGGATCCAGTATCAGGTTGTACACCTTCTCGCTGGTGGCCAGATAGGTGCCGTTGCGATCCACAATGTCTCCTCTCCGGTAAGGGAGCACCCGGCTGTCATAGGTTGAATGCTGGGACAGCACGACTTTTGTATATTCCTCATTATTCTCATCTACAATTCGGTACAGGATAACAGTAAGTGAAATTAAAGCCAGCATAATCACCAGAACCGTGACTGCCAGCTTTTCTTGTACATGGAGTGAGACCTTCTTTTTCTTCTTTTTATGAGGAATCTGTTCCTGCTTTTCCTTCTTTCCGGGTCTAATTTGCTGGGATGTCCTCATCTTGTCTCACATACTCGCTTTCCGTCTTATCATACATAAGGACCTGATCTTTGTTGGCATATACCATACCAAGCTCCTCTGTCGCCACTTTGTACACATAGTCCAAATCCACATAAATATTGATTCTGGTCTCCAACGCATCATTTTCTGTTTTCAAGGTGTTCAGCTGCTGCTCCAAATCTTTGATGGTATCCATCCGCGCAGTCATGCCGGACTGAAGCCGTATGTAATTGACGCAGATATACAGAGAACAGCATGCGGCAGCCACCAGTGCGGCCACATAGGGCAGATTCATCTGAAGTGCCTTCTCCTGATTCCGCCTTACTCTCAACGCCTCTCTGGATTCCCTATGTCTTTTCGGTCTCTTTTTCTGTTCAGGATGCTCTGAAGGAGCCTGCTGCGTTTTTGGCTTAAGAACCGTATTCCCATGCACATAAACCTCTTTGTATGCCTGTCTCTTTGGTCCTGGTCTTGTGGATGCCATACTTGTCTCCTTTCTGGTACTGCCTTGCAAAAATAACGAGTGCTGAATTTACCAAAATTTCCGCAAGACAGTACTAGCCTCTCTGAAAAACCCTTAGCTTTGAACTTTTCGCTCGTTTATTTTCTTCAATCTCTCTTTGGCTTGGTATAATCGGTTTTCTGGTAATCACCTTTCCTTTGCTGCTTCTGCCGCACACGCACACCGGAAAACCGGCAGGGCAGATACATGGATTTTCATTTTGCCGGAACCGGTTCTTCACAATTCTGTCTTCTAAGGAATGAAACGTAATGATACTTAACCGTCCCCCTGGCTTTAACAGGTCGATCATGGTATCGATAGAGTCACTGAGCACATCCAGTTCATGGTTTAATTCAATGCGCAGGGCCTGAAAGGTTCTTTTGGCCGGATGGCCGCCTGTGGCCCGCATTTTCATGGGGATGGCCGCCTTGATAATCTCCGTCAGCTGCCCTGTGGTCTCAATCCGCTTCTCCTGCCTTGCCTGTACCATGTGCTTGGCAATGTTCTTTGCAAATTTCTCTTCCCCATAGTCCCGGATGATCCGGTACAGCTCCATCTCCTCATACTCATTGACAATATCCGCCGCTGTCACCGGATTTCTCACATCCATACGCATATCCAGAGGAGCGTCCTCCCTGTACGTAAATCCCCGTTTTGCCGTATCTAACTGATAGGATGAGACTCCAAGATCCAGATAAATCCCGTCTGCCTTCTCAATTCCCAAATCGTGAAGAATCTGTTTTATCTTCTGATAATTTTCTCTTACAATAGTAACTTTCCCGCCAAATTCTGACAGCCGCTCAGAGGCAGCCTCTATGGCATCCTGATCCTGGTCAATCCCAATCAGCCTTCCCCCGTCGCCTAAGCGCCGGCATACCTGACTGGCATGTCCGCCTCCTCCCAGGGTTCCATCTACATAAATACCATCTGGTTTTATATCCAAACTGTCGATGGTCTCCTCAAGCAGTACGGATTTATGTTCAAATATCATATACCCAGGCCTTCCATATTCTCTGCAATTTCCTCCATGTCGTCATACACATTGGCTTTTGTCCAGGATTCCTTGCTCCATATTTCAATACGGCTCCCTACTCCCACCAGCACAGCATCCTTGTCGATGCCTGCAAATTCCCTTAGAATGGACGGGAGAAGAATCCTTCCCTGTTTGTCTACTTCGCAAGCAGATGCGCCTGCCAGGAAAAACCTGGCAAATTTTCTGGCGTTGGTGTTGGTGAGAGGCAGTGCATGAAGCTTTTCTTCCAGGGCTTTCCACTCCGAATTATCATAGGCAAAGAGACAGCCGTCCAGGCCTTTGGTCACCACGAACTCGTCGCCTAACTGCTCTCTGAACCTGGAAGGGACAATCAGACGTCCCTTGGCGTCCACCGTATGGTTGTATTCACCCATGAACATAACTTATCACCTGCCATCTGCCCTGGGACCTTCGTGAATGCTGTCCGGAGCTTCTTACCAATTTCCTCCCTGCTCCTGCACTTTGTTCCACTTTGCACCCATTTTCTACCACTTCACTCCACTTTCCACCACTTGCGTATCTTAATTCTAGTACAAACCCAGGGAAATGGCAAGGAAAACTTCTAAAAAAATCGCAAAAAAAGGAAGCGGCTGCAAGGATTTCTACAGCCGCCCCCAAATGTAGTATTGACTAATATTCTGCTACAATATATTGTTCAATCAAAGAATCCAGTTCAACACTGTGTTTGTAGATCTCGTCATACTGTCGTTTTTCATCAATGCTTTTATTCAAGGCCTTCCTAGCCACCTCAATTTGTTGAATCAATTCTTCTTTAGAACTTGTCATACTAACTCTCCTTTATGTATGTTTTTTAGCTTCATGTGTTTGTACAATAAAACAGATGCTGATGCGACTACCAAAACTAAGGATAATGCCTGGGAAACAGGAACGCCTGTTCCAAAAAATAGTAACTGGTCTGTACGGAGCCCTTCAATCCAGCTTCTGCCCAAGCCATATCCAAGCAGGTAAACGAGTAGCATCTCTCCATCGAATTTTTTATGATGCCGGTACCATAACATAAATAGCAAAAGTCCTAGATTCCACATAGATTCATACAGAAAAGTGGGATGCACCTGTATAAATTCCACACCAGCCTCCACAATCAGGTTGTCCAGAATCTCCTGTGAAATCATACTTTCATCCACAAGAGAACGCCGGATTCTCATTGCAAAAAGGCTGTCTGTATATCCTCCAAACGCCTCACAGTTAAAAAAATTTCCCCATCTTCCAATAATCTGGCCAAGCACTAATCCCAGACAGCCGGTGTCTGCCATAGAGACAAAAGACTGTTTCTTCACCCTGGCAAAGACAAGCAGTGTCAGAACAGCTGCTATCACTCCACCATAAATCGCCAGTCCCCCAGCCCGCAGATTCAGAACTTGAATAACATTATCTTTGTAAAGTTTCCAGTTAAAAATCACATAGTAAATGCGGGCTCCAATGATTGAGAAGATTATTGCATATAATGCAAAATCAAAATAAATGTCAGGATCCTGTCCTCTCCGTCTGGCATCGGACTGGGCCATCCAGATGCCTAAAAACATTCCGATTCCAATGATGATCCCATAAAAAGCAATCGGGAACCCCAATACAGAGATACTCTTTCGCAGATGTTGTATACTAAGTCCCAGATGTACGAAACGAATATCTGCTGGTGTTTCCATGTATACACCTCCCTCGGATTTTTTCTTCATTTTAACCCCAAATCCGTGAAAAATCAATGACATTCGACCGACAGAATGTTGCACAGTTCGACACAAAGGTGTCTGAGGCCGGGGGAAATGGGAGAAATAGGGGAATGTTTGGTGGGGAGGGAGGGCTGATGGGGGCTTTGAGGAAGACTGAGATAGGCGCTGATGGGGCCACTGAGGAGCAGTCAGACGTATATAAATCCCTGAAAAACGGTATATGGATCTGAAAGCAATCCTTACAGCATCCGGGGGAAATCTTCTTACGGAAAAAGGCTTTACACTGTTTACATAATCTGTTATGATGAAGACGCAGCAATCCGTACAGATTATTCGTGAAAGCAGGTGGTTGTATGACAGGCAGAGAAGTCATTAACCTTATTCAGAAATTAGAGGCTGAAGGGATGACAGCCGAAAAGATTATCGAAACTATAAAGTATGTTGAAACAGCAGAACCGAAAGCGGAAACTAAATAACTGATAACAGGAGCTGTGAAAAATCACAGCTCCTTTCGTCATAAATCCATTCATTGTCATGCCAGTATACATCTATCACACATTAAACCGGAACAAAATCACATCCCCGTCCTGAACCACATAATCCTTTCCCTCCAGGCGCACCAGCCCCTTGTCCCTGGCAGCCGCGTAGGCACCGCAGTCCAGCAGGTCTTTATAATTCACCACCTCAGCCCTGATAAACCCTCTCTCAAAATCCGAATGGATCTTCCCGGCAGCCTGAGGTGCCTTGGTTCCCTTTTTGATGGTCCACGCCCTGGTCTCGTCCTCCCCAGAGGTTAAGAAGCTTAACAGTCCCAGCAGGCTGTAGCTGGCTGCAATCAGTTTCTCAAGGCCGGATTCCTTAAGTCCCAAATCCTCCAGAAACATTGCCTTCTCATCCTCCTCCAGCTCCGCAATCTCCTGCTCAATCTGGGCGCAGATGACAAATACCTGGCAGTCATTGTCCTGGGCAAACCTTCTGACCTCCTGCACATAGGAGTTGGAGGCGCCGTCGTCGGGAAGGTCATCCTCGCTTACGTTAGCGGCAAAGATAACCGGCTTCCAGGTGAGAAGATTCAGAGAGTTTAAAAACGCCAGGTCGTCCTCATCCTCACAGGGAAAGCTGCGGGCCAGCTTCCCTTCCTCCAGAAACTCCTTCATGGATTTCAGCAGCTCCACTTCTTTCGCCAGGGACTTATCGTTAAACGCGCTTTTGGCAGTCTTGGCAATCCGCCGTTCCAGAATCTCGATGTCCGAGAAGATAAGCTCCAGATTGATGGTTTCAATGTCCCTTAACGGATTGATGGAACCGTCCACATGAACCACATTGGTATCCTCAAAGCAGCGAACCACATGGACAATGGCATCCACCTCCCGGATGTTGGATAAAAACTGGTTGCCCAGTCCCTCCCCCTTGGACGCTCCCTTCACCAGCCCGGCAATATCCACAAACTCAATCACCGCAGGAGTTACCTTTTTGGAGTGATACAAATCCCCCAGAAGCTTAAGCCTTGCATCCGGAACAGCCACCACCCCCACATTGGGGTCGATGGTGCAGAAGGGATAGTTGGCGGACTCTGCTCCGGCCTTTGTTAAGGAATTAAATAATGTACTTTTGCCTACATTGGGCAGACCTACGATTCCCAGCTTCATTTTATCTTAGTCTCCTTTGGATTTTCTTAATATTTTATAGGGTTTTCGCCTTTCAAAAAATAGCATTGATAGTATAGCATAGTAAGTCTCAAAAGTAAATTACAGGATTTTATATTTCCACGGAGTTGTTTTTAGTTGAGATTTTGCGAAATATTTGAAATTTTATAGATGAATTCTCCATTTTTTAGTACAAGAAAAGATGTCACAAATGAAGCAGAACAAATATGGAAAGCAGGTGATTCTGTATGGCAGAAAAAGAAATGCTGAACATATCGATTGAAGAATTCTCAAGAGTTCAGGACTGGATGGAATTATCTGGTAATCCTGCTTCACAGAGTATCTGCGCCTGGCTGTACACGGCCAGATTCCTTAAGTCCCAGTTCCTCCAGAAATATTGCCTGCTCATCCTCCTCCAGCTCCCCCATCTCCTGCTCAATCTGAGCGCAGAAGTTGCCTTTTTGATTTGTTCATAACTCTTACTCCCTGTCAGGTGCCTGCCCATGATGTGCTTTCCACATGCATTCGGTAATTTCCATATCCGTAAAAACAGCTTTAAATGAAGACTCTTCCGGGCTGCAGGCGTAAATTCCGAATTTAATCTTTTCTGCGCCTTCCCACATATGGCAGACCCGCATTTGTGTAAAGTCTGTTCCGTCAGCAGAACATTCAATACAATAATCATCTTCCCTGCGGCTGAATCTGTACCACATTGTCCGGACAGCGGCAGGTATTGCCGTTGTGGCCCAATCTGAATAGCCATGATTAGTTACAACACTTCCAAGATGCTGGAAGTCTTCATTTTCATATTCCACCGAACCTTTCAGCCAGTTTTCACTGTCAAGGTACATGACAATACCGCATTGGTCAAAACGATGGCAGCTTCCCGCAAAGTCTGTCCTTACAATAAAGGAAAAAAATTTTTCTTCTGTTGCCATCTGCAGCACAGGTGCATTATCATTTCTGAAATGGTAATATGTTCGCTGCCAAAGGTCCGTCTGCGGCATGGTCACGATTTCTATTTTATCCTTTTCGATTTTATAATGTTTGGGTTTTCTTGTCCATTCAAGCTTATTTGTAATAAACTCCATAGCCATTCTCCATTCCCGTTTTTACATAAGAAATGTTTCTAAATACTCTTTCGGCATAATTGCTTTTATTTCTGATGCTTTATAATCGGCTGCATTTCTTGTTACAATATATTCTGCTCCATAAGCCTTCGCACACTCCATCTGCAGGCAGTCCTCAAAATCTGAAAAATTTTCATTTTGCAGAGCCTCTACCAACTTAGCTTTATCTATTCCCTCCACATCAAAGATTGAACATAATTCAGACAATACTTCTTTTCGCTCTTTTATGCTGTAATCCTTTCGTAGTATATAAAAAATATTTGAAATAGAATGAACCGCGATACACCCTTTTACCCTGCCATCAACACAGGAGATAACTATTCTCTTTGCTTCTTTATAAAATGGTTCTCTCATGAGAAGATAATCAAGCAATACGTTCGTATCAATCAAAATCCTATTGTTCATATTTTTCTTCCCTGTAAGAAGCCAATTCAGCATCGTAGTCAGTGACAGTCCCTCTTCTGCATAACTTTTCCAGCCTTGTAAACGCCTCTTTCCTCTCTGATTGATTATCATTGTATAAGCCATTTACTCCCTGCATGATCTGCAAAATATAAATGATTTTATCTTCCGGCAGCCTTTCTAATTCTCTTATTGCACTTTGTCTTAAAGCTGTCACAATAATACCTCCTACTAATTTCATTACCAAACAATACACTTTGAGTCCATAGTTATAGTATAACATTTTTCAACCTCCAATGCAATCCGTACAGCAGAAAATGACGCTATCCGGACGCAGAACAGTTCCTGCATTATCGGTGTCGTCATAAACGACCACAAAAAATATGAGGGCCGGATGCAGATGAATATGAAAAGGCATATCAGGAATCCAAAACGCTGGTGTGGTATGGGATTGCCGGTTCTGTGGTCCTGCCGGTTCTGTGGTCCTGTCGGTGCTGCTGATTGGGTTGAGACGGTTCTATGTGCCGCTCTACAAGGTAGAACCAGATGTGCGAGACACTACAGCGAAACTTTTGCTTGCCTTTGCTGTCCTGGCCCCCATAAAAGTCGTTAATATGATTCTGGGCGGCGGAGTAGTACGAGCGGTGGAAAAACGAATTATATCATGCCTCAGACCCGTACGCTTATAAATCCCTGCTCCCTGGCCTGTCTTCGGAACCGGCCGGGAGAGATTCTCATGTATTTTTTAAACACCTTCCCAAAATAATTGCCATCCAAAAAACCGCACTGCCTGCCGATTTCCTCCGTATTCATCTCCGTGGAGGTCAGAAGCCGGACCGCCTGTTCCAGCCGAAGCCTTGTCAGATAGTGAATGGCCTGTTCTCCCGTAGCCTTCACAAACTCCCGTGACAGATGCCCCCCGGAAACCCCCAGGGCATCTGCCGCCTGTGCCAATGTTATCTGCTCCTTATAATGAAGCTCCATGTACGTCTTTGCACTGTCAATCAGCCCCGGCAGCCGGTTCTCTCTGCAGACACTTTTATCGCACAGCAGGCACAGGAAACGGCACACCTCACTGCTGGCAGTAAACCCATTGTGAATCAGCCCGTTTCTGGCTTTGCAGTGTATATCCAAAAGCAGCTTCACCACCGGATGAAATTCCGGAAACGTCATAACCTTCCCCAGACGGCTTACCGCATATTCATAATAAGGCTCCACTCCCATTCCCCTTAACATAACGTATACAAACTCCCAGGGCGCAGCATTCTTCGCCTCATCAAAATAATATCGCTCCTCCCCGGGCATTTTCAGAAAAAATGCGGTTCCCTTTTCCACGGCAACCGGTTTTCCCTCTATCTCCACAGTCCCGCTGCCGCCAAGGGTGTACTGAAATAAAAATGCCTCCTGCCGGCTTATGTTATCCCAGTAATAACTGGAGCTGTTCCTGCTCTGTCTGCCTGCCGCCATCAGCTCCATCACAGCCGGAGCCACATCGTCCAGAAAATGAAATCCGTAATCATCGCAGACATCCTCTGTCTTACCACTCATCAAAATATTACCCCTTTTATCAAATAATTACGCTTGCACCTTCCCATGCAAACCCGTAAAATAAGGTTAATTCCAGATACATTCCTGTGTTTACAATTAAAAATGTATCACGCATCTGTGTCTACAGCCAAAAATGTATCACACATTTTCTGGAATGTAAACAATCATTTTTTTACCCAAGGAGGTAGGTTTATGTCGTTTAAGGTAGCATTTATCGGCGCCGGAAGCATCGGATTTACAAGAGGACTGGTTGCAGACCTTTTGACGGTTCCTGAATTTAACCACATGGAGATTGCATTTACAGATATTAACCCGGATAATTTAAGAATGGTAACCCAGCTCTGCCAGAGGGACATTGACGAAAACGGCCTTGACATTACCATTCATTCCACCCTTGACAGGAGGGAGGCTTTTCAGGATGCCAAGTACGTGATTAACTGTGTCCGCATCGGTATGCTGGAGGCGTTTACCACCGATGTGGAAATCCCCTTAAAGTATGGGGTGGACCAATGTGTGGGAGATACCCTGTGTATCGGCGGTATCATGTACGGCCAGAGAGGGATTCATGCAATGCTTGAATTCTGTAAGGATATCCGGGACGTGGCCGCACCAGGATGTATCCTTCTCAACTATTCCAATCCCAACGCCATGGTGACCTGGGCCTGCAATGTATACGGCAAGGTGGAAACCTACGGGCTCTGCCACGGAGTCCAGCACGGCCATGAGCAGATTGCAAGGGCGCTGGGCAGAGACCGAAAGGATGTGGATATCATCTGTGCAGGCCTGAATCACCAGACCTGGTACATCAGTGTCAAGACAGACGGCATGGAGCGCACCGGGGATTTGTATGAGAAGATGACAGAGGCGGATTTTGCCTGCGATGAAAATATCCGGCTGGATGTGATGAAAAACTTCGGCTACTATTCCACTGAATCCAACGGCCATCTCTCCGAGTATCTGATGTGGTACAGAAAGCGCCCGGAGGATATGGAAAAATGGATTAACTACAGCAAATGGATTCAGGGGGAAACCGCCGGCTATCTCCGTGTCTGCAAGGAAAGCAGGAACTGGTTTGAGACAGATTTTCCCAACTGGCTGAAGGAGCCTGCCAGACAGTTTACGCCTGAAAACCGTTCTCTGGAGCATGGAAGCTATATCATCGAAAGCCTGGAGACCGGAAGAACCTACAGAGGCCATTTTAATGTGATGAACAACGGAACCATCACCAACCTTCCGGATGAGTGCGTGGTGGAGGTTCCCTGCTACGTGGATTTCAACGGAATATCCGTACCCAAAGTAGGTGATTTACCTCTGGGCTGCGCCGCCATCTGCTCCCAGAGCGTCTGGGTACAGAAGCTTGCCGTGGAGGCAGCCGTCCACGCCGACATCCGCCTCCTCTACCAGGCAGCCATGATGGACCCCCTGACCGGTGCGGTGTGTACCCCTGACGAGATTCGCCAGATGGTGGACGAGATGCTGGTGGCAGGAGAGCCCTGGCTGCCTCAGTACCGGGAAGAAATCCAGAAGGCCAAAAAGAGACTGGAACACAAAGCCGTTCCTTACCGCCCGGTAAAAGGCTTTACCCTGAAACAGAAGACGGTGGAAGAATTGGCAGAAGAGAAAGAGCGGTACCGGACTATGGCAGCTGCCGCTGCCAAGGAGAATGTGGAGTGATAGAAAATCTCTGCCTGCAGGCAATTTCTACTCATTAAGGTTCCTCTCCCGGCTGCGTTATCTCGAAGGCCAAAAGTTATCTAAATAGTATTAACATTCCCTATGCTTTACACCTGGTTACGATTTTGATATAATAAATGGAGGAAACAATTATCGATTTTATGTGCTGCAGGTCAGACAGAAATGAGGTGATGAAATGGGCATTACCAATAAACAGTTTCAGGGTTTTATCCGGCTTGCACTGGGGTGGTTGGACAGAGCGCTGCAGGAATCTCCTGATAATGAAAGTCTTAAATCACTAAAAGATATTTTCCAATCCATGTTGGAAGATGATTAAAGTAAATTGCAAAGTTTGGCAGAATCCAACAGGGCCTCCGTCTATAGACGAAGGCCCTGTTTCGTAACCGAATCCGGTTTGCTAACGGAATCTGTTATCTTTACCTTTTATCTTTTTCTATCCCTTTTTCTGGCCTTTACTGCGCATCCGCCAAAGCATTCTTCACAGCTTCCATAATCCCGTTGCTGGTATTGGTTGCGCCGGACACAGCGTCTACGTCTGCTGTCTGATTCTTGATGATATCTGCGATAACACCCTTCTCAGCTGCCTCATAGATGCCTTCTGTCTCACCGTGCTCGGTCAGTTCGATGGAAGTAATGCTGCCGTTCTCAACAGTAACCTGAACCTTGATATCCCCGTTGTTGCCCTTGCCGGTGCCCTCATAGGTTCCGTCCTTATAATTGCCCTCTACTGCCGGGGAAGCCTCCACATCGCTTTCTGGAGCCGTAATCTCCTGCTCCGTATGGCCGCCGTTATCGGAAACGTAATCTTCCGCCGAAGAACCTGCAATCCGTCCGAACACCACAATATCCGTAACTGCGTTGCCGCCCAAACGGTTTGCGCCGTGAACGCCGCCGGTTACCTCTCCTGCTGCAAACAGACCTGGGATTGGAGTGCCGTCCTCCTTCAGGACCTCTGCACCTACGTTAATCTTTACACCGCCCATGGTATGATGAATCGCCGGGGCACACAGTGCTGCGTAGTATTTCGGCTGGTCAAGAGGAAGCTCCATGCTCTCGCGGCCGAACTCCTCATCTTTTCCTGCTTTCTGATAGCCTGCATACGTCTTGAAGGTCTCTGCCAAAGCGGCTCCGTCCACGCCGATTGCCTCTCCCAGCGCTTCCGGAGTGTCGGCTTCTGTGACAATGCCGGCCTTTACATAGGACTCGATGGCTGCCAGACTGTCTCTCACTGCCTGGTCAAATACCAGATAGCACACGCCGTCGGTCTGCTCTAAGATAGCTGCGGACACCACATCTCTGGTCTCCAGTTCATTGACAAAACGTTTTCCTTCTTTATTAACCAGGATAGCGCCGTTGCCGCGGACGCCCTCTGTGTACATAGTCTGGGTATCCGGATTTACCGTAGGATGGGTCTGAATCTGCTCCATATCCACGAAATCTGCACCGATTTCCTTTGCCATAGCAATACCGTCACCGGTAGCACCGCTGTGGTTGGTGGTGGCAAAACCTGCCAATGCGGAATTGTACTCCACTACCATATCAGAGTTTGCCCCGAAACCGCCGGTAGCCAGAATGACTGCCGTACAGTCAATGGTAAATTCCTTACCGTCTTTATCCGCAGCAGTGACACCGCATACAGCTCCCTCGTCATCTAAAAGAATCTTCTCTGCCTTTGTCTCCAGAAGGACAGGAATATTCAGCTTCTCCAAGGTCTGGTTCAAAGTCTTCACCAGCACCGGGCCTACTGCAGATGTATCAGATGGTCTGTGGATACGTTTTACACTGGCTCCGCCGAAGATTCCTACCACGGTCAGGTCTGCACCCAGGTCATTGACCCACTCCAGAGCATCATTGGAATTCTCCGCCATGACGGTAACCAGCTCCTTGTCATTCAGTTCCTTGCCGCCCTTCATGGTATCTTCCACAAACAGCTCTACAGAATCTTCAATCCCTTCCGCTTCCTGGTACTGAGTTCCCGCAGCATTCAAGCCGCCGGTAGAACGGGTGGTATTGCCTCCTGTGACAGGCATCTTCTCCAGTACGATTACGTCAGTGGCGCCATCCTGTACTGCCTGAATTGCCGCTGTCATGCCTGCGCCGCCTGCACCGATAACCACGATGTCCGCCTGCTGGTTCTTCTCCTCCGGCTCCTGGGCCTCTGTAGGCGCTTCTGTGGCTGCCTCCGCAGAGGTTGTCTCTGCAGCTGTAGTTGCCGCCGTCGTCTCCTCACTGCCCTTGCCGCCGCATGCCGCCAGAGACAGTACCATGGCAGCTGCCGTAATGGCAGATACCACTTTTCTTGTTGATTTTCTCATAATAGCTCCCTTCCTTGAAATATGTTAGAAACCTTTCATTGTTTCTAACACAATGTATCACTTTGACAATATATTGTCAATCCAAATCTAAAATTTCACAAATTCTTCAAAATTTCCCGCCTTGAGGCCTACTGCGCTACAATCCCAACATTAGCTGGCAGAGAGCCTGATTGCACTGATGCGAGAAAAACTTTTTCAAAAAATAACAATTTCAGATATTTACCATTTGAATGAGTGAGGCCACTTCCTTAATATATGTAGCTCCAACCCTTTTATGCCTTACTATATTGCCATGCTCAGTGGTGCTATTGTGAATGCGATCATTTACTAGCTCATACAGGACATGGCGATACCTCCTTGATACCGCCATAAACATTTTTATCCACATAATAAAATAGGCGGCTCTGAATTTCAAAGCCGTCCATAAAATACTTTTATGCATGAGTAATGATTGCTGTACGACGGCTTTTTTCTTTTTCCGTCGTGCGGCAATTTAACGCAAATATTCGATATTTCCTAACTGTATCTCGGTTATATGCTGTCGGATATGTTCTTCAGACCAATTCCACCATTTTATTTTAAGCAGAAAATCTATCGTTTCTTGGGTAAAACGCTTTCTTATAGGCTTTGCCGGAACACCGCCAACGATTGTATATGGAGGAATGTCTTTGGTAACGACAGCTCGTGCTCCGATAACAGCACCATCTCCAATCGTAACACCTGCTAAAATGACTGCTTCATAACCAATCCAAACATCATTTCCGATAACTATATCACCTTTGTTATCCCACGCATTTTTAATATCTTTTACATCTAAATTCCATTCCTCAAAAAATATGGGAAATGGATAGGTGGATAGAGAAGATAAACTGTGATTTGCACTGTTAAATATAAACTTTGCTCCGCAGGCAATAGAACAAAACTTACCAATTATCAGCTTATCTTGATTGATTGGGTATTGATACAAAACATTATTCTTTTCAAATTCTCTTGGCTCTTTAACAAAATCATTATATATTGTATAATCGCCAACTATGATATTGGGGTTGCTAATAACGTTTTTTAAATAAATTGTTTCCCTGTCTTTTGAACGGGGATAAATCTTCTGTGGCATGACGATTCCTTTCTTGTTATACTGGCAAAAATTTAAATTTTCTGATATGTTCAAAGTTGTTATTTTCTACATAATATACTGTCTGGTCATTTGCTGAATACACAAAAGAAACTCTGGTCGCCCATTCGCCTTCTTGACGGACAGTATAAAGCAATTCAAAAGCCTTGGAAAGCGAAAACTTGTTTTTGTAATTATCCAATAATGGCAATGCCCGTTCATATCTGTCGTCGCCAGACACAATAAAATCTTTTGTGCTTTCTGGTTTCATCAAGGAATAGTTTGTTATCAAGGAATATTTACTTTGTTCTTCCCGATACCCAATTCCCGGTTCAATTACTAATGTACGCCCTTGAACATCGGACAGCATTGTCTGCATAGTCGCATCTGGCGCATAAACAATTTTCTTTGACTTGGCAATTTGAAGAACATCATCAAAGGAAATTTGCGCTTTAATAAACTGTTCTGTTAAATCTGCAATCGTCATAAATTCTCTGCCTTTTTGATATGCTCCGGCAGGATTGCCATGCACATATAACAGCGTTCCGACATTCCCATTTTGATTCACTCCATGATAAGAATGATATACCCCGTCTGGTCGCAAAATCCCGATATAGAAGCGTTCTCGTTCTTCAATCACTTTATGCTTCCATACAGAAAGGTCAATGTCAAAATTAAAGCCTGTTATCATGTCATTTCCACGATAAACAAATCTGGTACACATAATAGCCGCCTTTCGCAAAATATTTATATCCTAAACTCCCGGAAAAAATTATAACAACGCCCCTAACCTTGTTGGTCGTAC
>CAJUEJ010000003.1 GCA_910585435.1 uncultured Hungatella sp. | reverse complement strand
GACTGATTTGATAGAATATATCCCGCCAGAAGAAACACAGACTCTGCAATAAAACCTACGTTGTAAGAACTTTATTGTTACGAACAGTAAAACCCCATGGAAGCCTGAAACTCCCATGGGGTTAAAAATATAACTCTTATTCTCTTTTATTCCCAAGAACATCCGTTCCTTTTCGCCTTTACTTATGATATGGCTCTCCATAACACACCTAAGTGCGAAAATTTTCATAGTATTATCTTAAAACAACTTTTGACAACCCTCTATTTTCCGCCTAAATCTTAGCTTTCCTGCACTTTCTGGCCTTCCTGAAAACTTCGCCTTTACTTATGGTACGGCTGATGATTCAAAATCCGATAACTCCTGTAGATTTGTTCCAACAAAATTACCCTCATCAGCTGATGAGGGAATGTCATTTTGGAAAAGCTCAGCTGAAAATCAGCCCGTCTTAACACCTGCCCGGACAGTCCCAGAGAGCCGCCTATGATAAAGACAATCTGGCTGGTACCCTTTATGCCCAGCTGTCCTATCCTGTCCGCCAGCTGCTCCGAGTCCAGCATCTTTCCCTGGATAGCCAGCGCAATCACATAGGCATCCTCCGGAATCAGGGAGAGGATCCGCCTGCCTTCCTTATCCTTTATCTGTTCCTCCAGCGCCTGGCTGGCATTATCCGGTATCTTTTCATCCGCCACCTGGAGAATCTCCAGCCGGCAGTAGCGGCCAAGGCGTTTGGAGTATTCGGCTATGGCATCAATCCAGTACCGCTCTTTTAATTTTCCTACTGTCACAAGGGTTATTTTCATAGCAATACCTGTCATCCCTGGGCACGGAAATAGTATCCCACGCCCCACTTGGTATGTACGAACTGAGGAGCGCTGGGGCTTGGCTCAATTTTTTCCCTCAGCCTCCGCACATGGACGTCCACAGTACGCACGTCTCCGGAATCGGCCTTGTTGCCCCACACATAGCCTAAGAGAGCCTCACGGCTGTATACCTTGTTGGGATTGCAGGCCAGAAGCTCCAGAAGATCGAATTCCTTTGCAGTCAGGTTGATCTCTTTTGTTCCCACAAATACTCTGCGGCCATCCCGATCCAGACGCAGGCTTCCCACTGTGATTACCCGTTTTTCCGGTTCCTGAGGCTTTTTGCTCTGCTTGGAATTTCTGCGGAGGATAGCCTTGATTCTGGCTTTTACCTCCAGGATATTAAACGGCTTGGTAATGTAATCATCAGCTCCATACTCTAACCCCAGAATCTTATCCATATCATCGCCTTTGGCAGTCAGCATAATAATGGGAACTTCAGAAAATTCCCGGATTGTCTGACATACCGTAAGGCCGTCTGCCTTAGGCAGCATAACGTCCAGTAAAATAATATCGTATTCATTCTCTTTTGCACAGTTAATCGCCTCTTCACCGTCATAGGCGCAATCCACCTTCATTCCATCCTGCTCCAGGCTGAAACGAATCCCCTTGACAATCAATTTCTCGTCATCCACTACCAAAACCTTAGCCATTCCACACCTCTTCTTTACCTGCCCTGCCAGCCACCTGGCACCTGTTTGACTTATCTGATTGCTCTGTCCCGCTGCCAGATGGGCAGTACACTACACTGCGATGTCATCTTTTATCTTCTCGAAGGCATTATTTTTAATGCCAGGTACATCCATGATTTCCTCCACAGACTGAAACGGCCCATGCTCTTCTCTGTATCGGATAATATCTTCAGCTCTGGCCGGCCCAATCCCTTTTAAGGTCATCAACTCTTCTTTTGCAGCGGTATTTATGTTTATCCTGCTGCTTTCTGCTGTCTGTAAGGAATCTGCTTTGCCGGACGGAGGGTATATGCCGGGAGCGATGGTATCAGTTTGGGCCGTCATCTCCCCGGAGTCTGTCACCCCGGAGTCTGTCAGGCCGGACATATCCGGCATATCGCCATCCTCCCAGCCCTGAGATGGCACCACAATCTTCATGCCGTCCTGGATCTCCCCGGCAAGATTCAGATATTCCTGTGCCGCTTTCTGCGTAAAGCCCCCTGCCTGTTCCACAGCCTGAAAGACACGGCTGCCAGGCTTCATCTCATAGACTCCCGGACGCATCACTTCTCCGCAGACGTGTACATAACACACGGCATCTTGTGTAAAAGAGGCGGCAGGCTTCGCACCCGTCTCCAGTTCCGAATCTGCCGCATCGTTGTATTCCAAGCCCGTATCTGATTGTGTTTCAGGAAAGAGAGTCTCTCCTGAAAATTCCAGTACCTGTCCGCCGTCTTCTGTCCGGCCTGCCTGTCTGCTGCAACTGTAACATATGCCTGCAGCCAACACACATATGATTGTTATCAGCAATTTAAAACTTTGTCTTTTCATGGTATGCTTCCTCCTCATAAAATGAATGGGGAAGTACCATCTTCCGTCTGGTACAGATTTATCTGTACTATATCTATTCTACCTAAATAAACGGGTAAATACAAGTATTATTTTTTAAACATTACAATCCCGATTATGGCGATCAGCGCACCGATTGCTTTTTTCCATTCCCACCCTGTTTTCTCGACGCCGAAGAGCCCG
Organism: uncultured Hungatella sp.; assembly: GCA_910585435.1. Classification (GTDB taxonomy): domain Bacteria; phylum Bacillota; class Clostridia; order Lachnospirales; family Lachnospiraceae; genus UBA3402. Next base: position 217,138 of record CAJUEJ010000003.1, on the reverse strand, counting down.
AAAACCTCGATTCCGTAGGCTACGATAATCTGTGAAACCACGATCAGGAGAGCGGAATGGGCCGGCCCTAAGCTTCCCACGCTTTTGATTACTGTGTAGGTAATCAGGGCTCCCAGGATACCGCCGGCCAGCATATACCAGGGCTGCACCTGCCACAGTCCGCCTACCTCCTGCCTGCCTGTAAAAAACCACAGGATCAGACAGGTCAAAAAGGCTGTCAGCTGCACCCATCCGGAAGAGACCCAGATGCTGGTCTGCTTGGTTACCTCCGTGTTGAATACACCCTGTATACTCATGAGAGCACCGGATATTAAAGCAATAAGAATACCCCACATAAGATTTATACCTCCTACTTCCGAACTCTTTGTTCTATGGGATAGGTTATCCTGATTTGTGAAATATATGTAAAAAACAACAAACTGGTTTCGAAAACAACAGGAATGTTTCCTGTCCCTCCCTACATATATTGGGAGAAAAGGAGGGGATCATATGGAGAGAAAGGATCAGCTGATTAAAATATTTTCCAGGACAATCCGTGACATTCTTCTGAAAGCTCCCGTGGATTTTGAGCATGTCCAGGAGATACGCCTGCGGGTGGGGATGCCTCTTATGTTGATCCTGGACAACCAGGAGTATTATCTGACAGGGGAAGGAGCCTTAAGCGCCGCCAGGGAGGAGGCCTACATAGTGGGCAGGACAGAGATAAAGGAGACAATAGAGCATATAAGCTGTCATTCTCTTTATGCGTTTGAGGAAGAGATACGGCAGGGCTTTCTGACCATACAGGGAGGGCACCGGATTGGAATTGCAGGAAAGGTGGTTTTGGATGACAGCGGTATCAGGACGATGAAATACATATCATTTTTAAATGTCCGCCTGGCCCACCAGATACTGGGATGCGGGGATGGGATTATGCCCTATCTGTATAAGAACGGACAGGTTCTTCACACCCTGATTATCTCTCCCCCCAGATGCGGGAAAACCACGCTGCTCAGGGATATTATCCGCCAGCTTTCCGACGGGGCCAGAGGAATAAAAGGCGTTGCGGTAGGGGTGGTGGATGAGCGATCGGAGATCGGGGCCTGTTATCAGGGGGAACCTCAGAACCAGGTAGGGTGCCGGACAGATATATTGGACTGCTGTCCGAAGGCCAAGGGAATGATGATGCTGATCCGTACCATGTCTCCTGCGGTTATTGCTGTGGACGAGATTGGCAGCAGGGAAGATCTGGAGGCCATGGAATATGTGATGAACTGCGGGTGCAAGCTGGTGGCCACGGTTCACGGCAATTCTGTGGAGGATATACGGCAGAAGCCGATTCTTCGCAAGCTGGTACAGGACAGACTGTTTGAGAGGTACATCGTTCTGGACGGCTGTAAAGAAGTGGGACATGTAGGCGGGATTTATGATTCCAATATGGTTTCCCTTGCCTGAATTTTGTGGCAGGAGTTTGAGGGCATCGGGAGGCAGAAGGTTGTATTATGTGGATAGATGGGCAGGGAGTGCAGGCTTATGTGGATGGACAGACAGGGAGTACAGGCTTATGTGGATGGGTAGACAGGAAGTGCAGGCTTGTGTGGATGGACAGACAGGAAGTGCAGGCTTGCGTGGATGGACAGACAGGGAGTACAGTCTTATGTGGATGGACAGACAGGAAGTGCAGGCTTATGTGGATAGATGGGCAGGGAGTGCAGGTTTATGTGGATGAAGATACTGGGAAGTGCTCTGGTGACGGTTTCCTGCAGCGGTCTTGGCATGTGGAAGGCTGAACAGTGGAAGGAACACCGGAAAATGCTGGAGCAGATACGGAAAATGATATTGCTGTTAAAGGGGGAGATCCTGTATGCCCATGCACCTTTGGGGGAGGCGCTGGAGCATGTGGGAAGAAAATCGGAGGGAGCCCCTGCAAAGCTGTTCTGCCAGGTGGCGGATAGGATCGGACAGCAGGACGGGGAATTGTTTTATGATCTGTGGAAAGAGGCCGTAAACAGCAGCAGGGAGGAGCTTCTGATGACAGAAAAGGAATGCCAGGAATTTCAGGCATTTGGGGAGCATCTGGGGTATCTGGATCTGGGGATGCAGGAGCGGACCATAGAGCTGTATCTGGAGCAGCTGGGGTTGTCCGTGGACTTTTACCGTGAACATGAGAGGGAACGGATAAAGCTGTGTACCAGCCTGGGCTTTATGGGCGGACTGTTTCTTTCAATAATAATGTGTTAGGGAGGACGGCATGGGAGTCAATCTGATTTTTAGAATTGCGGCGGTGGGTATTCTGGTCTCTGTCATCTGTCAGGTCCTGAAACACAGCGGAAGGGAAGAGCAGGCGTTTTTAACCAGCCTGGCAGGACTGATACTGGTGCTGTTCTGGATGGTTCCCTACATTTATGAGCTGTTTGAAACCATTAAAAATCTATTTGCATTGTAAAGGTGGAAGTATGACGGTAATGTCCATAGGGATCCTGGGGCTGACGGCCGTGATTTTGGCGGTACAGCTAAAAGGGGTTAAAGGGGAGTACGGGATATATCTGGCGGCAGCAGCAGGGCTGGTTATATTTTTTTACGGGATTTCAAAGCTGGAGACCATAATCCAGGCGGTAGAACAGGTACAGGCCTATCTGAAAATCAATCATGTGTATATCAATACACTGATGAAAATGATCGGGATTACGTATATTGCGGAGTTTTCTTCCGGAATCTGCAAGGATGCCGGCTATGGTTCTCTGGGAAACCAGATTGAAATTTTTGGAAAATTGTCGATTCTTGCGGTCAGTATGCCGATTCTTATGGCGCTGATGGAAATGGTACAGGATATTTTATCATGAAACGGAAATGGATACTCTTTATCGGTTTGCTATTTCTTTTGAACCATGGGCAGATGCTTTTTAGCTTTGGGGCGGAAAAGGAGCCTTCTGTTCCAGGCGTTTCCATGGATGAGTTTGATTTCAGCGGCATTGAGGAATTTGTCCGGGAAAAACAGGACGGGCAGGGGCCGGGCTTTGGGGAGATCATGGAGCTTCTCATGGCCGGAGAGTTTGACAGGCTGTGGAACAGGGCTTTGGAGGCTTTGAAGAAAGAATTGTTTTCAGAAATAGCTTCCGGAGGCCGGTTTATGGGGCAGATATTGGCACTGGGAATCCTGGGGGCGGTTTTTACCAATTTTTCGGATATATTCAGCGGAAGCCAGATATCAGATACAGGTTTTTATGTGACATATCTGCTCCTGTTTACCATGCTGCTTGCCGGAATCAGCCAGAGTATACAGGTGGCGGCGGATACAGTGGAGGAGATTTTAACATTTATGAAGGTGCTGATGCCGTCTTATTTCCTGGTGGTGGCCTTTGCAGGGGGGAGCGTGTCAGCAGCGGCTATGTATGAGTTTACGCTGCTGATTATATCTGTGGGGCAGTGGCTTTTAGGAGCCGTGCTGATTCCGGCGGCCAGGGTGTACCTTCTTCTGGTTTTTGCCAATCATATGGCAAAGGAGGAGCTGCTGTCACGGCTGACAGAGCTGACAGCGCAGGCTATTGGATGGGGGATGAAGACTATCCTTGGGGTGGTTTTGGGATTCCATCTCATTGAGGGGATGGTACTGCCTTATGTGGACTCGCTGAAAAACGGTTCGGTTCAGAAGCTGGTGGAGATGATCCCGGGAGTCGGCCAGGGGGCGGCGGCAGTGACGCAGATGATTCTGGGATCCGGGGTATTGATTAAAAATACGATGGGGATGGCGGCCGTGGTGATTCTTTTGATGCTTATAGCGGTTCCGGTGATGAAGCTGGCGGTGCTGATGCTTCTTTATAAATGTATGGCGGCGCTGATGGAGCCTGTCTGTGACAAGAGACTGGTGAAATGTGTTGCGGCTATGGCTAAGGGGCATAAGATGCTGCTGCAGATCGTGGGGACGGCGGCAGCTCTGCTGGTGATAACGGTGGCGGTTGTGTGCGGGGGGACGAATGTGGTGTATTTTGGGGGGTGATATGGCGAAAGGTCCGCTGATGGTAGAAGAAAGAAACGTAAGGAGGCTGTTGTGGGGGGATTGTATCAGTGGGTGGGAAGTATTTTGTGCTATTTGATTCTGGCCAGTGCGGTCAGGGCGGTGCTTCCTTCTAAAAAGTATGAGAAGTATATCCGGTTTTTTATGGGGGTGGTGCTGATCCTGCTGGTGGTTCATCCGGTGACAGACGGGCTGGGGCTGGAGGACAGGCTGGCGTATTATTTTGAGGCAGTCAGTTTTCAGAGGGAAGCGGAGGATTTAAAAAGGGAGATTCTGGGGATTGAGGAACAGAGGCTGGGGCGGGTGATTGAGGAGTATGAAGGGGCTGTGGAGAGGGATGTAAGGGTGATGGCAGAGGATATGGGATTTATGGTGAAGCAGGTGGAGGTGTCTATTGAAAGTGACAGAGAAAAGGAGAACTATGGGACGGTGAGCCATATTTTTTTGGCAGTGGGGAATGAAATAAGTGAGGAAGAAGGGATGGATGGGAATGAGGAGGGGAGCGGATGGGAAAGGATCGAGATAGGGGCCATAGAAATTGAGTTGGTGGAGGCAGGGGGACAAGGGGAGACTGATGGCGGCAGAGAAAGCGGGGCAGGAGAGGTGACAGAGGGACAGGATGGCGGGGAGAAGAGGACAGAGGAAGGGGGAAGGGATTATGACAGGGGGAAGGCAGAAGGGCAGAAGGTGACTGGAGACGGAGAAAGAGGGGGCGGAGAGAGGATGACAGAGGGACAGGATAGCGGGGAGAAAAGGACAGAGGAGGGGAGAGGAGGAAATGGGCAAGATCTGGAACAGCTGCAAAGAAAGGTGGAACGGTATTATGGGCTGGAAAGCCGGGAAGTGGAAATTGAATTTGAAGGCAGGTAAGGATAAGTGGATAGTGATGCTGGCTTTGGGGCTGATTCTTTTGATTCTGGCGTTTCCGGTTGGGAAGAGCAGGGAGGAGAAGGACAGCGGACAGACGGCAGGGGATATTTTTTACGGGCAGGCGGAGGGAGAAGGGAAGGAGGATGCAGGCGGAGGGGAAGAAGCCCCGGAGGGGATGGCAGTGTCAGGCAGCACAGCTTTGTCCTATGAGCAGCAGCTGGAGCAGAGGCTGGAGGCGGTTTTAAGCCATGTGGACGGTGTGGGAAGCGTGGAGGTGATGATCGTCCTGCGATCCTCAGAGGAGAAGGTATGGAGGGTGGATCGGGATACCTCTTACTCAGTCACTCAGGAGACGGATCAGAATGGGGGAAGCAGGAGGGTGGAAAGCCAGGAGGTGGCGGAAGATACCATCCTTTCCGGACAGACAGGACAGCAGGGGCCGATTCTGGAAAAGGAATTGAAACCGGAGATAAGCGGGGTCATCGTCAGCGCAGGAGGGGGAGACAGTCCCAGGATTCAGGCAGAAATTTCTGCCGCGGTGGAAGCATTATTTGGTATTCCCTCACATAAAATAAAAGTATTAAAGCGGGTAGAATAAAAGGAGTGTCGTGCATGAAGTTCAAAAAGGACTTAAAAAGCGTCAATATGAAAAAACTGTTCCGCAGAAACCAGATTATCGTCACCACACTGGCGGTTATGATCGCAGCGGCAGGTTATTTAAACTACACAGGAAAACAGGATCTGGAAGCAGGGAATACTGCATTTGAGGCAGGGCTTACGGACATTTCGGACGAGGACATTCTGGCGGAGAACCAACGGCTTTTGGACAGCCAGGGAACGTATGAGGAGATTATGAGCCTCGACCAGGATTTAAGCCAGATTGAGGAGGCGGAGTCAGTTTCCGCAGAGGAGCTTTCGGCTGTTACGGACAGCACAGGACAGCAGTATGCCCAGGCAGAGACCGTGGCGGAGCAGGCAGGGATGGAGGCCGGGCTGGAGAATCCGGGAGAAGCCATTCTCACCAGCGGGATGAAGGTGTCTGATTACATAGCCAGCGTTCAGTTAAGCAGGGAGCAGGTACGGGCTAAAAATAAGGATACCCTTTTAAATATTATCAACAATTCCAACATTGCAGAGGAGGCTAAACAGCAGGCAATCCAGGATATGATTAAGCTGACAGAGATCGCGGAGAAGGAAAATGCGGCGGAAACCCTGCTGATGGCTAAAGGATTTTCAGATCCGGTGGTCAGTATTTCCTCCGACAAAGTGGACGTGGTAGTCAATGCCTCTGCCATCACCGATGCCCAGAGAGCCCAGATAGAAGACGTGGTGAAAAGGAAGGCTGAGGTGGGAGCAGACAGCATCATTATCACGCTGCTGAACCTGGATGAATAGATGTTATAAAAATACCTTTGCAAACAGGAGTATTTTTGCTATAATAGGGCTATTATAGAAATGTGAGGAGGTATTTGTTGTGGAAGAGATGGAAAGCAGAAATACTCATAAAGTATATGAAAAAGATAAAATCGGGGAAGTACAGATTGCGGATGAGGTGGTAGCCATCATCGCAGGCCTGGCAGCCACGGAAGTGGAAGGCGTGGATTCCATGGCCGGAAATATTACCAACGAGCTGGTAGGCAAGCTGGGGATGAAGAACCTGTCCAAGGGTGTCAAGGTAGACGTGACAGAGGAGCATGTGTCCGTAGATCTGTCCCTGAATATGAAGTATGGATACAACATACCGGATGTGTCGGAGAAGGTTCAGGAAAAGGTAAAAAGCGCTATTGAGAATATGACTGGCCTGAACGTTCTGGATGTAAATATTAAGATTGCAAGTGTGACCATGGAAGACGAATAGTACCAGAGGCTAAAAGACGCAGCTGCCCTTTAAGCGGCTGCGCTTTTGCCATTACTTAAATTTTTACTCCTGGAAAATCAGCCGTAAAATCAGGTGCGGGAGAACATCAGATGAGGAGGGCAGGGTATGACCAGAAGAGAATTGCGCGAACACTGTTTTAAAATGCTGTTCTGCGCAGATTTTTATCCGGCGGAGGAGACCAGACAACAGTTAGAATGCTATTTTGAATTGTCCCAGGAGGACGAAACCACACCGGAGGGAATCTTGAATATTCTTCATCAGGCAAGGTTTGATGAAGAGGATCACCGGTATCTGCTTCAAAAATCGGAGGCAGTGACAGCGAAGCTGCCGGAGCTGGACAGCCGGATCAATGAGGTGGCCCAGGGCTGGAAGACAAAGAGAATGGGGAAGGTGGATCTGACGATTCTGCGCCTTGCCCTGTTTGAGATGCTTTACGACCAGGAGATACCGGAGAAGGTGGCTATCAACGAGGCGGTGGAGCTTGCCAAAAAGTTCGGGCAGAAGGAATCTCCTGCGTTTATTAACGGTGTCCTTGCCAGGCTGGTGTCCGCTCAGGGGACAAGCTGATTATGGCAAGTGTTTATTCTGTTACCCAGGTAAATTCATACATTAAAAATATGTTTGTTCAGGACTTCCTTTTAAACCGTATCAGCGTGCGGGGGGAAGTGTCCAACTGTAAATACCATACGTCGGGACATATTTATTTTACACTGAAGGACAAGTCCGCGACCTTGTCTGCCGTCATGTTCGCCGGACAGAGGAGAGGGCTTGATTTCCAGCTGCGGGAAGGGCAGCAGGTGGTGGTGTCAGGTACCATCGATATATATGAGCGGGACGGCAAATATCAGCTGTATGCAAAAGAGATTAAAAGGGACGGCGTGGGAGATTTATTTGAGCGCTTTCAGCAGCTGAGAAATGAGCTGGAAGACATGGGGATGTTTGCGGCTGAGTATAAGCAGCCTATCCCCAGGTATGCCAGGACTGTGGGCATTGTGACGGCCAGCACCGGGGCGGCCATACAGGATATTATGAACATTTCCGCCAGGCGGAACCCCTACGTACAGCTGATTCTCTATCCGGCCCTGGTTCAGGGAGAGAATGCCAAATACAGTATTGCAAAAGGGATAGAGACATTGGACGCCATGAGGCCGGACGTGATAATTGTGGGAAGAGGCGGCGGTTCGATCGAGGATCTGTGGGCGTTCAACGAGGAGATCGTGGCGAGAGCTATTTTTGACTGCCAGACACCGGTGATCTCTGCGGTGGGCCATGAGACGGATGTGACCATTGCAGACTATGTGGCGGATCTGCGGGCCCCTACGCCTTCGGCGGCGGCAGAGCTGGCGGTGTTTGACTACAGGCAGTTTGAAGAACAGCTTCAGGTGATCCGGGAGGCCCTCACCAGAGGGATGGAGCGAAGCCTGGAGAGGAAGAGATATCAGATAGAGCAGTGCAGAATGCGTCTGCTGATGCATCATCCGGAACGGAAGATGAATGAGTACCGGCAGCGTCTGACGGATATGGAGGAGCAGATGACATCTGTACTGGACAGGCGCCTGCTGGACAGAAAGCACCGGCTGGCGCTGCTTGGCGGAAGGCTTCACGGGCTATCCCCTCTTGAGAAGCTGAGCCGGGGATTCGGATTTGTGACAGATGAGGCCGGGGCCAGGGTGGAGTCTGTCCATGGGCTGGAACCGGGGCAGCAGCTGGATATCCGCCTAAAGGATGGAAAGGTGACGACTCAGATAATAACCATTACAGGATGAGAGGGAAGGATGAGGGCAGAGCTTTGGAAGAGAAGGATTTGTCTATAGAGGAGACATTAAAAGAACTGGAAAGCATTATTGAGAAGATGGAAGACAGAGACAGCTCTCTGGAAGATACCTTTGCTTTGTATGAGTCAGGCATGAAGATGGTAAAGGCCTGCAGTGACAAGATAGAAAAAGTGGAAAAGAAAATCGAGATTTTGTCGGAGGAAGGGCAGAATGGGCAATTCTAAAGAACTTCTGAAACTATATACAAAAGAGGTGGATCAGGTGATAGCCGGCTATCTGCCTGATGAAGAAGGGCAGCAGAAAAACCTGGCAGCCGCCATGAATTACAGCATGAAGGCAGGGGGGAAGCGTCTGCGGCCTCTGTTTATGAGGGAGGTGTACCGGCTGTTGGGAGGCTGCGGGCGGGAAGTGGAACCGTTTATGGCAGCTATCGAGATGATACACACCTTCTCCCTGGTGCACGACGATCTGCCCTGTATTGACAATGACAGGCTTCGCAGAGGAAGGGATACTACCTGGGTTAAGTTCGGATACCATATGGCGGTGCTGGCAGGAGACGGCCTGTACGGATACGCTTTTGAGACTGCGGCCAGGGCCCTGGCCTTTACAAAGGATGCCGGGGCGGTAGGCAGATGTATAGGGCTTTTGGCCAAGAAGTCAGGGATCAGCGGCATGATCGGCGGAGAGACCGCAGACGTGGAGCTGACAGGAAAGCCTATGACAGAGGAGCAGCTGGATTATGTCTATCGATTAAAGACAGGGGCCCTGCTGGAGGCGTCCATGATGATCGGCGCTATTTTGGCCGGCGGGGATGAGAAACAGGTGCAGACAGTGGAGCATATGGCCTCCTGTGTGGGCATGGCATTTCAGATCCAGGATGACATCCTGGACTTAACCAGCAGCCAGGAGGTTCTGGGGAAACCAGTACTCAGTGACGAGAAAAATCATAAGACCACTTATGTTACGTTATATGGAATGGAACAGGCGGTGGAGATGGTGGACAGCTTGTCTAAGGAGGCGGTAAAGGCTCTGGAAAGCCTTCCGGGAGAACACGGATTTCTGAGAGACTTGATTATGATGCTGGTAACCAGAGAAAGATAGGAAAATGCCATGTTAGAGAGGATAAACGGGCCTCAGGATATAAAGGCCCTGAATCAGGAGGAACTGGGGGAGCTGGCTCAGGAAATCAGAGATTTCCTGATTGAGAAAATCAGTGCCACAGGAGGGCATCTGGCATCGAATTTAGGTGTTGTGGAGCTGACTATGGCGATCTATAAGATTTTTGATCTTCCGAAGGATAAGATTATCTGGGATGTAGGGCACCAGGCATATACCCACAAGATACTAAGCGGAAGAAAGGATTCCTTTGATGAGCTGCGTCAGTTCGGCGGCATCAGCGGCTTTCCCAAGACGAAGGAAAGCCCCTGTGATGCATTTAACACCGGACATAGCTCCACGTCTATCTCGGCAGGCCTGGGGATGGCTCTTGCCAGGGATTTAAGAGGTGAGGACTACTGTGTGGTATCCATCATCGGGGATGGGGCTCTGACCGGGGGCATGGCCTATGAGGCCCTGAACAATGCAGCCAGGATCGAGAAGAATTTTATCATAATATTAAATGACAACGAGATGTCCATCTCGGAGAATGTAGGCGGGATGTCCAGGTATTTAAGCAGCATCCGCACAGACGACGGATACAATGATTTGAAAAAGAATGTGACCAATGCACTGGAGCGGATTCCTGTGGCCGGGCCCAAGATAATCGACAAGATTAGCAGGACAAAGCAGGGAATCAAGCAGCTTTTGATTCCGGGGATGCTGTTTGAGAATATGGGAATTACCTACTTAGGGCCTGTGGACGGACATGATCTGAAGCAGCTGTGCAGGGTTTTGAAAGAGGCCAGAAAGCTGAACCATGCGGTTCTGGTTCATGTGCTGACGAAGAAGGGAAAGGGGTATGCTCCGGCGGAGAAATATCCGGAACGGTTTCATGGGGTGGAGCCTTTTGATGTGAAGACAGGGAAACCCAAGAGTGAGAAGGTATATCCTTCCTATACGGAGATTTTCTCCAAAGAATTGTGTCATCTGGCTGAGAAGGATGAACGGATAGTGGCGGTTACGGCGGCCATGCCTGACGGGACGGGCCTGAAACGGTTTCAGAAAATGTTTCCGGAACGGTTTTTTGACGTGGGAATTGCGGAACAGCACGGGGTAACCAGCGCGGCGGGGATGGCTGCGGCCGGATTAAAGCCGGTGGTGGCAGTGTATTCGTCTTTTCTTCAGAGAGGCTATGACCAGATTGTCCATGATGTGTGCCTGCAGAATCTGCCGGTGGTGTTTGCGGTTGACAGGGCAGGGCTGGTAGGCAGCGACGGGGAGACCCATCAGGGGATTTTTGACCTTTCTTATCTCACATCTATTCCCAATATGAGTGTGCTGGCGCCTAAGAACCTGTGGGAGCTGCGGCAGGATATGGCGTTTGCTCTTGGCTATGACGGGCCTGTGGCTATCCGGTACCCAAGAGGGACGGCTTACAGGGGGCTTAAGGAGTTTCGGACTCCGATTGAGTATGGAAAGGGGGAGATCCTGTATCAGGGAAAGGGCCTTGCCCTGCTGGCTGTGGGGAGCATGGTCAGCACGGCGGAGCATATACGGGATAAGCTGAATGCGGAAGGAATGGATGTGACGCTGGCTAACGGGCGTTTTATTAAGCCTGTGGATCTTCAGCTGGTGGACTGCCTGGCAAAGGGGCATGAATATCTGGTGACTCTGGAGGAGAATGTTCTTCAGGGGGGTTTCGGGCTGCAGGTTCTGGCTTATGTGCATGAACACTATCCCCGGGTGAAGGTGCTGAATATTGCGCTGCCGGATGCGTATGTGGAGCATGGCAATGTGTCTTTGCTGCGGGAGACTTTGGGAATAGACAGCGATTCCATTATCCGGAAGATGAGGGAGAATGGGTTTGCAAAATACAGGGACGGGAAAGAGGAGCCTGATGAAAGAACGACTGGATGTACTTTTGGTGAAGCGGAATCTGGCACAGTCCAGGGAGAAGGCTAAGGCAGTTATTATGGCCGGCGTGGTGTATGTGGACGGACAGAAGGAGGATAAGGCGGGGACAATGTTTGAGGACACGGTCTCTGTGGAGGTGAAGGGGAATACCCTTCCTTTTGTCAGCCGGGGAGGGTTGAAGCTGGAGAAGGCTGTGAATTGCTTTGGGGTGTCTCTGGAGGGGAAGGTCTGCATGGACGTGGGGGCTTCTACCGGGGGATTTACGGATTGTATGCTGCAGAACGGGGCGGTGAAGGTCTATGCCGTGGATGTGGGGCATGGACAGCTGGCATGGAAGCTGAGGAATGATGAGAGGGTGGTCTGTATGGAGAAGACCAATATCCGGTATGTGACAGAGGCGGATGTGCAGGACAGGATTCAGTTTGCTTCCATTGATGTGTCGTTTATTTCTCTGACGAAAGTTCTGGAGCCGGTGAAGGGGCTTCTGACAGAGGACGGGGAGGTTGTGTGTTTGATTAAGCCTCAGTTTGAGGCTGGGAGAGAAAAGGTTGGGAAGAAGGGGGTTGTGAGGGAGAAGGGGACTCATGTGGAAGTGATAGAGGCGGTGATTTCTTATGGGAGGGAGATTGGGTTTGGGGTGCTGAATCTGGAGTTTTCTCCGGTGAAGGGGCCGGAGGGGAATATTGAGTATTTGCTGTATCTGCGGAATTGTGTATCCGAGGGACAGGCGCAGATGCGGGTGGGGGTGAAGGAAGTGGTGGATGAGGCCCATGAGGTGTTGGGGTGAGGTATACGTAGGGAGGTATACTCCGGAGCTGGTGGCTGCCGGGCTGAGGGACAGGTTCACGTGCTTGTGGAGGAGCGTTCTCAGGAAGGTGCTGGTGGCTGCCGGGCTGAGGGACAGGTTCGCGTGCTGGTGGAGGAGTGTTCTCAGGAAGGTGCTGGTACTGACTTGCGGACATAACGGTGAATTAAGTGTCAGATGACATGATATCAAGCGCTATTTACTCGCATATTAGTGCAACACGTACTAGAGCGCGTTTGAAAATTCATTCCTGCCATCTGCACGCCCCACTTTGCGGTATATTTGGCCCTGATTCGGTCAACGTAGCCCCGCTACGCCTTCCTCATTCGGACCAAATCCCTGCAAGGGGCGCCTACGGTGTCCCACAAAGTGTGACGCACATCTGGCAGAAAGCAATTTTCAAACACGCTCTAGTGCAATGATGTACTGGAGGAATTGGCAGGGGGGTTGATACATGGGGATGGGAGTGAATGAGGCCAGAAAGACAGTTGTACATAGTATGGGTACGGGGGAAGAGGGATGGAGAGATTTTATCTGATTTTGAATCCTCAGAAGGAGGGGGCTGTAAGGATGGCCGGGGAGATTCGGGAGTTTCTTCTGGGGCGGGGATGCAGGTGTATGATTCAGGGGGAGGAGATAGGAGGAGGTTGGGGAAGGAAAGAGTGTGAGAGTGCAGGGGGAGAGATTGGAGAGTCTGGGGAGAAAGGGAGGTTTCGGTATACGGATGCCTGCCAGGTTCCGGAGGAGACGGAGTGTGTGATTACCCTGGGGGGTGACGGGACTTTGATTCAGGCGGCCAGGGATTTGGCCGGGAGACGGATTCCTATGCTGGGGGTGAACCTGGGGAATCTGGGGTATTTGACTCAGGTGGGGCGGCAGGAGGAGATGGCCGGGTTGCTGGAGGATCTGATCGGGGGGCAGTATCGGCTGGAGAAGAGGATGATGTTGAAGGGAACGGTGCTTCGGCAGGGGGAGGTTGTGAAGGAGGATTTGGCGCTGAATGAGGTGGTGATTGCCAGGAGAGAGATGCTCAGGCTTTTGAAGCTGCGGGTGTTTGTGAATGGGGAGACGCTGCATCAGTATCAGGCGGACGGGATGATTGTGGCGACGCCTACAGGGTCTACGGCGTATAATCTGTCGGCGGGCGGGCCTATTGTGGAGCCTACGGCAAGGATGACGATTTTGACTCCGATTTGTTCTCATGCGCTGAATGGCAGGAGTATCGTGCTGTCGTCGGAGGATTTGATTGAGATAGAGGTTCTTGGAAGTGAGGATGAGGGGCAGGCGGCGGTGTTTGACGGGGATACGTTTGTTCACCTGAATGTGGGGGATCGCTTAAGGATTGAGCGGTCAGAGACGGAGACGGTTCTGGTGAAGCTGAGAGCAGGGTCGTTTTTGGATAATCTTCGCAGCAAGCTGGCGGGGATATAGGGAGGCGGTACAGCCTGCGCAAGATGGAATAAAGACCAGGGAACCGAAGGGGAACCTGGTGAGAGAGATGAGGGTATGGACAGTGAAAGTTGAGCGGCACAGTAAGATTGTGGAGTTGATTGGAAAATATGAGATTGAGACTCAGGAGGAACTGGCGGATTATCTGAATAAGGCGGGATACCGGGTGACGCAGGCTACGGTTTCCAGGGATATACGGGAGCTGCGGCTGTCCAAGGTTCCGTCGGAGAACGGGAAACAGCGCTATGTGGTGGTTCAGAGTTCCAAATCTTTTAGTGATAAATATATTCGGGTGCTGAAGGATGGGTTTGTGTCTATGGATATGGCCCAGAATATTCTGGTGATTAAGACGGGAACTGGTATGGCGATGGCAGTGGCGGCGGCGCTGGATGCCATTCATTTCCATGAGATTGTGGGGTGCATTGCCGGGGATGATACGATTATGTGTGCGGCCAGAAGCGTGGATGACACGATTCTGGTGATGGACAAGATTCGGAAATTGATAGAAGAGGCGGAGGATTGAAAAAAGCGATTGGATCGTTAAAATACAGTTGGTCTGTGGTGTAGGGCGTAAGATGAGAAAGGAGGTATTTGGATGCTTTTGGATTTGCAGGTGAAGAACCTGGCTTTGATTGAGAAGGCGGCGGTTTCATTTTCGGAGGGACTGAATATTCTGACGGGAGAGACGGGAGCCGGGAAATCGATTATTATTGGTTCGGTGAATATGGCTTTAGGGGGGAAGGCGTCTAAGGACATGATACGCCAGGGAGCGGATTATGCTTTGGTGGAGCTGGTCTTTTCCGTGGATGAGGAGGAGAAGCGGGAGAGGCTTAAAGAGCTGGACGTGGAGCTTTCGGAGGACGGGACGCTGATTATTTCCAAGAAGATTATGCCTTCCCGCAGTGTCAGCAAGGTAAATGATGAAACGGTGACGGCTGGGCGGCTGAAGGAGATTACCAGCCTTTTAATCGATATTCATGGTCAGCATGAGCATCAGTCTCTGCTGTATAAGTCAAAGCATCTTCAGATTCTGGACAGTTATGTGAAATCCCAAAGTGCGGTTTTGAAGGAAAAGGTTTCTGGTATGTACCATAAGTATCAGGAGCTTTTAGATAAATTGGAAGATATGAATATGGATCGGGAAAGCCGGCTTCGGGAAGCGGATTTTCTCCGGTATGAGATTGAGGAGCTGGATAATGCAAAGCTTAGGGAGGGGGAGGAGGAGGAACTGACTGCTTCTTTCCGACGGCTGGTAAATGCCCAGAAGATTATGGAAAGTTTGTCTGCGGCTTATCAGGCCATTGACGGGGAAGGGATTGGGACGGCCTTGAAACAGGTGGCCCAGGCTGCGGAGTATGATGAGTCTTTGGCGGGAATCCGGGATCAGCTGTTTGATGCGGAGGCTATTTTAAGTGATGTTGCCCACGATATTACAGGCTATATGGATGAGTTTTCTTTTGATCAGGAGCAGTTTGAACAGGTGGAGAAAAGGCTGGATTTTATCCACAATCTGCAGGCTAAATATGGAAATTCGGTGGGGGAGATAAAGGAGCAGCTGGAGAAAAAAAGGAAACGTCTGGAGGAGCTGGATAATTTTGATCTGGTGAAACAGAAGCTGGAGAAGGAGTTTGAGGAAACCAGGAATGGACTGGAGGATTTGTGCGGACAGCTGTCCAAGGTGAGGAAGAAGGCGGCCAGGGCATTGACGAAGGAAATCCGTCGGGGGTTAGAGGATTTGAATTTTATTGACGTTCAGTTTGAGATGGAGTTTCGGAGGCTTAAGCAGTATACGGCCGGAGGCTATGATGAGGCGGAGTTTCTGATTTCCACCAATCCGGGGCTTCCTGTGCGGCCTCTGGGAGATGTGGCTTCCGGTGGAGAATTGTCCAGAATCATGTTGGCTATCAAGGCGGTTCTGGCGGATACGGATGACATTCCGTCTTTGATTTTTGATGAGATTGATACGGGAATCAGCGGGCGGACGGCTCAGAAGGTTTCGGAGAAGATGGCCTATATAGCCAGGAACCATCAGGTGATCTGCATTACCCATCTGCCTCAGATCGCCGCTATGGCGGATGCACATTTTGAGATTGCCAAGGCGGCGGCGGGAGGGAATACCACTACCACAATCCGGCAACTGGGGGATGAGGAGATGGTGAAGGAATTGGCAAGGCTTTTGGGCGGAGCCAGGATTACGGATGCGGTGTTGGATAATGCCAGGGAGATGAAGGAGCTGGCACGGCAGGGGAAGGAACATTGGGGAAAGGAACAGCCGGGAAGCTGATTTTGCCGGGCCGGGCTGTGTGAAAATCTCTGGTTTGTATTGCCTTGCGGAAAATCCGGTGAATACGGAATTCACTGTTTCCGCAAGGCAATCAGAACGCAAATACAGCGTTCTCTGACAGCCCTGTCCGGGGGGATGCATATCTTTTAAAGTAAACCTGCATGCGCCCGGCAGCGGACTTTATAGTAATTTCAATTTTTCAGTTTCTATTTCTATTACTTTTTTATCGATTCTTTGGAACAGGATTTCTGTCTGGGGAAGGTGGTAGCCGGCTGGAACCGATTGCTTTGCCCAGTTATGTTTGATGCCCAGCCATTTACATACTTTTTCGGATGAAAATGGTAAAAACGGCCACAGCAGGACTGCCAGATTGGCAATCATGAGGACGCATTGATACAGTGTATTGTCGCATGCGTTTTTATCTGTGTTTCGTGTGATCCAGGGCTTTTCTGCGTCGAAAAATCTGTTTGCGCTTCTTGCGAAATCAAATATTTCATTGATGGCGTCTTTGAAAGCGCCGCTTTCAATCTGTTTACCCACAGAAACAAACAACTGGTCTGTTTTTTTGCTGATATCCGGGGCAGGAGTTCCGGATGGTACAATTCCATCACAATATTTTGCAATGAAAGCTAAGGAGCGGTTTACAAAATTTCCATATGTGCCGAGGAGCTCGCCGTTGTGGCTGTGGACATATTCCCTCCAGGAAAAATCGGCGTCTTTCTTTTCAGGGCCGTTGGATAAGAAAAAGTAACGGATAGAATCTGCTTCATATTTTTCCAGAAGATCCTTGACCCAGATGGCATAATTCTGGCTGGTGGATATTTTTTTCCCTTCTATGGTCAGGTATTCGCTGGATACAATCTGATCCGGCAGATGCCAGTTTCCCTCATGGGCCAGTAAAAGGGAGGGTAAAATAATTGTGTGAAAGGGAATGTTGTCTTTCCCGTGGACGTAATAATGTTTTGCGCCGCTGCCCCAGAGTTCATTAAAATCAGCGCCCCCTGACCTGGCGGCTTCTTTGCTTGCAGACAGATATCCCAGCACGTTTTCTGCCCAGATATAAATGGTTTTGTTTTCATAGCCGGCTTTGGGAACGTCTATTCCCCACTCCAAATCTCTTGTCAGGGCACGGTCTCTCAGCCCCTCGTTCAGATATTTTTTTGTAAATGCAACAGCATTTTTCCGCCAGTCCGGATGATTGTCAACCAACGCCCTCAGTTCTTTTTCTAATTTGGTAACAGCGATATATAGATGTTTTGAGGTTTTGAAGCTTACAGGCTTTTTGCATATTGCACAGACCGGCTCTGTGAGATTTTCCGGTTCCAGTACCATGCCGCAGGCATCGCATTGGTCACCACGGGTATCGTTTCCGCATTTTGGACATTTCCCTGTCACAAAACGGTCGGCCAGGAAGGTGCGGCAGCTTTCGCAGTATGCCTGGGGGGCTTCTTTTTCGTAGACATAGGGGCTTTGGTATAATTTTCGGTGAAATTCTCTTACAAAAGCTTTATGCTCTTCGGAGGATGTCTTTGTATAGACATCATAGGAAAAGCCCAGCTTTTTAAAACATTCTGTAAATTCCTCATGGTAAAAATCGCTGACTTCCCGGGGCGTTCTGTTTTCTTTCTTAGCCCGGATTGCTACAGGGGTTCCGTGACAATCGCTTCCTGATACATAGTATACATGATCCCCGATGGCTCTGTGATACCGGGCCAGTACGTCGCCTGGCAGCAATCCGGCAATGTGGCCTATGTGCAGAGAACCGTTTGCATATGGCCATGCCCCGCCGATTAAAATATTTTTCATAGCATTTACCTCATTTCTAATATTAGGATGAAAATACGAAGTGGTGAAATTCAATTATTGTTTCATGGATATTCTGTTTTTCCAATAAAAAACCCTCCTCTCTGAAAAATTTCTTTTTCAGGGACGAGAGCTGCTGCTTCGTGTTACCACCCTAAATTCACCTGTACCTCGCGATACAGGCCTTATCAACTACAGATGAGAAATGATTCATCGATAGTCTATCACTGTAACGGGTGCACCCGTCGTAGCCTTGGCGTAAAAGCTTCGGTACGCGGCTCCGAGACCATTTTCAGTAATTCCTTCTGTGTCTGCTCTCACCTGGTCAGACTCTCTGTGACATATCTAATTACCTACTTTTCTCTTCATTGCCTTTGATAATGTGTTATAAATTGTACAATTAATTGGCCTTCTTGTCAATATTTCAAAAAATTGTTTTGGGATTGTTTTTCCGGTCTGAACCTTCCCTTTTAAGAACCCCCTTTTCTTTTAACGTATTAATATTGCGTTGAATGGTTCTGGAAGTTTTGTGGAGCAGAGAGGCAAGCTCTTTGGCCGAAAGCTCCGGGGAAAGCTGCAAATGGTTTAATATTGCCTGTTCCATCTCCCGGTACATCCGGTCGACACCTTCCCCAAATTCCTGTACATAATTATACTCATGTAAAAAGGCGGCAATTTTAGGGTTGCGGGAAAAGTGAACCTGACGGTAAAACCGTAAGTGGAGAATTTACAGGCAACGGTAAATAATAATTGCGATGGCGACTCCGATGATGCTGGCCATGGTTATTTTTATGGAAAGGCCAAAGGTAATCACCAAAATCCCCAAATTCAGAATAAGCGGGCTGTCCAGGCCGAAGGACTGGCCGAAATTCAGCCAGGACAGCCAGGGAATGCCAGCCGCCATATTGCCGAAAAAGCCGCCCAGCACAATGCCCGTCAGTAACAGTAATAATAAAATCCAAAAATTTTTATTTCTCATAATATTGGTTATCCTTTATATTGTTCAGCAACAGTTTTCATATACCAAGTTTAGCATAACAAGAAAAAGTTAACAACTAAAAAATAACAGAGTGTTTTTAAAATCGCGGCACATACTATAAGAGGAGTCTTCAAAGAATCAGGAGGTGTGTCATGGTAAAAAAACGTGGATACCGGAGAGGCCTGATGTGGGTCTTTTGGATAGGTGTTTTGTTTACAATAGGTTTTATGTATTATTATATGGAACGAGTGATACCGGACAGGTTGAGTATTGTGCTGGAGCAGGAGGAAACTCTGAATTTTTCACTGCCTGTGCGGGTTACCCTGCAGAGTGAAAGCGAGGAGGTGGTTCTGGGAAATGGATCCGATATTCCGGCGGATCAGATTACCATATCCCAGAATCAGGCATTCAGCCTTTACGGTAAATCCCAGGGAAGCTACCAGATAGGCTTGGATTTATTTGGTATTTTCCGGTTAAAGGAAATACAGGTGGACGTGGTGGACACCACATATGCCATTCCCTGCGGTGCGCCGGTGGGCATATACTTAAAATCAGACGGAGTCATGGTCATCGGTACCGGTGAGCTGGTGGGGCAGGACGGGATGCCTGTGGAACCGGCAGCAGGAATTTTAAAATCCGGGGATTATATCGAGACTATCAACGGACAACCCCTTGAGACAAAAGAGGAACTGGCCCAGGCGGTGGGAGCGCTGGGAAATGAAGAAGCGGTTCTGACCATACGAAGAGGGGACAGCCAGATGGAAGTCTCTATCCGGCCCACAATTACCCAGGACGGGGAGAGTAAGCTGGGTGTCTGGGTCCGCAGCGACACCCAGGGAATCGGGACGATGACATATCTGGATTTAAACGGAAGATTCGGGGCTTTGGGACATGGAATCAGCGACAGCGATACAGGGGAGATTGTAGAGATTTCGGAGGGAAATCTGTATGACACGGAGATTGTCGGAATTGAAAGAGGCAGCACCGGAAACCCAGGAGTCATGTCAGGCGTGATTTACTACGGGCCCGGTTCCCTTTTAGGCGAAATCAGTGCCAATACAGGAGAAGGTATTTTTGGAAGCGTAAACGAACGCTTTACGAAAAACACCTCAGGAGAGCCGATGCAGATCGGGTTCAGGCAGGAAGTGGAAAAAGGAAAGGCCTATCTGAGAAGCGGGGTATCAGGAGAGATTAAGGACTACGAGATCGAAATCCTGAAGATCGATTATTCCACCTCCCATACCAATAAAAGCCTGGTAATACAGGTCACCGACCCAGAACTTTTAGACCTGACCGGCGGAATCGTACAGGGAATGAGCGGAAGCCCAATTATACAGAATGGAAAATTGGTGGGAGCTGTGACCCATGTATTTGTACAAGACAGTACCAGAGGGTATGGGATATTTATTGAAAACATGCTCCAGCATTGAGCCGGGCAGCCCGGAAGCATCAAAAAGGCGACGCAAGCTTGCTTGTGAGAGCCTTTTTGATGCTTCTGGGCTATGGGGCGAAAGCCCCACAGCCGATGGGACCCGCAGGGGACCAGCGGCTGTCGCCCGGCGCAGTAGTGGGACGCGCCAATCAAGCCCAAGTTTTTTCAATTCATCAGCCCAATAAGCCAAAAGCCGCCCCGCTGCCGTCCTGTGCAGTAGCGGGATACGACAATCCACCAAGTTTTTTCAACTCATCAGCCCAATAAAACAAAAACCCCCACACCTCCCCCCCCCATGCAACATCAGATCGCCCCATCAAACTTCCACCTTTTCCATTGAGACCAAAACAAAAATATGGTAATATAAAATTACTATTATTATTACCCTGAAAACTAAACACTACCAGCAATAAAAAATCAAAAGCACCCAAAATAAAAAATCCCACAATCCATGCACAAGAAAACGCCATGATTAAATAATTAAGGAAGGAGTAAGCAATATGGCATTTGATTACAAAAAAGAGTACAAAGAATTTTACATGCCCAAAGCCAAACCAGAGATTGTAACTATTCCAAAGATGAACTTTCTGGCCGTGCGGGGCAGCGGAGATCCCAACGAGGAAGGCGGAGAATATAAAGCGTCCATCGGCCTGCTGTACGGAATCGCTTTCACTATCAAGATGAGCAAAAAAGGCGCCCGTCAGATTGAGGGATACTTCGATTATGTAGTTCCGCCGCTGGAGGGATTCTGGTGGCAGGAAGGGGTGACAGGCATCGATTACAGCCGCAAAGAGGATTTCAAATGGATATCTGTAATCCGGCTGCCAGATTTTGTACAGGAGGAAGACTTTCAATGGGCTGTATCAGAGGCATCTGCAAAGAAAAAGCAGGATTTTTCCAAAGTAGAATTCCTGACAATCGAAGAAGGAGTCTGTGTACAGTGCATGCATATAGGGGCCTATGATGATGAGCCAAAGACCATAGAGGCCATGCACCGTTTTATGGAAGAGCAGGGATATACATTGGATATTACAGACAAACGGCTTCATCATGAGATCTATCTCAGCGATGCAAGAAGAGTGTCCAAAGAAAAGCTGAAAACAGTTATCCGGCATCCGATCAAAAAGGAAACAGCAGCTACATAGACAGATACATAATAGCCAGTAAATACAGCAACCAACATGGAGGAAAATCAATATGGCACACGAGAAGTTTCATTACAGAAGCCTTGAGGAAATAAAGCAGAAGGCAAAGGAGCTGGAACTCCATATTCCATTTGCAGAGGATACACAGGCTTTGGCAAAGCCGATTCACATAAGGAATACGACCCTCACAAACCGTTTGGGAATTGCCCCCATGGAGGGAGCAGATTCTCTGCCTGACGGTTCGCCGTCAGAATATACAAAAAGACGCTATATAAGGCAGGCAAAAGGTGGCAGCGCAATCATCTGGTTCGAAGCTATCTCCATTGTACAGGAGGGACGTTCCTCCCGGACCCAGCTTCTTTTGACAGAAGAGAACCTGGATAACTATAAAGCATTTCTCCAGGAGATCAAAGAGGAAGGGATGAAAGCCAACGGCTTTGCCCCCTATCTGATTATGCAGGCCAATCACAGCGGGCGGTATTCCAACCCTGACAACCAACCAGCTCCAAGGATCGCTTACCGCCACCCAGAATTAGAACAGTACCGGGCTGCAGATGACTCCTGTATTGTTACGGATGAGTACCTGAAAGGACTGGAGGAGAAGTTCGGAAAGGCGGCGAAGCTGGCAAAAGAGGCAGGGTTCGACGGAGTGGACGTGAAATCCTGCCATGGATATCTTCTGGCAGAACTTACCTCTGCTTACAACCGGCCGGGACTTTACGGCGGAAGCTATGAAAACCGTACCAGGCTTCTGAAAAACAGTATTATGGAGGCAAAGCAGCATGAGGACAGCAGCTTCATGGTAACAGCCAGGCTGGGGATTTATGACGGGTATCCATACCCTCTGGGCTTTGGGGTCAGCAAAGACAGCGGCACGGCCCCGGATTTTTCGGAGCCCATCCGCCTGGTAAGAGAGCTTCATGAAGAATATGGCCTTGATATGGTGAATCTCACCATGGGGAACCCTTATGCCACCACCCATGTGACCAGGCCTTATGATGCGGGAAAATATGTACCTGAGGAACATCCTCTCACCGGCATTCACCGTATGATTAACGGAATCGGCGCCGTGAAAAGGGCAGTTCCCGGGATGGTTGTCTATGCCTCTGCGCCTACATATATGCGCCAGTATGGGGATCTGTATGCTGCCGGGGCTGTGGAGGAAGGGCTCTGCGACGGCATGCTGTTTGGCAGAATGGCATTTGCAGATCCGGATTTTGCAAACCAGATCCTGAAGGAGGGAAGGATCAACCCCAGGAAAGTATGCATGACCTGCGGAAAATGTGGAGATTTAATCAGGGCTCATAAGCCTACAGGATGTGTGGTGCGGGACGCAGAAACGTTTATGCCGTTTTACAGGGAGTTTATGGAGATAAAAAAGACGCAGCCAGAGAATTTCCGGGGATGAGGGAACAGACAGAAGCCGGCTGTGATTAAACATAGGACATGCTGGAAATAATCTGCCAGCATGTTTTTCTTTTATTTACCTATAATAAGGAAGCAGACAAAGCTGTGAAAACAGCAAAATTGTGAGAACAGGAGGGATGAACCATGAGTCCGAAAGAATTAAGCTATGTTGCGGATGCTTTAAGCCATGAGAAATTTTTAAAGACACAGTGCCAGGATGCTGCAAAAAATCTCCAGGATCCGGAACTGAAAAGCTATGTGGAACAGTTTACACAGAAACATCAGCAGATCTTCGACAATTTTTATAATCTGATCTAAAGGAGGAAGCGGCATGGATGACAAATGTATTATGGAAAACCTGCTTTTGACAACCAAAGGAGTATGCGATCTGTATCTCCACGGAACCATAGAGTCCTCAACCCAGAATGTGCATCAGGCTTTTGACCAGGCTCTGGACAGCAGCCTTTGCATGCAGGACGAAATTTATAAAAAAATGTCCTCCAAGGGCTGGTATTCTACTGAGACGGCAGAACAGCAGAAGCTGCAGAAGGTAAAGAACCAGTTCGCAGGAATGTAGGCCCCCTTATTCAATGAGGGGAAGGAAAACAGCTTCGCCGGAAATACACCTGGATTTCCGGGGAGCTGTTTTTTATGTTTTCGGTGATCCGGAACATGATGCAGTATTTGCAAAGTATTCAGAAAAAGCAGTTGAATTCCTGGCTCTTCAGTGGTAAAATTAGAATTCCCCGCTGCAATACCAAGGGGACAACAGAATATTTTACCTTCGGTATTTGACTGGCAAAATCCAGCAAAACCAGACCGGCTTGGCAAGATATGTAAATATAACTACCAGGAGGAAGCAAGATGATTACGATGGAGCATGTACACAAATCGTACAGGATTGCAAAAAGAAACGGAGGCTTCGGTGAGGCCTGGAAATCATTTTTTCACCGGGAATATGAAATCATTCATGCCTTAAACGATGTCAGCTTTACCATACAGGACGGAGAGATGGTAGGGTACATCGGGCCCAACGGGGCAGGCAAAAGTTCTACTATCAAAATTCTCAGCGGAATATTGACACCTGATGCGGGAACGGTTCTTGTAGACGGAAAAGTCCCCTACAAAAACAGAATTGAACACGTAAGCCGGATTGGCGTGGTGTTCGGGCAGCGTTCCCAGCTGTGGTGGGATGTTCCGGTCATAGACTCCTTTGAGCTGTTAAAGGATATCTATCGGATTCCGGATTCACAATACAATCAAAATCTTGAGGAGCTGACAGAGCTTCTGAATCTGGGAGAGCTGGTCCGCTCTCCGGCCAGACAGCTGTCCTTAGGCCAGAGAATGAGGTGCGAGATTGCGGCCTCTCTTCTGCATCAGCCCCGGATTTTATTTCTGGATGAGCCTACCATAGGTTTGGACGCGGTTTCCAAGCTGGCAGTCCGGGAATTTATTTTGAAACAGAATAAAATCCATGGCACAACGGTGCTTTTGACTACCCATGATATGCAGGATATAGAGGCTTTAGCCAGCCGGATTATACTCATCGGAAAGGGACAGATTCTCATGGACGGAGGCCTGGAAGATATAAAAAAAGGAAACAAAGACATTGATGAGACGGTGGCACAGCTGTACCGCACATATGACATATAGGGTTTTCGGAGAGAGGAGGGATCAGGAGAAGATGGCCATAAAAAAATACATATCCTTTTTTCGGCTGAGGTTTTCTATGGGGCTTCAATACCGGGTTGCTGCTCTGGCAGGCATTGTGACTCAGTTTTTCTGGGGATTTATGGAGATCATGATGTTCCGGGCATTTTATCAGGCGGATCCGTCGGCATTTCCCATGAGCATGTCGGCTACGGCGTCTTATGTCTGGCTGCAGCAGGCATTTCTGGCTTTTTTTGCGGTGTGGATGATGGACAATGAAATTTTTGATTCCATTGTAAACGGAAATATTGCCTATGAACTGTGCCGGCCGGTGAACATCTACAGCATGTGGTTTTCCAGGAATATTGCAAACCGGCTTTCAAGGGCAGTACTGCGGTGCTTTCCCATTCTGGCGGTTGCTGCTTTTATACCGCACCCTTACGGGATTGGGGCTCCGGCCAGCGTGGGACATTTTGTACTGTTTCTGATTACGCTGCTTCTGGGACTTGGTGTGACTGTGTCATTTTGCATGCTGGTCTACATGCTCACATTTTTTACCATATCGCCTCAGGGACTCAGGATACTGTTTACTTCCGCGGTGGAGTTTCTGGCAGGGGCGATTATACCCCTTCCGTTTCTTCCTGATAAAATCGGGAGGATTCTGGAGCTTCTTCCTTTTGCGTCCATGCAGAATGTATCGCTCAGGATTTACAGCGGCAGCATGGATGGAGAAGCCATGAGACGGGCGATTCTTTTACAGGTATTCTGGCTGGCAGCGGTTACGGCGGCAGGCAGGCTTCTGTGCCGTGCGGCTGAGAGACAGGTCACGGTGCAGGGAGGGTGATAAGGATGAGCAAAATCAGGAAGCAGGCCGGGAAGGCCTGGTACAATATAAAGCTTTATAAGCATTATGTGTCTGTGAATTTTCGATCCATGATGCAGTACAAGACTTCGTTTTTACTGTCGTTAATAGGGCAGTTTCTCATATCGTTTAATGTGTTTCTGGGAGTGTTTTTTATGTTTCAGAGGTTTTCCAGGGTGGAAGGATTTACGTACAGTGAGGTACTTCTGTGCTTTTCCATTGTACTGATGGAATTTTCACTGGCGGAGATGGCAGCCAGAGGATTTGACGCGTTTGCGGGGATGGTGCGGACAGGGGAATTCGACAGGGTTCTGGTGCGGCCCCAGGGGGAGATCGTCCAGGTACTGGGAAGCAAATTTGAGCTGACAAGGATTGGGAGGATGCTGCAGGCGGTTGTGATGTTTGTATATGGCGTGGTAAAAAGCCAGGTGGCATGGGACTTTCCCAAGGTTCTGACCGTGATTTTTATGCTGATAGGGGGAACGGCTGTGTTCAGCGGATTGTTCCTGATCTATGCGGCGCTTTGCTTTTTTACGCTGGACGGGCTGGAATTTATGAATGTGTTTACAGACGGAGCCAGGGAGTTTGGAAAATACCCGGTGGGAGTCTATGGGGAGAAGGCAGTTTTGTTTGCCACGTTCATTGTACCCTACGCTCTGGTGCAGTATTATCCCCTGCTGTATATTCTGGGAAGAAGGACATCCATAGGGTATATGGTCCTTCCCCTGGCCGCCTGCTGGTTTCTGGTGCCGGCGCTGGGCTTATGGAAATTCGGGGTAAGGCATTATAAGTCCAGCGGGTCATAAGAAAAATAAAGCTTACAGCTCTTTCTTGTTTTCAGCGCCGGGGGTGGTGACAATCACTTTTTCAGGTGTGATAATCAAGGCTCCCTTTGCAGTTGCGGCTCCGTTAAACATTTTTTCTACCATGGCTTTGAATGTATCCACCACGGCGCCTTCTGTCGCATACTCGGTTGTGCCTTTGATCTGATAGCCTTCCAAGGTTTTGGCATCATATGCGGAAACAGCAATTTTTCCATTGTTTACCTGGATGTTTTTTAAGGTAGTCTCAAGAAAAACATCTCCCACCAGAAGTTTGCCGTTTTCGGTCACATCTTTGAAAGCTACCGGAACCACATTTGGCTCATCATCATAGCATGTTGCCAGATCCCACATGTTCTCTTTTAAAACCTTTACTACGTGTTCGTTTAACATAAGCTTACCTCCAATTCAAATTGTTTGTGTCTGTTTGATGGGCCTATTATAGAAAATAAGCTTTTAAGCCGCAAGATATTAGCAAATTTATTAGATACTATTAAATTTAATAGTAACTTGTCTGTCCAGAGAGATATGTATATAATGGGAATCAATCTGAACCGGTGCAGGAAGAAGCAGGGACGGAGGTATAAAGAGACTCCGGCAATACATTAGGCGGGGGCTACATGGAGGGGAAAACATGTACCAGAAGAAGATGGAGAAGGACATTCGCTGTCCGCTGGAGTACGGGCTGGAAATATTCGGAGGGAAATGGAAGCCCAGGATTATCTGTGTCTTGAACGAAAAAAAATTCTGCGTTACAGCGGAATCCGTAAAGAGATGACCAATATAACAGATGCGGTGCTGGCGGCGGCGCTGAAGGAACTGATTCAAGATGATATTGTGAAGCGAAAATCTTATGATGAGGTACCTCCCAGAGTGGAATACAGCCTTACGGAGAAAGGAGATTCTGTGGTTCCCATCCTGCAGAGTATCTGCGCATGGTCCGGAATTTTCCGCCGAAATGACAGCGGCCATGTACTGGCTCAGTGTGAAAAATGTGATTATAATGCGTCTGCTGTCAGGATGGAAAAGTGAGTACTGGTGTGCTGTGAATGACACAATGCTCTCACTTGGCTTGGCAAACAGCTGAATGAGAGCGCTGTCTAAGCATCGGATCTATAAAACCGAAAGCATATTATACAGCTTTAAAAGCCGGATATCATCCCGGGACACTTTCAGTTTTTTTATCAGAGCGGCATCTTCGTGAAGCCGCGCCCGGGAGAACAGCATCTTCATGGCGATGGGCATCATGGGACGGGTGGAGAAGCCGTTCCACAGTCCCCATTTTGTATCGGCGCTTAGGTAGGAGGCCAGAATCTGGACGCTGGCTTTCTCCATGGGGCTGTCCTGATTGGTAAGCTGGATGTTGGTTAAGGCATCAAAGTGTTCGATGTAGCCCCAGTATGTATTTTCGCAGATTTGGTAGTGTTCAAAATCGTTGAAGTTCATATACATCATGATTTTATCGCCGGAGACATCGGACTTGGAAAGGATATCGAACACGCAGCGGATCAGCTGATTGTTTCTTCCGTCAAAGAGGTAGGAGTAGAACTGGGTAAGGCCGGTAAAAAAGGATGGGCTGGTGTCGGCGGCCTGGGACGGGGAGCTGATGGGAGGAAGGTAATGCAGAAACTGCTCTACCGGTACCACAAGGGTTCTGGCTATCAGATAGAGGGTTTCCATATCTACGGGGATTTCTCCTTTTTCGTACTTGGATATGGTGGACTTGCTTTTTCCGATGATTCCGGACAGTTCTTCCAGCGTTATCTTGCGCTGTTTGCGGTATGTGCGTATCTGTTTTCCGACTAAAGCGTTGACTTCTACCATGGGAATCCTCCTTAAAAAGTGCATATAAATCAAAAAATTCGTGATTTTTGTCTGTTTTTGTAATTTCTTATGTATTCTATCATAAAACCCATGAAATATCTATTGAAACAGGAAATATTATAAAAAATTCTATTGACAGTGGAATTTCTGCTTTTTGTATTTGTGTATTCTATTTGATACAATCGACGTATCAACAGAAAAAATCTGGAAAATCAAGAGGAAAAGGAGCAGAAATATGTACAATTTTGATGAGATTATTGACCGCCGCCACACCAATGCTATGAATACTGACGGATTCCGGGGCTATATTTTTCATGCAGACGATACCATGACCTTCCCGTATAAGGATGAG
This sequence comes from uncultured Hungatella sp., assembly GCA_910585435.1. Classification (GTDB taxonomy): domain Bacteria; phylum Bacillota; class Clostridia; order Lachnospirales; family Lachnospiraceae; genus UBA3402. The sequence continues at coordinate 188,795 of CAJUEJ010000003.1, read as the reverse complement.
GAGTTTATCCGGATGTGGGTGGCGGATATGGAGTTTGCCACGCCGGATGTGGTGATTGACGGGATGCGGGAGAGACTGGACAAGCGGATATTCGGGTATACCAGAGTATTTGAGAGGAGCTATTTTGAGGCTTTTGCAGGATGGTGCAGACGGCATTATGACTGGAGTTTTGACCGTGAGGAGCTGGTGATGTCCAACGGCATTATCCCTGCGCTGTTTGAGCTGGTGGAGTACATATGCAGACCGGATGAGAAGGTTCTTTTCCTGACTCCTTCTTATGCCTATTTTAAGTATGCTGCGGAGGCAGGCAAGCGGGATTATGTGTGTTCGGATTTAAAGTATGAGGACGGGTATTACACCATTGATTTTGAGGATTTTGAGAGGAAGGCGGCGGATGAGAAAACCACGCTGTTTATTTTCTGCAATCCTCACAATCCCAGCGGCAGGGTGTGGAAGGAAGAGGAGTTAAAACGCCTCGCGGATATCTGTGAGAGAAACGGGCTGTGGGTGATATCGGATGAGATTCACTGTGACCTGTTCCGGCTGGAGGAGCGCCATATTCCTATGGGGAAGGTTATGCCGGATTATAAGCGGCTGATTACCTGCATGGCGGCCAGCAAGACGTTTAACCTGGCAGGTATGATGATTTCCAATGTACTGATTCGTGACCGAAAGATGAGGGAGATCTGGCTGGAGCATCATTATAATTTTGACAATCCTTTGAGCATTGCGGCTGTTCAGGCGGCTTATGAAAAGGGGGATGAGTGGGTGCTGGAACTTCGGGCTTATCTGGATAATAATTTCCGGTTTACCGGGGAGTATTTGAAGGAGCATCTGCCGAAGGCGGTTTACCGGGTTTCGGAGGCAACGTATCTGGCCTGGGTGGATTTGAATGCTTATTTTGAGCCGGATGAGAATCTGCCGTTGTTTTTTGCTTACAAGGCAGGGGTGCTTCTGGAAGGGGGCAACATGTTTGTACAGAGTTCTGATGGATTTATCCGCCTGAATCTGGCCTGTCCTAAGGCTACTTTGGAAGAGGGGCTGAGGAGAATCTGTGAGGCGGTGAATACGAAGCATACAGAGAAGTATCTGGGAGAGAAATAAAAAGAATAAAAAGCAGGAGGACATCAACATGAAGTTAATCAACACAGAAAAAGCGCCAGGAGCAATCGGGCCGTATTCTCAGGGATTTGAAGTAAATGGGGTGATTTACACTTCGGGACAGATACCGGTAAATCCGGAGAACGGGGAAATACCGGAAGGGATTGCTGCCCAGGCGGAGCAGAGCTGTAAAAATGTGGGAGCAATCCTGGAAGCTGCAGGCTGTGGCTTTGGGAGTGTGTTTAAGACTACTTGTTTTTTGGCAGATATGGGAGATTTTGGAGCGTTTAATGAGATATATGGGAAATATTTTGTATCAAAACCGGCGAGAAGCTGTGTGGCGGTCAAGACATTGCCTAAGGGGGTATTGTGTGAGATTGAGGCTGTGGCGGAAAAGTGATGCAGCGGTATAGAATAAAATTAAAAGGGGGAAGGAGAAAACAATGGAGTTGTCCAGGGTAAAAGAGCTTGCTGTAAGGTATCAGGATTACATGGTTAAGATGAGAAGGGAATTTCACCGCCATCCGGAACTTTCTGGAGAAGAGTACCATACAAGAGAGGTTCTGGTCAGAGAAATCGAGGCAATGGGGGTGCCGTACAAGCTGTTAAGGGGTACCAGGCGGGAGAAACAACCAATGTAATTCCGGAGGATGCTTATATCGGAGGTACGGCGCGGTATTTCAATAAAGAAGGGGAGAAGGCTTTGGCCATCATCAATACGGTTGCCCAAAATACTGCCGCCTGCCATAAATGTACAGTAGAATTTGCAGAGAGAAATAAAATCAGCCTGCTTCCTGTGGTGAATGATGCAGGTGTTGCCGGACGGGTGGAGGAAATGACCGGGAAAATCTGCGGCACGGATGTTCTGGGGGAATGTGACCGTTGGTATGCTTCGGAGTGCTATAGCATGTATCTGGAAAAATATCCGGGTGCATTGGGATTTTTAGGAATTCGAAATGAAGATTACGGTAGTGGCGCAGCCCACCACAATGGGAAATTTGATATTGACGAGACTTCTCTGTACCTGGGTGTGTGTGCAGAGGTTGGGTTTGTGTTGAACTAAAGAATGTACATAGAGTGGAGGAAGCAATGGAGAAGAAAAAAGCGTTTAAGATGCCGCATTTACTATGGATTATGACAGGAATTATTCTGGTTTCCTGTCTGGCTACTTATCTGATTCCCGCCGGGCAGTTTGCCACGAATGAGGCAGGAGAAATCGTGGGAACCGAATTCCAGTATCTGGGATATCAAACTCCGGTAAGCCCGTGGGATGCTTTGATGTTGATGAAATCAGGAATGATTGGTGCTGCAACGATTATGTTTGTTGTAATGATATCCGGGGCCAATATTAACGTTGTGATTGAAACCGGCGTGATGGATGACTTGATGAACTGGGGGGGTTTATAAGCTAAAAGATAAAGGCGCAGGAATCCTGATTGCCATGATGATGGTTTTGATGGCTTATCTAGGCGGCTTTGGCGGAACAGATGCGCTGATTGCCGTGGTTCCTATTGGTGTGCTGTTTGCAAAAAAACTGAAGCTTGACCCGATTTGTGCGTTGGGAGTTACGACCTTTGCTTCACTGATTGGCTTTGGTACAGGCCCTGCACAGCAGGCGACGACCCAAATGCTTATGGGGGTGACACCGTACTCTGCATTTTTTACCCGTCTGGTGATTATGAACTTTTTTCTGATTGTAGCCATTGTCATGGTAATGCGCTATGTGAAAAGAATTCGGAAGAATCCCCAGGCATCTCTGATGTATTCGGCAGGATGGAGGCCGGAACTTTCTGATTCTGGTGCAGAGGAGTCCCAGGTTCTGAAAAAGGTGGAGATGAACTGGAGAAAGATTGCGGTGATTGTTATTTTTGTCCTGCAGTATCTGGTGATAGCGCTGTATCCGTTGATGGGCGGGGACGACAGCCTGACGTTTGATTTTATGATTGCAGTTATGCTGTGTACCATGGTGATTGTAGGATTGATTGGCGGGATGAGTTTTGAGAAGCTGGGGCAGAGTTTTGCCAGAGGGTTAGGTTCTATGGCGTTTGTTGCCTTTGTCATCGGTCTTGCCAAAGTAATTTCTCTGGTTCTGGGCAATGGAAATGTAATTCATACGATTGTTTATGTACTGACCAAGCCGCTGCTGGCTTTGCCAAAGTCGGTTTCCAGTATCGGTCTGACCTTAATTGTATCGATTATTAATCCACTCATTCCATCTGCTACTTCCAAGGCGGCAATCCTTGTGCCTATTATGAAACCGGTGGCTCAGGCATTGGGGATGGAATTGAATCAGGCTGTTGTGGCTTATCAGATGGGAGACAGCTTTACGAACCTGCTTTCGCCGCTTTTGGGATGGATGATTGGTTCTTGTGTAATGGCAGATGTACCGTTTGCCAAGTGGTTTCAGTGGGTACTGCCCAAGGTGCTGATATTTATTGCCCTGGCTTGTGTGATTGTTTTCTTGCTGACAGTAACCGGGTGGTCGGGTGTGATTTAAGGCTGGCTGAATCTGAATGAGAAGAGAAAATTTGATAAGGAGGGGCGAAATGAATAAACAGGAGTTTTTGCAAAGGTATCTGGTTGACCGCCATGGAACGGACTGTTCTAAATGGGACGGGCTTATGGAGAAGTTCGGGGAGACAGGGCTTCTTCCTATGTGGGTGGCAGACATGGAGTTTCGGACGTGTGATGCCATCAGGGAGGCGCTGGAGGAAAGGGTTCGTCATGGCGTGTTTGGGTACAGCGTTGTGCCAGACCGGTATTATGAGGTTTTTTCTGAGTGGATGGAGAGGCGGTATGGGTTTCCTGTAAAAAGGGAATGGGTAAGGTTTTCTACAGGATGTGTGACGGGGATTTCCTGGATGATTCATGCATTTACCCAGCCTGGGGACTCCTGTATGATTCTGACGCCAGTGTATTATCCCTTTCATAACGTGGTGACCAATAATGACCGAAAATTGGTGAAGGTGGATCTGAATTACAGCGACGGATATTTTACCATGGATTATGAGGCGATTGAGCGGGCAGTTGTGGAACATAAGGTGAAGCTGTTTCTTATGTGTTCTCCCCATAATCCGGCGGGAAGGGTATGGACGGAGGAGGAACTGGACAAGGTTCTTGCTATCTGCAAAAGGCACGGTGTGCTGGTGGTAAGCGATGAGATTCATCAGGATATTGTGTTTGGGGAGAATCGGTTTGTTCCGGCGGCTGTGGTTTCCGGGGGAAGGTACAGGGATATTGTGGTGACCCTGAATTCGGCTTCTAAGACCTTTAATCTGGCAACTTTGATACATTCTCACATCATCATTACGGATGAGGGGCTGAGGGAGACATATGACAGATTTGCTTCCGGGCTGAACCGTACGGAGATCAGCATTATGGGCATGATGGCTGCCATGGCCGGGTATGAGAAGGGCGGAGAGTGGCTTGGGCATGTGCTGGATGTGATTGGGGATAATTATGATTACCTGAAGGAAACATTGGAGGAAAAGCTTCCCGGAGTGAGAGTGTGCGGCCTGGAAGGGACGTATCTGCCGATGATTGACCTCAGGACGTATGTGGAGCCGGATAAAGTGCAGGATTTTGTCCAGAAGGGATGCCGTCTGGCTGTGGACTATGGAGAGTGGTTTGGCGACAGGTATAAGGGCTTTATCCGAATGAACCTTGCCACGGATCCGGCTTATGTGCGGCAGGCTGTGGAGAGGATTGTTGGGGAGATAAGGATGTAAATAAAAGCTTCCCAGGCCTCAGACGCCGCTGCACCTGAGGCCTGGGAAGAAGCAAGACCGGTCAAATTCATCCGGTATTAATATTTTGCCTGCGTATATCAATTATTTGGTCTTTACATACGTATTCAGGTCGTGGACGCAGTACTCATTGTAAGGATACTGGTCAGTAGTCACATATCCGGCAGGTGCGTCGATGAGCTGAGGGATACGATTGACAATGGTGGCGCAGGTCATCTCTACTGTGGCAGGGCGGTTGACAGAAACTGTGGTTTCCGGTTCGCCCACAAAGGTCCAGTCATTCCGGTCAAACTCATCCGGTGCAAATACCTTGCCAACGCATTCAGTCACCAGGGTGATTCCTTCCTCTGTCTCCGTAGTAACCACTGCGCGCATGCCTGTAGGATTGCCGGCCTTGATGGTTGCCCCCAGGGTTGTGGAGAACAGGTCTTCGGAATGGGTGGTAGGATAGCACTTCTGTGTCTGGGAGACAACATGGAGATTCATCTTGCTGCAAAGCCACCCATTCTGGTTCCACATATAGGATGGAACATACCGGCCGCTTTCGATCATTTCCTTCAACTCGTCGGAAGGCATATTGTTGATGTTGGCAATCTCCTGCTCAAAACGCTCCGGTGTAAAGCCGGCGCCATGGCCTTCTGCCAGTGCGATGCCGTAGTCCTCCACATTGTACCAGCTGCTGCCCAGAATTTTCGTGATCTTGAAGGAAGAGCCGGCCAGGTTGGTTACCATGGTGCCCCACACAAGATCGCAGTACCCCACACCGGTCAGGGTGCAGCCGCCCTCCTTGGCAAGGGCATCCAGCTTATGCGTCAGGGCAGGGGAAGAATTCCATGGGTACAGGGCCTCCTCACAGGTGGTGATGGCATTGATTCCATGTCTGGCACAGATGGTAAAAATGTCCTCCAGCTCTGCAACCGTACTTCTGGTGGCGATGATGCACACATCCGGTTTCAAGGTCCCCAGAATCTGATCCGCCTCATCTGCCGGGGAAACGGTGATGCCGGTGGACGGGTAGCCGTCGCCGACGATTTCTGCCGCATCCTTTCCAAGCACATCAGGATTCACGTCAAAGGCAGCTACCAGGGCCGCACCCTTTTCAATCCCATAGCGGATTAAATACTTGCCCATCTTGCCGCATCCATACTGCGCAAACGTAATCTTTCTTTCCATAAGAAAACCCCCTCCTTTAAATTTGAAAATTGTGTTGGTGTCATAAGATAGTATTAGTTTACACCTTATAGCAGGTATAAAGTCAATGCGCCGGCAGTAATTTTTTTCCAGTGCTTTTAAGGGGAGACAGCAGCTTAAAGGGCAGCTCCGGGAGTATCTGAACTGCCAGATAGAATGCGGTCACAGAACCAGGCGGATTTAAGTTGAAAAATTCATGAGAAGGCGGTATACTGGTTTCAGATAAATCAGGATGTGAAGGGAACAGGGATGGATCAGAAACTTTTCAGGATCGGGGAGATGGCGGACTTAAACCATATCAGTACGCAGACCCTCAGACTTTATGATAAGAATAAACTTCTGGAGCCTAAATATCTGGATCCGGAAACAGGATACCGGTACTATACCCTGGATCAGTGTGCGAAGCTGGATCTGATCCATGCGCTGAAAAGCTGCCGCCTGTCCCTGGAAAAGATCCGGGAAATTTTTGAGCTTTCCTCAGAGGAACTGCTTTTGCAGGCGCTGGAAGAGCAGGCAGGCAGACTGGCAGATGAGATCTACAGTCTGTCCATGAGCCGCAGCAATTTAAATCGTATTCAAAGGAATCTGCAGGTGCTTCAGTCCCTGCCTCCCTTTGGACAGGTGTTTTTTGAGTATATTCCTGAGAGGAAGATCGATGTGCAGCATACGGAGTTTGATTTCTTTGCCCAGGGATATACCGGATACGAGAATATGCTGCGCCATATGCAGAACTATCTTCATGAGAACCATCTGCCGCCGTCTTATTTTGTGAATGTGGGAACCATGATGGAGCGGGAACATTTTATCAAAGGAACCTACAAGGCTCAGGCTGCTTTCATCTTTGTGGATGAACTGTATCCCCATACAGACAGCATCCGCACACTTCCCCCCAATATGTATATGTCTGTGGTGTCGGACAATACTTCCCTGGAAATAGGATATGCCAGGAAACTGTATGAGGAGATGGAACAGAATGGGATGGCGCCCTGCGGAGATTATATCTGCGAGGTGCTTACACAGTTTCCGCTGCGGGATTCCAGGCAGCTGATCTATAAGATCCAGGTTCCGGTCAGAAGGATCCGGAATGGAATATGTAAAGGGGAACAGGAGAATCGGCCAGAGGATTTTGTCAGGAAGGGCAAATGGTGAGAAAGGATGTGGGACAATGTCACAGACTGCGTTTGAACAGCTTTATGAAGAAATATTTCCGTTCTGGAGAGAGATAGCGGATGGGGACAGAGCATATATCTGCCGGAATTCCCGTTCTGTCGTGTATCCGAAAGGAAAGAACATACACGATGGCAATGAGTGCTCCGGGGTGATTCTTGTCCGGTCGGGAAGCCTCAGACTTTCGATCATGTCTGACGAGGGGAAGGACATCACCCTTTACCGGCTGCACAAGGGGGACATGTGTATGCTGTCTGCCTCCTGTGTATTGTCTGCCATCACCTTTGACGTGTTTATCGATGCTGAGGAGGACAGTGCCTGTTATGTCATCAGCGGCCCTGCCTTTGCTGCGGTTTCAGAGCGGAATCCGGCCATCAAGATCTTTGCCCTTGAGACGGCTGTCAGCCGGTTTTCAGATGTGATGTGGGTCATGCAGCAGATTCTTTTCATGAGTATGGACAGGCGGCTTGCCATCTTTCTTTCAGATGAGGCGGCAAGAACCGGGACTGACACCATAACCTACACCCACGAGCAGATCGCCCGTTATATGGGATCTGCCCGTGAGGTGGTGTCAAGAATGTTAAAGTATTTTGCCAGCGAGGGAATTGTGGAAGTCCTGCGGGGAGGCGTAAGGATTCTTGATAAAAAGCGCCTCAGGCAGTTAGCACACTGACATACGGTTATCTGGCGAAGCCGTATCTGGCTTTATCAGTACTAGCCTTCTAACATAGCCAGTATCTGTGCCTTTGGCCTGGCTCCGGTTACCTGGCTGGCCACCTTGCCGTCCTTTAGCACTACCAGGGTGGGGATGCTTAAAACCCCGAATGTCTGGGCCAGTTCCGGCTCCTGGTCTACATTGATCTTGCCAACTACATACTGAGGGTTTTCCTCTGCGATCTGATCTACCAGAGGGGAGACCATACGGCAGGGGCCGCACCAGTCAGCATAGAAATCCAGGAGAACAGGCTTTTCGCTGTTTTTAACGGAATCGAAGTTATTTTTATTTACTTTAAGTACTGACATAATAATTACCTTCCTTATATGATAGTAGTAGTTTTTACAGACCCTCTCCAAGGTCCGAGTGAGAAGTTCCATGCTTTGCTTTGCATATAAGCTGTGTCATAGTTCCCATGGGACAATACACACACCAGGAACGGGGCTTAAACAGAACCATGGTTATGAGGCCCAGCACGGTGGAGGTAAGCATGACACTGTAAAAGCCGAAGGCGAACTGGGCGGCGCCGTCAGAAAAAAGGGTGCCGTGATAAGCCCAGTGCCAGGGAAGCTTAAAGGTCCACAAAAGGGTTACAGCCATACGAAGATCCCTTGCCCCGGCAAAAACCAGATACGTGTTCCACAGCATCTGAAAGAACATGATAAAGAAGAAAATCAGAAATCCATATCGGAAATAACCTGACTTCATCCAGCCGGGAACGTCTTTTCTGCGCGACAGGCCGAATCTGCCTCCTATGAGAGAGAACAGCTGCCCTCTGCCGCAGTACCTGTTACAGTAAGCTTTTGTCCCTTTTGTGATGGATATGATCAAAGGGATGAAAAAGCAGAGGAGCCCCAGCCAGGCAAAAAGGATATTGAAGAATCCCAGGATCAGATAGGTCAGTGAGACGATCCACAGATAATCATACCATTTCTTTTTCTGTTTCATTCTGTCACCTCCAGCTTAATAACACTTGCAGGACATTCCTTCACGCATTTCCCGCATCCGACACACAGCTCCCGGTTGATCTGGGCATAAATACCCTTGGGGATATCAATCGCGCTTCGGGGACAGACTTTCATACAGCATCCGCAGGCCACGCATTCCCGGATATTGACGACAGCTTTTCGTTTGACCATGACAGCTCTCCTTTTTGTTTATCTCTGATATACCCTACTATACAAAGAAAAAAATATTTGTTCAGTGACAAAGTCACAGGGCTATCTCTTGAGAGACAGCCCTGTGACTTGTTCGAGATTTTCGATGATACAGATGGACAAGCTCCTGCCTCTGCGGCAGGGGATCCCAACGAAAGAAGAACCGTCGGATTTAAAATACAAGCATTGGGAACCGCAGGTGCGCTCCGGTTTCCATCCACCGGCAATCAATTTTTTCTCGATCTCTTTAAAATCAGTATTCATATGCATTCTCCTTTCAGAAACAGGTTGACAGTTGCATATGCACTATCTGCTTCCTCAAAGGATGCAATGCTGATTTTTTCAAGTATAAGGCAGCCGGGGAAGAGAGTCAATAGGTATGGAGAAAAAGCCGGAGAAAAAAATAAAATAGGAACAAAAACTATTGACACGTGTTTAAATACGTATTATAATAAGGGGCATGAAAGAGATATAAACTGCGGGGCAAGAGTATCTGCCCTGTGTAATTTGCAAAGCATGTACAAAAGAAGTGAAAACAAGAAAGGGCAGCTATGAAAGAAAACTATACGTATCCTATTAAACTAAAGAAAATGCCGGATGTCTGTCTGGTAACATTTCCTGATTTTCCGGGGCAGATGACAGAAGGAGAATCCCAGGAGGAAGCGGTTTGGGCTGCCCGGGAACTGCTGGCACTTTGTATCAGCAGCAATGAGGATCGGGGGATAGAAAATCCCAGTCCCTCGGAACCGGGACAGATAGTGACAGAGGAAGGCGAGAAGCTGATCTACGTACATCTGTGGATGCCTTATTTCCGGCAGATTCAGAAGACGATCTATGTGAAAAAGACATTGACAATTCCCAAGTGGCTGGATGAGATGGCGAAAGAGAAGAATGTAAACTTTTCAGCGGTTCTGGTAAAGGGTCTTAAATGCGAGTTGGGAATGGATTCCTGACAGGAAAGGATGGTAGACTATGGAGTGGAGTGATATTTTTAAACTGGTTAAGAAGATTGCACGGGCGGTAGAGACGGTTATAGACATTTTTGAGGACTGAGTAAAGACCTGCCAGGCGGCGGGGCAGGGCGCCTGCCAGGCGGCGGGGCAGGGCGCCTGCCAGGCTGCCGGGGGATGCTGACCCACGCCTTAAGTCTCCTGGCGCCTGTGTTGTGTCTGCCAAAAGCTCAGGCACAAATGCAGATGCAGGAGAGATTCTGAGAGTATGTGTTGAATAAAAGGAGGAGACTATGCTTACAGGGATCAAGGTAACGATTAAGGTCATAAGCGGGATTATAACCATTCTTTCGGCTCTGACCGAATAATGGTTATGGCCCTTTGAGGCCATGGCAGGTAACTATTCATAGCAGACGGAGGCATTATGGAGAATTTTAATATTGTTTTAGAGGCAGCAGAGGAATTAAATGATATCCGGGAAAGCGGGGAATGCGAAAGCATTTTTCAGCGCATGGCAGAGAGGATTGACATGGATAATATCAACGGGCTTGTAATGCTGTTTGCCATGTGCATCAATAAGAAGATGGGCTTTATGATGGATAATTGCCAGGAACAGAGAGACGAGGCTTACCCTCCCATCTTGAATTCCATGATAAAAGATCTGAAACAATCCTTTTGTCCGGTCATTGAGAAGGTGGCGGAAGGCAAGTTTTTTTGCCATGGCACTCTGCTGACAGATTATCTGAACCTGACGATGGAAAGGCTTCTCTCAGGAGTAAAATATCAGGAACCGGGCAGGGAATGGAATGCTCCCTGTGAGACCAATGAATGGAACACCCGGTTTCGCCGTGAGGAACGTGTCAGGGACAGCATGAAGAGATTTATAACCAGCAATGACAGATTTGGAAGCTTCACGAGACAGCATAAAATCGAGATTCCGTATCTGTATGCATTTGCGTGGGATATCTGTAATTTCGGCAGAGAGAAAAGACAATATTATGAGAGAAACCGGCCGGTGGAACAGGGGGAAACGGATTATAGTAAGCTGCTGCCTAACAATCTGAAGACATATCTTGGCTGCCTGAGCAATACAACCCTGGCTATCCTGTTTGACGGAGAATTAACAGACGAAAATAAATTTGAAGAAAGTGAACCAAACAGCGCCGTACAGTTTATAAAGACAGTCAGCTTCCGGGCTCTGCTGCCTACGCTGGAGGAGTCAGATCATGCAGGCAGTTTTTCTGACAATGATCTGGTGGATCCCATGGGGGCTGTAAAGGCATCCAGAACCCACCAGGTGCCTGTGATTAAAAAAGAGGTGCTGAAGGCCATGCCGCTGCTTCCCATGTCTGTAAAGAGGAGGCAGATGGGAGTCTGGAACCTGGAATTGATTGCAGATGTGTTAAGGGACGAGGCGATGCTGGAGGAGGCTCTGGAGGAGGTAAGGGAGATTTCCCGATCCAAAAGTGCCATGGTATCGGATTTCACTCACAGGTATAAAAACTTATCCGCCGACAATCTGTACAACATTGCCCAGGCGCTGCTTATGAATCCGGGGAACGACGAGGATTTAAAGGATAAGGGCAGAGAGTTGCTCATCGAGTACGAGAATAAGCAGATGCTGGCAAAAGAAGTGGTTATGCTGAATCTGGAGCATACGGACAGATTTGAGGAATTAAAGGCCATGATTGGAAAAAGTGTCTGTTCCGCCGGGGAAGGGCTTTCCATGCGCCAGCTGGTAAATGAGGCGGCAAAAAGGGTGCTGCTGCGCATCCTTCTGGTGGCGGACGACAGCAGGATTGAAGAGATCCGGGACAGGTATGAGAGGGATGGTATTGATACCTGGAGGCTGCTGGAGCTGTATGAGACTGATATTTTAAAGGGGAATGCGGATGTCATCGAGTGGATGGATGAGCATATGGGGGGATTTGCCTTTGCATGCGAGGACGGATGGAACAGGATCTGTCTGAAAAATAATACGGAGGGAAGCGTATTCCTGTCCAGCCTTGTGATGGAGCTTTTGTTAAATATGTTTACGTACTGTGAGACAGGAAAGGAGAAAAAGCTTATCTTCCGTGAGAAGGACGGCTTTCTGGAAATCGAGACAGTCAACCAGGTGGATTTAGAAGTAAACAGCTATACAAGAAAGGGGATTTCTTCCAGGAACCGGATTCTCAGCAAATTAAATTACGGAAAAGAATATAAGCTTCATGACAGCATTGCCACCGGTTATGAGAAAGAAACAAACCGTTATACGGTGACAGCAAAGATAAGGGGCAGTATACTGCAGACAGCAGACATTGATTACTTCGAGAGTAATACAATACTGTAGCAGCAGAGGAGGAAGAAAATGCGCAGAACCATTTTGTGGATTGATGATTTTGACAATCACAGTTCCCATATACGTAAACGGGATGGAAATAAATCAGACATTGAAAAGTATTTCCGGATTTTTGCACCTGCGTACAGAAGGCAGGTTGTGATAAAGGACCGGTTTTATGATGCGTTAAGCTATATATTTGAATGCTACGGGGAATTTGACTGTGTGATCCTTGACATCGATCTGAACCGCAATTTTGGCGCCATTGACCGGGATGACGGTGTGTGGAAAAGATTTTTTTCCTGTATATCCATACCGGAGAAGCTTAAGGAGGATGAGAAGGGACAGACAGCAGGATATATATTGGATGAAGCAACCGGAGACATAACAGGAAAAACAACAGCGGAAGAGCTGAGCAGAAACGCAGGCTTTTATCTGGTGATCTTATTGCTGACCCTGGGATTTCCAAAGGAGAGGATCATCCTATTCAGTGCGTTCGGGGATCAGGATCCGCGGGTCATTGGATGGAAGAAAAAATTCCGGCAGGCTTCTCTTTGCCCGCCCCGTCTGGTTGACAAAGGGGTGGATTGGCAGAACCAGGAGCATCAGGTATTGAACGCACGGCTGGACAAGCTGTATGACTATGAGAAGCAGGGATATTATTTTTTGCGAAAGCTGTTGTTCGATGTCTCGGCTGTGGCAGAGGAATCCTACAGGAAGAATGGAAAAGATGATTCCCATACCAGTTTATTTAATGAAAGGGTTCGGGAAAAGGACAAACGGCTGGGCAAGGAACGGGTTAAGGAATTGTTTGACTGCCTGGTAAGCAGTTTTTCTGTGTACCGGCCTGCAGATACACAGGCAGCCTCCTTTTTGTATCAGTCCATGAAACAATTTTCCGAGCCTTTTGAGGCGGATTTTTCTCCCCAGCACAATGATTCGGAATACCGTATTGTGAAGCTGTTCAGAAACTGGAGCTCCCACGCCAAATTCGGAGAAGACCAGGCTATGAGGCAGGAGGATTTTATGCTTCTGTTCCTCATTGAAAGCAGCCTGCTTTTAAACAGAGACCAGAATGGCGGGCAGGCACCCAATAGCGGGCAGGAATTCAGGAAAATTCTGGCGGACATCCCCTTTGAGAAGGAAGATGTGGGAAAAATATGCGATGTAATATACAAAAATGCCTGGGATATCTGCAGGAGAGAAAATGAGAAACAGCAGAAGCTGAAAGAGCTGTATATACCGTATAATATGAGCGACGTACTGCATAAGCTGGGGAATAAGAAGACGTCGGAATATCCTATGAAGTATGAGTATTTGTGGATGGCATTTATATGCAGCTGCTTTGAAAAACAGATCCTCCACAATAAGGATAAAAGCATATCTGTCAGGTTCTCTCAGAAGAACGATCTGTCTGATACAGACAGGATTTTCATGGAGATTGCGTATCAGGCATGGAAAGGGCGCAGGAATGGTTCTTAGCGGGGATATTATCATCTGATTGCATACTGTATTGTTGATTATCCCCTCTTCGCCAGATGAAACACAGCCAAAAGCCCCCCATAGCACAAACTCAAAACCCCGATATGAAGGGCAGTAGAGATAAAAAGCCCCAATCCATCGAACCCATCCCACAGAGAAAAAACCGCATAGTAAACCCCGATGGAGATGATCAGGAAAGCCGCCGGCTTGACGATCATCTCCACTGCATTCCAGGAAAATGGAATCAGCCGTTTAAGAGAGGTGAGGTGAAGGAAAGCCAGCAGAAGTTCACTGGCCAGCATTCCCCACAGATACGCCATGATGCCGAACCGGGGAATACCTATGAGTACAAAAGCCAGGCGCAGAACCAGGGCTGTAATATTCTGCAGAAACGTAGTGGTAGTTTTCCCAAGCCCGTTTAAGATGCTGCCCATGGTGGTGGCAAGATAGAGAAACGGACACAGCCATGCCAGAATCTGTATGAAGGAGCCAGCGGAAGCGTCGTGGAACACACCGATGCCAAGCTCCGGCCCGAACAGGGTGAACACACCGATACACAGGATTCCCATGTACAGGCTGTAACGCAGAGACATGGAGATGGTCTGGGCGATGCGGGATTCATTGCCCCCTGCCTGGGCCTCGGCTACGGTGGGGAGTAAAAGCACAGCCATGGAGTTGGTGATGGCGGAGGGGAAGAGGATGAAAGGCATAGCCATACCTGTCAGCACCCCATAGACGCTGAAGGTTTCTTCCCTGGAAAGGCCATAAAAGCCTAAGCTGTTGGGAATCCAGATGGCTTCTGCGCTGGAAAGGATATTTAACACCAGCCGATTACCCATGAGAGGAAGAGCCAGGGTCATGAGGGGGACGGCGGTTTCACGGAAGGCATTGAAGGATAAAGCAGCAGAAGAAAGCCGGCCTTCAAAAGAGCGGAGGCCTGCCTGGCAGCTGGAATCAGAATGGCGGGAGGAGGGGGTAAAGAGACAGAAACAGAATATGGAAAAAAAGCAGGCAGCCAGCTCTCCGATAAGATGACCGATTATAGCCAGTTCCACGGTTATCGCCTGTCCTCTTTCCTTCAGGATATCGGCAATAAGAAATACGGCAGCCATACGAACACACTGTTCCGCAATCTGTGCCAGGGAAGGCACCTGGGTTTTCTGCATACCATAGTAGTATCCGTTGATACAGGCGTGAATGGCAGAAAAGGGCACAGAGAAGGCCATAAAAGGAAGAAGAGGGGCACACCGGTCTTCCAGAAGAATATAATGAGCCAGCGGTTCTGAGAGGCGGACAATGGCAGCGGCCAGCACGATTCCCATGGTCAGGGAGATTACCAGACCAGTTCGGAAAATCTGTTTTCCCTTGTGGGCATTGGCAGCGACAAAGCGGGAGATGGCAGTCTGGATAGAGCCGGCACACAAAGCAAAGCAGATCCCGTAGATGGGATGGATCATGTTAAAGATGCCGAGACCTTCTGCTCCGATGGTGCGAGATAAAAATATCCGATAAAAAAATCCCAGAACCCTGGTGGCAAAACCGGTAATGGTTAAGAGGAGGGTTCCGGTGATTAAGGTATGTTTTTTGAAAAAATCGGTCATGGAGACTCCAAAGGGAAAGATATTGATATAAAATATGTGGAAGGAAGGGAAGCTAGAACGAAAATAAAGGGTCATATTGCAAAGCCGGCTGATATGGAGAATTTCAGCCGGCTTCTGTAATATTATTTATGCGGGGAGGTGCCGTGATACCCCAGCTGATAAGATATATCCTGAACCGTCTCCAGAATAGTCCTGAAATTAGAATTGATAAAGTTATCTGTTATTCGGCCAGGAGGGCCCGTGACGCTTAACGCAGCTATGATTTTGCTGCTGTAGTCTCTTATTGGAAATGCAATGCAGCGTGCTCCGAAATCGCATTCTTCGTTGTCATAAGCATATCCTCTCCGCCGTATAAGCTGGAGTTCGTTGACAAGCATTTCCTTTGTGACCAGCGTGTTGTCTGTATAACGGGTAAGGCCTTTTAGTTGTATCATCTGATCGATCTTGGATTCCGGAAACTCTGAGAGTATAACTTTTCCCACTCCGGTACAGTGCATGGGAGCCTGACTTCCGATTCGCTGGGTAGTCCGCAGGATCTGTCCGGGGCCATCAGCCACATGAACATATATTACGGTGTAATCCTGCGCCACAGCCAGACATACACATTCGCCCAGATTGGCGGAAAGCTTTTTCATAGGAAGGGATGCGATCTCCACGATGCCGGTGCGATTGCTGATATAGCTGGCCAGACCACATAGTTTGTATGTCATCTGATATTTCAAAGTTTCTTTGTCCTTGTAGACATATCCGTTGCGTTCCAGAGAATTTAAAAAACGCAGGGTGGTGCTGGTATTGTAATGAAGCTGATTAGAAATATCGATCAGTCTCATAGGTTCTTTGCAGCGGGAGAGAAATTCTATAATGGCCAGCACCTTATCTGTTGATTGATTATCCTTTGCTAAACGGCTAGTTTGTTCCATTTTTTCTATTAAGTGTCTCCATTTCCATATATTGTAAACTAAGTATAACATATTTTAAATCTCTTCGGGAATATCATATCTGATTTTTTACATAAATGTCAATATGTTTCAAGTAAATAATTTCAATTAATGAAATATATTATTAAAAAACAAAATAAAAATATTATTTATGTTGACTTATTTTAAAAAATGATATATAATTTTGATTAACAAAAATGGAACTTAAAACAATTTTACTATTTTAGGAGGGGAACATGAAAAGAACACTAACAGCTCTTTTGGCAGGAACTGTTGTACTCTCTGGGGTACTTACAGGATGTGGGAATTCAGGGAACACCGGCAATTCCGGAGACACCCAAAAGACAGAAGCACCGTCTGCCTCCGGTGCAGACAAGACAGAGGCGGCTGCCGGAAGTAAAGAAGCTGAAAAAGAGGCTTCGGCAGAGATGGAGATCATTACGGTCTGGTCAGACAATGCACATGAGCAGGAGCTAAGAGAAAAGCAGATAGCAGATTTTAACAACGGAGAGGGTAAGGAACTGGGGATTCAGATTGACTACAAGGTATACGGTGACAAGTATTCTGACACAATCAAGATTGCGGCCCAGGCCGGGGAGGCTCCTGATTTATTCCGTGCAGATTCCAAGTGGATGCAGGACTTTGTGGATAACGGCTTTCTAACACCCATTGAAGATCTTCCGGGAAGCGAAGGGCTTTTGGAGAAGTACAAAGACCTGGTGGCCAATCAGTCACACGTATTTAACGGAAAGACCTATACGCTTCCATATAACCTGACTACATACGGATTTGTCATCAACAAGGATCTGTTTGCAAAAGCAGGCCTTACGGAAGCAGATTATCCTACTACCTGGGAAGAGGTAAGGGATGTGGCAGCCAAGATAACGGAGGCATCGGAAGGCAAGGCTTATGGTTTGGGGCTTTCCAGTACCTTGTGGACCATCAGTTCTTTCTATACTATGCCGGCAGGGCAGAATACAGGGCATTACGGATATGACTGGAATGCAAAGAAATTTGATTACTCTGCCTATAATCCTATGATCAAAGCCATTGATGAAATGGTAGCGGACGGAAGCGTGTTCCCGGGTTTTGAGACACTGGACGGTGACGGCGTGAGAGCCCAGTTCTCAGCAGGCAATATCGGTATGATCGGTGCGGCCAGCTTTGACTGTGCGGTCTATACTACTCAGTTCCCGGCAGTCTGTGACTGGGAGGTTATCGATGTTCCAAAATTCAGTGCAGACCAGGTAACCTATAAGCGGTTTGGCAATCCCACAAACCTTTTATGTGTGGGAACAAAGGCTATGGAACATCCAGAAAAGGTTTTAAAGGTTCTGGAATTCTTCTATGATGATAAGAATGCGTCAGAGATGTATGAGAACGGTCTGTATATTCCGGTAAGAACTGAGGCTGTTGAGATGGCAACAAAGACACCGGAACTGAAAGGCTGGGAGGCTTTTGCAAATTTTGATGAGATTTTTGCAATGCCGCCGGTACCGGATACCTTGATTACGGTGGAAGGTACCACATACAGAGAAGCCATTGCCAATATCTGGGCCAATGGGGCGTTGGATGATGTGGATGGGATTATGGCAGACGTAGATAAGCGCTATAACGATGCACTTCAGAAGGCGGATCAATCGGTTGTCGCACTTTATGAACTGAAGGATGGGGTCACCGCTGAAAAAAGTAAATAATAAGCTGCAATAGTTTATAAAGAGCAGGAGCCGTATTCTTAAGACCGCAGAAATTTAAGGATGCGGCTCCTGTTTCATAATCACTTAAGAAAGAGATGAGGGTTTAGAATGAAAGTTGTCAGAAAAGAACAGACGCTGGAAGTGTGGAAGCATGTGCAGATCCTGGTAGCAGGCGGCGGCCCCGCAGGAATCGGAGCGGCAGTTACGGCAGCCAGACAGGGGAAAGAGGTATTGCTGCTTGAAAAGAGAGCATACCTTGGAGGGAATATTACCGCATGTTATGTGGAAAACTGCAACTATTTTTTAAAGGAGACAGGATTCCGGTCAGAAGGTATTTATGGAGAGATCGAAAAGAAATGCTATGAGAAGTATGGAAATGATAATCGGAGAGAACGCAATAAGACCTGCTTCAGCAGCGAGTATCTGAAGGTATTTTTAGATGAGTTTGTTCAGGAAGCCGGGGTGAAAATTCTGTTCCATTCTTTTGTAAATGAAGTAATTCTGAAGGATGATAAGATCGAAGCCGTATTGATTCAGACGAAAAAAGGGCCTGTGGCGGTTACTGCAGATGTATTTATCGATACCACCGGCGACGGAGATGTGGCTTATGCGGCAGGAGTTCCCTATGAACAGGGCCGCGAAAAGGACGGATTGTGCCAGCCGGGAACCGTATCCCTGCGTCTGGCGGGAGCGGATACCAGGGCTCTTCTTGACGAAGGCGACCGTTTAAATGAAATAGGACGTATCTTTAAGGAAGACTACCGGGCAGGCAGGACAGGACTTCCGTGTAAACGTCAGGATCTTCCCTTTGGCAGGCTGACTGGCAGCGGTGTGATCTCTTACGTCAATTATTCCTGCAGCTACGGCTTGGATCCCACAGATGTCAGGGATTTAACTAAGGGTGAACTGGAATGCCGGCAGTATGTCATGGATATCTACCGCTATCTGAAAGAGCATTTTGAGGAACTGAGGGACACGGAGGTGGCCTCCATAGCGCCGGAGATTGGTTTCCGTGACAGCAGAAGGATACGGGGAAAATACCGTCTGACCATTGAGGATATGGAGAGCCAGCGTCATTTCGATGACGTGATCGCAGTATTTCCAAGATTCTATGATATGCTGGCTCCCGATGCCTATATGGACGGAGACGGAAAAGTAGAAGGAAAAGGCTATAAGGGTCATATCTATGAACCGGTTGTTGACCAGAGAATCTTTGAGATTCCTTATGGAAGCCTTCTTCCGGTTTCTATTGCCAATATGCTGACAGCCGGACGATGTATCAGTGCAGATCACGTTGCAGAAAGCGGTGTCCGTGCTATTTTACTCTGTATGATGACAGGAGAAGCGGCGGGAGCGGCAGCGGCTCTGGCAGTGAGAGACGGGGTAACCCCAAGTGAGATATCCGTAAAGGAGCTACAGAGCATTTTAAAACAGCAGAACAGGACATTACCAGTATAAGTGTGTACCGGTGAAGGGAAAGGAATGTAGTCAAGATGAAAAATAAGAAAAAAGGAAGCGTATCCGGACAGAGACGCAGACTGAAGGGGGATTCCATTCAGGCTATAATCATGCTTGCGCCTATGATGCTGGGATTCATTATTTTTACGTATGTGCCGATCTTATACATACTCAGGTATTCCCTCTATCAGTCAAATGGTTTCAGGGAGACCTGGAACGGCCTGGATAATTTTGTCAGGGTATTTTCCAGAGATCCTGCATTCTGGAAGTCCATTGTAAATGCCTTTATCTTATCCTTCGGTAAACTTGCGGTGGAGATTCCGCTGGCTCTTCTGCTGGCAGTTTTGCTGAACAAAGGGCTTAAGGCTACCGGTTTGTTCCGGGTTGCTTTATTTCTGCCGGCGATTATCAGTACAGCTATAACCGGTCTTATTTTCTCACTGATGTTCGCCTCTTTCAATGGAATTATCAATGGCATGCTTCAAAGCATCGGATGGATTGACAAGCCCGTCAGCTGGTTCAGCCATAAAGGGACTGCTATGCTGGTGCTGGGCATCGCATCGGTCTGGAATAATTTTGGTATTAACATGATTTTCTTCCTCATGGCTTTGCAGAGTGTTCCGGTAGAACTGTATGAATGTGCCAGCATTGACGGAATTACTCCTTTAAAGAAATTTTTCTATATTACGCTTCCTATGATAGGCCCTACCTTCCAGGCTGTACTGCTGATGGCTATCGTAGGCAGTTTAAAGATGAGTGATCTGATCCTTGCATCTACCAATGGCCAGCCGGCAGGACAGACAGAAGTGGTAATGACATATGTATTTAAGTATTTCTTTGGCTATGACGGAAGAACTGTGGAGGTGGGATACGCCTCAGCCATGGCTCTTGTAACCGGGGTGATCCTGGCCGGTGTCTCGGCTGTATATATGAAGTGCAGCAATAAAATCGGCCACAGCATCGATTAGAGGGGAAAGGGAGTACACATGAGCGACGTTAAAAGAAAACAATTTATATCTTCCGCGATGATCTATCTGGTTCTCACGGTTATCCTGATTATCGCCATTTTCCCTGTCCTCTATACCATACTGGGTTCCTTCAAGGGGAATATGGAGCTTCTGACAGAAGGAAACCGTCTGTTTCCCAGAAAATTTGTTTTGGACAACTATATTCAGGCGTGGAATCTGGCAGATTTTGAGAAGTATACCGTTAATTCCATTGTGATGTCTGGTTCTATTGTGTTAGGAACGATTGTGACCAGTACCATCGCAGGTTATGTATTTGAAAGAGGGGATTTTCCAGGGAAGAATCTTCTGTTCGGACTGGTTGTCTCATCCATGTTTGTATCACTGGGAAGCTTAACACTTTATCCGACCTTTGTGATTGCCAAATTTTTCGGAATCAATAAGTCTTTGTGGGGCGTGGTTATCATCAGGGTATTTGGTTTAAATGTGACCAATCTGTTTATTACCAGGTCATATATCAGATCCATTTCCAGGGAGATTGATGAATCGGCCAAGGTGGACGGCTGTTCCTTTTTTGGAATTTACTGGAGAATCATTTTCCCGCTGTTAAAACCGCTGATTGCCACCATAGCAATTCTGGAGTTCCGCCATTCCTGGAATGATTATCTGATGCCCATGGTGTTTACACTGTCTAATCCGGATCGCATGCCGTTGATTGTAGGGATTATGAACTTAAAGGGATCAGGGGAGGCGGCATCCTCCTGGAATTTAATGCTGGCAGGCTCTTCCATCGCCTTGATCCCAATGATTGTTGTTTATCTGATATTCAACCGTTACTTTATAGAAGGATTGACCGCAGGCTCTGTGAAAGGATGAGTAAGATATGGAGGAAATACGTATGCCTTGGTGGAAAGAACAGCCATGGAGAATGATTCAGACAAATCTGCGTGAAATAGACATGAGTGATATATCGGCAGAACGGTTTGTGGCGGATTTACTGGAGTTTCATGCTACCGTTGTTTTGCTTAATGGGGCAGGAATCAGTGCAGGATATGATACGAAACTGCCCTTTCATATAAAGAATCCCTATTTAACAGGGGACAGTCTGAAAAAAATTGTTGATCTCTGTCATGAAAAAGGAATCCGGGTGATTGCCAGGGCGGATTTTTCTAAGGTGAGACAGGAGGTATATGAGATGCATCCGGAGTGGGCTTTCCGCACCAGGGACGGAGGAGTCATGGAGCAGAACGGCTATGTTCAGACCTGTCTGTGCGGTGAGTATCAGCAGAAATATGCATTTGAAGTGGTAGAAGAACTGTTCCGGGAGATACCGTTTGACGGATTATATTGTAATATGGGTGGATTTCAGACCAGGGATTATGAGTTTCATGATTATGGTTTCTGCCATTGCACCGGCTGCCGGAATGGATTTAAAGCCTTTTCAGGAAAAGGACTTCCGGATCAGGCCTGGGAGGAGAAAAATCCGGAGGATCCGGTCTGGAAAGAATATGAGGCTTTCCAAAAAAGCACAGTGAAAGCTTACCGGAAAAAGATGTCCGATTTCCTGAAGGGGATCAGTGGGGAAATCTGTTTTGACGACGTGGACTATGGGAGGATCGAGGCGGCCACAGAGATAAGCACCAGGCTGCCCCACTGGATTTATCATGCTTCCAGCAACTGCAGGGCTATTATTGGAGATGGAACATCGGGGATCATCTGTTCCAATACTACGGTCAGTTATCCGGGATACGGTCTGCGACATGCGTCGGTCAGCCCCAGCCTGCACGCTATGAGGCTGTGGCAGAATCTGGCCAATCTGGGCGCGCTGGATTTTTACCTTATCGGAAGGTTGGACACGGCTGTGGACAGGAGAGGATTTTCGGCCGTTAAAAAAATTTTTGGGTTCCACCAGGCTCATGAGGAGGAATACAAAGGTCTGCATTCCACGGCGAAAGTCCTGCTTAGAAGAAAGGATCGCTGGGTTGCCTCAGAAGAGGAAAAAGGCTGGATCCGGGTGCTGACGGAAGCACATATTCTTTTTGCTGAGATCCTTCCGGATGCCATGAAAAAAGCAGATTTATCCAAGTACCAGGCATTAATTCTGGGGGATGAGGGGGATCTGGACAAGCAGGAGGCAGAGCAGATCGACCTCTATGTACATCAGGGAGGAACGGTGATTGCCTCAGGGTTAAACCGAATCCGGGATGCAGGCAGCCGCACTTATGAGTTTTTAAAAAGCTCTGGTATTCTGAATGTAAGAAAGGAAGAACGAAATGCCATGTCGGCCCAGCTGCTTTTGCCTCAGGAAGAAAAGCCTGTCTTTCCTTCTCATCAGGAGATGGATGCAATTCCTGTGGGAGACACTTACTTTTTCCTGGAGTGGAATAAGGATTCCAAGACGTTCCTGCGATATATTCCCCGTCAGCCTTTCGGTCCGCCGGAATGTTGTTTCTCCACACAGGTGTGGGAAGATCCGGGACTTATTGTCAATCGTTACGGATCCGGGATGTTTTTGACAATTCCCTGGCTTCCCGGAAGCTTTTACAGCAAAACAGGACATGGAAATACGGTTCCTTTTATGAGAGATGTTTTAATGAAACACTGCGGATTAAAAAGCATAGCCAAAGAGCTGACACCTATGGTGGAGGTTACGGTATCGGAAGATGACAGAAACCATTGTCTGGTACAGCTGGTGAATAACAGCGGAGCATTTGGGCTTACCTTCTTTGAGCCGCTGCCGGTGGAAAATATCCATCTTGAGATTGCCGCAGAAGTACAGCCGGTAAGCGTTGCAAGTCTTATGGGAGGCAGTGTAAAGTGGCGGATGGAGGGGAAGATATTGCATCTTTGGCTAAAACGGCTGGGAGAATACGATGCTTTGAGGATTCGATGAATATGCTGTGAAATATGCACAGAAGGGAGAAAAATCATGAATATCAGTTTACTGGAGCCAATCGGCGTACCCAGAGAGATGATTGACAGTCTGGCAGAGAGACTGAAAAAAGAAGGCCATGTATTTACTTACTATGACACAAAGACAACGGAGGTTGAGGAACTGAAGAAAAGATCAGCCGGACAGGAGATTGTTATGATTGCCAATAATCCTTATCCGGATGAGGTGGTGCGTTCCTGCAACAGTTTGAAAGCCATTGCGGTTGCATTTACCGGGATCGACCATGTGGGACTAGAGGCATGCAGAGAGAAGAAAATTGATATCCTCAACTGCGCAGGATACTCCAACCAGTCTGTGGCGGAGCTGTCTGTGGGAATGGCGGTTGCCGTTATGCGCAAGATTCAGGAATGCGATTCGGCAGTGAGAGATGGAAAGACTTCCGCAGGCCTTACGGGAACGGAAATATGCGGGAAAACCGTGGGAATTGTGGGCTGCGGCCAGATCGGATTTAAGACGGCCAGGCTGTTTAAGGCTTTTGGCGCCCAGGTGCTGGCATACGCCCGCCATGAAAAGCAAGAGTGGAAGGAGGAAGGCATCCATTATGCAGATATGGATATATTGTTAAAAGAAAGCGACATTGTATCGCTGCATCTTCCTCTGAATGAGACCACGAAAGGATTTTTCAACAGAGAGATGATTGCCAAAATGAAAAAAGATGCGATCTTGATTAACTGCGCCAGAGGGCCTATTGTGGACAATGCAGCTTTGGCGGAGGCGGTGAATGAGGATAAGATTGCCGGAGCAGCCATTGATGTGTTCGATATGGAACCGCCCCTTCCGGCCGATTACCCCCTTTGCCATGCAAAGAATCTTCTGCTGACGCCTCACGTGGCATTTGCTACAAAGGAGGCCATGGTGCGCAGAGCAAAGATCGAATTTGACAATGTATACGCATATTTAGATGGAAAGCCAGAGAATTTATGTAAATTATAATCCGGCAGCCGGAGGGAATGATGGAGAGAAGGGAAGAAAATCAGGCAGGAAAACCTTGCAGAGATCAGGATAGATATCAGCACAGAAAGGGCCATGTACGGATACGGGTTTGCACCAGGGAGGGGAAGCCGGCCTGTAAAAGAAATGTGGAAATCCGCCAGATGTCCCACAGCTTTTTGTTTGGCTGCGGAGCATTCGAGACACTCTATGTGACGGATCCTGAGATGGAAGAGGCTAAAAGGGCTTTTTATGAAGAACGCATGGAGAAGTGGCTGAAAATCTTCAACTATGGGACTCTTCCGTTTTACTGGGGACAGTTTGAGAAGGTGGAGGGAAAGACAAGGACCCAGGAGATAAGGCGGGCAGCCCGGTGGCTGAAAGAGAGAAAAGTCACGCTGAAAGGCCATCCCCTGTGCTGGCACACCCAGACAGCTCCATGGCTCCTGAATTTAAACGATGAGGAGATATTAAAAAAGCAGCTGGGGCGTATCCGCCGCGACGTTATGGAATTTAAAGGCCTAATCGATATGTGGGATGTGATCAACGAGGTAGTGATCATGCCGGTGTTTGACAAATATGACAATGGAATTACCCGTATCTGTAAGAATCTGGGACAGGTGGATCTGGTGTCAAAAGTTTTTGCAGAAGCCAGAGAATGTAATCCGGAGGCGGTACTGCTTTTAAATGATTTTAATACCAGCTCCAAATATGAAGAGCTGATTGAAGGATGTCTGGAAGCAGGGGTCAAAATTGATGTCATCGGAATCCAGTCCCACCAGCATCAGGGATATTGGGGCAGGGAAAAGACCATGGACATACTGGAGCGGTTCTCTCGGTTCGGTCTTCCCATCCATTTTACGGAGAACACTTTTATATCCGGCCATCTCATGCCGCCGCATATTGTGGATCTGAATGATTACCAGATTTCGGAATGGCCCACCACTCCGGCAGGGGAAGAACGCCAGGCCAGGAATGTGGAGGAATTCTACAGGCTCCTGTTTGAAAACCCACAGGTGGAAGCCATTACCACGTGGGCATTTCAGGATGGGGCCTGGCTGGGAGCGCCGGCCGGTCTGGTGAGGACAGACAATTCGGAAAAACCGGCTTATGAAGTACTTAAGACTCTGATAAAAGAAGAGTGGAACACCAGAGGGACATGGAATACAGGTGAGTTGGGAGAGATAGATATATATGGCTTTAAAGGAAGCTATGAGGCCAGAATAGATGGTATGGTAAAGTGCTTCCAGCTGGGAACAGAAGCGGAGCAGATCATTGTACTGGATTGAATTTGTTTTCATAATATAAAAAACACACGGGAACGAGTATTTATAATAAAGCCAGCCGGTATGAAAAAACGGCTGGTTTTTTCATGCTGCTGTGAAAGCAGGTGAACCAAATGCCATATAAATACAACACTTGACCTTCCGGTAAACATTATCCCCCGTACCTGAAAAAGTACAATAATCCTATTGCAATACTAGGAATATACTATATAATAGAAAACGTAGATGAAGCTTTTAACTTTAATACTACAGAAAGGCGGATTACACATATGAAACAGACAATTTATCTGGACAATGCGGCTACTACCAGGACGCGTCCGGAGGTGGTGGAGGCCATGATACCTTATTTCAGCCAGTATTACGGCAACCCATCGTCGATTTATGAATTTTCCACTCCCTGCAAAAAAGTCATTGCCCGTACCAGGGAGACCATTGCAAGCTCTATTGGCGCCAAGGCCAATGAAATATATTTTACGGCAGGAGGGACCGAGTCTGACAACTGGGCCATCAAGGCTACAGCGGAGGCATACCAGGCAAAGGGAAAGCACATTATCACCAGCAGGATTGAGCATCATGCGGTGCTTCATACCTGTGAATATCTGGAGAAGAGAGGCTTTCAGGTTACGTACCTGGATGTGGACGAGAACGGGGTGGTGAAGCTGGATCAGCTGAAAAAAGCCATCCGCCCGGATACCATTCTCATATCCATTATGTTTGCAAACAATGAAATCGGAACCATACAGCCCATAAAGGAAATCGGAGAGATCGCCAGAAGCCATGGGATTTTATTCCACACGGATGCAGTCCAGGCCTATGCCCATGTACCGATTTCTGTAGACGCATACAATATTGACATGATGAGTGTCAGCGGTCATAAATTTAACGGCCCGAAAGGAATCGGATTTTTATATATCCGCACCGGGATCAAAAGCCGGTCCTTTATTCACGGCGGAGCCCAGGAGAGGAAGCGCCGCGGCGGCACGGAGAATGTCCCCGGAATTGCAGGGATGGGAAAAGCCGTGGAACTGGCAATGGCAGATATGGAGCAGAGAGGGGAAAAAGAAAGGGAACTAAGAGATTACCTTATTAAACGGGTGCTGGAGGAAGTTCCTTATACAAGGCTGAACGGGCATCGGACCAACCGGCTGTCCAACAACGCTAATTTTGCATTCCAGTTTATTGAAGGGGAATCCCTGCTTATTAAACTGGATATGGAGGGAATCTGCGGCTCCAGCGGCTCGGCGTGTACTTCCGGCTCCCTGGATCCTTCCCATGTGCTGCTAGCCATCGGCCTGCCCCACGAGATTGCCCACGGCTCCCTGCGCCTGACTTTAAGCCAGGAAAATACCTGGGAGGAGATGGACTATACAGTGGAGAAGATTAAAGAAATCGTGGCCTATTTGAGAAATATGTCTCCTCTGTATGAGGACTTTATGAGAAAATCTTCGGCTGCAGCCCGGTAAGCGAAGTACACAAAGACATAGGTTTATCTGTAAACCACGGTAAGAGATACAAGAATGATGAATGAGGAGAAACTTTATGTATACAGAAAAGGTAATGGATCACTTTGAGCATCCGAGAAACGTAGGTGAAATGGAAAATCCTAGCGGCATGGGGACCGTTGGAAACGCCAAATGCGGCGATATCATGAGGATATACCTGGACATTGATGAGAATCAGGTTATCCGGGATGTAAAATTTAAGACCTTTGGCTGCGGGGCTGCCGTGGCTACCAGCAGCATGGCTACGGAGATGGTAAAAGGAAAGACTGTCCAGGAAGCTATGGAGGTAACCAACAAAGCTGTGATGGAAGCACTTGACGGATTGCCCCCGGTTAAGGTACACTGTTCTTTACTGGCAGAGGAGGCGATTCATGCCGCCCTCTGGGATTATGCCGAGAAAAACGGGATTACGATAGAAGGGCTTGAGAAGCCTAAGTCTGATATCAGCGAGCATGATGAAGATGAGGAGTATTGATGCAGAATAAAAAAGTAGTGGTAGGCATGTCCGGGGGAGTGGATTCCTCGGTAGCCGCCTATCTGCTGAAGCAAGAGGGATATGAGGTGACAGGGGTTACCATGGAGATCTGGCAGCAGGAGGAGAACGGTG
Organism: uncultured Hungatella sp.; assembly: GCA_910585435.1. GTDB lineage: Bacteria > Bacillota > Clostridia > Lachnospirales > Lachnospiraceae > UBA3402. Next base: position 161,029 of record CAJUEJ010000003.1, on the reverse strand, counting down.
GCTGCTGCGGCCTGTCTGCCGTGGAGGATGCAAGGCAGGTTGCATGGAAGCTGGGGATTCCTCACTATGTGATGAATTTCCGGAAGGAGTTTAAAACCCATGTCATTGATTATTTTATCCATGAGTATGTCCATGGCAGGACGCCTAATCCATGTATTGCCTGCAACCGGTTTGTAAAATGGGAGTCTCTGCTGAATCGGAGCCTGGAAATCGGGGCTGATTTCATTGCAACCGGCCATTATGCGCAGATTGAAAAGCTTCCTAATGGCAGATACGCTCTGAAAAAGTCTGTAACCGCAGCAAAAGACCAGACATACGCCCTTTACAATCTGACCCAGCGTCAGCTGGCCCATACTCTGATGCCTGTGGGGCGGTATGAAAAAGACCAGATTCGGCAGATTGCGTCGGATATAGGAATTTCCGTGGCCCACAAGCCGGACAGCCAGGAGATCTGCTTTATTCCGGATCACGATTATGCCGGATTCATTAAAGAAAATGTTGAAAAACCACTTCCAGAAGGGAATTTTGTAGATATTCACGGGAATATTTTAGGACGGCATAAGGGAATTACCCATTATACCATAGGGCAGAGGAAGGGCTTAAATCTGTCCCTGGGGCGCCCTGCTTTCGTGGTGGAGATACGCCCCGGATCCAACGAGGTGGTGATCGGGGAGGGTGGGGATGTATTCTCAGATACCCTGACCTGTGATCATCTGAACTGGATGTCTGTCGAAGGGCTAAAGGGCGCACCCATGAAGGTCTGGGCCAAGATCCGGTACAGCCACAAGGGGGCCCCCTGTGTCATAGAGGAAATCGCCCCTGATGTGGTGGAGGTTCGCTTTGAGGAGCCTCAGAGAGCCATCACCCCGGGACAGGCTGTGGTATTTTATCATGAGGGTTATGTAGTAGGAGGAGGTACAATACGTTGAAAAGACCGAGGGATATGAGGAGAAAATTGTCTGTAGCTGCCATAGGGCTGACGGTCCTGTGGGCTGCATCCATGCTTTCCGGCTGTCAGCCGAAATATAAGCCATATGACGTAGGGACAGATTCCGGACAGGCTTCGGGAGAAACTGTTTCTTCCAATAATACAGGCAGCCTGGAAAGCCCAGACGGCGCCGGAGAGAATAAAGAGGCTGTCCTGGAGATCACAAACGCTGATATCATAGAAAAAGAGACGGTTTTGACTTCAGAAACCACCGGGGTGATGACGGAAGTCAGCGAGACAGTCTATGTGACAGGAGATCAGGTAAATCTGCGAATGTCCCCAGGCACATCCGGCCAGGTGATTACGGCCCTGAACAAGGGGGCAGAGCTAAAGCGCACCGGCTACAGTGATACATGGAGCCGGGTGCAGTATCAGGGACGGGAATGCTTTATTGCGTCCAGATATGTATCCCAGTCCAAACCGGAGGCAGAGACCCAGCCGGCAGCTCAGACAGGCAATGGGGCAGAAGCCGGGGCAGGAGAAGTAAAGCTGGATTCTTCCTGGAAATATGCAGATTTCTCTAAAATTAATTCCGGGTCTGCTTACCTGTACCGCTCCCAGGCGGCAAACCCCAAGGGAATTACGGTCTGTGTCAATGCCGGACATGGAACAAAGGGCGGATCAAGCGTGAAGACCAAATGCCATCCGGACGGAACAGCCAAGGTGACAGGCGGCACGACAGGCGCCGGGGCTACAGAGGCGGTGGCGGTATCCGGCGGCATGACATTTTCCGACGGCACTGCAGAAGCCAAGGTGACCCTGGCTATGGCCAGGAAGCTGAAGGATAAGCTGCTGGCTGCCGGCTATGATGTGCTGATGATCCGGGAAAGCGATGATGTCCAGCTGGACAATGTGGCCCGCACAGTCATGGCCAATAATCTGGCGGACTGCCATATCGCTCTCCACTGGGACTCCACTACCAGCGATAAGGGTGCATTCTATATGAGTGTTCCCAATGTGTCCTCCTACCGCAGCATGGAGCCGGTCAAATCAAACTGGGAAAAACACAATGCCCTGGGCGAAAGCCTGGTGGCCGGACTGAAAAACGCAGGCGTAAAGATCTTTTCTGGCGGTTCCATGGAGATGGATCTGACACAGACCTCATTTTCCACTGTGCCTTCCATTGATATTGAGCTGGGAGATAAAAATTCCGACCATTCAGACGCAATGCTGGATACACTGGCCTCCGGGCTTCTGGACGGGATCAACCAGTATTTTGGAAAATAGTCTTTTGGAAAACAGAAAAATATTTTTCAATAACTACTGTTCAAAATCACATTTTTTGTGTATAATCTAATCGTTGTCCGTCAGAAGGCATCGATTATGGAGATGTAGCGAAGTGGCCATAACGCGGCGCACTCGAAATGCGTTTGTCGGTTCATCCCGGCACAAGGGTTCGAATCCCTTCATCTCCGTGTGTGGAAATCCCCTGAGGCTGCTGCATGTTTATATAGAGGCGCAGCATTTTCAGGGGAGTTTTATTTTGAAGAAGAAGCATGCTTCATACCTTGTTCATGCCCCAAAAGAAGTGGTGAAAAATATGGCAGTACCAGTACTGTTAGCAGGGCAGCCTTACAAAAAAGCAGCTCCCTCCCCCAGGATTGTCAGCCAGGCCGATGGTTCCCTGGTGGAGAAGCACCAGCTCCCTGGCGATGCTTAAGCCAAGGCCGAAGTGCTGTTTGTCGCTGCGGGCAGAATCTGCCTGGTAAAAACGGTCAAAGATATGGGGCTTGTCTTCAGGGGCGATGCCGCACCCCTCATCCATCACCTGCAGTTCCAGAATACGCTTCCGCTCATTTACCCGGGCCCGGATGAAGATGGAGCGGCCGGCGGGCGTATAGTATGCCGCGTTGTCTAAAAGAACCATGAGAACCTGCCGGATACGGTCTGGGTCGCAGAGGACATGGGGAAGGGAATCTGCAGGCAGATCCAGATGGAGGGAAATGCCTTTTTCCTGGCAGGCAGGCTGGAAGGCTTCATACAAATCAATTAAAAGAGTATCCATATCGGTTTCTTTCCTCTGCAGGCTCCAGGTTCTGGCGTCGGCAGAGGCGAGGAGAAGCATATCGTCAATGAGACGTGACATACGGACACATTCCCTGTCTATGAGAGGAAGGAGTGTGTCCTTTTTCTGCGGAGAATCGGACATGGCAGCGGCGGCGGAGCGGAGGACGGCAAGAGGGGAGCGCAGTTCGTGGGAGGCTGCGGCGATGAACCGGGCCTGCTTTTGCCTGCTTTCTTCCACCGGCTTTAAAGACCATCCCACAAATACCCAGCTGATGAGCCACAGACAGAGGATTCCTGACACTGCCAGCAGAGACAGGTACAGAACTGTATTTTTCAGGGCATCCCATACAGGGGGGATGTAGGAGATGGCACAGATGCTTTTAGCTCCGTTTCTGGTGGACATCACCTGGACCATAACGTAGTAGCGGTCGCCGCGGTTCCCCTCCATGGTTATCAGAGAAGTTGTATTGGAGGGGGAGGACACAGGGGCACGGTTGACAGAAACGCCCTGGGTTTTGGCCAAAGCAATGGCCTGCTCAATCAGAACCTTACGGTCTGTCTCAGGCTTCCAGGAGCCCGGATAGAAAAAGGGGATGCCGTTTTCGCTGATGTGGATAATCATGTGATACTCTGCCTCTGTCTGGGCTAGATATCCGTGGGAAAAGGCGTGGGAGGACTGAAATCTGGAGCTTAAAGAGTTCCAGATGACCTGAAACTGCTGCAGCTGTGCATTCCTGGTTTTTTGGATGGAGGATAGAAGAAAGGCTCCGATGACCAGGAGAAGGATGGCTCCCGTCGTAATGGTATAGAGGGCGCTCAGGCGTTTTCGCAGGGTTTTCATGGGCAGGGAATCCTTTCACTAGGTGATTCCAGACGGTATCCGACTCCGTGGATGGTAGTCAGTTTCACAGGAGCCTCTAATGCTTTCAGCCGTCTGCGGAGAAAATAGATGTAGTTGTCCAGATTTCCTTCCTCCACGTCGGAGGAGGAGCCCCACACATAGGAAAGAATCCTGGAGCGGGGCAGCGTCTGGTTGGGGTTTTTCATAAAATATTCTAAAAGTGCAGACTCTTTTTTGGAAAGAGTCAGGGAAGTGCCGCCAAAGCACAGACAGTGGCTGTCCGGATTCAGAGAAAGGCCGGAGATGGTTAAGTCAGAGGAAACCAGCAGATTCCCGGACCTTCTGGTGACGGCCCGGACACGGGCCAGCAGCTCCTCCACGGCAAAAGGCTTTGGCAGATAGTCGTCGGCGCCTGCATCCAGGCCGTTTATCCGGTCCTGAAGGCTGTCTAAGGCAGTTGCCAGAATCACCGGGGTCTGAAGCCTGCGGCGGCGGAGAGCCTCAAGGACCGTAAGGCCGTCGATTTCCGGCAGCATGCGGTCCAGAATAATGGCGTCGTAGACCTGATTCTGGGCGTAGAACAGGCCGTCGCTTCCGGTGTGGCAGTGGTCTGTGTCGTATCCGGCATCGTCCAGAGCCAGGCAGATGAGGCGGCACAGGTCTTTATCATCTTCGATTACTAAAATTCTCATGTAAGAATCCCCTTGTGTAATGCATTGGTTTTGCTTGTGAAATTGTGGCGGGTCCGCCCTGGGAGAGAAAACAATCTCATTCTCTTTCAGGGCTGCGTTATCTTAAGAGATAAATGTTGACGAAATGACAGGTTATCCGAAGATTCCCAACGTTCTTTAAATTAGTATAGCACACATTTCTCTAAAAAATCTTTAAAAACTCCCTTGAGATTTCCAGTTTTTTTAGAGAAATATTTGATATGCTGGTACAAAGAGGCAGGGGCGGACGCTTATAGGCCGCTGCGGAAAGGAAAGGGGACCATGATGATAAAAATACATAAAAAAGGGATGGCATGGCTGCTGATGGCAGGCCTGGTGCTGGGCAGTCTCGGCGGCTGTCAGAAAAAGGCAGGAGGTACCATAGAGGACACAGGGAAGACGAAAGCACAGGCAGGGGAAAGCGGGCCGGGAGACGGCAGCACGGTTTTGCCGTCTGAGGAGGCAAAAGAGCCTGGGGCTATGGGGCGTTACGGGGAGACAGAGATAGAATTGCCTCAGGAGATGGAGAACCATATGAAGTGTGGTTTTATGAAGGGAGAGAGCGGCAGCCTGGAGCTGTTTACAAAGGAAGGGGATTATTATTCCGATGGGATATCCGACGCATTCCACTATGTATATCAGGACGGAATCTGGGAGAAGGATGAGAACTGGGCTGGGAATGACGCTTTGAAGGAAAAAGGAATTGACTTGATGGAGGCTGCTTACGGGCAGGATGGAAGCTATTATCTGGGAGGTACGGATGGGGATTACAGATACCACCTGTTCAGACTGGAGGAGGACGGAAGCCTGACGGAATGCCTGGAAGGCGTATTTGACCCGACGGAGGGAAGAGAGTATGGGCTGCTGCCTCCCAAGTTTCAGGTTCTGGAGGACGGAAGCTTTCTGATTTATGAATATTATGAGGTATACCTGTATGACGCCTCCGGAAAACGGCTGTTTTCTATGGCCAAGGATTTCTCAGGAACCACCAGCGATGCCCGGGGCTTCAGCGAGGGCGGGGAGTTTGTGACGGTTTTAGATAACCAGATTGTCCGTTATGACTTAAAGAACGGACGGATAACCGACACAGTTTCCTATGATGAAATTGACGGAGCCAGGGACGCTGCAGAGCTGTTGGGAGACGGGCAGGGGGGAATCTACATGGCTACGGAAGTAGGGCTGTCCCACATCAGCAAAGGAGGAAGCATGTGGGAAGTCCTTATTGACGGAAGCTTAAACCATATGGGAATGCGCAGTATCTATATGACTGGTTTTCTGGAAGGGGAGAGCCAGGATTACTATGGGCTTTTTGCCGAGGAGGCAGGAAAAGGGTTATTGCTGTTTCACTATGTGTATGACCCGGATATGGCAGCGGTGCCGCCTTCCGGCCTGACAGTCTACAGCCTGAAGGACCATTCCACCGTAAGGCAGGCGGCCTCCCAATTCCAGAGTGAGCACCCGGATGTGAGAGTGGAGGTGCGGACAGCTGTGGAAGATGGGGGCAGTGTTACGGAAGAAATGATTCAGGGATTGAATACGGAGCTGTTAAGCGGCAAGGGCGCGGATATTTTGATTCTGGACGGACTTCCGGCGGATTCTTATATAGAGAAGGGGATTTTAATGGATTTAAGCGGTCTGGTGGAGGAGCTGGAGAGTTCCGGGGAAATGTATAATAATCTGTTGGACGGATTGAAGGAGGAGGACGGAAAGATTTATCAGGTGCCGGCTAGATTTTCATTCCCCCTGCTTTTGGGAGAGGAGAAGGCCATCCAGGCTTACTCCAGTCTGGAGGCCATGAAGGGATATGAGGGGGAAAAGCCTTTGGTTCCCACGGAAAATTATGGGAATCTGCTGCGCATGACAGCCACTCTCCGATACAAAGAGCTGTTTGGAAGCCGGGAAGGGCTGGCAGACAGGGGGCTGCTGATTCGATATCTGGAGACGGTGAAGGCCATTGGGGAGGCAAACGGAGCCAAGACCGTATTTTCAGAGGAGGAGATGGAAGAGAAATGGACCAGCAATTATGTGAAAGACGACGGAATTATAGATAATTCCATCCAGTATGATGCCGGCAGAGCGGACAGCTCCACGGAAGAGGCAGACGGGTACGGCACCCTGTGCATTGCGGCGGAGGTAAGAAGGCTGCACCCGGGAACCCTGATGGTTCCGGCGGAAGATTTATACCGGCCTTTTATGCTGGCGTCTGTCAATCATTCCACTGCCAATGAGGAGCTGGCCAAGGAGTTTATACGCTGTCTTTTGTCCTATGAGGTGCAGAAGGAAGAGCTGTATGACGGGTTTCCGGTGAATAAAAAGGCCATGGCCTTTATAACGGAAAAGGACAAGGAAGGCTTTTCCGTAGGCAGCGGTATCGGAGATTATCACATTTCCGCAGAATATCCTTCCAGAGAGGTGAGAGAGGAGATTGGGGCTATGGCAGACACTTTGAAAGTTCCTGTGCGGATTGACTGGACCGTCATGCAGATGGTTGAGGAGGGAGCCAGGGATTATTTGGACGGAAAGGAAAGCGTGGAACAGGCGGCGGATAAAATTTTAAGGACCATGTCTATCTATCTGGCGGAGTAGCGGCCAGTACTGCCTTGCTGAATGCACTGGAATTTTCTGGAGGGCTTTTTATGAAAATACCGTATCTGAAGATGAAAAAAATGCTGGTTCCATGGCTGTTTTTAGCCCCCAGCCTTGGAGGGGCGGCAGTGTTTATGGGAGGTCCGTTTGTGGATGTTGTGAAGCGGTCTTTTACAGATGCCATGGGAGGCAGGTTTACGGGACTCCAAAATTATCAGGCGGTGGTGGACAATTCTGCGTTTCAGCTGGCGGCAGGGAATACGGTGCGGTTTTTAGGGGTGTGTATTCCTCTGCTGATGACCATTTCCCTGGGACTGGCACTTCTCATAGCAGGAGGGGCACAGGCACATAAGAAAAGCAGCGTCATAAAGAACTGCCGGACAATACTGGTGCTTCCCATGGCGGTTCCCACGGCCAGCATGGTACTGGTGTGGAGGATTCTGCTGTGCCCGGACGGAGTGCTGAATCAGATGCTGTCCCAGGTGACGGGAAAGGCCTGGGAGACAGACTGGGCATTTTCCCGGCATGCATTCTGGGTGCTGATTGCGACCTACCTGTGGAGGCATACGGGATACGATATGCTTCTATGGCTGGCAGGGCTTCAGGGGATTCCGGGGGAGCAGTATGAGGCAGCCAGAATGGATGGGGCAGGGGCGGCGGCCAGGTTCTGGTATATTACCATTCCCGGCCTTAAGGGGACTTTGGGAATGGTGGGGGTTCTGTCAGTGGTGAATTCCTTCCGGGTGTACCGGGAGGCCTATCTTCTGGCAGGCTCCTACCCGGATGCTTCCATCTACCTGATTCCCCACCTGTTTGCCCACTGGTTTCTCGGCCTGGATATTCAGAAAATGACGGCAGCGGCGGCGATGATGACGGGGGTATGTTTGATACCGGCAGGAGTGGTGTGGATTTTTTATAAAAGAAGGCGGCATTGGATGTAAAGGGAAGCCTGGAAGGAGGAGAGGCGTGAAAAAGAGGAACGGCATGGTTCTGATAATCTTGGCGGCAGCCTGTCTTCTGGTGTGGATACCTCTTCTTCTGATGGCAGGGGCGTCTCTGATGCCGGAGGATGAACTGTACTGGCGGTATCTGTCTCCCCTGGGGCTGGGAAAGGACAGGGTCCGGGCGGCTCTGCTTCCGTCTTATCCTTCCCCGGAGGCATTTGTGGAACTTCTGATTCGCTCCCCGGGATTTTTTGTCATGTTCTGGAATTCCTGTCTGCAGGTGCTGCCTGTGCTGGCAGGGCAGCTGGCGGTGGCGGCTCCGGCAGCGTGGGCATTTGCAAAATTCCGGTTTAAGGGGAAGAGGCTTTTGTTTGGGGGGTATGTGATTCTTATGGTTCTGCCGTTTCAGGTGACCCAGGTGTCCAACTACCTGGTTCTTGACCGGCTGGGGCTTCTGGATTCCCACCTGTCCCTGATTCTGCCGGGAATCTGGTCCACATTGCCTGTATTTATCATGACGAAAACATTTGAAACCATTCCTGATGTACTGATGGAGGCGGCTTACCTGGACGGTGCCGGGGAGTTCTATACCTTTTTTCATGTGGGCCTGCCTTTGGGGTATCCGGCGGTTGTGGCTTCGCTGATGTTAAGCTTTGTGGAAGGCTGGAATGCATTGGAACAGCCGGTTACGTATTTAAAAAGCAAGAACCTGTGGCCGTTGTCTTTGTATCTGCCGGGGATTACAGAGGACAAGGCTTCCGTGGCATTTGCGGCGGCTCTTGTCACCTGCCTTCTGCCGGTTCTTCTGTATCTCAGCTGTCAGGAGGAGCTGGAGCAGGGGGTGGCGGCGGCAGGGGTGAAGCAGTGACATGAGCAGAGCGGAGCCAGGGGTGAGGCAGCGGCAGGGGCAGCAGAGTCAGGAGTGACGCAATATCAGGGGGGAAGCAGCAGGAGCAGGAGGTGGACAGACAGGATGAAGGAAAATAAAACGGCAGGGGTGAAACGGTGGGCTTTGCCGGCATTTTTTATTTTTATGATGGTATGTACGATATTGTCCAGAGTTTATGACAGTGTTACCATTCCGAAAGTCCGGACTGCTCAGGCAAAGCGGAAGTCTGTGGAGACAGTCATTGAAGGGACGGGAACCGTGAAGGTAAAAGACAAAACATACCGTACGGTTATGGGAGGACTGCGGATTGGACGGGTGGATGTGACCCTGGGAAGTCAGGTGCAGGAGGGAGACGTTCTGTTCTGGTATGACATGGAGGCCCTGGGGGAGAAACGGGAGGAGCTGACGCAGGAGATAGAGCAGCTGGCCCTGTCTCTTGAGAAGGAACAGATTTCCAGAGAAAGCTATACGCAGATGACGCAGACAGAGGCGGCTCAGTGGGAGTTAAGCCTGGCGGAAAGAGAGCTTGAGGAAGGGCGGCTTGGGTTTCAGGAGTCTGAGGCGGATTATCATGAGGCCCTGGAACGTCTGGAGGAGGATTATTTTGATAGTGTGAATCTGACAGAAGAGGAATTGTGGATGCAGCAGGAACGGGACTGGGAATCTGCCAGAAATAGCCTGGATATGGCAAAAAACAGCAGGGACAGGGAAGTGCGGGCAGCCCAGAGAAAAATAGAGGACATTGAGGAAGCCATAGATTCGGCGGCAGAGGAAGATGAGGCGGCGCTTAAGAAGCTGGAAAAACAGCTGGAGAGAGCCAGGGAAGACCTGGAGGATACGGAGAATTCCTGGGAGAGCCAGATAGAGGCAGCCCGTTCTCAGCTGGAGTTTGCCAATGACCAGGAGGACCGGATTCAGTCCGGCCTGACCACTGCCCAGGAGGCCAGAGAAGAAAGCTATGAGGCGGCGGTAAAGCAGGAGGAGGAGAAGCTGGACGGCGCCAGGAAGGAGCTGGAGGATTTAGAGAAGGCCGTGGAGCAGGCCAGGTGGCAGCTGGCCGCGGCTCAGAAGCAGGACCAGGGAGCCAGGCTGTCGGAGGAACAGAAAAACCGAATTTCCAAATTGACAGAACAAGGGCTTCTGCTGGACAGGAAGGCCAGGGAGAGGGAGCGAAACCGGCTGGAGGAGCTGATGGAAAAAGGGGGCCAGGTGACAGCCTGGGAGAACGGCGTGGTGGCGGATTTGGAGATTACTGCCGGAAAGACGGCTACAGGAGAGGAACTGGTATCTCTGGCTGTGGGAGACTGTCAGTTTGAGGGCACATTTGCCAAGGATGAGCAGGAGCTGTCCCTGGGAGATACCATTGAGATTGCCATTCCGGGAACTTCTGGAAAGAAGGAGGCTGTCATAGGCCGCATGAATCTGCTGGGGGATACGGACGGCATATTCCAGGCGGACCTGGAGGGAACCCAGCTGGCTCTGGGAACTGTGACAGGCTATACCTGCACCAGACAGTCAGATATTTTTGAAAAGGTGATTCCTGTTACAGGGCTTAGAAAGGATATGAAAGGGTACTACTGTCTGGTGGCCAGAACCAGGACCTCCATCCTTGGAGAGGAGTTCCGGGCAGAACGGGTGGATGTGCAGGTGATTTTTAAAGGGGATGCAGAGGCGGCTGTGGAGGGCGCTGTTTTTGAAACGGACAGGGTGATTACAGGGGAGAACAAGACCATCGGAGAGGGGGACAGGGTGAGGCCTGTGTCTTAGGGTGTTCAGTCTTTTATAGGAAGGGGGGCAGAAGCGGTGGTGGGACAGAGGATAGTCAGATGGGGATTGGCGGTAATACTGGCGGCAGGGATTCTGGTGGCAGGCGCGGCGGCGGCCTGGCACCTGATGTTTGATATGCCGTGCTGCATCCGCATGGATATAAGGGGGCTGGAAATGGATGTGGAAACCATGAAACGCATAGAGGAGAGGGAGAAGGACGGTTCTCTGGGAATCACCAGGATAGCCGGGTGGAGGATTGAAAGCCAGAAAATCGTGTCCGCCGTGAGTACAGGCAGAAGGCAGACGGCTCAGATTATCGGCGTGTATGGCTCCATGGAACTGGTGGAACCGGCCCATATACTGTCGGGGCGTTACGGGCTGGCAGAAGAGGAGGATTACTGTGTGTTAAGCGAGGATTTAGCCAGACAGCTGTTCGGAGGCGTGGAGGCGGCAGGCCTGTGGGTGAAGGCAGGGCAGAAGAAAATGATGGTGGCAGGAGTGATAGAGAAAGAGGGGAATATTTTGATGATGCCTGTAAAAGAGGGATGGCTGGAGCAGGCGGCGGTGGAGGTGAAAGGGAGGATGGGGGCAGAGGAGAAGGTGGAAGGATTATTTGGAGAATAGACTGGTTTGGGATTTAAAAGAAATTGCATATAGTCTTTTTGTGTGGTACACTATCTTTATCTATAGGCATTCCGACAACCTGGCAGGTGGCGCGCAGTGGCGCATATCATTCCATTGTAGTAGGAGGGAAAGTTGTGGAGCTGGCATATAAGACTAATTTTCAGAAAACGGTAGAGGATATTTACCCGGCTTATCTGAAGAAGGAATTACTAAAACAAGCAGTTAATGATGGGCTGGTAGTTGATAATAAGAAAAATAGCTATCAGATTTCATTTAAATTTGCAGATATTGTTGATGTTTCAGAATATGATACGCTGGATGAAAAAATAAATAGTATTTTGGATGCTGACAGGGTTCTGCAGTATATTGGAGAATTTGAGTATAGAAGGCAGTATCGTCATTTTTGTTATTTTAAGTGTTCCGAGATTCCTTCTACTAAACTGGAAGAACTTGTTGAAAATGGAGTTGTGCATTTATTTAATAAAAATGGGAAAACTTTGATTGATAGCTATGATAAACCATCATTATATATTGTGGATAACTTAGTATATTTTAAATTTTCTGAACGTTTGAATAATGAGACCGGAAACCAAATTAAATTTACAATCATTTGTGTGTTGGATAAAGAACATAATATTATAGAATTGCGGTTTGACAGAGTAGGTATTGCTTATAAGAATTCATATAATTTTTATAGAGATAAAATAAACACAATTCTTGATTATTTAAGAAAAAATTTAACAGTTGAAATTAAAAACATCGATTTTAAATCTGTAATAGACTATATCAGGACAGAAAAGGATAATATCTCAATTTATGCACAGAGAATGCAGCGTAATGGAACAACGGCTTATTTAGAGGCGTATGATGATGGAGAAGGAGTTATGCCTATCCTGGGAGAATTAGGTAATTTTATTGAGGAAAATAAGGAATTATTTGATACAGATATTAATACCAATTTAATCAGAGACAAATTAGTTGCTTTTATTAAAGAAATAGAAGTTAAGTCTGATATGCCAATGGTAAAGGTCAAGCTAGACGATAAAGATATCAAATTTGGTATTACCCATAATTATAAAGGGATGGAGTATAGTCTGTTTATGTTTTATGGGGAATTATTGGGGGATAAGGAGATGATGGGTTATGTCAGAAATTACCTTATTGAATGTAATCGAGAACTTGAAAATTGCATATCGCCTGACGTCATACCAAAGTAAAAAATGCGATGAGTTTTTTTCCGTTATTCATGCTGGAGATTTTATTTATCCAGGCCATTTGAAATCGAAATTGTGCATTGATATTAAAACAGCATATTTTTTTATGGACGATTTGAAAAACAGAGGTTTTGTAAAAAAGATATATGAAGTATATTGTATGGATTGCAATAGAAGTAAAGGTGTTTTTTTAGAATCTTTAACTGATTTTGATGAAAAATCTACTTGTGACTTTTGCAACAAACCGCTGACTGTTTCTGATGATATAATAGTTTTATATAAGGTGCTGCATATATGACAAATTCCCGAGATGAAAATTATAGCATTAAACAATATTTGCAGGAGATAATACAGGACTCTGTAGACATATTCCATGAACTGACTTCCTGGACAGATACTGATAAAAAAGAGTATTCTTTATTATTAAAGGAGCTCAAAAGGCCCTTTGATAATGGGGGGAATCAGCAAAAGAAAAGGGGGAGCGATTAGAGAATCTAGTTGCATTTATTATTAAAAAATCTTATTTTTTTGAAATTTACCGTAATGTACATACAGGAACTAACGAAATTGATGAGGTAATAACTCTGTCCGCTGCTGGAAAACAAGCACTTTATTTTTATAACATTTCAAGAGATTTATTGGAGATTGATTCAGATATTGCCTTAGGGGAATGTAAAAATTATGATGCACCCATAGGTGTTACTTATGTGGGCAAATTTTATAGTTTAATGGTAAGTACAGGTGTCATTTTTGGTATCATATTTACACAGAAGGGATTGAGCGGCAGCGAAAATGAGTACCATGATTCATATGGACTCACAAAGGTTTTACGCATTATTGAAAAATATCAAAATAATCGGAACTTAACGATTCTCACCTTTACTATGGAGGACTATGAAAAGATGGAAAAAGGGGTCTCATTTTATGAATTAATTAAGGCAAAAAAACTTGCTTTGCAATTATCCTCAAAATATGATAATTTTATAAAAGAATATCATCATGAAGGAACCGAGGCTATAAAACAAAAAGTACAAACACTTTAAGGATAAATAGAAAATTTTTCTTGAAGATTTTGAAAATAAGTGGTATACTTACAACCGTAGTACAAAATTTGTATCTGTTGTGTAAAATATAGTTTTATGGAGACATAGCTCAGCTGGGAGAGCATCTGCTTGACGTGTAGAGGGTCGCAGGTTCGAGTCCTGTTGTCTCCATTATATATGTGCGAAAAGACCTCGGCAGGTTTTTTCGCATTTTTATATGGAAAAATCCAGATACAAAATATGGACATAAGCGAAAAGGATGGAGGATGAGATGAACAGTAAGATTCCGGATTTAAAATGGCTGGAAGACCCGCAGGTGTACGAGGTAAACCGGATTCCGGCCCATTCGGACCACTATTTTTATGAGAGTGAGCCGGATATGGACAGAGAGTATTTTAACAGTCAGCAGGCCCAGAGGCAGGGAAACTCGATTCATCAGATGGGATTGCGCCAATATCTCAACGGAACATGGCATTTTTCCTATGCAAACTCACCGTCACAGCGGAAAGAAGAGTTTTATAAAGCGGACTATGACGTTACAGAATGGAATCAGATTCAGGTGCCGGGGCATATCCAGACCCAGGGATATGACAAACGGCATTATATTAATACCATGTATCCCTGGGACGGGCACAAGGAGCTTAGGCCTCCCAGGATTGACTGGGATTACAATCCGGTTGGAAGCTATGTCAGGGAATTTGACTTAAAGGATGAACTGAAAGGGAAACGGGTGTTCCTGTCTTTCCAGGGAGTGGAGACCGGGTTTTATGTATGGCTTAACGGGGTATTTGTAGGATACGGGGAAGACAGCTTTACCCCTTCGGAGTTTGAGGTTACTTCCGCTGTAAAGGAGAAAGGGAACCGTCTGGCTGTGGAGGTATATAAACGCAGCAGCGCCAGCTGGATTGAAGACCAGGACTTTTTCCGGTTCTCCGGAATTTTCCGGGATGTGTATCTGTATGGAATCCCCAGGCTTCATATACAGGATGTATTTGTAAAAGCAGGGCTGGACCGTGCATATCAGGACGGAAGCCTTGGAATCCAGCTGGAGCTGGTGGACGGAAGGGCTGGCTGTGAAGAAGCAGCTGCCCCAATCGGAGATTCAAAACAGTATCAGATAAAGGCCGTATTAAAAGACCGGGACAAAGCTGTGGTCTGGCAGCAGAGGCAGGCCGCGGCCCTGCCGGAGAAAAGGGCAGAGGGGGAAGGCGTGCCTGGAGAGAAAACCACCGGGGACAAAAGCCTGGAAGAAATGGAAGCCTGGGGCAGTCAATCCAGATGCTTTGTGGAGCTGAAAGCATCCGTACCCCTTGTCCGCCCCTGGTCTGCGGAGCAGCCTTACTGCTACATGCTTTATCTTTTTGTGGAGGACAGGGAGGGAAATGTAATCGAAGTAATCCCTCAGCCCATAGGCTTCCGCAGCTTCGAGATGCTGGACGGAATCATGTGCCTCAATGGAAGACGGCTGGTGTTCAAAGGCATCAACCGCCACGAATTCCATATCCGCCGGGGCCGGGCCGTCACCGTGGAGGACATGATATGGGATATCCGCTTCATGAAGCAGCACAACATCAACAGTGTCCGTACCTGCCACTATCCCAACCAGACCCTGTGGTATGAGCTGTGCGACCGTTACGGGATATATTTGATTGACGAAGCCAACCTGGAGAGCCATGGCTCCTGGCAGAAGATGGGAGAATGCGAGCCGTCCTGGAATGTGCCCGGCAGCCTTCCGGAATGGAAGGATTGTGTGGTGGACCGGGCCAAATCCATGGTGGAAAGAGATAAAAATCATCCCTCCGTCCTTATATGGTCCTGCGGCAATGAGTCCTATGCCGGGGAAGACATCCTTGCCATGAGCCGTTTCTTCAAGGAACGGGACGATTCCCGGCTGGTGCACTATGAGGGCGTGTACTGGAACCGGGAGTTCGACCATATCAGCGATATGGAAAGCCGGATGTACGCCAAGCCGGAGGAAGCAGAGGACTATGTAAAGAACGGTTCCGGAAAACCTTTCATTCTCTGTGAGTATATGCATGCCATGGGGAACTCTTTAGGCGGCATGAAACATTACACGGATTTGGCGGAGCGCTATCCTAAGTACCAGGGTGGTTTTATATGGGATTACATGGACCAGGCGCTGGTCCGCCAGGATATAGACGGAAAAGAAGTGCTGGCCTACGGCGGAGATTTCGGGGACCGCCCCACGGATTATAATTTCTGCGGAAATGGAATCGTCTACGGTACAAGACAGCCGTCCCCCAAGGCCCAGGAGGTAAAAGGGCTGTACCAGAATTTCGTCCTTGTGCCGGACAGAGAAGGAGTCAGCATCCACAACCGGAATCTTTTTACTGACACAAAGGGGTTCCGATTTGTATACAGAGTGCTGCTGGACGGAAACCTTATCTATGAGGCCGTCTTTTCGCCGGACACTCCCATAGGGCCGGATGAAAAAAGAAAGATAATGTTCAATGGCACAAAAGAGTGGGAAATCTGGACAGAGTGTGAAGGCTTTGGAGGGGAGCTTCC
Source organism: uncultured Hungatella sp. (assembly GCA_910585435.1). Lineage (GTDB taxonomy): Bacteria > Bacillota > Clostridia > Lachnospirales > Lachnospiraceae > UBA3402. Next base: position 144,887 of record CAJUEJ010000003.1, on the reverse strand, counting down.
GGGAGAGTATGTTTATCAGGCCTCTGCCATATTGAGAGAAGACACCCTGTGGGCAGAAAAAGGATTTGAAGTTTCCTTTGGAGAAACCGTCTCTTCTATAGCTGCTTCTATAAAAAAGGAAGAAAGCCAGATACCGGAAAAGAGCAGTGTTCCTTTCCATGTTATCCACGGAGATGTTAACCTGGGAGTGAAGGGCCCTGGCTTTTTGGTGCTGTTTTCAAAGACAGAGGGAGGCATGGTGTCCCTGTGCTACGGCGGAAAAGAGTGGATTACCAGGCCGCCTATGCCTTCTTACTGGCGTGCTGCCACAGACAATGACAGAGGAAACGGCTTTGGCCTTGCCAGCTCCATGTGGCTGGCTGCCGACCAGTTCTGGCAGTACAACAACAGCCAGATAGAGATAAGGGAAGAGCCGGAAAAAGTGACAGTCTCTTACGTATACGGACTGCCGGTACATCCTGCCGCCAAAACCCAGGTAACCTATGTGGTATATCCTGACGGAAAGATACAGGTAAAAGCCAGGTTCTTCGGGCAGAAAGGCCTTCCCCAGCTTCCGCTGTTCGGAATGCGCTGGAAGATGACCTCTGAGGTGAACCAGTTCCAATACTACGGATACGGGCCGGAGGAAAATTACAGCGACCGGGCATGGGGAGCCAGGCTGGGCATCTTCCAGGGCACACCAACCGGAAACCTGTCTCACTATCTAAAGCCTCAGGAATGCGGAGGCAGAGAAGGGGTGCGCTGGCTGGCTCTGACAGATGCAGGCGGCCATAAGATAAAAATAACTGCAGCAGATACTCCATTTTCCATGAACGTTCTGCCTTATACGGCCCAGGAGCTGGAAAGTGCCATGCATGAGGAAGAGCTTCCGGTACCGCCTCATTATACGGTAGTCAGCATTCTGGGGGCCCAGCGGGGCGTGGGAGGCGACGACAGCTGGGGAGCGCCGGTACACCCGGAATACTGTATCAGCGCAGAAGAAGACCAGACCGTAGAATTTGTGATTGAAAGAGCATAGCATACCTGTATCTCTTTGTCTTGCTGTCCATGCGGGCAGGGAAGGCAGAGTGGCAAAAAGGCCGGAGCTCCTGCCGCGTCACAGCGGCAGGAATTCCGGCTTTCTCTGATGATAGACCGTATAATATTGAAATCCGCAGGCTTTTAACAGGTCAGCTGCCCGTTGAAATTCATAACCCACATAGGCAGGAGAATGGGCGTCGGAACCAATGGTCAGAAGTTTTCCTCCCAGCTGGCGGTAACGGCGCAGAATGTCCTCACAGGGATTGGGATGTCCCAGGCCGCAGCGGAAGCCTCCTGTATTGCACTCCAGGCTTTTTCCCTTGTCAATCAGTGTTTTCAGTATAGGGTCAATGTATTCCAGATATTCCTCCGCCCGGTATTCCTGATTCTTATTAGGCCCGTAGCGCACCACATAGTCCAGATGTCCATAGGAATCAAAACAGTCCAAATCCCGGATTCTCTCCAGGCTTACCTGGAAAAAACGCTCATAGGAAGCCTTCTCGCTGCGGGTTTCGAAAAAGGCCGGAAAATAGGGGTCCATGCCGTCAATAAAATGGCTGGAGCCGATGATAAAGTCAAAGGCAGATGCCTGGCTGGCCTTCTGCAGATATTCTTTAATATGCCTCTGAAGTCCCAGCTCGATTCCAATCTCAATCTGAATCCGGTCCTTATACCGGTCTCTTAAGCGTTCCATGGCGGAAAAATAGGACGGAAAATCCAGCTCAAAACTGCAGTCGCTTACCACATCATAATCATGGTGGTCTGTGATGCAGATTCGGCTCATTCCAAGAGATATGGCTTTTTCTACCTGTACCTCAGGCCTGGCATCACAATCTCCTGAAAAATTTGTGTGGAGATGAAAATCACTAATCATAAGTACCTCCGGGTAAAATAATCTTTTATGAAAGTAGCATATTACCGGGAGAATTGCAAGATTAAATGCTTTTTAAATATAAAAGCCCTTGGCAAATCCAACCATTCTATGATATTATGGCTTTGTTTCGCCTGTTTATCCTGAAAAACGGTTTACGAAAAGCTTTCACTTTCAGGAGCTATCCCCAAAATACGGAGGAGATTAAATGACAATAAACGATGTTTCAAACCTGTTCGGCTTTTTCGGCGGACTGGGAATGTTTCTGTACGGAATGAATATTATGGCAGATGGAATGCAGAAATCAGCCGGGAGCAAGATGAATCAATTCCTGGGAATGCTGACCAATAACCGCCTGATGGCGGTCTGCCTGGGCGCCCTGATTACGGCGATCATCCAAAGCAGCGGCGCCACCACGGTTATGGTAGTAGGCTTTGTAAGTGCCGGTGTCCTGAACCTGACCCAGGCGGTGGGGGTCATCATGGGCGCCAACATCGGTACAACCATCACCGCATGGATTGTATCCCTAAGCCAGCTGGGAGATGCCATGGAGGTTATGAAGCCGGTATTTTATGCGCCTCTTCTGCTGGGAATGGGAGCGCTTATGATACTGTTTTCTAAAAAGCCTAAGCTGCGCACTATTGGCGAGATTTTCGTAGGACTGGGGCTTTTGTTTATAGGCCTGGACTTTATGTCAGGCTCCATCTCGCCTTATACCAAAGCGCCTGTTTTTTCAAAGGCATTTGAAGTTCTGGGAGGCAATCCTCTTCTGGGCATGATAATCGGAGCCCTGGTTACGGCCCTGCTTCAAAGCTCTTCTGCTTCCGTGGGTATTCTGCAGACCCTGGCTATGAACGGTGTTGTGACTACCAATGCGGCAATCTATATTACGCTGGGGCAGAATATCGGTTCCTGCGTCACGGCTATTTTGTCCAGTATGGGCGGTACCAGGACGGCAAAGCGGGCGGCGGTAATGCATTTAAGCTTCAATGTACTGGGGGCGGTTCTGTTTGGCGCCGGCAGCTTTCTTTTGTTTGCCCTGCGGCCTGCCCTGGCGGCCAGAGGCATTACGGCAGTTCAGATATCTGTGTTCCATACGATTTTTAACCTGGTTAACACCACTCTTTTATTCCCCTTTGCCAATCAGCTGGTGGAATTATCCGGCGTGCTTGTGAAGGAAAGCCAGGAAGATAAGATACGGGAAGCAGAAAGAGGAGAAGAGGAGGAAGAGACAAGCATTAAACATCTGGATGAGCGTATTTTCGAATCCCCGGCCTTTGCTATCGAGGTAGCTGCCATGGAAGTGGTTCACATGGGACAGATTACCATGAAAAATGTGAAGCGGGGGATTGACGCTATCTTAAACGGCAGCCTGGAGGAGACGGAGGAGGTTTATAGAACCGAAGAGATGATAGACCGGATGGAAAAACGTCTGACAGAGTATCTGATTAAGATTGACAATCTGTCTCTGACAGAACACCAGAAACGGGTGGTGAATGATCTGTTCTACAGTGTCAGTGACATTGAAAGAGTAGGGGATCATGCGGAAAATCTGGCGGAATGCGCCTCCTACCTGATGGAGCATGACCTGAAGGTCTCGGAGACCGGGGTGCAGGATTTAAGAGAGATCAGCAAAAGTGTCTTCAAGGCCTTTGAGAATGCCATCGAGGCCCGCAGAAGCGGAAATATGGACTGTGTACGCAGGGTCAGCCAGTATGAGGATGAGGTGGACAGCCTGGAGGAAGAGCTTCGGGAGAAGCATATCGAAAGGCTTTCCAGCGGCAGATGCATCCCGTCGGCAGGCGTGGTGTTCCTGGATATTCTTACCAATCTGGAGAGAATCTCAGACCATGCCTACAACCTGGCCGGATATATAAAAAATGAAATATAGGTGTGCTTTTCGCACAACACTCTATATAAAAAATTGTGCAAAATGTCTTTGTATAGGAAAAAATTACATGTATTTTGCACAATTTTTTCTCTGCATCGAGGGTGCAATGGGAATACCCGTAAAAAACTAAAAAATGCTTGATATTTCCAGAAAAGTTAGGTAAAATAATTGATAGGTTGATTATATTTTAACGATCAGCAACTTAATTTATTCTTTAGGAGGAATGAAAATCATGGCAGTAAAAGTAGCAATCAATGGTTTTGGACGTATTGGCCGTCTGGCATTCAGACAGATGTTCGGAGCAGAGGGATATGAGATCGTGGCAATCAACGATCTGACAGATCCGAAGATGCTGGCTCATTTATTGAAGTATGATACCGCACAGGGCGGATACACCGGAAGAATCGGCGAGAATCTGCACACCGTTGAGGCAGGAGAGGATTCCATTACTGTAGACGGCAAGACCATCAAGATTTATGCAGAGAAGAATGCTGCTGATCTTCCTTGGGGCGAGATTGGTGTTGACGTTGTTCTGGAGTGTACCGGTTTCTACTGCTCCAAGGCAAAATCTCAGGCACATATCGATGCAGGTGCCAAGAAGGTTGTTATCTCCGCACCGGCTGGCAATGACCTTCCAACCATCGTATTCAGCGTAAACGAGAATACATTGACTGCAGAGGATACCATCATTTCCGCAGCTTCCTGTACAACCAACTGCCTGGCTCCTATGGCAAAGGCACTGAACGATTTTGCTCCGATCCAGTCTGGTATCATGAGCACTATCCATGCTTACACCGGCGACCAGATGATCCTTGACGGACCACACAGAAAAGGCGATTTGAGAAGAGCAAGAGCAGGCGCTGCCAACATCGTTCCCAACTCCACAGGCGCAGCTAAGGCAATCGGCCTGGTTATTCCGGAATTGAATGGCAAGCTTATCGGTTCCGCACAGCGTGTTCCGGTTCCTACAGGCTCCACCACCATCTTAACAGCAGTTGTTAAGGGTGCAGACGTTACAAAAGAAGGCATCAACGCAGCTATGAAGGCAGCAGCTTCCGAGTCCTTTGGCTACAACGAGGATCCTATCGTTTCTTCTGACGTTATCGGCATGAAGTACGGTTCCCTGTTCGATGCAACACAGACTATGGTAGCTAAGATTGCTGATGATCTGTATGAGGTTCAGGTTGTTTCATGGTATGACAACGAGAACTCCTACACCAGCCAGATGGTAAGAACCATTAAGTTCTTCGCTGAGTTAGCATAAGCTTTGGAAACAGGACAAGTTTTATAAGCGATCCATTAGGGGTCCGGTCATTGGGACCGGACCCTTTTATGAATTTAGACTTGAATATCAATGAAGGAAAGGAAAAGACAATTATGTTAAATAAGAAAACCGTTGATGATCTGAAAGATTTAAAAGGCAAGAAAGTACTGGTCCGCTGTGATTTTAATGTACCGTTAAAGAGCGGCGAGATTACGGACGAGACCCGTATCGTGGCTGCACTTCCTACCATCAACAAGCTGATCGGTGAAGGCGCAAAGGTGATTCTCTGCTCCCATTTAGGAAAAGTAAAGAACGGCCCCAACGAGGGTGAGTCCCTGGCTCCGGTTGCCAAGAGACTGTCCGAGAAGCTGGGCAAGGAAGTAAACTTTGTGGCAGATTACAATGTAACAGGCGAGGCAGCTGCCAAGGCTGTGGAAGGGATGAAGGAAGGGGATGTGGTGCTTCTTCAGAATACCCGTTTCCGCGGCAAAGAAGAGACCAAGAACGGCGAGGAATTCAGCAAAGAGCTGGCTGACCTGGCAGATGACTATGTATGCGACGCATTCGGTTCCTCCCACAGAGCCCATGCTTCCGTAGAAGGCGTGACAAAGTTTATCACCGCAAAGGGCGGTTCCAACGCAGTTGGTTACTTAATGCAGAAGGAAATCGATTTCCTTGGAAATGCAGTGGAGAACCCGGTAAGACCATTCGTGGCAATCTTAGGCGGCGCGAAGGTGGCTGACAAGCTGAATGTTATCTCTAACCTGCTGGAGAAGTGCGATACCTTAATCATCGGTGGCGGCATGGCATTTACCTTCTTAAAGGCACAGGGCAAGGGCGTAGGCAACTCTCTGGTTGACGATACCAAGCTTGATTACTGCAAGGAGATGATGGAGAAGGCCGAGAAGCTGGGCAAAAAGCTGCTTCTTCCGGTTGACACCACCATCGCAGCAGCATTCCCGGATCCCATCGACGGGCCGATCGAAGTAAGCGTTGTTTCCTCCGATGCGATTCCGGCTGATATGGAAGGCCTGGATATCGGGCCGAAGACGGCGGAAGCTTATGCAGAGGCTGTTAAATCTGCCAAGACTGTTGTATGGAACGGACCGATGGGCGTATTTGAGAATCCTACGCTGGCAGCAGGCACCATCGCTGTGGCAAAGGCTCTGGCTGAGACCGACGCAACCACCATCATCGGCGGCGGCGATTCCGCAGCAGCTGTAAACCAGTTAGGCTTTGCAGATAAGATGAGCCATATCTCCACAGGCGGCGGCGCTTCTCTGGAATTTTTGGAGGGCAAGGCTCTTCCCGGTGTTGTGGCAGCTGATGACAAATAAAAAGTGATTCAGAGGGAATGGACAGATTACAGGGGAATTGTCAGTGACAATTTCCCTGTACGATTCGTACTGGATTGCCTATGCCGGGGAAAGTCTGGCGGGCACATTGGGCATACCTGATTTTATGCCGCCTGATCGGCGGCAGACTTTTAAAGGAAAATTTAAAAACAGAGGAGAGCAGGATCATGGCAAGAAGAAAGATTATTGCAGGCAACTGGAAGATGAATATGACTCCCACAGAGGCAGTTGCTTTGATTGAGGAATTAAAACCACTGGTAGTGAACGAGGAGGCGGACGTAGTGTTCTGCGTGCCGGCTATCGACATCATTCCTGCTATGGAAGCTGCCAGGGGAACCAACATTCACATCGGCGCAGAGAATATGTATTTTGAGGAGAAAGGCGCATACACCGGAGAGATTTCTCCTAAGATGCTGGTTGACGCAGGAGTGAAATACGTGATTATCGGCCATTCCGAGAGAAGAGAGTACTTTGCAGAGACAGACGAGACGGTTAACAAGAAAGTATTGAAGGCGTTTGAGCATGGCCTCACTCCTATTATCTGCTGCGGCGAGTCCCTGACTCAGAGAGAGCAGGGAATCACCATTGACTGGATCCGCCAGCAGATCAAGATTGCCTTCCTGAACGTAACGGCAGACCAGGCGAAGGCAGCCGTGATCGCATACGAGCCCATCTGGGCAATCGGTACAGGCAAGACAGCTACCTCCGACCAGGCAGAGGAAGTATGTGCAGCTATCCGCGTATGTATCGGAGAGATTTACGATGAGGCGACAGCAGAAGCTATCCGCATTCAGTACGGCGGATCGGTAAATGGAGCCAATGCCGCAGAGCTTTTCGCAAAGCCCAACATCGACGGCGGCCTGGTAGGCGGCGCTTCTCTGAAGCCGGATTTTGGGAAGATCGTCAACTATAAATAATCATATGTGGTAAAGAGTAAAGTGAGTCAAGTTATTTTACTATAAAGGTAAAATAACTTGACTTTCTTTTTTTCAGCAGGAAATTAAAATAGAATTACAATAACAAACGATCCCCCAGAGGGGAGAAAAGGAGGGCATTATGGCTTTGCCAGAGATTCTTACGGGACAGAAGAATGCAGATGAATGGAGGGTGCGCAGACAGGAAATTCTGGGTTTGTTTGAGACTTATGAGTATGGAAAGATGCCGGACATTCCCATGGATCATGTGGTGTATTCCAATACGGTGCGGCATACGCTGAAAAACAATATTATTTATGAGGCCCGCCGTATCTATTTTAAGAAAGGAGACGCATTCACCAGTCTGCGTTTTGAGATGTATTACCGGGAACCGGAGAACGGGCCGATTCCTGCCATCATGATGATTGATGTGTTTGACACATCGGAATACAATATTGAAGCGCCTCAGCTGTCAGAGAAGAGCAGGGAGCGCTTGCCCTATGAAAAAATCACAGATGCCGGATATGCGGCGGTTCTCATTCACACGAATGACATCTGCGAGGACGGGAGACAATATGAACGGGGAATTATGGAATTTTCGCCGCGGAAGGAAGAATCGGACTGGGGAGCCATCGGCGCCTGGGCGTGGGGAACCAGCCGGGTGGTGGATTATCTGTGCCAGGATCCTCATATTGATGAGAAACGGCTGGCAGTTCTGGGGGTCTCCAGGGCAGGGAAAACCGCGCTGTGGTGCGGGGCCAATGATGAGAGAATCGCTGCCGTCATACCTGTGGTAAGCGGATGCGGCGGGGCATCTATTCTGCGGGGAAAGACAGGAGAGCATATCCGGGATATGACTGAGCGGTTCCCCCATTGGACCTGTGAAAAATACAGGCAGTATGCGGAGTGCGAGGAGGATCTGCCAGTTGACCAGCATATGCTGCTGGCCCTGTGTGCTCCAAGGCCTCTGTATATCTCTGACGCCATAGAAGATGACTGGTGTGATCCCCAGGCATCATTTCGGGCTGCGATACTGGCAGGCCCGGTCTATGAGCTGCTGGGGAAAAAGGGATTGTCCGAGACAGAATTTCCTCCGGTAAATACACCGCTGACAGATGGGGATATTGCCTATCATGTCAGGACAGGAACCCATGGGATTACGGAGTATGACTGGGAACAGTACCTGAAATTCCTGAAAAAATATTTTGGCTGAATTGAGAGAGGCAGCGGATATTGAAAAAACGAAAATACATGGTTTCCCTGAGACAGGAGCTGCTGGTTTTTATTGCCCTGCTGATAGTACTGCTGGTGCTGATGGGCGCCAGCATGTATGTCATGATTTCCAAGACCGAACTGAAAAGTGCGGTATATTCCATACAGGCTTTAACCCGGGCTATGGGGGATCGTCTGGATGAAAATTCGGAGGCATTCAAGCAGCAGATTGATTTTGTGACACTGGATGGAACGATTGGAGACAATCTGAAGCTTCTGGACCAGGGAACCATCCTGGCCAAAGACCTTCGGTCGATTATTACGCTACGTATCATGTCCATGGATGTGATCAGCGGTGTGTATCTCTATGATCTGGACGGAGCTCTTATTACAAAATGGGTCCGTGCGCCTAACCGGGCGGAGACATATCAGCTTCCGGCGCATACAGATGTGGACAGCTATGACCGGACAGGGGCAGTGAGGCTGGAGTCTGTGGATGGCCAGGTGATTTATAAACGGGCCATCCGGACCCTTGAAGACTGGGAAGTGGCAGCCTATATTTCCTTTGTGTACGACAAAGAAGAGCTGCGAAGAAAATTGGATCTGTTTACAGGACAGCAGATGCAGTATCTGATGCTGTATGACAGTGTGGCAAAAACCGTGATCAGCAGCAGCGGGGATACCGCCGAATTTGAGGCCATGCTGCAAAAGACGGATCCAGGGGACTGCAGAGAAGGGATTTTTCTTTCGGCCGGCGGCAGGGGGAAGATGCTGATCTGCAGCACAGAAGTTATGAATGACGGATGGTTTCTGGTATGTGCGGTGGAACGGAACCGGGTATTTACAGGAAAGACACTGATTCTGTACATTACCCTGATCTTCGTGTGCCTGAGCCTTCTGCTGATTGCCATGATACACTATGTGATCGGCTACCGGATCATCCGCCCGCTGGAGGCGTTTTCCCAGGCGATCCGCAAGGTACGGGACGGCAATTATGCGGTGGAGCTGGATTACTCACAAAATAATGAGATCGGCATGCTTGCCATGGGATTCAACGATATGTCAGATCAGATCGATGCACTGGTCAATCAGAATCTAAAGGGGGATATTGCCTTCCGGGATATGCAGCTTTCCATGCTCCGCAAGCAGATCGAACCTCATTTTCTCTATAACACACTGGAGTGTATCAACGCCCTGGCTGAACTGGGAAGAAGCGAGGATATCAGGCTTCTCACCATCCATTTTTCAAAGCTGATGAAATCACAGATGGATGAAAAGCAGTTCTGCACCATTGGCGGCGAACTGGACTGTGTGGAAAGCTTTTTGAAGATTTATAAGATTATTGAGGGAGAAAAGCTGGACTATGAGATCGTGGCAGATGAGGAATGCAGAGAGGTTGTGATTCCCGCCTATGTGGTGCAGCCCATTGTGGAGAATGCGGTGCTCCACGGGATCCGGAAAAGCCTGTATCGGGGGACCTGTACTGTCAATGTGGAAAAACAGGGAGAAGATGTGTGCATTCGGGTATCGGATGACGGAGTGGGCATGCCCGGGGATATTCAGGAGGCTATCCGGGCATATGCGGGCAGAAAGTATACAAAGGAACAGGCAGAGAAGCTTGGAATCGGCCTGCGGAATGTGATAGACAGGATCTGCTATATCTACAAAGGAATGGGAACATTTGCTGTTTACAGTGATCCCGAGTGGGGAGCATCGGTGGAGATGATTCTGCCGGTGCGGAAGGATTTGGAGGCTGATGTGAGTGGAGTATTATTCAGTCATTTTACTTGACGATGAGGAGCTGATCATTCAGAGCCTGCGAAAGATGATTTCCTGGAGTGATTTAAACTGCTATATCCGTGATTCCGCCAACAGCGGGGAGAAGGGGAAGGAATTGATCGATGAGGCCTGTCCTGATATTCTGATCGCAGATATCAAGATGCCGGGAATGTCAGGGCTGGAGCTGGCCGAATACTGCGCGGCCCGGCATCCGGAATGCAAGGTAATCATCGTTTCAGCGTACGAAGATTTCGGTTTTGCACAGAAGGCCATCAAGGCAGGCACCGTGGATTATCTGCTGAAGCCCATTGATAAACAGGAGCTGATAGAGGCTGTCCGCAGAGCCACAGGAAGCCTGCAGGAGTGGAGGGAGACTGCACAGCGTCTGGAAAAGGAGAAGGTACATCTGGAAAATGTCCGAACACTGGCGGAAGACAATATTCTGTTCAACATGGCCCGCTATGGAACGGTGGGGATACGGGGGGAGCTTCTTCAGTTTGCCGTGGATCGGGCCCGCCATGCCGGTGTGGTGATCATGATTGAATTTTTTAATTTAACCCGGGCGCAGACTGGGGTTATGGCTATGGGACAGGAGTATTACGGCAACGGATTATTAACAGCAGGATACCATCCGGCTTTTGGAAGTGCAGACGAAAAGGTAGTCATGATCTGTCCTGTCAGGCAGAACTGTGATTACACCACAGGCCGCATGCGTATTCTTCAGACTCTGAGAGAGATTCAGAGGGCTGCGCCAGAGGAGATTGGTCTGAATGTCATATGTGTAAGCCATATCTACCGAAATGAAGAAGAACTGCAGAAAAGCTACAGACAATGCATTGCCATGATCGGACAGGCTTTTTTCTGCGGGGAGTCCAGGGTTCTGGAGGCTATAGAGCAGAACCGGGAAGGAAAGAGAGAGGGTAAGGGGAGCAATGTGAATATATTGCTCCAGGCATTGAGGAACGGACAGGAAAAAGTGATGTGGGAGTTTTTTGATTTCTGGAAAAAACAGCTTTTGCAGCTTTTGGATAAACAGCTGTCCATAACGAAAATACGGGAATTTCAGCGGGAGATCACCCTGCTTGCCTCCCACATGGAGATGGATACAACCAATCTGTGGATACATTCCTTTGAAAACGGAAATTTTGCCTCCCGTTATCAGATCCTGACAGAGGGTGCGGCTTCTGTCTGTCTGTTTGTACAGAAACACGCCAACCCTGTAGACCGGTGTGCGCTGTATATAGAAGAACACTATTTTGAGCACGATCTGAGCCTGGAAAAAATTGCGGAGGCGGTACAGGTGAACAGCAGCTATTTAAGCAGGGCGTTCAAGAAAAAATACCATGTAAATTTCTCGGAATATTTGAAAGACATCCGGATCGGGCACGCCAAACGGCTTCTGGAGACTTCCAGCCGAAAGACGTATGAGATTGCGGATCAGATCGGATATGATGACGCGCATTATTTTAGCCAGGTATTTAAAAAGAAGACAGGAATGTCACCTTTGGAATATCGCCAGGAATCTGCTGCAGGTCGAAAAATTACCACATAAATATAAAAAATGTCACCATTTTTTGGAGAAATTGTCTGATAAAATGATACTACAAAGTTTCCTGTGCAGAAAGCAAGGATTTATGAAGGAGGATTGAAATGAGAAAATCTGCAGCAATTTTTTTAAGCATCTGCATGACGGCAGCGTGTATGACGGGATGTGGTTCTTCTCAATCCCAGACCGGGGAGACGAAAACGGAGGCTGCCAAGGACAGCGGGACACAGGCGGATTCCAAGGCCCCCAAGGAGGACGCCGGCAGTGACAAGGAACCGGTGGTGCTGGACATGATGTGGTGGACAGACGGAAGCGAGACCGTTGCGATGCAGGAACTGATCGAGGAATATGAAAGCCTGAATCCCAACATCACCATCAACCTGCAGGAGATTGCATTTGAGGATCTGACAACCAAGCTTCAGATGGCCATTGCAGGAGGAGAGGCACCGGCACTGTCCCGCTGTGTGGAGACAACCATCAGCCAGCTGAACGGCGCCATGATTGACTTTGCAGACTATGTGGACGGAGAGGAATTGAAATCCCAGTATCTGTCTTCTGTAGACTATCTGTATATGTCCGGCGACAAGATTTGTGCCATTCCCACCGAGGTGACAGCCAACGGAATGGTTTACAATAAGACGGCTTTTGAGCAGGCGGGCGTAGAGGTCCCGTCCGGCCCGGATGATATCTGGACCTGGGATGAGTTTAAGGATGAACTTAAGAAAGTGGTGGATAACAGTGACGTACAGTATGGAATGGTGATTGACAATGCATCCCACCGTTGGTGTACCATGCTGTATGAATTTGGCGGAAGCCTGGCTACAGAATCCGGTGGAAATCTTTCCAGTGAAGAGAGCCAGAATGCCATAAAGTTTACAAAGGATCTGTTTGATTCCGGCCTTGCAGTCAGCAGTATCTGGCTCAGCGGGGAAGATCCCAACAACCTGTTCCGCTCCGGACAGGTGGCGGTACATATTTCCGGTACCTGGATGATGCAGAATTACGATGAGAACATCAAGGATTTTGAGTGGGGTGTTACGTATATGCCTATAGGGACTACCCGATCCTCCGTGCCAGGAGGCAAGGCCATCACCGTATTTGAGGGAACCGGAGTGGAGAAAGAAGCGGTTGATTTCGCTACCTGGGTGACGGCTCAGGAGCAGAATGAGAAGTACTGCAAAGACTCCCTGTTTGTCTCACCGCGGGTGGACAATGCGAATATTGAGTATCCGGTGCGCTCAGAGGAGTTTGCTGTGTTTGCAGATGAGCTGGCCAATACGGTTCCGGCGGCTGGATTTGACCTTGGTATGCCAGGGTACACGGCAGTGGGCTATACGGCTCTCCAGTCTCTGTGGCCGGAGGTTCTGACCGGGGCGCTGACACCGGAGCAGATGGCAGCGGAAATCGATGAGCAGACCAACGAATTTATGAAAAAGAACAACTTTCTGAAGTAAAGGAAAAGCTGAGAGTGCAGAAAATGATTTTGCACTCTCTTTCTAAAAATAAAGGAGCAGGCTGGGACGGATGAAAAGGATGAGACACAAGGGCGGAGTATCACTGGAACGCAGGATATTTCCATATGTGATGATCGCGCCTAATTTATTGATATTTATGATTTTCATTGCCATACCCGCGGTGTACGGCTTTGTCTATTCGCTTACGGACTGGGGCGGATACGGAGAGTTAAATTTTGTGAATCTGCAGAATTATACGGAATTGTTCGGAGACCGGCGGTTCTGGATTTCCATTCGGCAGACAGTTATCTACACGCTGTGCAGCCTTCCGCTGATCGTAGGAGTACCGCTTCTGCTTGCGGTTCTGCTGGTCTCGGAGATTCATGGAAAATCATTTTTCCGGGCGGTTTTTTACTGGCCGTCTATGATATCTTATATAGTTGTAGGACTGCTGTTTCAATTTGTGTTCGGAGAGAGCACAGGGGTTGTGAATTACCTGCTGAAGCTTGTGGGGATGGAATCAGTCAGCTGGTTTACGAAAAGCGGGACCGCCATGGCGGTTGTGATTGCGGCTTCTGTCTGGTCCCGGTCCGGATTCTACATGGTGACGTTTATATCAGGCCTCCAAAGTATTGATGATACGTATTATGAAGCAGCTATGGTAGACGGTGCAGGCAAGTGGAGGATGTTTCGTTCCATCACAGTGCCGCTGCTGAAGCCCACATTGTTCCTGGTGATGATCCTGGGATTTATCGATCTGTTTAAGCAGTATGGGCTTGTGGTTACGATGACAAATGGAGGGCCGGCAGGAGCGACAAAATTTGCGGTTCAGTATATTTATGAGGAAGCCTTCCAGAAATTCCGTCTTGGATATGCCAGTGCATTGTCCATGGTGCTTCTGGTGATCCTGGCTGTCATCACAGCCTTGCAGTTTAAGGTCATGAGTGGAGGTGCTGTCAATGACAAATAAACGTATTTCGGGGCGCAGGGAGCGGCATCTGCTTACCTACATAATACTGGTAGGCTTTGCACTGATCTATCTGATTCCGATTATCTGGCTGGTGATCTCTTCCTTTAAGGAGGAATCGGAACTGTTCCGTTTTCCACCCAGTCTGCTTCCGGAGAAGTTTTCCGTGTCCAACTATGTGGACGCCTGGGGAAGAGCGGATTTTGCACTGTATTTCAAAAATACTACCATTGTTACAATCGCAGCAACCGCGCTTACTGTATGTATTAATATGATGGCCGGGTATGCATTTGCAAAATATAAGTTCCGGGGAAGCAATGTGATCTTTTTATTTTTTATGGCAACTATGATGCTTCCGCTGGAAGTGCTGATGATTCCCATTTTCCAGATGGTGAAGGCTGTGGGATTTTATAACAGCTTCTGGGGATTGATCATTCCTCCGGCGGCAACCCCGGCAGGCGTTTTCATTGTGCGGCAGTATTTTCTGACGATTCCCGACGAGATTATGGAATCTGCCCGCATCGATGGCGCCGGTGAGACCAAGATTTTTCTGTATCTGATGGTACCGTTAGCCAAGCCGGCTATCAGTGTACTGGCTATTTTTTCCTTCCTGTGGAGATGGAATGATTACATGTGGCCATTGGTAGTTATCCGGGATACCGCAAAGTATACGGTGCAGCTGGCCCTGGCCAGCTTCTCCGGGCAGTACGCTGTATCCTGGGGCAGCCTTCTTGCCATGTCTGTGCTGACTATGATCCCGGTGCTGATCATCTTCCTGATATTCCAGAAGCAGTTTATGAAGGGAATGACAGCAGGGGCGGTGAAGGGCTGAGGACATAATTTCTATGGGACCTGTCAGGTTGTCTGGCAGGTCTTATTACGTACGTCTGGGGAGAATCTAAGCATCTGTGCGGCCTGTAATTATATTAACTTGCTGTTGCGCAGTGCCGGAAATTTCTCAAAGAATTTACAGGGAAAGACTTGTCTGTTCAGGCTTTCTTCTATATAATATGTGTTGTAATAACAGCTTGTAATGACAAACTATAAAAAGACAGAGATATAAAGGAGAACAAGTATGAGCAAAAAACCAACGGTTTTAATGATACTTGACGGTTACGGCCTCAATGACAAATGCGAGGCCAATGCGGTCTGCCAGGCCAAGACGCCGGTTATGGACCAGCTGATGAGCCAGTGTCCCTTTGTAAAGGGCCAGGCCAGCGGTCTGTTCGTAGGTCTGCCGGACGGGCAGATGGGCAACTCCGAGGTAGGCCACCTGAACATGGGCGCAGGCCGGATTGTGTATCAGGAGCTGACCAGAATCACCAAGTCGATTCAGGACGGCGATTTCTTCCAGGTGCCGGAATTTTTACAGGCAGTGGAAAACTGCAAGAAGAATCATTCCGCCCTTCACATGTGGGGCCTGGTATCTGACGGCGGTGTCCACAGCCATAATACCCATATCTACGGGCTTCTGGAGCTGGCCAAGAGAAACGGGCTGGATAAAGTGTATGTACACTGCTTCCTGGACGGACGGGATACGCCTCCGGCTTCCGGCAAGGGATTTGTGGAGGAGCTGGAAGCAGAGATGAAGAAAATCGGCGTGGGCAAGGTGGCTACGGTTATGGGGCGTTACTATGCCATGGACCGTGACAACCGCTGGGATCGTGTGGAACGGGCATACCGCGCCCTGACAGAAGGGGAGGGAACTCCTGCAGCCAGCGGCCCTGCCGGAATTCAGGCCTCCTATGACGCAGAGAAATATGATGAATTCGTTGAGCCTGTTGTGGTTATGGAAGACGGAAAGCCAGTTGCCACAGTGAAGGACAAGGATTCCGTAATCTTCTTCAACTTCCGTCCCGACCGGGCGAGAGAGATTACCAGAGCCTTCTGCGATGATGAGTTTAAGGGCTTTGAGAGAGGAAAACGCCTGAATTTGGTTTACGTATGCTTTACGGATTATGACGATACCATTCAGAATAAGATCGTAGCATTTAAGAAAGAGTCTGTAGTTAATACATTTGGTGAGTATCTGGCTGACCACCATATGACCCAGGCCAGAATCGCGGAGACAGAGAAATATGCCCATGTAACCTTCTTCTTTAACGGCGGAGTGGAAGAGCCCAATGAGGGGGAGGATCGTTTCCTGATTCCGTCTCCCAAGGAAGTGGCTACCTATGATTTGAAGCCGGAGATGAGCGCGCCGGGCGTCTGCGATAAGCTGGTGGAATGCATCAAGTCCGGAAAATACGATGTGATTATCATCAACTTTGCAAACCCGGATATGGTAGGCCACACCGGTGTGGAGGAAGCTGCCATCAAGGCCATCGAAGTAGTGGACGGATGTGTGTGGCGTGCGGTGGAGGCTGTGAAGGAAGCCGGCGGCGTGATGTTTATCTGTGCGGACCACGGCAACGCAGAGCAGCTGGTTGACTATGAGACAGGCGCTCCCTTTACTGCCCACACTACCAACCCGGTTCCCTTTATCCTGGTAAATGCAGATCCGGCTTACAAGCTGCGGGAGGGCGGATGCCTGGCGGATATTGTTCCTACTCTGATTGAGCTTATGGGGATGGAGCAGCCTAAGGAAATGACAGGGAAATCTCTTTTAGTGAAATAATGACAACCGTTCAGAGAGTATGACACCTGAAGGTGTGATACTCTCTGTGCATCTTAAAGAAGGAGGGACAGAAGAATGAAAACCGTTTTCTGGCATGGACTGGGACAGAGGGCGGATGATTGGAAAGACACCATCCGTCTCTCTTTCTGTGAGGACACAGATTGTCCGGAGCTTTTTTCATTGGAAGGAGATAACAGGGAAGAAGATAACAGCACATACACCGGGCTGCTTGACAGACTTGAAAAACGATATGAGGATACGGCGGAGCCATTTCGTATCTGCGGACTGTCGCTGGGAGGAATTCTTGCCCTTGATTACGCGATTCGCCACACAGACAAGGTGGCTTCCCTGGTGCTAATCGGCGCTCAGTATAAAGTCCCTACTCTGCTGATAGATTTCCAGAATCTGTTGTTTCGCTGTATGCCTGGCAAAGCATTTGAAGGCACGGGCCTGTCCAAACAGGATATGATAAAACTGGCTCATTCCATGCGTTCTCTGGACTTTAGCCGACGGTTAAGCCGGATTACATGTCCGGCTGTGGTTGTATGCGGAGAGAAAGATACTGCCAACAGAAAGGCAGCGGAAAGATTAAGAGAAAAATTGCCTCAGGCTAAGCTTCACATAATTCCCGGTGCCGGGCATGAGGTGAATACATGTGCGCCTGAGGCAGTTGCTGCTATACTTAAAATGGGATGATAAAGTTAATGTAGTTAAAAACTATTTTTGTTAGGACAATATAGAAAAGTAAGCAGAAAGGAAAGGTTATTATGGCGCAAACGCTGGTAAATATTCGTATGGATGAGGAGTTAAAAAAGAATATGGAGCAGATTTGTCAGGAATTGGGGATGAACATGACTACTGCAATTACTATATTTGCTAAGAAGATGACGAGAGAAAAACGAATCCCCTTCGAAGTATCTGTTGATCCGTTTTATTCAGAAAGCAATATGGCACATTTACATCGAGGCGTAGAAGCACTAAATAATGGAAAAGGTGTAGAACATGATATTATTGAGGAGGATGAATGAAAAAAGTTTGGTTAAACGGCACAGCCCCTATCCAGGAACCATGCCGTCTGTTGTATCAGCCTGCTTGTATTCTCTCTTAACTTTCATAAAGCCTTGCATAAATCTCTTCGCTTAACGCATCTACATAGGAAGGATCCGGAAGATCCTTTCCGGTAATCAGAAAGTCCTGGATAATCTGGAAGCGTTTCAGGCTTTTTTCTTCCTCGGATAATTCTTCAAAATCGGAAATTTCTCTGTCTATGGAATCCCCGGTATAAGTATCCAGAAACCACTGAATCAGCTCCTCTGTTTGATGTTTTTCGGTATCAATCTCTGGTGCCAGACGCTTGGCCGATTTGGAGGTATTCAGAAAAATGCCCAGGGAAAAACACCCCATAAGAAGAAGCGCACCCTGAAAAATCAGTTTTGAGACACCCTGCATAGGCAGGCGGACGATGCCTGTCCAGCATAAGAGAGAAAACACCACCAGCACACCGCCCACTATGAGGAAGGCGGAGGCGGAGGACTTTAAGTCATCGTATTTTTCTGCCTTATCCACATACACTCTGGCTGGCTGGGGACGTCTGGAAGAGGCCGGTGGGACGGAAGCTTTTTCCTCCTGTGCAAGGCTCTCTGCCTCCTCTGAGGCTTCTGCTTCCATCTGCTGCTTATATAGCGCCATTTCCTGTTCCCTTTTAAGACGGGCCTCCTCCTGCTCTTTTTTTCTTACAGCCTCTGCAGCTTCTTTTGACTCCACCAGCGGACCGCCGCAGTCAGTACACACGGTAATCCCGTCAATAAATTCCATATCACATTTGGGACAATACATAGACGTACTCCTTTTATCATAGGGGGTTCCTTATTTCTGACCCCGGAATCTTTGTAATACAAAATTATAACAGGAATCAGGCCCGTTGGCAACTATATCATCTTTTATTCTTCAGACGCTCTCCCCCATCCGGTCAGCACCGCAAACAGGAACACAGCAAACAGTGCAAACCCATAGATGGTTCCGCCGGCCACAACCACCGGCGACAGGCCGGTAAGGGCAGCTCCGATAAACACGAACACGCTCATGAAAGGCACGATGGCAGGAAGGCTGTTGGCTGTTCCGTCTAACAGGTTGGCTCTTCTGTAGGGATGGATATTCTTGGCGCTTCCCACCTTATTTAGCACAGGCCCGAAGGTAAGAATGGAGGCGCTTGTGACACCACCGAAGATAACCGTGCAGAGGCTGATGCCCAGCATGCAGATAAGCTCCGCTCCCTTGGGGGTGCTGGCAGCCTTGCTGTTTAAGATGGTTTCCACCATGTAGTCCAGCATGCCTGCCTCTGTCAGAACTCCCATGATACCGAACACGGCAGTTACCAGTCCTACGGTTCCCAGCATATTCTGGATTCCGCTGATAAGAAAGCCGACTGCCTGATTGTTGGCTGCATCGTTGGCGAACACATCCTGGAAGGTGAATAATCCGGCGGCCAGACCTACGATAAGGCCCAGAAGAAGTCCCACGCCGATTCCCTGGAAAATATTGCGGCTTTTGGTTGCAACCACCAGCATAATGACAACAGGAATCAGCATCACCAGGCTTACCGGGCTGGAGGCCGCCTCGATGGTTCCGCCTTCATAGGTGCCGCCGATGCCGCCCAGCACTGCGAAGAGGACAAGACTGATAAGGCCTGCCACCGCTGAATATTTCAGACGGCTGCTGACCACGCCGCCTACGTCTGCGGGACGCCCGTCCTTAAACTGCTGGGTGGAGGCAGAGGCAATGGTGGTGTCGCTGATAGGAGCCAGGTTATCGCCGAAGATAGCCCCTGACACAATGGCCCCGGCCATAAAAGCAGGGCTTCCGCCTAAGATTACGCCTGCAGGGAAGAAGATGGGAAACGCGGTGAACATGGTTCCGATGGAGCTTCCCGTAGCTGTTGCAACAATACAGGTGGCAAAAAATGTAAACGCCACAAACAAACCGCCCTTCATACCAATGCTGTTGGCCAGCCATACAAAGCCGCTGGACAGGCCGCTGGCCTTCATAAGGGCGCTGAACATACCGATTACGAAGAAGATAACAATAACCGAAACGCTGGTTATGGAAGAGATTCCCTTGATTGCAGCATCCCAGAATTTGGTGTAGCTGGTGCAGAAGACGCCGCCGATGAGCAGGGCGACGAAACCGCCCATGGCAAGTGCCTCCATATTAAATGCTTTAAACCATACAAAAAGAATGACACAGAAACCAAAAAAGATAGCTACCGGAACAAGAGACATAAATATTCCGCCGCGGAATGTTAATTTTTCTTTTGCTGTTGACTCGCCCATTCTGATGATTCCTTTCCAGACATGTATTGTCTTATGTGGGTTAACAGATTCCTTTTTGTCTTGCAAGTTCAGTCAGTGCTTTTTGAATATCCCGGAAACGTCTGGCCGCATCCTCATCGTCAGCATAGCATGCGGTTACAATACGGATATGCCCTTCTCCCTGGGCGCCGTAAGGCGTTCCCTGATTTACCATAATATTGGCGTGTTCCTTGATGTAATCGGCCACCTCTGCGCTGGTTCCCAGGCGGCTTACATTCAGCCAGCTTAGGATACCGCTTTCGCTGGGCTTCATCTCCACCCCGGGGATATCTGACAGG
Source organism: uncultured Hungatella sp. (assembly GCA_910585435.1). Classification (GTDB taxonomy): domain Bacteria; phylum Bacillota; class Clostridia; order Lachnospirales; family Lachnospiraceae; genus UBA3402. The sequence goes on along the minus strand of CAJUEJ010000003.1, from coordinate 124,351 downwards.
ATTTCGTAGGCAAGATTCCTCCTTCGTAACAGCCGCTCATAATTGCTTTTTAAGAATTCCTCATCCTTTACGGCTGCCACGGCCCCGATGCTGGCCAGGGTGTTGGAGGCGCCCAGCACATTGACGGCAGCTCCGTACAGCACATCCATAATACGGTCGTTGGCATAAATATATCCGATACGGAAACCGGACAGCCCCAGGCCTTTGGAGATGGAGCATACCGTTACCGTTCTGTCCCACATACCGGGAAGGGTACAGGGGGACACGAATTCGATGCCGTCGTAGATATGGTCCTCAAATGCCTGGTCGCATACCAGAATCAAATCATGCTTTACCATAAATTCCGCCAGCTTTTCCAGGGCTTCCCTGCGGAACACGGTGGTGGTAGGGTTGTTGGGGTGGCTTATAAGAACCATCTTCGTCCTGTCGGTAACCCTCTTTTCAAATTCCTCAATCCGGGGCTGGTAACCGTCCTCCTCATACAGAGGAACCGGCACGGCCTTTGCCCCCAGAAGCTTTGCATTGAGAAAGTTGCTTGGATAGCTGGGATCCGGAATCAGAATCTCATCCCCCTCCTCGATAAAGGGCATCATGGCAAATAACAGCCCGCTGTCAGAGCCGGGAGACACAATCACATTCCGGCTGGGGTCAATGGAAAGATGATTCTTTTTACTGATTTTTTCCGCCAGCGCTTTTCTCAGCTCCAGATCCCCGATGGGCATCACATAGTGGCTTACCGTTCCGCCCTCCAGCGCTTCCATCATAGCCTTTTTCACAGACTCCGGAACAGATGGGTTGGGATAGAAGGGATCTGCCCAGGCCATATTGGCGCCTCCCTGTGCCAGGAAATTTCCCACGCCTTCCCCCACATCCGCTTTTGTGACTGATGAAAACAGGCCGCCCTCTAAATCCTTAAAACGATTGTTCATTTTAGATTTTGCATCCATTTGTCTTCCTCCGATTGAAAACACGAACTGATATGTATGGGGTTACTGTTTGATTACGGCTACAGCTTCGATTTCGCACAGAACGCCCTTTGGCAGATCCTTTACAGCGACACAGCTTCTGGCAGGATTGCCGGTAAAATACTGGGCGTAGACTTCATTAAAAACAGCAAAGTCCTTCATGTCTGCCAGGAAGCAGGTAGTCTTTATGACGGCGGAGCAGTCGGTTCCGGCCGCCTCTAAAACAGCCTTTACATTTTCCGCTGACTGGCGTGCCTGGTCTGCAATCCCTCCCTGGGCCACGGCTCCGGTGGCAGGAACGATGGGGATCTGGCCGGAGGTAAATACCAGGTCATTTACCACCACTGCCTGGGAATAAGGGCCGATAGCAGCAGGCGCTGCGGTTGTTGATACGATTTTCATTGTGCAACTCCTTTCGTAGGTTAGTGTGAAATAAGAAAACGTACTTAATCTTATTGATATCTACTATAACACTAAAAAATATTTTAGTATATATGGATAAATACTGAATTATTTTTTATTTTTTGTGCAAGTTGCGCAAATGAAGGTACACTGTGTTCTTGGATAATGTTAAAATTTCAGCCACCTGTGTGACGCTGTCCTTAAACTGAAAGATTCCCTGTTCATCCAGGATGCTTATGATTTCCCGCTTTTTTAAGGAAGCAGGGATGGAAGGATCAGATTTTACCTGCTCCATGGCGGCAGTTACGGCCCGGGCTACCAGCTCCTGAGGATTGTCTGCGTAGTTTTCACTCTGATATTTTCTTTCAGCCGCCTCTGTGGGGAGCAGGTCCGCCAGTATGGAGGAGACAGGGGTGTTCAGATAAAAATTGATACACAAAAGGCCTATGATTTTCCCCTGGGTTCCTGCAATGGTAATGGTGGTGGATTTAAGGGGCTCGCCTTTTTTGTTGTGGGTGAAGTAGGAGATATGGCCGGGAAGGCCCTCTGACTGAATACGGTTTAACATGTCCAGGGCAAGGTCAGTAATAGGCGCGCCTTCTTTTCTTCCGGTGTGGTGGCCGTTGATGATTTTGATAACAGAACGGTTTAAGTCCTCCAGGCTGTGAAGCACCACCTCATACCCTTCGCCCAGATATTCTGCGAAACCTTCCACTGTGGTCTTATAGGATTCCAGGATACACCGGTCTTCCGGGGTAAATTGTATATTTGGCTGTGTCATAAGTTTCCTCCGTTGATTTATGAAAAAGCTGCATTTATCATATTATAGCATCGACAGAGGCTTTTTTCTATGAATTTCTGATGGCAGGCAAAAACCTTAAAAATATTAGTAGAATTTCTAATAGAAATGGGGTAGAATAGAATGAGTTATAAAAAGGGAAAGGAATTTCTATGGAACAGAGGAAGAGAAAGACCTGGGAGCTGATAAAACGGTTTGCTCCCTATTATAAGCGGTATCTTAATGTTATGGCCATGGATTTATTCTGCGCCTCCCTGACAACCATCTGTGAGATGGTTCTGCCGCTGATCCTTCGGTATATCACCAATCAGGGCATTCAGAATCTGGCGGCCCTGACGGCAAAAACCATATGGAGCATCGGCATCCTGTACTTTGGCCTGCGGATCATCGATGGGATAGCCAGCTTTTATATGGCCTATACCGGACATATTATGGGGGCACGAATCGAGACGGACATGCGCCAGGATGCCTTTGAGCATCTGCAGAAGCTGTCAGACAGCTATTTTAACAATACCAAGGTGGGGCAGCTGATGTCCCGGATTACCAATGATCTTTTTGACGTGACAGAGTTTGCCCACCATTGTCCGGAAGAATTTTTTATCGGTTTTATCAAGGCGGTGGTCTCCTTTATCATACTTGCCAGAATCAATCTGCTTCTGACGGTGATTATCTTTGTGCTGGTTCCCGTTATGGTGATTTCCTGCACCTATTTTAATCTCAGGATGCGGGCAGCCTTTAAAAAGCAGAGGGTACATATCGGGGAGCTGAATGCCAGGATTGAGGACAATCTGCTGGGCAACCGGGTGGTTCGTGCATTTGCCAACCAGGATGTGGAGATTGAGAAGTTTAAGCAGGACAATCATAAATTTCTGGATATTAAGAAGGAAACCTACCGGTATATGGCTGCGTTTCAGGATACGGTACGCATGTTTGACGGGCTGATGTATGCGGTGGTGATTGTGGCCGGCGGCCTGTTTATGATGAGAGGCCTGATTGACCCGGGAGATCTGGTGGCGTATACTTTATACGTAACCACCCTGTTAACCACCATCCGGAGGATCATTGAGTTTGCGGAGCAGTTCCAGCGGGGGATGACCGGTATCGAACGGTTTGTGGAGATTATGGACTCTGAGATAGACATTTTTGATGAGGAGGGAGCAATACCTCTTGAAGATGTAAAGGGAAGCATCGAATTTCAGAATGTCAGCTTTGCGTATGAGGACGACCATACCAAGGTTCTGGAGGGAATCGATCTGACTATCCGGCCAGGAGAGCGGGTGGCTTTAGTAGGGCCTTCCGGCGGTGGAAAGACTACCATGTGCAATCTGATCCCAAGATTCTATGACACCACAACAGGGAAAATACTGGTGGACGGACAGGACATCCGGTATGTGACCCTGGAAAGCCTGCGGCTGAATATCGGTGTGGTGCAGCAGGACGTGTATCTGTTTTCGGGAACCGTGTATGAGAACATTTTGTACGGCAGGCCGAAAGCCACCAGAGAAGAGGTGATGGAGGCAGCCAGAATGGCAGGCGCCCATGAGTTTATCAGCCAGCTGAAAGACGGGTATGACACCTATATCGGAGAGCGGGGCGTGAAGCTTTCCGGAGGGCAGAAGCAGAGAATCAGCATTGCACGTGTATTTTTGAAGAATCCGGCGATACTGATTCTGGATGAGGCCACATCGGCACTGGACAATGAAAGCGAGCATCTGGTGAATCAGTCCCTGGAGCGGCTGGCTCAGGGACGTACCACCATGACCATAGCCCATCGGCTTTCTACCATTCAGGGGGCGGACAGGATACTGGTCCTGGCAGGAAACAGGATTGTAGAAGAAGGGAATCATGCCCGGCTGCTGGAGCAAAAGGGAATGTACTATGAGCTTTACAGAATGGCAAATTCTAACGGATTATAAAAAGGAGTGTAAAAAAGACGATGAAAATAGCAGTTATCACGGACAGCAACAGCGGAATCACCCAGGCAGAGGCAAGGAAGCTGGGGATCTTTGTCCTCCCCATGCCGTTTATGATTGACGGAAAAGAATACTTTGAAGATATTAATCTGACACAGAAGGAATTCTATGAGAGGCTGGAGGACGGAAGCGACATTTCCACGTCCCAGCCTTCGCCTGAGGCGGTGATGGAGCTGTGGGATCAGGTTCTGAAAGAGTATGATCAGATTGTGCATATCCCTATGTCCAGCGGACTCAGCAGCTCATTCCAGACAGCCAGAATGCTGGCGGAGGACTATGAGGGAAAGGTAGAGGTTGTCAATAACCAGAGGATATCTGTCACCCAGAGGCAGTCGGCACTGGACGCTTTGGAGCTGGCAGGGAGGGGGATGGATGCCGGACAGATAAAAGAGAAGCTGGAGGAGGTGAAGTTTGAATCCAGCATCTATATTACGGTAGATACCTTAAAATATCTGAAAAAGGGCGGGCGGATCACACCGGCAGCGGCAGCTCTGGGGACTCTTCTCCGTCTAAAGCCGGTTTTGCAGATTCAGGGAGAGAAGCTGGATGCGTTTGCCAAGGCCAGGACCATGAAGCAGGCAAAATCCATTATGATTACTGCCATATCCAAAGATCTGGAGGAACGGTTCGGCGATGCCTCAGGAGCCAATATCCATCTGGAGATTGCCCATACGGACAATGAGGAGGCGGCTCTGGAGCTGGAGAAAGAGCTGAAAGGATTATTTCCAAATACTGGTGAGATTGTGATAGCACCTCTGTCCTTAAGCGTCAGCTGTCATATCGGGCCAGGTTCCCTTGCCATTGCATGCTCAAAGGTGCTGGATTGATGAAGGGTGCTTTTATCTGGAACAGGATTCCTGTCAAATACCCTGTCAGCATGAAGATCCCCCTGTTTTTCTTTGCAGTGCTTTTAGGGATACTTCCCATATTTGTTCAGGGAATAGCCATGAGACGGTCTTTTCAGCAGACCCAGATTGACGGAAGGGTCATAGAGGTACAGAATCAGTGCCTTATTACCAGCGACCGGTTAGCCAGAGCCGGGTACCTAAGCGCTGATACCAGGGATGCCCTGCTGGATAAGGAGTTAGATACCATAGCAGATATTTTCAACGGAAGGATTGTAATCGTAGATCAGAATTTCCGCATTATCAAAGATACATTTAAGCTTCTGGAGGGGAGATTCCACGTGTCTGAGTCTGTGCTTAAATGCTTCCGCGGAGAGAACAGCACGGTCTATGAGAATGAGAAGCATTATTTTGCCCTTACTACCCCTATTTACAGCAACGATCAGGAAAAGGGGGTCCAGGGTGTGCTTCTGATGACGGTTTCCACGGAGAACATTTTATCCAATGTGGATCGGGTGGAGGAAAAGTCCTCATTTTTCGTGATGATTACCTCCATCATCATCATTCTGGTTACATTTTTGTTTGTGCAGGTGCTGATGAAACCATTTGCCAGACTTCAGAAGGTTTTAGACCGGGTGGCAGACGGGAACCTGGATGAGGGCATTTCTGTCAATACATACAGGGAAACCTGCCTTCTCTCTGGTTCTCTCCAGAGTACCATCACAGAGCTGAAGGAAGTGGATCAGTCCAGAGAGGAATTTGTGGCGAATGTATCCCATGAGCTGAAAACGCCGATTACTTCCATACGGGTGCTGGCAGATTCCCTGATGGGTATGGATCAGGCGCCGGTGGAGCTTTATCAGGAATTTATGACCGATATCTCGGATGAGATTGACCGGGAAAGCAAGATTATTGATGATCTGCTGTCCATGGTAAAGATGGGCAAGGCAGCGGCAGAGCTGAATGTGACCCAGGTGGACATCAACGCGCTGGTTCAGCAGATCTTAAAAAGGCTTCGGCCCATTGCCCAGAAAAGGAATGTGGAGCTGGTTTTTGAGAGTATCCGGGATGTGGTGGCAGATGTGGACGAGACCAAGCTGTCTCTGGCTATCAACAATCTGGTGGAAAATGCAATCAAGTACAATGTAGAAAACGGATGGGTCCGTGTGGTTTTAGATGCGGATCACAAGTTCTTCTATATAAAAGTGGCAGATTCGGGAATCGGAATCCCAGAGGACTATCAGGAACGTGTTTTTGACCGCTTTTACCGGGTTGATAAAGCCAGATCCAGGGAGACAGGGGGAACCGGGCTGGGGCTGTCCATTACCAGAAGTGTAATCCTGATGCATCACGGAGCCATACGTTTATTAAGCAAAGAAGGAGAAGGTTCTACGTTTACGGTAAGGATTCCTTTAAACTACATTTCTTAAGAGGAGGCAGCATATGAAAAACAAGATATTCGGTATTCTGCTTCTTCTCATAATGCTTGTGACAGGAGGCTGCCAGGGAAGGCAGAATACGGACAGGGCGTCAGAGGAAGCCAACGTGTATCGGATTTATTATCTGAATTCATCTCTCATAAGGCTGGCGCCGTGGGAATACAGGGCAGAGGCCACAGACAGGGAGTCTCTGATTCAGGAACTGATGACTCAGTTTTTAAATGTACCCAATGATGTGGACAGCCAGGTGGCGCTGTCAGACAAGGTAGGATATCTGGGGTATCAGTATCAGCCGGAGAACCAGGTGGTGTATCTGTATTTTGACGCAGGATATACCAACCGGGCCAATATGGACTCTTCCAGGGAGATTTTGTGCCGGGCGGCCCTGGCAAAGACGCTGACACAGGTCGACGGAGTTGACTATATCAACATTTATGTGGCGGATCAACCCCTTCTTGACCTGGCAGGAAAGCCTGTGGGAATGCTGTCAGATTCGGATTTTATTGAGAGCATCAGCGATGTAAATACATTTGAGAGAACAAGCCTGACTTTGTTTTTTGCAGACGAGACAGGGGAAAAGCTTTTGAAGGAGAACCGGGATGTGGTACACAGCATCAATACTTCTCTGGAAAAACTGGTTGTGGAGGAGCTGCTGAAAGGCCCTGCCTCGGTAGGAAGATATGCCACTCTCCCTCTGGATGCCAAGCTTTTAAATGTATCGGTAAATGAAAACGTGTGCTACATCAATTTTGATTCCGCGTTTTTGAACAACGGGCTGGAGGTGAAGGAGTATATTCCCATCTATTCCATCGTAAATTCTCTGTGTGAGATTTCCTATGTAAATAAAGTGCAGATTACGATAAATGGAAGCCAGGATGTAATGTTTCGGGACGCGGTATCTTTAAATACCCAGTTTGAAAGAAATCTGGAGCTGGGAGAAACGGAGTAAAAGAATTGAATATAAAACGGCCACTGTTATATGCAGCAGGGGGATTCGTACTTGGAGAGGTATGTTTTCTGCTGCCGGCGTGGTTGTCTGCAGGGATTCCGATGGTTTTGACAGCCGGAGTCTGTTATCTGTGGAAGAAAAGGGAAAAAAGCGGCAGAAGCCTGTTGTGGTGGATTCTGCCGCTTTTTCTGTTGCTTGGAATGGGAAGCATGTGCGGAGACAGGATGCGGACGGACAAGGCAGAAAGGATCCTTTCCCAGGTGAAGGAAAAAAGGACAGAGGTAAAAGGAAATGTGGCGGCCGTCGGGTACGGGGACAGTTGGGTATCCCTTAAATTGTCTCAGGTCACATTGGAGACAGAAGGGGAATGCAGGGAATATTTTCCGGTCATGGCCTATGTGGACCGTGAAGAATACCAGGAAGAGAACAGGCTTCGGATCGGCATGCAGGTTTCGGTGGAAGGAGAGCTGGAGGGATTTTCAAAGCCCGGGAATCCGGGGGAGTTTGACTATGGAACGTACTATCATGCACTGGGAATCGAAGGGCGGATATACGGGGAAAAGCTGCGGATAACCGGCCAGGAATATTCGGCCTATTTGGACGGGATCTTCAGGATAAAAAAAGAGGCAGGAAGGATTTTAAAGAATTTGTGCAGCCAGGAGGATCTGGGAGTGTTTCAGGCTGTGGTCCTGGGAGATAAAAGCCAACTGCCAGGGGAAATCCGTGACCTGTATCAGAAAAATGGGATCGCCCATCTTCTGGCAGTCAGCGGGCTTCACGTGTCTGTGATTGGGATGGGGCTTTACCGTGGGCTGCGGAAACGGGGGATAAGCTTTGGAATGGCTGGCGGGGCGGCGGCATGTATTACTGTCAGCTATGGGATATTGGCGGGAGGCTCGGCCAGCGTGGTGCGGGCCGTGGTGATGATATGTTTGCAGATTCTGGCAGACAGGCTGGGGAGAACCTATGATATGCTTTCCGCCACAGCGGCAGCAGCATTGCTGCTTTTGCTTCAGTCACCTTCTTATTTGTTCCAGTCTGGTTTTCAGCTGTCTTTCGGAGCGGTTCTGGCTATCGGGGCAGTGATGCCGGCGCTTTCAAAGTGGACAGGGGTGAAAAAAAGATGGGAACAGGCTGTTCTTTTGGATGTGGTGATTCAGATTGTGACGTACCCGGTTATTGTGTACCATTTTTTTGAATATCCGGTTTATGGGATGGTGCTGAATCTGCTGGTGATTCCCCTTATGGGATATGTGCTGCTCTCCGGGCTGGCCGGGATTTTACTGGGGGCGGCGGGAGCGGGGCTGGGACTGGCCCAAAGCCTGCCCGAAGCCGTGACATTGTGGGCAGGAGAATGGGCCATAGGAACCGGGCATTATATTTTGGCGTTTTACCAGTGGCTTTGTACCAATTTTCAAAAGCTGCCGGCAGCAGTTCAGATTGTGGGAAGGCCCAAACTGTGGCAGATAGGAGTGTATGGGGGGATGTGGCTGGCAGTGCTGGCTGCGGCAGAAAGAGGTGAGAAAAAGGCAGGCAGTATGAGAAAGGCAGGGCACCGGGAAAAGGAGGAGACGGTTTTGCCTCAGCAGAAAATCTGCAGATCTGCTGTGATTCTGGTAATGATGGCAGCAGGGTATCTGATACTTAAGCCGCTGCCTCCCACAGGACTGTGGGCAGCATTTCTGGACGTGGGACAGGGGGACGGTATCTGTCTGAGGACGAAAGACGTGGTGATTTTGGCAGATGGCGGCAGCAGCGACGAGAAGAAGCTGGGGGAACAGGTGCTGGAGCCGTATCTGAAAAGCCAGGGGATTGCCGCCATAGATTATGCCATAGTCAGCCATGGGGATCAGGATCATATATCAGGGCTTACCTATCTGCTGGAATCCCAGTGCCAAATAAGGATACGGCATCTGGTACTGCCCTGGCTGGGGAAGGAGGATGAGGCCTGCAAAAGGCTTTGGGAGCTGGCAGAGGATATGGGTGTCCTGGTACACTGGATGAGGGAGGGGGATTTTATTCAGGAAGGCCCATTGACAGTAAAATGCCTGTATGCAGGTCAGGAAGGAAAGAAGCAGGACAGAAATGAGCATTCCCTCTTGCTGCAGGTGACTTACGGGCGGACGGGAATCCTTTTGACCGGGGATATGAGCGCAGAGGGGGAGAAGACGTGGCTGAAGAAGAAAGAAGAGGAAAAAGGGGAAGGCGATGATGTGCAGGTGCAGATTCTGAAAGTGGCCCACCATGGGTCGGGATCTTCCAGCTGTGAAGAATTTCTAAAACAGGCAGCCCCGGACTGTGCGGTGATCTCCTGCGGCAGGGGGAACCGGTACGGGCATCCGGCCCCGGAGACTATAGAACGGCTGGAGAAGCTGGAAATTGCATATCTGATCACCATGGAACATGGTGCGGTGCTGTTGGAGACGGACGGGGAGAAAGTAAAAATAAAATGAAGGCAGGAGCCTTCATTTTCAAAGGACAGGAAGATGCTTGAACAGTTCAACGATTTCATCCTTCTGGTCTATGATATCATAGGTACGGCCTTCATAGGCGAATCTCTCGGTTGGGATAAGGCCGGGAACCCTGGCCTGCAGCTCGGAGATGATTTCGCCGCACACATCTCTTGTAAGAAGGGCATTGATATAGGGGGAATCGTCCTTTCTGGAAAGGAAGACAAGGCCCTGTTTCTATCCGTTTATCCCAGGGATTCGCCGGGAGTATGTAGCCAGAAGCATATCGGATAATCTGCGTATGTAGCTTTTATCCATCGCCATAGGCATGACAAAATAATGCCGGGTAATCATGCATGCCACCATGGGATGCTTCTCACTGGCGCCGGTTCCGGACATTTCGGGAACATTGCCGTATAAAACCATATCCGAAGCTCCAAGCTCCTCCTCGATCTGTTTTAATTCCTCCATATCAAAGCCGGTAAGCTTTTGATAGTATTTAAGATAACGGCTCATCTTATATTTCTGGCAGATAAGTCCGCCCAGAATCAGAGGGAGCGCAGGGATTGCACAGACCAACAGCAAAAGAAGCCCTCCTGCAGCCAGACCTGCCACAGCCATCAAAAGGGCTATAAGGACGCCGCAGACTAAAAAGGCCACGCCTCCGGCCATACACCCTTTCGCCAACCCTCCTCTGTTTCTCAATGCCCAAAGGATCCGCCCGTTTTTCATATCCTTTGGATAGCGTTTGTCATCCTTGACTAAAATCATAGCTTTTTCCTCTTTTCGTTTTTATTAGCAGCCTTTTTTAGTATAGAAGATTGTTGAAGAAAAAACAATAACCAATTATAATAGATGTATCGTGAAAATGGAGGCTCTGACGAGTGAAAGTATTGGCACAGGATATAAAAACAAGACAATTTAAGCCGGTTTATCTGCTATATGGGGAAGAGGCATTTTTGAAGAAAAGCTATAAAAACCAGATGAAGGAAGCCATTGCCGGGGATGACACCATGAACAGCCATTCCTTTGAGGGGAAGGGGCTGGATCTGAAGGAGATCATCAGCCTGGCGGATACCATGCCGTTTTTTGGGGAGAGGCGGCTGCTTGTGATTGAGGACAGCGGCCTGTTTAAAAGCGGCGGAGGAGAGATGCTGGTGGAATACCTGCCTCATATGCCGGACACCACCTGCATCCTGTTTGTGGAATCTGAGGTGGACAAGAGAAACAGGCTGTATAAAAAGGTAAAGGATCTGGGGTATGCTGCGGAGATGACAAGGCAGAATGCCTCCCAGCTGGCAGCCTGGGCAGGAAAGATTCTGGCAAAGGAAGGGAAGAAGATAACCGGGCGGACCATGGAGCTTTTCTTAAGCAAGACCGGGGATGATATGGAAAATATCCAGATGGAGCTGGAGAAGGTGATCAGCTATACCATGGGGAAGGATGTGGTTACGGATCAGGATGTGGAGGAGATCTGCACGGTCCGGGTCACCAACAAAATTTTCGATATGGTGTCAGCCATTGTAAACAGGAAGACAAAGGCGGCTATGGACCTGTACGAGGATCTGCTGACCTTAAAGGAGCCGCCTATGAGGATCTTGTTTCTCATCGCAAGGCAGTTTAACCAGATTCTTCAGGTGAAGGAGCTGATGGGGCAGGGGATGGACAGGGGAAGCATTGCTTCTAAACTGAAGCTGCAGCCTTTTGTGGTGGGAAAGGTGATGCCTCAGGCCAGAGGCTTTAGCAGGGAGCAGATTCTGTCTTATGTGAACCTGTGCGTGGATGCGGAGGAGGCGGTGAAGACCGGGCGGCTGAATGAGAGGCTGGCGGTGGAGCTTTTGATTGCGAAGCAGTATTAGAATATGTTTGCACATGGAAAGCAGGTGATTGGATGACAGAAATAGAAATGATTAAAATGTCTGTGGAGGAATTTTCAAGGGTGCAGAATTATATGCTGTTGTCGGGTAAGGATTCTGAAGCATACAAGGTGATGAAGGAATGATAGTACTAAAAAAGCCTCTGGCGCTGTCACACCTACAGCGCCGTGGGCTTTTGTCTGGTCTTTTTGGGTTTATATAAACTAGGTTTCGATTAAGCCATGGAACTGACGGCTTTGCTGACGCGGGATACTTTCCTGGCAGCGTTGTTCTTGTGATATACGCCTTTGGAACAGGCTTTCTCGATCTCGGAGACAGCGCTTGTTAAACATGCCTGTGCAGCAGCCTTGTCACCGGCAGCAACAGCAGCGTCTACCTTCTTAATAGCAGTTTTCACTCTGGAACGGGTTGCTTTGTTACGAGCGGCTCTGGTCTCGTTTACTAAGATTCTCTTTTTAGCAGATTTAATGTTAGCCAATCTGTACACCTCCGATAAATTTGATATATGATTTAGATTCTCTGGTTTGCATCAAAACCTGGACACGGACAGTTTAATGTAAACATGCTTAATTATTTTAACGAATAAGGTATGGAATGTCAATACATATTTTCCATGTTTTTGAGGGAAAATAGGAAAAAGAAGTAAAAACAGTGAATAAGCAATCAGGAGGAGCTGGGATGTTTGAGATTAGGACAGATTTGGCAGTGGAGGAGAAGGAGAGCTTTCCGGGGGACGGAGGAGAGGTCAGGGGAGTTTCTTTGAAGGAGTGGAGAAGGGCTTCGGGGAATATAAAGCTGACAGAGGTGGTGATCCTGGACGGCATGGGGGCCAGGGCTATGGGGAAGCCTGAGGGAACCTATGTGACCATTGAGGCGGATGATCTGGGGAGACAGGATGAGGGGTATCACAGGGAGGTGTCAGAGGAGCTGGCGGCGCAGCTGAAAAAGATGGTGAAAGGGCTGAGGCGGAGGCGGGAGATTCCGGAGGAGGGGGCTGTGCATGTGCTGGCAGTGGGCCTTGGGAATCCTTCGGTGACGCCAGATGCCCTGGGGCCCCTGGTGCTTGGGAATGTGAGGGTAAACCGGAATATTGATATGCCCAGAGATGGAAAAGGGGCGGTTATCAGCGGGATTGTCCCGGGGGTTATGGCGCAGACCGGGATGGAGACGGCGGAGATTATAAAAGGGCTGATAAAGGAAACCAGGCCGGATATGATCATTGCCATTGATGCTCTGGCAGCCAGGAGCATCCGGAGGCTGGGAACCACGATTCAGCTGACAGATACAGGGATTCATCCGGGATCAGGAGTGGGGAATCACAGGCACAGCCTGACAAAGGAGAGCCTGGGAGTGCCGGTGCTGGCTGTGGGAGTGCCTACGGTGGTAGGGGCGGCAGCTATTGTTCACGACACCATTTCCACACTGATAGAAACCCTGGCAAGCCATATGGAGACCAAAGGAATGGGGGATTTTCTGGAGCAGCTTGACCCGGATGAGCAGTACCAGCTGATACGGGAGCTTTTGGAACCGGAGTTCGGCAGCCTGTATGTGACGCCGCCGGATGTGGATCAGACATTGAAGCGATTAAGCTATACCATTTCAGAAGGGATTCATCTGGCTTTTTATGGAAATATATCATAAGGCTTTTGTGGGGAGACGGAAGGCTGAATAGTTGCCGCAGGCGGCTCATATGTATAGAAGGAGCGGCATTTTCAGATGCCGGAAATCTCAGAGCAGAGAGATTCCAGGAATGCATTATGAGAGCGGGGGGAGGACATGAGGCGCAGGAAATGGAGTGCAGACAGGATTTTAAGAGTGATGATGCTGACGTCCGGTGTGATTCTTGGGACGGCACTTATGGGGAAATATATGGCAGAGCAGAGGCCAAAGGAGAGAATAGTACAAAGGGATGCCCAAAAGGAATGGCTTGCAAAAGGACTTGCCTCCTGGATCCGGTACAGCTTTGGGGCGGGGGAACAATGGATGGGAGGAAATGGAGGAGAGGGCGAAAGGCAGCAAGGCAGTGTGGAGGAAAAGCTTGTATCCTGGTTTGGGAAATGGAGCCCTTTGGTCTGTTTCTATGAGCGCCGTCAGGAGAGGGGGGAGGCGGGAGGGGAAACGGATCCGTCGTATACCCGCTACATGGATAGGCAGAGGGTTATGAAGGAATCGGCTTATCTGTATTTATTTGGGGATGAGAACAGCGGGGTGGAGAAAGAGGATATTATGACAGAGGGGGAGCAGGGGGGAGATACTTTGGCAGCACAGGGGGCAGGGATGACCCTGGAAGAAATGGCACAGTCCACACCGGCTTACCATATCCGCAGGCAACCGGTAACCGGGACCAAATACGTGATGGAGCAGCTGCTGGATTATGATTTTCTGATGCAGCGCTTCTACAGCGTCCATTCTTCCACAACTGCCAGCAGAGAGGAGATGGATGTTAAAAAAATGCTGGAGATGGATTTTTCTCTGGAGAAGGGATCAGAGGAACCGCAGATTCTTATTTATCACACCCATTCTCAGGAGACCTATGCAGACTACGGGCCGGGGAAGACGGATGCAACGGTTGTGGGAGTCGGAAATTATCTGACAGAGCTTTTAAGGCAGAAGGGGTATCAGGTGATTCATGATACAGGCCAGTATGACTTGATCAACGGGCAGCTGGACAGGAATCATGCGTACAACTATGCCCTGGACAGTATCACAGGGATCCTTCAGAAAAATCCGTCTGTACAGGTGATTCTGGACATACATCGGGATGGAGTCAGAGAAGATTTACATATGGTTTCCCAGGTAAATGGAAAAAATACGGCACCTGTTATGTTTTTCAACGGAATGAGCCAGACGCCGGAGGGCCCCATCGAGTATCTTCAGAATCCTTACAAGCAGGAGAATCTGGCGTTCAGTCTGCAGATGCAGCTGGATGCGGCGGCCTACTACCCGGGATTTACCAGGAAAATATATTTAAAGGGGCTGCGGTATAATCTGCATCTGCGGCCCCGATCCGCTTTGATTGAGGTGGGAGCCCAGACCAACACGTATGAGGAGGCAAGAAATGCCATGGAGCCTCTGGCGGAGATTCTGGATATGGTATTGAGCGGGGAGGACTGACCAGGTGGAACGGGAAGGCAGAATAAGCAGGGAGAACTGAGCGTGAAGATTGGGCAGAGTGCGAAAGGGGTAGTTGCAAGGTGATGAAAAAAATGGTATATTCTTAAGGATAATAAAAAAATCCCAGATAAAGGAAAGGATAACACATGGCAGCTGTTGACCAAAGCAAAATTCGGAATTTTTGTATCATTGCCCATATTGATCACGGAAAATCAACCCTTGCGGACAGAATTATAGAGATGACAGGACTTTTAACCAGCCGGGAGATGCAGTCTCAGGTGCTGGACAATATGGATTTGGAAAGAGAACGGGGAATCACTATCAAGGCCCAGACGGTGCGTACGGTTTATAAGGCTAAAAACGGAGAGGAATACATTTTCAATCTGATTGACACCCCGGGGCATGTGGACTTTAATTATGAGGTATCCCGAAGCCTGGCGGCCTGTGACGGGGCCATACTGGTGGTGGATGCCGCCCAGGGTATCGAGGCCCAGACCCTGGCCAATGTGTATCTGGCGCTGGATCACGATCTGGATGTATTTCCGGTTATCAATAAGATCGATCTTGCCAGCGCGGAGCCGGACCGGGTGGCTGCGGAGATTGAGGATGTGATTGGCCTGGAGGCTCACGATGCTCCCAGGATTTCTGCCAAAACCGGGCTGAATGTGGAGGACGTACTGGAGGCCATTGTGGAGAAGATTCCGGCCCCTGCAGGAGACGATAAAGCCCCGCTTCAGGCATTGATTTTCGATTCCCTGTATGATTCGTATAAAGGCGTGATTGTGTTCTGCCGCATCAAGGAGGGGACGGTTAAGAAGGGGACTGTTATCCGCATGATGGCTACAGGGGCAGAGGAAGAGGTGGTGGAGGTAGGGTATTTCGGTGCCGGCCAGTTTATTCCCTGTGAAGAGCTGACTGCAGGCATGGTCGGCTATATTACCGCCAGCATCAAGAATGTGAAGGATACTGCGGTGGGAGACACCATCACGGACAAGAACAATCCGTGTAAGGAGCCGCTGCCAGGATATAAGAAGGTTACCTCCATGGTGTACTGTGGACTTTATCCGGCTGACGGGGCGAAATACAATGACTTAAGAGATGCTCTGGAAAAGCTTCAGTTAAATGACGCGTCCCTGTTCTTTGAGCCGGAGACTTCCATCGCCTTGGGGTTTGGATTCCGGTGCGGCTTTCTGGGACTGCTTCACCTGGAGATTATTCAGGAGCGTCTGGAGAGAGAGTACAATCTGGATCTGGTTACCACGGCTCCCGGCGTCGTCTACCGCGTCCACAAGAAGAACGGGGACATGGTGGAGCTGACCAATCCCTCCAATCTGCCGGATCCGTCGGAGATTGATTTTATGGAGGAGCCGATTGTCAGTGCGGAGATTATGGTGACTACAGAATTTGTGGGAGCTATCATGACCCTGTGCCAGGAGCGGCGGGGCGTGTATCTGGGGATGGAGTATATGGAGGCTACCCGTGCCCTGCTTCGGTACGAGCTGCCGTTAAATGAGATCATATATGACTTTTTTGATGCCCTGAAATCTCGGTCCAGAGGCTACGCTTCGTTTGACTATGATCTGAAAGGGTATCAGCAGTCAGAGATGGTGAAGCTGGATATTTTGATAAACAGAGAAGAAGTAGATGCCCTTTCTTTCATTGTCCACAAGGATTCTGCCTATGAGAGAGGCAGAAAGATGTGCGAGAAGCTGAAAAATGAGATTCCCAGGCATCTGTTTGAGATCCCGATTCAGGCAGCGGTGGGAGGAAAGATTATCGCCAGGGAGACGGTTAAGGCTATGAGAAAAGATGTTCTGGCCAAATGCTACGGCGGCGATATCACCCGTAAGAAGAAGCTTCTGGAGAAGCAGAAGGAAGGAAAGAAGCGGATGCGCCAGGTGGGCAACGTGGAGATTCCCCAGAAGGCATTTATGAGTGTACTGAAATTAGATGAGGAATAAATGTGAGAAAACCATTGGAGTTATATATCCACATTCCGTTTTGTGCCAAAAAATGTGATTACTGCGATTTTTTGTCAGGGCCAGCCAGCGAGATGGTAAGCCATGGATATGTGGAACAGCTGATTGAAGAGATTAAATGCGAGGGGGCTTCCTGCCAGGGGTATGGTGTGGTTACCATATTTATAGGAGGAGGCACTCCTTCTATTTTAAGGGCAGGGGAAATCCAGGCCATTATGGATGCTGTCAGGAAAAGCTTTTTTGTAGAGGCAGACGCGGAGATTACCATAGAGGCCAACCCGGGAACGGTTACCAGGGAAAAGCTGGCTGCGTATCAGGCCTGCGGGATCAACCGGATCAGCATCGGGCTTCAGTCGGCCAATGATCAGGAACTGAAAAACCTGGGCAGGATCCATACGTATGATGAATTTCTGAAGACGTATCAGAGAGTCAGGCTTGCCGGATTTTCCAATGTCAGTGTGGATTTAATGTCAGCACTTCCGGGACAGACGCTGGCTTCCTGGAAATCTACCCTTAAAAAGGTGGCGATGTTAAAACCGGAGCATATTTCTGCGTACAGTCTGATGATTGAGGAGGGGACTCCCTTTTATAAACGGTATCACGAGAGACCGGAGCTTTTGCCAGGTGAGGATGTGGAAAGGGAGATGTACTATACGACCAAGGCATTTCTCAGGGAGCAGGGGTATGAAAGGTACGAGATCTCCAACTATGCAAGGCCCGGTCGGGAATGCAGCCATAATATAGGGTACTGGACAGGGGTTGAGTATCTGGGGCTGGGACTGGGGGCGTCTTCTTATTTTAGGGGATGCAGGTTCCGGAATGAGGCAAACCTGGATAAGTACAGGAAGATACGGATGCAGGATGGAGCAGGGGAGGTAAATGAGAAGCTGCATCTGGACAGGGCCCAGCTGACAGATAAGGAAAAGATGGAAGAATTCATGTTCCTGGGGCTCAGGCTGATGCGCGGGGTGTCCGGAAGCGAATTTTTAAGAAGGTTTGATCAGAATATGTGGAATGTGTATGGGGATGTGCTGAGGAAGCTGGAGGAGAATCATCTGATTGTGGTGGAGAGTCCGGTGGTGCGGCTCAGTGATTTTGGGATTGATATCAGCAATTATGTGTTGAGTGAGTTTTTGCTGTGAAAGTCTCCGTATCCCTTTTCATTTATGGTAGTGCCTGACGGCAGGCATGGGGATTTGCTGTGAACCCTTCGGGCTCTTTTTCTGAGACTGCCTGTGGTTAATAATTAATTATCACTAAAAAATTAGTAAGAAAATATTTTGAAAGCTTAAATAATAGAGACGGAATGAGAGGAAATCTTAAGAAGAGTTCAGATTCTTTTAATGGTAATTATTTGTTAAGTTGGATATAATATCTCTATCCCGTTAATCAGTTATCCGGTATGGATAGCTGGCTGAGGGAGGATGTCAGTAAGACAGATATTCGATATAGTAATAGAAGGGAGATTTATATTATGAAGAAAAGGATGATTCTTTTAACTGCTGCGATTTCAGCGTCACTTGTATTGATGACAGGATGTTCTAAGGAAGCGGATGGGGCTGTGTCATCCAGGGTGGAGAGCTCTTCAGAGGTGGAGAGTTCACTGGAAACAGAGACTTCAAAAGAGCAGGCTGCTCAGGAGACGGAAAGCACGGAGGCAGCAGAGGAGACGAAGGAGGAGTCTGACGGGACAGAGAGCGAAGGGATTCTGAAGATCTGGGGAACGATTACAGATGTGTCAGAGGGAACGATCACGGTTGACAATCAGTCAGGAGTATCTTCGGAAGGGGAGCTTGTTTTTCATATTGACCCGGAGAAGACGTATGTGATCGACGGCGTTACAGGGCTTCCGGTGACAGGGGATCAGATAACTCTGGGGAAATTTGAGGCGTATCTGGAGGCTTCGGCTCCTATGACCATGTCTCTTCCGCCCCAGACGACTCCTTATATGGTGATTGTAAACATACCGGAGGATTCCAGGGCGGCTCAGCTTGTGGTTGCAGCAGGAAAGGTTGCGGACACAGATGGCACAAAGACTCTGGAAGGGGCAGACGGTACCCGGTATAAACTGGCTGATCAGGTGGAGATTCTTCCGTTTTTGACAAGAAATATTGTTATGCTGGAGGATATTGAGGAAGGCTCAAAATGCCTTGTATGGCTGAATTCCGAAGATGTGATTGAGAAAATCGTGTTGTTTGCACAGTGAGCTGCCGCGGATCTGGTGTCCTGCGGAAAATCCGGCTGAATGATATGGAACTGTGAACCATGTTATGATGAGAAACTAAAAATCGCATATGATAAATCCGCCTGGGCAGCATCTGTATATTTAACAGATTGCTGCCCAGGCGGATTTTTGTCTATTCTACAAGATAAGCTTCTGCGTTTCTGACACCGTAATTTCTGGCTGCCTTGTGGGAGTCAAAGTAAATGTCTATATGCTTTCCCTTCACACCGCTTCCGCAGTCTTCAGCTGTATAGACCACACCGTTGATTAACACCTTGCTGCCATAGGGAATGACTCTTGGGTCTACGGCTATGGTATGGTTTGAGGTGGGGATGGCGCCGGTGCTTGTCCGTTTACCCCATCCGGAGCAGCAGATGCGGCAGGGACAGTAGGCAGTGGTCTTATAAGTCCCCAGAGGCGTGATTTTGCTTCCCATTAAGCCGGAGGTAACTACCTCATGATCAGAGGCCAGGCTGTAAGTTCCTTCCTTATAATAAATATAGCCGTGAAGAGGTGTGCCCTGGCTGGAGGCCTCGATGATATAGTCTGTGTTTTCCAGGGAATTCCAGTCAACTGACAGATGAAAGGCGTGATAGCCGTTTCCAATGGAATTGGTGAGAAGATCCTCCCGATACCGATCTGCCACCACGGTCTGCTCCAGGACGACGGAGTTGTCGGAAGCTTTTTTGATCACAATCTGCACTTCCACAGCTGCATCTGGATTGGAGCTGTCCCATGCCCAGCCAAATATCTGATTTTGTATACCTCCGTCCAGAAATCCGCTTGTGGAGGAAGCCACAGCCAGGCTTGTCCCTAAAAGTATCATTAGTGAAACTGCTATTAAGACAGCAGAAATTTTTTTCATATTCATGGTACATCTTCCTTTCTGAAATCTGATAAAATCAGTATTTAATACATTATAAATATACGTAATCAAAATGTAATATATACATAAAAATCAAATTTTTTCCATCTGGTCTTCTTTTAAAAAACCAGAAAAAATTTAAAAAAGATGTTGACAAAAGAAGGGTGAAGGACTATATTAGGATATAGAAATTAGCACTCGATACAAATGAGTGCTAACAAGCCGAAAGACAGAATGAAAGGATGGGCGGAATGGAGCTGGATGAGCGGAAGATAACGATTTTGAAAGCTATCATTAAGAATTATATGGATACCGGGGAGCCGGTAGGTTCCAGAACCATTTCCAAGTATATTGATTCCAAGTGGAGTTCCGCTACGATCCGCAATGAGATGTCTGATCTGGAGGAGATGGGATATATTGTTCAGCCTCATACTTCCGCAGGCAGGATTCCTTCTGACAAGGGCTACCGTTTTTATGTAGACCAGATTATGCAGGAGAAGGAGCAGGAGGTCACAGAGATACAGGAGCTGATGATCCAGAGGGTAGACCGGGTGGAGCTGGTTCTGAAAAAGCTGGCGAAGCTGCTGGCACACGATACCAATTATGCGGCGCTTATCAGCGGCCCCCAGTATCATCAGAATAAATTAAAATTTATCCAGCTGTCGAAGGTGGATGTGAGAAAGCTTCTGATTGTCACGGTGGTGGAAGGAAACCTGATTAAGAACTCCATCGTGCAGATTCAGGAGGAGATTCAGGATGATGAACTTCTGAATCTGAACATTTTGCTTAACAGCAATTTAAACGGGCTGACCATTGAAGAGATCAATCTAAATGTCATCAGCAAGATGAAGCAGCAGGCAGGGAGCCACAGCCAGGTTGTGGATCTGGTTCTCAATGAGGTGGCAGAAGCCATCAAGGCGGATGAGGATGACTTGCAGATCTATACCAGCGGCGCCACCAATATATTCAAATACCCTGAGCTAAGTGATAATCAGAAGGCCAGCGAGCTTTTAAGTACTTTGGAACACACAGAGACTCTTCAGGAGCTGGTGAGCAGTGTGAACGAGACGGAAAGCGAGAACGGAATCCAGGTTTACATCGGAGAAGAATCGCCGGTTAAAGCCATGCGGGACTGCAGTGTGGTGACAGCCAACTATGAATTAGGCGAGGGAATCCGGGGAACCATCGGAATCATAGGCCCGAAACGGATGGATTACAAAAAGGTGCTGAATACACTGCGGACTCTGATGACGCAGCTGGATGCCACCTTTAAAAATGAAGAAAGGTAGAGAGAGCAGTGAGCGAAGATAACAGAAAAGAACGTGTGATGGAGGAGACAGAAGCCATTGTCAATGAGGCCTCACAGGAAAATCAGGATATAGACGGGAAAGAAAATACAGCCGGATGCCCCGCAGACAGGGAGGACATGGCAGATGCAGCGGCCGGGGATGAAGCCGCCGACGCGAATACAGAAGCAGATTCTCAGAATGAGGAAGAGGCCGGGGAAGGCAGAGCCGGCGGAGATTCTCAGGATGGGGAAGAGACAGGCAAAAAGGAATCATCCGGTACAGAAAAGCGGGGATTTTTCGGAAAGAAGAAAGAAAAGAAGGATCCTAAAGATGCCCAGATTGAGGAGCTGACGGACAGAGTCCGCAGAACCATGGCAGAATTTGATAATTTCAGAAAGCGGACGGAAAAAGAAAAATCCGCCATGTTTGAAATCGGCGCAAAGGATATTGTAGAGAGAATCCTGCCGGTGATTGACAATTTTGAACGAGGCTTAGCCTCTGTGCCGGAGGATGCAAAAGGCAGCGCCTTTGCCGAGGGCATGGAGATGATATATAAGCAGCTTTTGAAGAACCTGGAGGAAGCAGGGGTGAAGCCTATTGAGGCAGTGGGCCAGCCCTTTGACCCCAATTTCCACAATGCGGTGATGCACATTGAAGATGAAAATCTTGGAGAGAATGTGGTGGCCCAGGAGCTTCAAAAAGGATATATGTACCGTGACAGTGTTGTGAGACACAGCATGGTGCAGGTGGCAAATTAAAAATTTCTAATTTCTATCTAAATATAGGAGGAAAAAACTATGGGTAAGATTATTGGTATTGACTTAGGTACAACCAACAGCTGCGTAGCCGTTATGGAAGGCGGCAAGCCAACTGTTATTGCCAATGCAGAAGGCGTTCGTACAACTCCGTCTGTTGTGGCATTTACAAAGAATGGAGAAAGACTGGTAGGCGAGCCTGCAAAGCGTCAGGCGGTAACCAACGCAGATAAGACTATCTCTTCTATCAAGAGACATATGGGCACTGACTACAAGGTGGACATCGACGGAAAGAAATATACTCCTCAGGAGATTTCTGCCATGATTCTTCAGAAGCTAAAAGCAGATGCGGAAAGCTACCTGGGCGAGACTGTAACAGAGGCTGTCATCACGGTTCCGGCTTATTTCAATGACGCACAGCGTCAGGCAACCAAGGATGCCGGCAAGATCGCAGGCCTGGATGTAAAGCGTATTATCAATGAGCCTACGGCAGCTGCCCTGGCTTACGGCCTGGACAATGAGAAAGAGCAGAAGATCATGGTATACGACTTAGGCGGCGGTACCTTTGATGTTTCCATTATTGAGATTGGCGACGGTGTTATCGAGGTTCTTTCCACCAACGGCGACACACGCTTAGGCGGCGATGACTTCGACAACCGGATCACCCAGTGGATGATCGATGAGTTTAAGAAGGCAGAGGGCGTGGACTTATCCGGCGATAAGATGGCTCTTCAGAGACTGAAAGAGGCAGCTGAGAAGGCAAAGAAGGAGCTTTCCACCGCCACCACCACCAACATTAACCTGCCCTTTATTACAGCAACCACCGAGGGGCCCAAGCACCTGGATATGAATCTGACCCGTGCAAAATTTGATGAGCTGACCCATGATCTCATCGAGAAGACGGCGATCCCGGTACAGAACGCGCTGAAGGATGCGGGAATCACCTCTTCCGAGCTGGGCAAGGTTTTACTGGTAGGCGGTTCCACCCGTATGATCGCTGCACAGGATAAAGTAAAACAGCTGACCGGACATGAGCCTTCCAAGACTCTGAACCCGGATGAGTGTGTGGCCATCGGCGCTGCCATCCAGGGCGGCAAGCTGGCAGGCGATGCCGGCGCAGGGGATATCCTTCTTCTGGATGTTACGCCTCTTTCCCTGTCCATCGAGACCATGGGCGGTGTAGCTACCAGACTGATTGAGAGAAATACCACCATTCCTACAAAGAAGAGCCAGATCTTTTCCACGGCAGCAGACAATCAGACCGCTGTAGACATCCATGTGGTACAGGGTGAGAGACAGTTTGCAAGAGACAACAAGACTCTGGGACAGTTCCGTCTGGACGGAATCCCGCCGGCAAGAAGAGGCGTTCCGCAGATTGAGGTTACCTTTGATATTGACGCCAACGGTATTGTGAATGTATCTGCCAAGGATTTAGGCACCGGAAAAGAGCAGCATATCACCATTACTTCCGGATCCAACATGTCAGATTCTGATATTGAGAAGGCTGTGAAGGAAGCAGCCGAGTACGAGGCCCAGGACAAGAAGCGCAAAGAAGCCATCGATGCAAGAAACGAGGCAGACTCCATGGTATTCCAGACAGAGAAGGCCCTGGAGGAAGTGGGAGATAAGATCGATGTCAACGACAAGGCAGCTGTGGAAGCAGACTTAAATGCACTGAAGGAAGCTATCAACCGCGCTCCGGTAGAGGAGATGACCGATGCCCAGGTGCAGGATATCAAGGCCGGAAAAGAGAAGCTGATGGCAAGTGCCCAGGCGTTGTTTGCAAAGGTATATGAGGCAGCACAGGGTGCAGCAGGGGCTGCCGGCGCCGGTCCGGATATGGGCAGTGCAGGCGGTGCCAGCCAGCCGGATGATGATGTCATCGACGGAGACTTTAAGGAAGTATAAACAGACACAGCTCATATTGGGGGACTGTTGTAAGATGAAATGCCTCTCTGCTTTGGAAGGGAGGCACACGGCAGGGCCGTGGATTCTAGTATGGCATTATTGGAACGGTGATGGTACTAGTCAGACTTCATCTTGCAGCAGCCCCTTGTGGTACGTAAATGGCGGATGGCAGTGCTTACACCAGTACATCCGGTTTTTAAGTTGAGAATTTGCTGCTTATGAACTTGTGTAAAGCTCCTCTTCAGGGGGTGTTATCGCTGATGCAGCAAATGCAATGAACTGGCATTGGTGCTTGGATAGCTGTATATGAAAACGGGAAAGGTAGACTGATATGGCAGAAAGCAAGAGAGATTACTATGAAGTCCTGGGGGTTCCCAAGACGGCGGACGATGCCGCTCTGAAGAAGGCTTACAGGACTTTGGCGAAAAAATATCATCCGGACGCCAATCCGGGAGATACAGAAGCGGAAAAGAAATTTAAGGAAGCCTCTGAGGCCTATGCGGTCCTCAGCGATCCGGAGAAGAGAAGACAGTATGATCAGTTCGGCCATGCTGCCTTTGACGGCGGTGCAGGCGGAGGCGGCTTTGGAGGATTCGGCGGTTTCGGCGGCTTTGACGGCGCAGACATGGGAGACATCTTCGGAGACATTTTCGGGGATTTCTTCGGCGGAAGAAGCTCCAGAGGCGGTTCCCGCTACAATGGCCCCATGCGCGGCGCCAATGTGCAGACCAGCGTCCGCTTAAGCTTCGAGGACGCTATCTTTGGCTGTGAGAAAGAGATTGAGATAAATTATAAGGAAGAGTGTGCCTCCTGCCACGGAACCGGGGCCAAGGCAGGCACTTCCAAGGAGACCTGCTCCAAATGTAACGGCAAGGGCAAGATCATGTACACCCAGCAGACCATGTTCGGGACAGTGCAGAATGTCCAGGGTTGCCCGGACTGCGGCGGCACAGGCCAGATTATCAAGGAGAAATGCCCGGACTGCCGGGGAACCGGATACATCACCAGGAGAAAGAAGCTGAAGGTCACCATACCGGCCGGTATCGACGACGGGCAGAGCATCCGCATGGCAGGCTCCGGCGAGCCGGGAAGCAACGGCGGAGAGAGAGGAGACCTGCTGGTGGAGGCTGTGGTGTCCAAACACCCCATCTTCATCAGGAAGGACATGAACATCTATTCTACAGTGCCCATCTCCTTTGCCAGAGCCGCCCTGGGAGGCCCGATTATCATTAAGACTGTAGACGGCCAGGTGGAGTACGAGGTAAAAGCCGGAACCCAGACCGACACAAGGGTAAGGCTGAAAGGAAAAGGCGTCCCGTCCCTGCGGAACAAGAATGTCCGCGGCGATCATTATGTGACCCTGGTAGTTCAGGTGCCGGAGCGGATGAACGAGGAACAGAGACAGGCCTTAAGGAAGTTTGACGAGCTGATGACCGGGAAGATCACGAAGGATGAACCGGAGGAGGGCGGAAAGAAGAAAAAAGGGTTTTTTAAGTAGGAACAGCTAAATCTGATGAGAGGAAGGAATTGCCGGGTAAGGAGGCGGTTCCTTCTTTTATTCTGTAGGAAAGTTTTAGTGCGTTTTCAGAAACAAAAGAGAAATTATTACTTGGAGTTGCTCTCAAATTGAAGTTATGATAAAGTAAATACAACAGCAAAATTTTAGAAAGGATGATGTGGATATGGGAATGTATGTAAACAGTATAATCCCCTATGAGGCTTACCGTGAGATAGTATCAGATACTTACTTCGTGGATAAATCCCTTCTGATTGAAGAGCTGATACCTGCTTTGAAAAGAAAAAACAAGTACTTCTGTATTACAAGGCCGCGGCGTTTTGGCAAAAGCGTGATGGCCAGTATGGTCGGCGCTTATTTTGAGAAAGGTGTGGACAGCAGAGAATTATTTGACAATCTTGCTATTGCAGAAAGTAAGGATTATCTGGTTCATTTGAATAAACATAATGTGATTTTTATTGATTTCAGCAGGACATCCAGAGAATGCTCTGATTATGGACAATATATTGAGCGTATCCAGGATGGTATCAATGGGGATCTGGTATCAATTTATAAAGATATTGAAATTCGCATGGATGATGCCGTTTGGGATGTTCTTCAGAAAATTTTTATAAAAACAGGTGACAAATTTATTTTTGTTATGGATGAGTGGGATGCGGTCTTCCATATGCTATTTATTTCCAAAGACGAGCAAAAGAAGTATTTGTTGTTTTTAAAAAATCTTTTGAAGGATCAGGTGTATGTAAAATTTGCTTATATGACCGGTGTGCTGCCCATAACCCAGTACTCCAGCGGTTCGGAGCTGAATATGTTTCTTGAGTATAATATGGTTCGGAAGAAAAAATTCAGCGAATACTTTGGGTTTTCAGAAAAAGAGGTTGATAAGCTGTATGAAATATATAAGAGAGAGACAGATGATCCCAGAATAACCAGAGAAGACCTGCAGGTTTGGTATGATGGATATTATACCGCAACCGGAAAGCGGCTGTATAATCCGCGATCCATCGTGTGTGCGCTGACGGATGATGAATTGGCAAGCTATTGGACCAGTTCAGGTCCTTATGATGAGATTTTTTATTATATCCGAAACAATATTGAGGCCGTCAGGGATGATTTAGTGCTGATGCTGGCCGGAGAAGGGGTGGACGCAGAGATTTATGATTATGCAGCTGTTTCCATGAAACTGGAGACGAAAGACGAAATCTACTCAGCCATGGTAGTTTATGGGCTTTTAACCTATGAAGATGGAAAGGTATTTGTCCCCAACAGGGAGATTATGGAACAGTTTCGAAAGATGCTGATGACGAAGGATTCTCTGGGATATGTCTATCGTCTGGCAAAGGAATCTGAAAAGATGCTGAAAGCTACCCTTGCCGGAGATACGGAGACGATGTCAGAAATATTAAAGTTTGCGCATGACACCGAGGCACCTGTTTTTTCCTATAATAGTGAGGCAGAATTATCGGCAGTTGTTAATCTGGTTTATTTGGCGGCAAGAGACAGTTACCGCGTTGAACGAGAGGATAAAGCCGGGGAAGGGTATGTAGATTTCATTTTTTATCCGGAGCGTAAAGGGGCGGATGCGTTGATTTTAGAGTTAAAGATAAACAGTGTGCCGGAAGAGGCCATCCGGCAGATTAAGGACAGAAAATATGCACTAAGATTTAAAGGAAAACTTGGTGAGGCGCCAAAGTATACAGGGAGGATTCTGGCGGTTGGAATCAGCTACGATAAAAAGACGAAGAAGCATTTTTGTAAGGTAGAGGTGTTATAGATATATAGATATAGTGATTTCTATAAGAAATATCCTTTTTGCAGTACGAAACGAGTACAAGTGCTGTGAAAAGGATATTTTTTTATGTTTTTTCTCGCCAGCGGGTGTTTGCCAATCAGGCTCTTATGACTTGGAATTTCCAGTATATCCGACAAAAACACTTTGGTTTTATATAATGCCACAATATGGTGCCGAGTGGGGCAATCGTTGATAATAAGGGGTTTTTAAGAGTTTTGTAAGGGGAAAATGAGATTCTCAAAAAGTGTACATTTTGAGAAAGAAAATCAGAACCTAAAAACACATACATTCTATTATATTATCGTCAAAAAATCAAGAAAATTAATCGCTTTTTCTAGCTATTTTATACCATGGAAAATTTTTCTCAAAATGTACACTTTTTGAGAATGGAAATCCTGTTCTCATTCATAACAGAAGGGAATCCATATGCCGCCAGACAAGCTATGCAAGACAATCCACCAATACAGCAGCCGGCCGATTTCAGAGGAAGATATGAGAAAGCTTCTGGAGATTGCGGAGGACTACAAGAAGGTAAAGAACTATGTCTACAGGCGTTTTGGAGGAATCGGCGGTTTGCTGAAGCTTTATCCCGGCTACACGGTTCAGAATGAGATGACAGAAAGCGGGCTGAGAGATGAGCTGGGCCTTCCGTCCGTATACTTTTATCTTGCTGTTTTTGAGGCATTGGGAGACATCAAAGGTGCCTGGACCAACACAAAAGCCAAGCTTTCCAAACTGGCAGGGCAGAATGAGGGTCTTACAGAGGAAGAAAAGCATTATCTGAGATTCATTTTAAAGGTCAACAATGCATTTGATGCCGTCCTAAACTGCAAGCCTGTAGAGCTTCAGAAAAAGATGCAGGAACAATACAGTATGCTGGCGGGAAAGGTAGACCCGGATAAGCTTCACCGGTATCTGTGCCGTCAGGTTCGAAAGTACCATACAGCTTTAAAACCGGCAGAAGCAGACGGTTTTGCCATAGCAGAGAGGGCATACCGTTATGGAGATCATGGGATTTATATTTCCATAAAGGAAAAGCGGAAACGTATTTTCGTACCTCTGACAGACAATAACCAGTATAACAGACAGCTTTACATCAAGCTGTTTCCCAAGGAGAACCGCCTGGAAATCAAGGTTCCGGTCAATGTGACAATTCGTTGTCATACGGATTATACTGCCAAGATCGGACTGGCAGCAGGCATGCAGACCATGCTGACAACAGACAGCGGAAATCGTTACGGGGAAGCCCTGGGAGAACTACAGGCAGAATATGCAGACTGGATCCGCTGGCAGACGGCAAGCTACAATCGGAACCGTGCAAACAACCCGGGCAGGAAAAAATATACTGCTAAAAAGGGGCGGTACGAGGAACAGCTTCACAGTTACATCAATCATGAATTAAACCGTTTTTTTGAGACAGAAAAGCCAGGAATAATATATATACCAAAACTTCCGGGAAGCCAGACAGGCGGAATTAACAAGAAAATCAACCATTATGCGGCATTGTGGCAGCGTGGTTATATACGGAAACGTCTGATGCAAAAATGCAGCGAACAAACCGTGGAGCTTGTGGAAGTCATGGGAAAGGATATCAGTAACCAGTGTAGTAACTGCGGGGCATTGGGGGATAAACAGAAAGGCATATTTTACTGCCAGACATGTGGCAGCCGCATGGAAGAAAAGACCAATACGGCCAGAAATGCAAAAAAACGAGGTATGGGCGGCAGAGAAGCCTGTGACGGCAAAGCGGTAGATAAAATGTAGAAATATAGAGATTTATTTTGACGAATGTATTTTAAGTTTATGG
The DNA here is from genome assembly GCA_910585435.1 of uncultured Hungatella sp. Lineage (GTDB taxonomy): Bacteria > Bacillota > Clostridia > Lachnospirales > Lachnospiraceae > UBA3402. The sequence continues at coordinate 95,403 of CAJUEJ010000003.1, read as the reverse complement.
ATCATAGGAATAGCGGTTCAGATAAGTTTATGTAAAGCCCTGCAGTCAGCAGCGGCATATATAGATTTCACCGAAAGGACTGGGCAGCGTATTCATGATAAGGCAGGCACAGGAAAGCCATTGAAAATATGGCTGGTGGCTGTAATAGAAAAAGACAAGTCGGCATGAGAAGGCAGTGCAAAACTGCGTATTGGTTATGCCAGGACCCCGGGAACATAGTGAGCGGAAAACGGAGAAGGCTTAAGGGCGGATCCGGATAAAACTGACGCAGCCCGTCTGCGGCAGGGTATGACGTACCGGGGAGCGAAGCGGGATTTTCCGCATCATCAAAGACTGTATAAAAGCTTACTGTAAAGGTTCTGTTGCCCAAGAGGCGGCAGGAAGGCTTAGTTTAAGATGACCAATATACCTTATTTAAATTTTGTAACAAAAATTCAAGAGCTGTAAGAGGAATAGCAAAGCATGAACAAGACGCAGAAAAAGCAGGCAGGAGATTACCTGAGATTGTTAGAAAAGGCACATGATGAGGTAAGAAAGGCGATTGAGACAAAAAAATACGATGTTGCCATGGACTTGCTGGAACAATGCCAGGATGCGGCTATCGAACTGGGTAACAGGATCGAAGCTGCAGAGGGAGAAGGATTTGTTACCATTCCCCTGCTGGAAAATTACTGCGAATTGACGTATCAGATCTACGAGGAAATCCGGCAGAACCATTTTGCCAGCGCCGGAAAAGTATATAAAAGTTTGAGAAAAGCTTTAATTCAGGCTGAGAACAGCGTAAAAAATGATATAAAGGTTCGTACGGAGGCAGTGTTCCTTCCCTATAAGGCTTCTATGTGGGACTCACTGGAAAGTGTATGGAAGGCTGCCAACGAAGATCCGGACTGCGATGCCTACGTGATTTCCATCCCATATTATGACAGGAATCCAGACGGCAGTTTCCGGGAAATGCATTATGAAGGCAATGAATATCCAGACTACGTACCTGTGACCTGGTATGAGGATTATGACTTTGAAGGCCGTCAGCCTGATATGATATTTATACATAATCCATATGATGAATGCAACTATGTAACCAGTGTGCATCCGTTTTTTTATTCCAAGAATTTGAAACAGTATACAGAAAAATTGGTATATATTCCTTATTTCATATTGGGAGAGGTGGATCCGGAAAATGAGCAGGCCGTAGAAGGAGTAGCCCATTTTTGCACCCTTCCGGGCGTTATGAATGCAGACAAGGTGATCGTGCAGTCCGAGGCAATGCGGCAGGTCTACATCAAAGTAATGACGAAATTCGCCGGGAAGGATACGAAGAAGTACTGGGAGGAGAAGATCCTGGGCCTGGGGTCGCCCAAGGTGGATAAGGTGCTGAATACCAGGAAAGAGGATCTGGATGTGCCGGAGGAGTGGCTGAGGATTATAAAAAAGCCGGATGGGAGCTGGAAGAAGATTATATTCTATAATACCAGTGTTTCGGCTCTTTTGCAGAATAATGAGAGAATGCTCCGGAAGATGGAAGACGTGTTCCGGGTGTTTAAAGAGAATCAGGAGGAAGTGGCGCTTTTGTGGCGGCCTCACCCTCTGATAAAAGCCACGATTGAGAGTATGCGGCCGGAACTGTGGAAGGCGTATGAGAAGATTGTGGAGAAGTATTGTTTGGAGGGGTGGGGGATTTATGATGATTCGGCGGATTTGGATCGGGCGGTGTGTTTGAGTGACGGATATTATGGGGATTTGAGTTCGGTTATGCAGTTATGCCAGAAGGCGGGAATACCAGTAATGCGCCAGAGTGCAGAAGTTATTGGGAGTATATCGATAAAGAAATAAGTAAGTGGAAGGAATACTTCATGGAAAAGGTATTGTTAGTGTGTAATTATTTTGCACCAGATAATACAATTGCAGCAATACGGCTCTCAAAATTTGCAAAATATCTGATGGAATATGGGATAAAAGTAGATTGCATTACAGAAAAAAAAGAAAATTATCCAGAGGATAAATTGTTAAAAGATGATGTACATGGTGTTCATACTGTATATGCAAGTAATTCAAAAATTTTTTTGAAATTCGAGCAAATATTTAATAAATTTATAACACCTTTCAAAAAGAAACGGTTTAGTGATCTTAGTAATCGAAATAAGATAAATCCTAAAACAGGCTGTATTGAATTTTATCCATATGAGACAGCATATCCAGTTCTTGGAAGCATGGAATATTTGGTCGGACAGATTAAGCAGCTTGATTTATATAACAGTGTAAAAAAATATTTGAAAAAAACAGGTGATTATGATTACCTGATTACTTCATATGGAGATTCTTTCAGCTATTTTGCCGGAAGATATTACCATAGATGTCACAAAAAGACAGTTTGGATATTGGATATCAGAGATGCTATTTACAGATATAAATTTACACCATCATATGTCAGTTTGATACCTAAGAGTTATGAACGATATGCATGGAAGAATGCAAATGGGATTATTGGAGTATCTAAAGGAATTTGCAGGCGGATTCCAGCTAAAAACAGAAAGAAAGTTTGTTGTATTACAAATGGATATGACTGGGCAGACAGAAAAGAGATAGATAAAGAGAAAACAGAGCGTAAAAAAATGATATTTACATTTACTGGTTCCATGTATGGAGGCTTGATGGATTTGTCTGTTTTTTTCTGTGCTATAGCTGAACTTTTGAAAAAAGAAGTTATTATTCAAGATACTATAGAATTCCATTTTGCCGGAACTTCTTCTGCGTACGAGATATTCCAAAGTCAGGCTGCAAAATATGGTCTGAGTAACTGTTGTATCAACCACGGAAAGCTATTGCGTCAGGATGCAATGAGGCTACAAGGAAATTCTGATATTTTGTTATCGGCCTCTTATGATTATGAAACGAATAAAGGCGGTGTGATTACCGGAAAAATCTTTGAATATATGACATCCGGATGCCCTGTCATATCTATTATTACTGGTGATATAAAAAACAGTGAGCTGGCAGATATTGTGCGTAAGACGAATATAGGCATTGCGTATGAAGCCTCACATCACAAACGCGATTACCAACAGCTGCTGCAATATCTTGAGGATCAATACAAAGAAAAAATTCAAAATGGAAAAGTGCGATATGAGCCTGATAAAGAAGAATTGAGAAAATATGATTACCAGGAATTGACAAAAAAACTGAAACGGTTCATGGATAAACTAAGAAAATAAATGATGGAGGTGCTATTGTGAAATATTCGTTAATTGGTTGCGGAAGGATTTCACCTAACCATATAGCAGCCGCACAGGGAAATAATTTGGAGGTTGCTGCAATTTGTGATGTAAATCCAGAATGTATGGAGGATAAAAAGCTTAAGTTTAAGCTCGATGATAAAACTAGGACTTATACAGACTATTTGGAAATGTTAGAGAAGGAAAAGCCGGAGTTAGTTGCAATTTGTACAGAGAGCGGGAAGCATGCGCGAATTGCACTGGATTGTATTGAGAGAGGCATTCATTGTATTATAGAAAAACCTATAGCTCTTTCTATAAAAGATGCAGATGCGATTATAGCAGCATCTATTAAGCACCATGTAAAGGTGTGTGCCTGCCATCAGAACCGATTTAATAAATCTGTACAGATTATCAGAGAAGCGGTTGATATGAAGCGGTTTGGAAAGTTATTTTATGGTACGGCACATATCCGGTGGTGCAGAGAGCGTGAGTATTACGACAGGGCCTTGTGGAGAGGAACATGGGAACAAGATGGAGGAGCCCTGATGAATCAGTGTATTCATAATATAGACTTACTTCGCTGGATGATGGGCGGTGAGATAGATGAAGTTGTTGGGATGACAGCGCGTCTGAATCATAGTTACATAGATGCAGAAGACTTTGGGACAGCACTTATCCGATTCAGCAATGGAAGTTATGGAATTGTGGAAGGTACCACGGATGTGTATCCGCGAAATCTGGAAGAAACGCTATATATATTTGGAGAGAAAGGAACCGTAAAGGCTGGAGGGCAGTCAGTTAATATTATTGAAGAGTGGAATTTCTCGGATATGTTAGATGACCCTAAACAGGTAAAGGATAAATTTCATGAAAATCCTCCGTCTGTGTATGGTTATGGGCACAAGCCGCTCTATGCAGATATGATTCACTCGATTCAGCATGATAAACAGCCTTATGTGAATGCAATGGAAGGAAAAAAGGCGCTTGAACTTGTGCTTGCTATTTATAAGTCAGCAGCAGAAGGAAAAGCAGTAAAGCTTCCATTGACAGAGTGTTCGACAACAGACTTTATTGGGAGGTTTCATTAAACAGTGAAATTCAGGGATTTAGGAAAACAATATCAGGCAATGAAAGCAGACATTGATGTTTCAATCAGCACCGTGATTGAGAAAACAGATTTTATTCATGGAGAGCAGGTAGGGAAACTGGAGAAATGTCTGGCAGAATATGTAGGGGTAAGACACTGTATTTCCTGTGCCAACGGGACAGATGCACTTCAGCTGGCGTTGATGGCATGGGGCATTGGAAAAGGAGATGCAGTGTTTGTCCCCGATTTTACTTTTTTTGCCAGCGGAGAGGTTGTTTCTGCTGTAGGAGCGGTTCCGATATTTGTAGATGTGAACCCCAATACGTTTAATTTGAGCGATAGTGCGCTTGAAATGGTGGTTGAAAAAGTAGAGAAAGAAGGAAAGCTTCGGCCAGCAGTTGTGCTTGCGGTGGATTTATTCGGCCAGCCAGCAGAGCATGGAAAAATTCGGGAAATTGCTGAGAAACACGGTATGCTGGTGTTGGAAGATGGGGCACAGGGTTTCGGTGGAAGAATAGGGGAAAGAAAGGCATGTTCTTTTGGAGACATTTCCACCACAAGTTTCTTTCCAGCTAAGCCTCTAGGGTGTTATGGAGATGGAGGCGCAATTTTTACAGATAATGACCATTGGATGGAGTTAATACGTTCTTATTGTGTTCATGGGAAAGGAACCTCAAAATATGACAATGTGAGAATCGGTATGAATTCCCGGCTGGATACCTTACAGGCTTCTGTGCTTTTAGGAAAATATCCGCATTTTGTAGGATGGGAACTGGAACAGGTACAGACAGTTGCACAGTGGTATGATGAGCTATTGAGGGGCATTGTGGAGATACCATGTGTACTGGAGGGATATTATTCCAGCTGGGCCCAATATACTGTGAAGTTTCCTGATAAAGAAATCAGGGATGGAGCAATGCGTATGTTTGCTGAAAATAAGATTCCCTGTGCTGTTTATTATGAAAAGCCTATGCATAGACAAAGGGCTTTTCTAGACATTTCCTACGAAGAGGTGGATTATCCGGTATCTACAAAATTGTCGCAGACAGTATTATCTCTTCCGTTTCATCCCTATATGAGCAGGGAGGAAGTCAATCTTGTGGGAAGGTTGATTTCTGAATACGCAAAGGAGTGGCTTTGATGTCTTATTTTGTCCATGAAAGCAGTTATATAGATGATAGTGTCACGATAGGGGAAGGAACAAAGATATGGCATTTCTGCCACATACAGCCAAAATCCAGAATTGGAAAAAACTGTTCTTTTGGGCAGAATGTAAATGTGGCGGAGAATGTAAAGATAGGAGATGGAGTGAAAGTACAAAATAATGTCTCCATCTATGAAGGGGTGGAACTGGAAGATTATGTGTTCTGCGGCCCTTCTATGGTGTTTACCAACGATTTAACACCCAGAGCAAAATATCCTAAAGGAAAGGCAGGGTATAAAAGGACATTGGTAAAAACAGGCGCTAGTATTGGCGCTAACGCTACTATTGTATGCGGCCACACCATAGGAAAATGGGCGATGATAGCAGCTGGGGCCGTGGTGACCACAGATGTACCGGATTATGCACTGTTTGCAGGAGTTCCTGCGAGGCAAATAGGGTGGGTATGTGAGTGCGGACAGACATTGACAGAACATTTTATGTGCCAGAAATGTGGCATACAGTATGGATTAGAGGAAGACAATGGTAAAGAAAAGTATTAATGTAAATATGAAGTATGATAATGCATATTTTGAAGATGCAGATATGTGGTTTGTTGAAAGAAGTAATAATATACTTTGTCAATTAGACATTGATAAAAACAAGCTTATATACCATGGAATTATCCCTTATGGCAGTATAGGCGATGCATACCGCAGGCATCCACAATGTGTGAAATATAATAATTATATTATTTGTCTTCCGGACAGGGGCAAATCTTTTGTTGTCTATAATCTTGAAAACAAAGAATTTCAGGAGTGTATGATAGATATGAAAGGATGTATGCGAGTAGGCATATGTAACTTTTGGAAAATAAATGGAAATCTTTGGTGCGTATCATCTGGTATGAACAGCATTATAGAATTTAATCCTGTTTTGTGTGAAGTAGTGGGTTATTATGCTGTTTTTAACGACAGTATTAATGAATTGGGGTGTGATGCATGTGCAATAGGAACTACTATCCTATGCACATCAGTTACTTCCAGAATGCTGGCTTTCTTTGATGTGAATGATAAGAAAGTTCGGTATTATGAGGCGAAATCTGATGAACCTGGTTACAATTCGATATCTGCATATGATACGAAAATATATTTGTCAGGTTTCAGCAGACATATATATGTTTTTGACAGGATAACTTATGAGACATGCCAGATTGAGCTGAATAGAGATAATTTCCATATTTTTGATGATAAACATAATGAAATACAGGATTTTAGCAATCATCCTATATTTAGAAAATCTTTTATGACTGAAAGTTTTGTTGTCTTCCTGCCATGGTATATGCCAGATTCCATGGCCGATTCAATTGTAATTTTTTGCCAGAAGACAGGAAAAATCAAATTTTACAATATATTACAGGATATCTATAAAAAAAGAGTAACATATAATAGCCAGTATCTGTACATTATGCAGATTATAAATAACAAAGAGATAGAAATTTATTTGGATGGAGAACCATTACATTATCTGAATGTGCAGGATGGCAGTGTATCACATGCAACAACAGAAGTAAAAGACACTATATACGGAAATATATTTTCAGATAAGCATTTGTTGATTAGTGAGACCGGAAAAAATGATTTAAGAGAATATATTCGTGCAATCGCTGAATCTAATTGATAGATTTACATGGAATGTGTTTGATAATAAAAGATTTAAAATATGGAGGAGATTATGAGAATATTTATTTCTGGAGTTGCCGGTTTTTTAGGAAGTCACTTGGCAGATGCCATGCTTATGCAGGGACATGAAGTTGTTGGTGTTGATAATCTGATAGGTGGATACCTTGATAATGTTCCTGAAGATGTTGAATATTATCAGGTGGATTGCCGTTATTTAAATACAATGAAAAAGCTTATGAAAGGTGTTGATGTAGTATATCATACTGCATGTACAGCATATGAAGGGTTAAGCGTTTTTTCGCCAGAATTAGTTTGCCAGAATACATATCAGATTACGGCTTCCCTGGTTTCTGCTGCTGTTTCGCAGAGAGTTAAGCGATTTGTTTATTGTTCAAGTATGGCAAGGTATGGAACACAGGATCGAGTACCTTTTACAGAGGACATGGTTCCTAAACCACAAGATCCTTATGGGATTTCAAAGCTGGCTGCAGAGCATTTGGTACAGTGCTTAGGTGAAGTGCATGGTATGGAATACGTTATCGCAGTTCCACATAATATTATTGGACCACGGCAGAAATATGATGATCCTTATAGAAATGTTGCATCAATTATGATTAATATGATGTTGCAGGGAAGACAACCGATTATATATGGAGATGGACTGCAGAAACGTTGTTTTTCATTTATTCAGGATGATGTTTTGTGTCTTGAAAAACTGGCTTTTCAAGAAGGATTGAATGGAGAAATCATTAATATAGGACCAGATGAAGAATTTGTCACGATAAATGAACTGGCTGCTACTATATCAAAAATACTTAAATTCGATCTGCATCCCATATATGTTGCAGATAGGCCCCAGGAAGTAAAGCTGGCAACATGCTCGGCAGATAAAGCCAGAAAATTACTGGGATATCAAACAAAATATACGATGGAGCAGGGGCTGAAAGAAATGGTCGAATATATTAGAGCGAAGGGAACTAAAAAATTTCGATATCATCTTGATTTAGAAATAATTAATGAAAAGACGCCAGTTACTTGGAAAAATAAAATGTTTTAACAGGCAAGTTAGAGAGGATTTGTGATGATAGAAATTAGTTTTTTGATACCTGTGTATAATCAGCCAGAAGATTTGAGAACATGTATTTCCTCTATTGTGTCCTATCATGGGGATGATATTGAAGTTGTTGTAAATGATGATTGTTCTACAGAAGAATTAGGATTGGTAGTTGATGGTTTTCATGATGAAAGGATTCGCTTGTACCGAAATTCAAAAAACCTAGGATTGGATGGAAATATACTTAGTGGAATACAAAACTGCCGTGGGAGATATATTTTTTTGCTGCGAACACGGGATTTGGTAATTGCAGAATCTATTTCAGATATATTCTTTGCGATTAAAAAGCATCCAAATATAGTTTATCTTACCGGAACCTGTTTGGATGATGACGGACTTCCGCGATTATTCCACAGAAATGAGATCTGCACAAAAGGAGAGGCTGCTCTTCGTGTACATGATTCAATACATTTTCATCCCAGTGGCAGTTTGTTTAGAAAAGAAGATATTGATGTTTGTAAATATAAAAAATATCTCGAACGTTTTCCAGTTCCAAGACTATGGTTCATGGTTGACCAGCTGATTCGGCTTGAATTGACACAAAAAGGAGATTTCTGTCTGCTTAGTAAGCCGATTTGGATTTATACATATACTAATAGAAATAAAAAGAAATCGGTTCATCCATCTGAGGGTGGACACTTATATGCTCAAAAAAATACCTTTCTTCGCTATCAAAGTGAAATGGAATTTGTGGCAGCTGAGTTTGAAGACGGATTGAAGATGCAACGTTTTATACAAACATTTAGATTTTGGCTATTTTATGCCACATGGGGATATTTAGCTATTATGTCTGATGAAAATATAATGTCACATTATGGAATCAAATCGGAAAACGTAGATATAGAAACAGAACGAAAAAAATTTTTGGATTTTACAGAGAAAATTGAAAATAAACTGGGAATAGTTGAAGATAAATATTTTGAGGCAAAGCAGAAGATTATAAAAAATAATATCGAATATGAAGAGGTGAGACAAAAACAAGAACTTAGGAAGATATCTGTTGGTGAACTTAGCCTGCCAATAATCAGACAAATTGAAAAAATAAAGTCAAAAGGAAATAATTTTGCGGATTGCATTGCACAGAATGGCTTTTATCGCATTGGAATATACGGTATGGGCTATTTGGGGAAATTTGTATGGGATGAATTAGTACATTCAAATAGTGTAAAGATTGTTTTTATATGCGATAAAATGTATCAGGAAGAAATGCCTATTGTACAGGGGACCAATGCGATTCCAGCGAATAAAATAGATTCTTATGAGATAGATGCTTTGCTGATTACGCCAATTCAACATAAAAATGAAATATTACAGGAAATTAATTGTAAGGCGCCAAAGATTATTATTTCAGATTTATTACAGTGTGAAAAATAAAAATTATAATTAATGGAGAAAGATGAAATGAATCTTAGAGAAATTGTTTTTTCAGAAAACAGAGAAATAAATTTTATTGAAAGCTCTAATATTGGGGGGGTTATTTGTCCTCTTATTCGTTTGAGAAAGGATAGAATATATTTATATGGTTGTGGACAGGATACATATTCTTATATTAACTTTTTCAGGAATAATGGCATTGAAATAGCCGGTATAATTGACAAAGATAAACAAAAAAATGGAATGGCTGTAGATGGTATAACATGCATATCAATTAGCGATGCCCATAAAAAAAGGATTGGTACAGATAATGATATTGCAATTATTACGACTTCATTTTTTGAAGGCTATCAGCAACAGGAGATAGTGAATTCCCTCTTGGAAATCGGAATTTCTAAGTTTTATGTACCAGATAATAATGACAGATTAATTGTAGTTGGTTCTGACTGGGGAGAGGAGTTTCATGGAAGGATAAAATATTATCGTGAACACATTAATCAGCTTGAAAAGACATTCAAAAGACTATTGGATGATGAATCACGTGAAACTATGAAAGAATATATTCGTTTGCATACAGAGTGTGGAATATATTCAAGGGTGCAGATTGATGGGAGATATAAATATTTCTTTGGAAAAGAATCTGAAGGAAAAGCAGAAAGAATATGGAAAAATATTGATAATGAAATCTGGCTTAATTGCGGGGCTGGAATAGGGGATAGTATCTTTCTCTATTTTTCTAATGGATTAAAAGCCGAAACTGTTTATGCATATGAAGCTAACGAAAGAAAATTCAAGAGCTTGTGTTACAATTTGGAGTTTCTGCCTCCTGAATTAAAGAAGAAGGTGATTCCGATAAATGAATATATAGATGAAACTACGATCTTTGGAGATGACAAAAATCGGATTACATTTATTAATGCAGATATTGAAGGAAATGAACTGGCATTATTGCATTCCTTAAGTAGTGTGATAAAAGAATGTAGACCGGTTATTGCTTTATGTGTATATCACAAAAAAGATGATTTGGTAGCTATTCCTGAATATATTGATTCAATTACAGAAAACTACGCTACTATTTTAAGGAAGTATGCGGGTGCAATTAAAGAGGATAGGAAATTTTCAGAACTGGTAATGTATTTTGTACCGCAGGAGAGACTAGAGGTATTTGAGAATGAAAGATAAAGTTATTTTGTTTGGTGCCGGATTTTATGGCAGAGAAGCTTTTGATGGGTTAAAAGATAAATATGAGATACTATGTTTTGCAGATAATAATCCAGTTTTGTCAAATACATATCTTTTGGGTATTCCGGTTATTCCAGCTGAAAGGATTTTAGAGTATAAGAAAGAGGATGCAGATATTGTAGTCTGCACAGAGTCATATATCCAAATAGGCAAACAGTTAAAAGAAATGGGTATTTCAAGTTACTATATTATGCTGGACGGCCATTTATATCAAAGCTATGAAAAAGTGCCGGACAGAATCACAACATGTACTAGATGTATCATGAACGACTCATCTGATAATACGATTCTTTTTGACGAAAAGGGGCAATGCAATTACTGTAACAGGGCATATGGAAATATTGGAAAGATTTATTTTCCGAATGCAGAAGGGCAGAAGAAACTGGATAAACTTCTTTTTGATGTAAAAGAGAGTGGAAAAGGGAAAAAATATGACTGCATTATGGGACTCTCAGGAGGTCTCGATTCTTCTTATCTCGCATATCTAGGATATCAATGGGGATTAAGAATTCTTGCGGTACATATAGATGACGGTTATGATACGGAAATATCGAAATCAAATTTAAGGAAATTGATTTCTGCAACAGGATTTGACTATGAAGTTATAAAACCGGATTCGGTACAGTTTAATGATCTGACTCTAGCATATATGAAAGCCGGAGTACCTAATATTGCAGTTCCACAAGATAATATATTATTTGCTTTTATCTATAAAAAAATGAGAGAGTATGGGATTAAATATTTTCTTTCGGGAGGTAATTTTGCGCTAGAAAGTATACTTCAGCGGGGCAATACACATAGTGCCTTTGATATTGATAATATTATGGATATTCATAATCGATTTGGAGAAGAACCTATTGATAAGATAGAATTGTTATCAAATATGCAGATGTACATCGATAAAAAGGACTTAGGTATTGAATCACCGAGACCATTGAACTTTATTGATTATAATAGGGAAAGAGCGTTTAAAGAATTGAAAGAATTCTGTAGCTTTAAATACTATGGACGTAAACACTTGGAAAATATTCTGACAGCATTTATTCAACTCTACTGGTTTCCAAAAAAGTTTGGCGTTGATAAAAGAACCTCTCATCTATCCAGTATGATTGTTAGTAATCAGATGACACGGGAAGAGGCTTTGAAAGAAATAGAAGAACCTTTATATGATGAGAAGATGATGGAACAATATATATCAATTATAAAGAGTAATCTGAGAATATCCAACAAGGAATTTGATATACTAATGTCTGCCCCTGTTCACCAGCATGAGGACTATGCGGTTGAACGGTAAACTAATGAGAGAATCCAGTTATTCTAAGATATAATTAAAAAGTACAGAGTTTTACAATGCAGATATTATTATTAGGTGACATTATGAAAAAATGTATAATATTTGGCTGCGGTTATATAGGGCATGCGGCTTATATAAAATTAAAGAGATATTATGAAGTTGTGGCATGGGCTGATAATAATGAAAATCTATATGGGAAAGAGATATATGGTATATCGGTCATAAAGCCTTCAGAAATTGCTTCTTTTGAACAAAAAGGAATTGTTGATATATTTGTAGCAATGTTGCAGTCAGCAGATGCAGTAAAGCAGTTGAGAAAATTGTCAGTTCCTAATGTGTATATATGGAAAGGGGGGTTTTTCTTTTCGGCAGATGGACTATTTCCTATGGAATTTCCAAAGGAAGCAGGTCACAAAAAATGTGGAGATAAATCATTGCATGTGCTTTTTATATCAGACATTGCTGGAATCAGAGATAATAAGATGGCTTCTATTGTTAGGAAAGCAGGGAATAAGGTATTTCTCGCATATATTATCAAGCCACCTCATGATGCGTGTCCTGAATATGAGGGTATATATGAGAGGATTTATCCGGTCATGTCTATGGATTCTTTGTATGAATTTGTAAAAGACAGTGAATTTGACATTATTCATTGTTCCAGTGAACCGGAGTACGTTACGCCAATATTGCTCGGTTCAGGGAAGACCATAATTCATGATTGCCATGACCTTCGCAGTTCTAATCAATCCTTGTCACCAAAACAGATACAACTCGAATATTTGGCACATTCTGGCGCGGATGGAGTTATTTATCCGACTTCCGGGTTGAGAGATGAGGCAATAAAAAAGTTTGGAATTTCTGAAAAGAAAACTTTAGTAGTTGAAAATTATCCGTCGGAAGATCTAATTCTGAGTGTGAAGAAAGACAAACTCAGCAAAATTGATGGAGAAATCCACTGCGTTTATGAAGGAGGAATAACGTTTGGAGATAAGAAATGTAAACGGTATTTCGAAGAAATATGGATGAAGATAGTAAAAACCGGGATTCATATACATTATTACTCTCAATGCGATGTTAAATATTGTAAATATCTGGAATCCTTACATCCTTGTTTGCATTATGAAGGAAATATTTCGTCAAATAGATTGGTAAATGAACTTTCTCAATATGATGTTGGATTGTGTATTTTTAATAATAATCCTAAAAATCAGCTTTACTTAGAATCTTCATCGCCGAACAAGTTGTACGAATATATCAATGCTGGAATTCCTGTTGCCTTAGGGGATGTAAAAAGTCATATTCAATTTGCAGAATCTAACAGTTTTGGAAAACAGATAGATTTAAATGGTGATATTGCAGCGCAGATGAAAGAAATTGCTTCACTTAAGATAGAATCCATGGTGTTAAAGAAGAAAGGATTTGTTTTTGAAAATAAAACATCGGATCTGTTGAAATTTTACGAATCAGTTAGCCAGTGTGCGGAAAAGGGGTATGACAGTGAAGAATAACATAATTATTTTTGGGGCTGGATATTATGGGAAGAATGCATACTGGAAATTGAAAGAACAATATAATTTTATCTGTTTTGTGGATAATAATCCAGATATACAGGGGACATTTTTTGAGGGGATTCCTATTATATCCAGAGATGAACTTGGAAAAATAAGTATGGATGATAAGGATATAATTATCTGCACCCGATCCTATTACCAAATTGTTTCACTACTTTTTGATATGGGCATCTTCAATTGTTACGTAATGTTGGAAGGCTTTCTTTATCATACGGATAGGAAAGAGACTATGATGCCGGTAGAATTGACTAGTATCCCATATTATCGAAAAAGGAGCAAAGAGAAAAATATACTTTTTATTCAAAATGCCGCATGTATACGTACTCATAAATTAGCCGAACTCATGAAAGAAGAAGGGTATAAAATTTTTCTATTATATACACTTGCTCCGCCTTTTGGCGCATATGGAGATTTTGTTGATATATATGATGAAGTATGGGGATTTTCATCAGCGAATGGAATCCTCGATTTTATTTCAAAGAGCGATTTTGATGTCATACACTGTTCCAATGAGCCAGATATTTTAGTCACTATCGCCCAAAAGAGTAATAAGCCAGTGATTGCTGACACTCATGATATGGAAAGTATAAGAAAAGATGTTGGAATTGAAACTTTGATATTGGAATATCTGGCAAATACCAAAAGCGATGGCGGACTGCATGTTTCTGAGCGCATTGCAAATATAGCGAGAAATAAATATGGATTGAAGGAACAGAAGCAGCTTGTTATTGGTAATTTAGTGATGTATAAGGCATTTCATACAGATACATATCTAAAACTCAGTTTCTCTGATCATGAAATTCACTGTGTCTATGAAGGAGGAGTAGTTGGAGAAGACAGGAAACACCATCGATTTTTTGACGATATGTGGAGAAAAATTGCAGAAACAGGCATACATATCCATTTTTATTCTCCATCAGATTTGGCATACTGTAAGAGGCTTGAAAAAATCAGTCCATTTATCCATTATGAAGGGAATTTAAGTGGTGACAAACTGATTTATGAAATGACGAAGTATGATTGTGGCTTAGCTGTTTTTAATTCAGTTGCCGATAACAGACTGCATCTTGAAGCTGCATCAATTAATAAAATTTATGAATATATAAGTGCTGGACTTCCTGTAATATCATCTGGAATAAAATCGCTTGGAGAGATGCTTGAAAAATACCATATTGGTATGGAACTTAATTTTTCAAAAAACATCAGGGAGCAGATAACGAATGCATGCAGAATAAAGATTGGCAAAGATTTTCTGGTTCAAAATGGATTTACAATGCAAGCTCATGCAAAAGAGTTAAAAGAATTTTACGAACAAGTAAAAGAAAGCTAAAGTTTTATGAATGATATCACAAAAGATATTTATTCATGCAATATAAATGAGGAAAAGTGTTAACAGGATAGAAGCCAGTTTTGAACTTAAAGCGGGGAATACCTTTCGAAAGGAATGGATATAAATATGAACCTTCGATGCTGTTCTTTTTCAGAATTTGCTATGAGTATCCGGAGCAGCCAAAACAGAATTGTTATGTTTGGTGCAGGTGTAATCGGTCAGGTAACAACACCTGAAATTATGAGAATATATGGCTTACTTCCATTTATAGAATGTTATATAGACAATGACGAGGAAAAATGGGAAACGATAATCTCTATATGTGAAAAAAGGCTGTCGATCCATTCTCCAGAATATTTGAAAGCCTGTAAAAGGAGTACAGTGTTGCTACTGAATGTTAGCCGTTTTTCCGATGTACTCAATCAGCTGGAAGGGATGGAGTGTACTACGGAAATGGATTGCTATATTATGCCCATGATGTGTATCCATAACTTTTGCTATCAAAAATCCGGCGGAAAAGCTATTATGTCCGGAAGTCCTTTGATTCCAAAAAAAATCCATTACATGTGGCTTGGAAAACAGAAAATTCCGCACAAGTTGCAAAAATGCATAGATAGCTGGAAACGATTCTGTCCTGATTATGAAATCATTAGGTGGGATGAAAATAATTACGATATTGTAAAAATACCCTATATGAAAGAAGCATATGAGGCAGGGGCTTACGGATTTGTACCAGATTATGCGAGGCTTGATATTCTTTTCAATAATGGCGGAATTTACATGGACACGGATGTAGAGATTTTAAGGGGACTGGATTCTCTGCTATATCAGGAGGCATTTTGTGGTGTAGAAAAATGGCAGGTGCTTAATTTTGGCGGATGCAGTGGTGCGGTCAAAGGGCATCCCATGCTAAAGAGATTTCTGGATGCAAGAGCACAGATATCATTTATAGATAAGAATGGAAAGAAAAACAAAACAACCTGTGGATTTTATGACACGAGAGTTGCTATAGAACATGGCTATGTTATAGACGGCACAACACAGAATATCGGTGGTATGAACATTTATGCTTCTGATTATTTTCATCCATATGATTATATGTCTGGAAGTGTTCAATGTACGGAACATACTTATTCAGTTCATTGGTTTAATGGCGGGTGGCTAGATGAGAATATGAGAATGGAGAATGAAGAGGCGGTGCGCAGGTTTGAACAGATATACCACTGGTCGTTGAGAAATCAAGAGGATTACTGAGGAGGAAATTTTTGAATGTCATTATATCAAGATATCGTTGAAAAAAAGGCAAAATTGTCTTTAGTAGGACTCGGTTATGTTGGAATGCCGATTGCAGTGGCATTTGCAAAAAAGGTAAATGTTATTGGTTATGATCTCAATCAGGAAAAAATCAGCCTTTACAAGGCGGGAATTGATCCAACACATGAGGTTGGTAATAAAGCGATAAAGGAAACTGCCGTAGAGTTCACATGTGACGAAACGAAATTAAGAGAAGCTAAATTTCATATTATTGCAGTGCCGACTCCGGTAAATCTGGATCATACACCGGATCTTTCGCCTGTAGAAGGGGCCAGCCGAATCCTTGGAAGGAACCTGACAAAAGGTTCTATTGTAGTATATGAATCTACCGTTTATCCGGGGGTCACAGAAGATGTGTGTATACCGATCCTTGAAAAGGAATCAGGATTAAAATGTGGCGTAGATTTTAAGGTGGGGTATTCTCCAGAGAGGATTAACCCAGGAGACAAAGTTCATCGTCTGGAAAATATTAAGAAGATTGTTTCAGGAATGGATGAAGAGGCATTAAATGAAATTAAAAATGTCTATGATCTTGTGATTGATGTAGGAACTTATCCGGTGTCCAGTATAAAGACAGCGGAGGCTATTAAAGTAGTGGAGAATAGTCAGAGAGATATCAACATTGCTTTCATGAATGAACTGGCTATGGTTTTTGACCGAATGGGGATCGACACAAATGAAGTGGTGGATGGCATGAATACAAAATGGAATGCTCTTGGTTTCCGACCGGGACTTGTAGGAGGGCATTGCATTGGGGTGGATCCTTATTATTTTACATATGAGGCTGAAAAGCTGGGATACCACAGCCAAATTATATTAAACGGACGTATTGTCAATGACAGCATGGGGCGATATGTGGCCAATGCTGCTATCAAGAAGATGATTGATGCAGGACAGGCACCGAAAAATTCAAATGTTGTAGTATTGGGGATTACATTTAAGGAAAATTGTCCTGATATACGCAACAGCAAAGTGGTGGATATCATAAAAAGCTTAAATGAATTTGATATATGGCCAGCTGTTGTGGATCCGTGGGCAGAGGAAAATGATGCATTAAGAGAGTATGATGTAAAACTTACAAAATTAAAAGATGTAAAAAATGTAGACTGTGTGATTATTGCCGTTGCGCATGATGAATTTAAAAAGTTGAAAATTGATGAGATAAAAAAATTATATAAGGAATCCAAAGATACCAATAAGGTTCTTATTGATGTAAAAGGAATTTTTGATGTAAGTACTCTTGAAAAATCAGGATTAAGCTGGTGGAGGCTATAGTTCAATGTATTATTGGATCCAAGGTTTGGCAGAGTTAATTATTTTTCATCAACTGCATGAGAATTAAATTTAGGGAGATAACTATGAATTTTGAATTAACAGCCTCCATGATGTGTGCCAATTATGGCAATCTGGAGAAAGAGGTAAAGGCATTGGATGAAGGAGGGATTGATTCCTTCCACATAGATATTATGGACGGACGGTACGTGCCGAATTTTGCCATGTCTTTAAATGATATGAGATACATAGCAGGTGCAACGAAGAAGCCGCTGGATGTGCATCTGATGATTGAGCATCCCAATAACTGCATCGGATTATTTTTAAATAATCTGCGGAAGGGGGATACGGTGTATATTCATCCGGAGGCGGAGTATCATCCGTCTACTACACTGCAGAGTATCATCAATGCAGGAATGGTGCCGGGAATTGCCATTAATCCGGGTACTTCTGTAGAAACGGTATTAGAAATGCTGCGGATTGTAAAAAAAGTTTTGGTAATGTCTGTAAATCCGGGCAATGCGGGACAGATGTATTTACCTTATGTAGGGAAGAAGATTACAAAGCTTCTTTCTATAAAGGAAGATATGGATTTTGAAATCTATTGGGATGGGGCCTGCAGTGCGGGTAAAATTTTGGAATATGCTCCTAAAGGTGTGAAAGGGTTTGTTTTAGGGACGACACTTTTGTTTGGAAGGGGAAAGCCGTATGGGGAAGTTCTGGAAAATATTCGGGAGCTGAAGTTTTAGGAAGATAGTTTTGCTTAGAGGCTGCAGAAAACAGAGTGAAAGAAACATGGAATAGATGATATTGTGAACAATTAAGGTAATTGTTTGGCAAAGGCTGGCAGAAAAGTACAATATCTCCAACAGAACGGATTTTTTGATTTCTGTTGGAGATATTGAAAACAGATGATTTTAGACTTTACGCTTTATATATGGTATAAGTATACCCCCTACCCATAATTGATGTGGTTTGGTTTGTCGTGATGCTGGGGTTTATGCCAGTTTCTGAAGCTTTTCGGAATGATCGGATACTACTATTTTGAGAAGATTGATATCTGTAAAAGCGGTATCCATTTTATCTGCATAGACGCTATAACGCTGGTATGTACTGGTATAACAGGACTCGATATTTTTTAATCGGGGCACGACGTCATACTCCTGACACAGACTCAACCGCAGGATATTTTTCTCAACGAGTTGTAGTTTGTCTTCAGCACTTTCTACTTTGTCTTCGACGATATGTAGCCTTTCCTCAACAGTTTGCAGTCTGTCTTCGACAATTTGCAATCTGCCTTCGACAGCGGTCATCCTGTCTTCCAGAGCGGTCATCCTGTCTTCCAGAGCGGTCATCCTGTCTTCCAGAGCGGTTACCCTGTCTTCCAGAGCGGTTACCCTGTCTTCGAGAGCCTGCAGTCTGTCCTCGACGGCAGTCATCCTGTTTTCCAGAGCGGTTACCCTGTCTTCCAGAGCAGTCATCCTGTTCTCCAGAGCAGTCAGCCTGTCGTCTATTTTTTCCAGCGTATCTTTTATCGGCTGTAATTGTGCTTTTAACTTTTCATCCAGTAGATCGGATATTGCTAATATTAATTCGTTATTTGTCATATAATTCCCTCCCTGTTCCTGGATAGGGGCATTATACCATATATAAAGGGTAAAGTCACGTTTTTTATATACCTGGGTTTCAAAAATAAGATAAAAATGAATAATTGACAAGCTATAGAACTCTGGATAAAATAATAGAATAAATTTCTTTTATAGATATTCTAACGGGTAAACCATGATTTGTCAAGGAACTTTGAAAAGAAGCAGTGAAAATAAGCGCGGCTAAAGTGAAAATAAACAGTTGAAAGTAAACAGGTAAAAGAACCGGAGGAGAGAAAATTGGACAGAAATATAAAATTAGGTTTTATCGGTTTTGGGAATATGGCTCAGGCGATGGCGAAGGGGCTGCTTTTAAAGGAAGTATTGCCGCCGAAACAGATATATGCGTGTGCAAAAAATTGGGAAAAACTGCGGGAAAATGCGGGAGACATGGGAATTCAGCCCTGTAAAACTGCAAGGGAGTTGTGTGAAAATGCGGATCTGATCGTTGTGGCTGTAAAGCCTTACCTGATTCAGGAAGTACTGGAGCCTGTGAAAGATATTCTGAAAGACAAGGTTCTTGTCTCAGTGGCCGCTGGGTGGCTGTTTGAAAAATATGAGGGGATTCTGGCGCCAGGTACTCATCATATCAGCACGCTGCCTAATACACCTGTATCAATAGGAGAGGGCATTATCGTATGTGAGAGACAACATTCCCTGACAAAAGAGGAGTATGAGTTATTTCAACGGCTGTTTGCGCCTATTGGCATGCTGCAGCCGGTGGACACAAAACAGTTTGGAATTGCCGGAACTATCAGCGGGTGTGGACCAGCTTTTGCTGCCATGTTTATTGAGGCGCTGGCGGATGCAGCGGTCCTTCACGGGCTGCCCAGGGAGCTGTCCTATGGGCTGGCAAGCCAGATGATAGCCGGAACAGGAAAGCTGCAGAGGGTGACAAAGGCACATCCAGGGGCAATGAAAGACGCAGTCTGCTCACCGGGAGGCACTACTATAGTAGGGGTGGCGGCATTGGAGAGAGATGGGTTTCGCAGTGCGGTGATTGATGCGGTGGATAGAATTATGAAAAAGTAGGATGAAATGGTGCTGGGCGATGTACCAGCCAGATGAAAAATGCGTCGGCCCGGTTTCCCGGGGTCCGACGCATTCTTCCGTCCTGCCATGTTCTTTTGTACATTGAGAAGGTTTTTCTTTGACAGTACTGTAAAAATTTCTTTTGTATTTATAATAACAGATTTCTCTTTTGTATGCTTGTGATTGAGGTTGTAACATCGTAATGCATTTCAGATTTTCGGTTTTGTTGTTTGTTTTATTTTGCTATGTGTTAAAAAATGTGTTTGCAATTATGCATTTGTTTGTTACAGGGTTTCATTGGAATCGTTGTCTTACAGCCTGGAGGCTGTTGGCAGGACGGGTGTTTCTCATCCGTTCATTAGAATAATGCCTGGGAATGCATTTTTATTGCAAAAAAGATTAAAAACCATATTTTTACAGAATAATTGTAGAAAAACAAAATCTGTGCTATGATAGAGAATGCCTTACAGCCTCAGGCTGCCAGAGGCAGGAGGAATGTTTGTGCTATAAAAGTTTTACAACAAGAAAGTGTTCCGACGATTTGACAGGCGGCGCGATGCATGCCGATTTATAATATACAAGGAGGAACTTCCATGAGGTGGAAAAAGTTCACATTGACTACAACGACCCAGGCTGTTGATTTAATCAGCAATCTGTTTGACGAAATCGGCATTGAGGGGATCGAGATAGAGGACAATATTCCTTTGACAGAAAGCGAGACCAAGGGAATGTTTATAGATATACTGCCAGAGCTTCCTCCGGATGACGGGGTAGCCAGGGTCAGCTTCTATCTGGAGGATTTGTCCGAGGAGGATCGGATCCTAAAGGAGATTGAGGACGGGCTGGATGAATTAAGGGATTTTGTGGATGTGGGGCAGCGGACTATCACCACGTCTGAGACGGAGGATAAGGACTGGATTAACAACTGGAAACAGTATTTTAAACCATTTACGGTAGATGACATTCTGATTAAGCCTACCTGGGAAGAGATTCCGGACTGTGACAGAGATAAGCTGCTGATTCAGATTGACCCGGGTACTGCTTTTGGTACCGGGCAGCATGAGACGACACAGCTGTGTATCCGGCAGATTCGCAAATATATGACAAAGGGTGCCAGGGTGCTGGATGTGGGAACAGGCAGCGGTATCCTGGGAATCACGGCGCTGAAGCTGGGGGCAGGAAGCGTCTTCGGAACAGATTTGGACGAGAATGCCATCACGGCTGTAGGAGAGAATCTGGAGGCAAATGGGATTGGCAGTGACAGCTTCCAGGTGCTGCAGGGCAACATTATTGACGACAAACAGGTGCAGGATAAGGCTGGATACCAGTGCTATGACATTGCTGTGGCCAATATTCTGGCAGATGTGATTATTATGCTTCAAAAGGAGATACCGGTTCATCTGAAAAAGGACGGCATCTTTATCATGTCAGGAATTCTTAATATAAAGGAAAATGCCGTAAAAGAAGCTTTGGAGCAGAATCCGGCACTGGAAATCATAGAGACAGCTTCCCAGGGAGAATGGGTTTCCATTACGGCCAGAAAATGCTAGTACAGCACGGATTATCCGAGAATTTGCGTAACGATATTCCAACGCTGCATTCACCGGAACTTCCGCTAGACACCAGCCATACAGAGAAACAAGGAGATATGCATGTACCATTTTTTTGTACAGCCCAATCAGATTGACGGACAGAATGTCACAATCACCGGCCCGGATGTTAACCATATAAAAAACGTACTGCGCATGAGGCGTGGGGAAGAACTGCTCATAAGCGACGGACAGGGCACAGATTATTACTGCCGGATTTCAGAGATAGAAGCGGAAACGGTGGTGGCAGAGGCCTTTTCTGAAGACAGAGAGGGAAGGGAGCTTGCGGCCAGGCTGTATCTGTTCCAGGGGCTGCCGAAGCAGGAGAAGATGGAGTTTATTATCCAGAAGGCGGCGGAGCTGGGGGCTTACCAGATTATTCCGGTGGCTGCGCGGCGCTCAGTGGTAAAGCTGGATGCCAAAAAGGAAGAGGCAAAGATAAAACGCTGGAATGCTATTGCGGAGAGCGGGGCCAAGCAGTCAAAGAGGAGCATTATCCCGCAGGTAACCCGTGTGATGGGAGTGGAGGAGGCCCTGGCATACGGAAAAGACTTTGACTTAAAGATGATTCCTTATGAGAATGCCCGGGGGATGGCCGCCACAAAAGAGCTTGTGGAGCAGGTAAAGCCGGGGATGAAAGTGGGGATTTTCATTGGGCCGGAAGGCGGTTTTGAGGAAAAGGAAGTGGAGCTGGCTGCTGCTGCGGGATTTTACCCGGTCAGCCTGGGAAGAAGGATTCTGCGGACAGAGACAGCGGGAATGGCGATGCTGTCCATTCTCATGTATCAGCTGGAGGCAGGCGGAGGAGTGGGGTAGCCGCCGTTCTGTTGCCAGATGCCGATGGCATTTGCCTGGCAGGGAAGGAAAAGAAGTGCAGGAGGTGCTGTGCAGATCCAGAGATAAGGGAAATTTCAAATGTTGTGTTAATATTTAGAAAAATGAAAGGAATATACTCCCAAACGAATCCAAGTGTATTTGTCAGAAATCATCCAAATAGACAGACGTAGAAGAGAGACAAATGCGGTATAGAGATAGATGTAACAGAGAGACAGATGCAATAAAGAGACAGATGCAGCAAAGAGGCAAATGCAGCAAATAGCCAAACGTAGCGAAGCCAGATGCAACAAAAAGACAGACACAGGAGAAAGTTCAGGAGTATCAGGAATATTATGGAAGCATATTTTGACAATTCTGCAACCACCAAAGTGCTTGACAGTGTAAAAGACATTGTAGTAAAAACCATGACAGAGGATTATGGAAATGCATCGGCCAAACACAGAATGGGTATGGAGGCGGAGAACTATATAAAAGAAGCCAGATCTATCATCGCTCAGAATCTGAAGGTTCAGGAAAAGGAGATTATTTTCACCTCCGGCGGCTCTGAGTCCAACAACATGGCTTTGATAGGCACGGCGCAGGCGTACCGCCGTTCAGGAAATCATATCATAAGCAGCAATATTGAACACGCGTCCGTGTATAACCCTCTGGGATATCTGGAAGAGCAGGGTTTTGAGATCACTTTTCTGCCTGTAGACAGCCAGGGACATATAAACCTGGATGAACTGAAAGAGGCTATTCGACCGGATACTATCCTGGTATCTGTTATGTATGTAAATAATGAGGTGGGCGCAGTGGAACCGGTGGAGGAGATTTCCAAAGTGATTAAAACGAAAAATCCAGACACACTGTTCCATGTGGATGCCATTCAGGCATACGGGAAGTTTCAGATTCGCCCGAAACGGCAGGGGATTGCTCTGATGAGCGTCAGCGGCCACAAGATCCATGGGCCAAAGGGCGTGGGATTTTTATACGTTGACCAGCAGGTAAAAATAAAACCATTGATTTACGGAGGTGGCCAGCAGAGGGGGATGCGTGCCGGTACGGAGAATGTACCGGGAGTGGCAGGCCTGGGAGCTGCGGTAAAAGAGATATACACCAATCACCAGGAAAAGATGGATAAGCTGTATGAACTGAAAGACTATATGACAGGCAGGCTTCAGGAATTAGAGGGAGTCTATATCAACAGCCGGCCGGGCCGGGAAAGTGCCCCGCAGATTGTCAGCGCCAGCTTTGAGGGAGTGAGAAGTGAAGTGCTTCTTCACAGCCTGGAAGAGCGGGGGATATATGTGTCTTCCGGCTCTGCCTGTTCGTCCAGACACCCGGGGGTCAGCGGGACATTGAAGGGAATCGGCGTAAGACAGGATTTGCTGGATGCCACCCTGCGGTTCAGCTTCGGAATATTTAATACCAGAGAAGAGGTTGATTACGCTGTGGATGTGCTTAAAGAGCTGCTTCCTGTGCTGCGCAGATATAAGTAATTTGACGTTGCCGCAAAGATGGGTGCAAGGGAGTTTCCGAGACCGCTCATCAGACAGAATGGAGGAAACTATGCTGTATCAGTCATTTTTAATTAAATATGCAGAGATTGGGACAAAGGGAAAGAACCGTTACCTTTTTGAGGATGCCCTTATGAAACAGATCCGCCATGTCCTGAAGGATGTGGAGGGAAAATTTGTTGTATCCAAGGAAACCGGGAGAATCTATGTGGACGCCAAAGGAGAGTATGACTATGACGAGGCGATAGAGGCCTTGAAGCGCGTCTTTGGAATCGCCTGGATCTGTCCTGTGTTTCAGACAGAGGAAAAGGATTTTGGGCTGCTGAAGCAGCAGGTGGTCTCCTATGTGGACAAGGTCTATCCTGACAAGCATGTGACCTTTAAGGTGGATTCCAGAAGGGCGGATAAGAAATATCCTGTTACGTCGGAGCAGATGAACCGGGATTTGGGGGAGGCGGTTTTGGAAGCATTTCCCCAGATGAAGGTGGATGTACACCATCCGCAGATCCTTTTGAAGGTGGAGGTCCGGAACCTGGTGAATATTTATTCGGTCATGATTCCGGGGCCGGGCGGGATGCCCATAGGGACCAACGGGAAGGCCATGCTGCTTTTGTCAGGGGGAATAGACAGCCCGGTGGCAGGCTATATGATTGCCAAGAGAGGCGTTAAAATCGATGCGGTTTACTTCCACGCGCCGCCTTATACCAGCGAGAGAGCCAAGCAGAAGGTGGTGGATCTGGCAAAGCTGGTAGCCAGATATTCCGGCCCCATCAGGCTCCATGTGGTGAATTTTACAGATATCCAGCTGTATATCTATGAAAAATGTCCGCATGAGGAGCTGACCATCATTATGAGGCGTTATATGATGAAGATTGCGGAGTCTATTGCCAGGGAGACGGAGTGCCTGGCTTTGATTACAGGAGAAAGCATCGGGCAGGTGGCTTCCCAGACCGTACAGTCTCTGGCAGCGACCAACGAAGTGTGTACCATGCCTGTGTTCCGCCCGGTGATCGGATTTGACAAGCAGGAGATCGTAGATATCTCAGAGAAAATCGGAACGTTTGAGACATCCATCCAGCCTTATGAAGACTGCTGTACTATATTTGTGGCAAAACACCCGGTCACCAAGCCCAATATCAAGGGGATTCACAGGTCAGAGGAACATCTGGCAGAAAAGATTGATCAGATGGTGAAGATTGCTCTGGACACCAGGGAGATGATGGAATGCCAGTAGACGAAAGATTGACGGCAAAGAACAAAGAGGCTGCTGTAAGCAGCCTCCTGGTTTTTCGTATGTGTGTCAAATGGACTCGTATGTGTGTCAATGAATTAAATAGGGTGACAGTACATTAAGTATCTCATTGACAGTGGATTCAGTCTCGGCATGGATGTTTAAATCGATAGGCTTGGATAAATCCAGGCTGAAGATTCCCATGATGGATTTTGCATCGATCACGTATCTGCCGGATACCAAATCAAAGTCAACGTCAAACTTGGTCAGGTCGTTTACAAAAGACTTTACTTTATCGATAGAATTTAAAGAAATACGTACAGTTTTCATAAATAAATGCCCTCCTTGATGATTATCTTAATAAATGCCAGGGCTTGCCCTGCTCTATGTTAAATACTACAGATAAGGCTGGGAAAAGTCAATAGGAAGATTGCATGAAAAATAGAAGAAAGTTTGTTACTGTTCGCAACATGAATATGAGCAGGGAACAAGGAACTAAGCAGGAAACAAGAAACTAAGCGAGAGACAGGCAACTAAGCAAGGAACAAGGAACTAAGCAGGAAACAAGAAACTAAGCAAGGAACAAGGAACTAAGCAGGAAACAAGGAACTAAGCGAGAAACAGGAAATCAAGCGATAAGCAAGAAATTAGACGAGGAGCAAGAAGTATGAGAAAAGCAGCTTTGCACAATCTGGGATGTAAGGTAAATGCTTATGAGACGGAGGCCATGCAGCAGCAGCTGGAGGCGGCGGGATATGAGATTGTTTCTTTTCAGGAGCAGGCGGATGTATATGTGATTAACACCTGCTCAGTCACCAATATTGCGGATCGCAAATCCAGACAGATGCTTCACCGGGCAAAAAAAATGAATCCTCGCGGGGTAGTGGTTGCCGCCGGCTGCTATGTGCAGGCTGCAAAGGAAAGCCTCATAGCGGATAAGGCGGTAGATCTGGTTATCGGGAATAACAGGAAAAAGGATCTGGCGGAAATTTTGGAAGACTATTTTGCGAAAGCCGGGGAGGGTGGGGAAGAGAACAGGGAAGACACAGAGAGTGCCAAGGCCTGCTCCTATGTAATTGATATCGGAAAAACCAGAGAGTATGAACCTCTGAGCATAGAAAAGGATGCAGAACATACCAGAGCATTTATAAAGATCCAGGATGGCTGCAATCAGTTCTGCAGCTATTGCATCATCCCTTATACCAGAGGCCGTGTGCGGAGCCGCAAGCCGGAGGAGGTTATCGGGGAAGCCAGACGTCTGGCACAGGCAGGCTATCGGGAGGTGGTGCTGACGGGAATCCATCTAAGCTCCTACGGTCTGGATTTTCCAGAGGAAGAAAGAGAAGGCCTGCTTGGGCTTCTGATAAAGCTGGATCAGATCCCTGATCTGCAAAGAATACGTCTTGGCTCCCTGGAACCGAGAATCATCACGGAAGATTTTGTAAAAACCCTGTCAGGGCTCAGGACTATATGTCCTCATTTCCACCTGTCCCTGCAAAGCGGGTGCGATGAAACCCTGAAAAGAATGAACCGCCATTACACTGTCAGACAATATGAGGAAGGCTGCCGGCTCTTGAGAGAATGGTTTGACCGTCCTGCCATCACAACGGATGTGATCGCAGGCTTCCCCCAGGAGACAGAAGAGGAATTCCAAAAAACAGTGGAGTTTTTGAAAAAGATACATTTTTATGAAATCCATGTCTTTAAGTATTCCAGGCGGGCAGGCACCAGAGCCGCTGCCATGGAGGGGCAGCTGCCAGAAGCTGTGAAGGCTGCCAGAAGCGATTTGCTACTCACTCTGGAGCAGAAAATGTCCCGGGAATACCGCCAAAGCTTTTTGGGAGAAGACAGGGAAGTCCTTCTGGAAGAAAAGGTTACCATAGAGGGGGAAGAGTATCTGATTGGCCACACCAGAGAGTATGTAAAAGCAGCCCTTCCCTGGAAACAGGAATCAAAATTTCTGGAGGGCCGGCTTGTGACAGGAAGACTGATCTCCATGATTAACCCGGAGACTCTCCTTTTGCAAATCGAAGCCCCTCTTGACGAATCCCCAAAAGTAGTATAGAATAGTTAGGAACAGTTGAAGGACGTGAGGACAAATGGGCGATATTCATAATACACAGTATTTCCGAACCGTACAAGAGAATAAGATGGATGTAAGCCAGGTCTTGGAGCAGGTGTATACTGCCCTGACTGAAAAGGGATATAATCCGGTCAGCCAGATCGTAGGTTATATCATGTCTGGAGATCCAACCTATATTACCAGCCACAAGAACGCCAGAAGTCTCATCATGAAGGTGGAGAGGGATGAGATTCTGGAGGAGCTTTTGTCTGTGTATATTGATACGAGATTAAGATAAGAGTACGTGAGTCATAGCGTTTTTAAGGCC
The DNA here is from genome assembly GCA_910585435.1 of uncultured Hungatella sp. Taxonomy (GTDB): domain Bacteria; phylum Bacillota; class Clostridia; order Lachnospirales; family Lachnospiraceae; genus UBA3402. The sequence goes on along the minus strand of CAJUEJ010000003.1, from coordinate 67,546 downwards.
CCGCCGCAGACTGGGAATCAGGGGCGTGTTTTTAGTTTGTGGAAACAGATTATACTGCTACAGCGGCCTGCTGCAGGCGGAGAATCTCGTTTGTGGGATTCTTTTTCATATCAGTGGAGATTGTGTCCTGTGATAGAAAATGTTTTGCACAAATCTTCTTGTAGCAGAGAAAAAATTTCAACTCCCGAATATTATGTCACAGAGTGGGCTGCCGCAGGCAAAGAAGCCTGGGGATGGGGATGTTGTTTATGCAAAAAGCAGCTTCAGCGGCAAAACTGGGGCTGCTATTTAGAGAACCATTTTTATTTTGCAGAGAATCGGAGTCTGTTATGAGGATAATGGGGTTGGATTTCGGGTCGAAAACTGTAGGCGTTGCGGTCACGGATCCTTTAGGTTTTACAGCCCAGGGAGTGGAGACCATCACACGGAAAGAAGAAAACAAGCTGCGTCAGACATGTCAGAGAATCGAGGCGTTAATTAAGGAATACCAGGTTACGACCATTGTTTTGGGTTATCCTAAGAATATGGATGATTCCATAGGAGAACGTGGGAAAAAAACGGAAGAATTTAAAAAGATGCTGGAGCGAAGGACAGGCCTTCCTGTGATTTTACAGGATGAGCGCCTGACTACAATAGCGGCGGACCAGATTTTGGAAGAAAGCGGTGTGCCCAGAGAAGAGCGAAAAAAAGTGATTGACAAGGTTGCCGCCACAATCATTTTACAGGATTTTATGAGCAGCATGGACCCAAGCTGCGGGCAGAAGGAGCAGCACGGATAAAGCTGCGGACAAAAGGAGCAGTAGATGAGTGAAGAGAAAATGATTACCCTGGAGACAGAAGAGGGGGAAAACGTAGATTTTTATGTTTTGGAAGAGACAAAGATTAACGGGATGAGCTATCTGTTGGTGACAGACACGGAGGATGAGGACGGAGAGTGTTATATTTTAAAAGACAGATCGAAGGCAGAGGAAGAGGAGGCTGTCTATGAGTTTGTGGAAGACGACAGCGAGATAGACTATCTGTTTAAGATTTTTACGGAACTGATGGAAGATATGGATATTGAATTAGAAAAATAATGAACAGCAGGTTCAGACAGAGAGGAATAAAATATGGAGGTAAAGATTTGAAACAACAGAATAAACAGCAGATTCGGAATGGGAAAGTAAAGATCATTCCTTTGGGCGGACTGGAACAGATTGGAATGAATATTACGGCCATTGAGTATGAGGACAGTATTATCGTGATTGACTGCGGCCTGGCATTTCCAAGCGACGATATGCTGGGAATCGACTTGTGCATTCCGGACATTACGTACTTGAAACAGAACATTGAAAAAGTAAAAGGCTTTGTCATTACCCACGGACATGAGGACCATATCGGTGCCCTGCCCTATGTGCTGCAGGAGATCAATGTGCCGGTATACGGTACAAAGCTGACTGTGGCTTTGATTGAAAATAAATTAAAAGAGCATAATCTTTTAAAAACCACCAAGCGGAAAGTGGTAAAACACGGACAATCCATCAATCTGGGATGCTTCCGCATTGAATTTGTGAAGACCAATCACAGCATTGCCGACGCCTCCGCCCTGGCAGTGTTTACCCCGGTGGGAATTATTATGCACACAGGTGACTTTAAGATTGATTACACGCCGGTGTTCGGGGAATCCGCGGATCTGCAGCGCTTTGCAGAGCTGGGGAAAAAGGGCGTGCTGGCCCTGCTGTGTGACAGCACCAACGCCATCCGCACCGGATTTACAGCGTCAGAGCGGACTGTAGGAAGGACATTTGACGCCATATTTGCAGAGCATAAAAATAACCGGATTATTGTGGCAACCTTTGCCTCCAATGTGGATCGTGTGCAGCAGATTGTTAATTCTGCGTACAAGTACGGCAGGAAGGTGGTCATAGAGGGACGCAGCATGGTGACGGTTATCGGAACGGCCAGCGAGCTGGGATATATAAAGATTCCGGACGGGACGCTGATCGACATCGATAATCTGAAGAATTACCCGGATGAGAAGACGGTATTGATTACCACAGGAAGTCAGGGAGAGGCCATGGCGGCCCTGTCCCGGATGGCTTCCAATGTCCATAAAAAAGTGTCTATCAAGCCGGGGGACGTGGTGATTTTCAGCTCTTCGCCGATTCCAGGCAATGAGAAGGCTGTCTCCAAGGTTATCAACGAGCTGTCCATCAAAGGGGCAGATGTGATTTTCCAGGATACCCATGTGTCAGGACATGCCTGCCAGGAGGAGATCAAGCTGATCTATTCTCTGACCCATCCCAAGTACGCCCTTCCGGTTCATGGGGAATACCGCCATCTTGTGGCTCACAAGGGACTGGCAGAGTCTATGGGGATTCCCAAGGAGAATATTCTTCTTATGTCCTCAGGGGACGTGGTGGAGCTGTCACAGGAGGAGTGCAGGATTGTGGATCATGTCCAGGCAGGAGCCATACTGGTTGACGGGCTCGGCGTAGGCGATGTTGGAAATATTGTCCTTAGGGATAGACAAAACCTGGCTCAGAATGGTATTATCATTGTAGTGCTGACCCTGGAAAAATATTCCAACCAGCTTTTGGCCGGGCCAGATCTGGTATCCAGAGGATTTGTGTATGTGAGAGAATCAGAGGATCTTCTGGAGGAGGCAAGGCAGGTGGTGCTGGAAGCAGTGCAGGAGTGCCTGGATCGGCGCGTCAGCGACTGGGGCAAGATCAAAAATATTATCCGTGACAGCTTAAGTGATTTTCTGTGGAAACGGATGAAGAGGAATCCTATGATTTTGCCCATTATTATGGAAGTGTAATCCGGAGGAGATAACGGAATATGAACCAGACAGCAAAAGAGATTAATAAAGTGACCAGTACCATCATTCTGGTATCATGGAAACTGATCGTCTACGCAGTGGTGATCATGCTTCTCTATAAAGGGGTTACCAAAGGGTATGAATTTGGATACAGCGTGTTCTATTCCACTGCGGTGGCACAGGAGCCGGGGGTGAACATGAGGGTTACCATCGGAGATGACGAGAAGCTGGGGGACATCGCGGTGGCCCTGGAACGGGGAGGGCTGGTGAAGAACCGGTATGCCTTCCTGATTCAGAGTATTTTCTATGAATACGGCGGAACGGAGAATCCGGTGAAGGCAGGGACATACCTGTTAAATACTTCCATGACTTCAAAAGAGATTATTATCATGCTGCGGGACGGGATTACAGAAGAAGATTTGGATGGAGAGGAATCTCAATGATTGTAGAAGAACGCATTCGGGATTATCTTTATTCTCTGGAGCCAGACGAGGGGCAGCTGTGTGAAGCGATCGCCAGGGAAGCCCTCGAAAGGAATATTCCTGTTATAAAAAAAGAGACAAAGGCATTGTTGAAAACATTGCTGGTTGCAAAACAGCCTAGGGCGATTCTGGAAGTGGGAACCGCCGTAGGCTATTCTGCTTTATTGATGGCTCAGGTTATGCCAGAGGACTGCAGGATTACCACGATAGAAAAGTACGAACCCAGGATTGCAGAGGCAAAGGAGAATTTTGCCAGGGCAGGCGTGGCTGACAGGGTGACTTTGCTGGAGGGAGATGCGGGGGATATTTTAAGGCAGCTGGAAGGTACCTATGACTTTATTTTTATGGACGGGGCCAAGGGGCAGTATCTTAACTGGCTGCCGGATATTTTGAGACTGATGCCGGGAGGCGGGATATTATTTTCCGATAATGTACTCCAGGACGGGGATGTGGTGCAGTCCCGGTACGGAGTGGAGAGACGGGACAGGACGATTCACGGAAGGATGCGGGAGTATCTGTATCAGATTAAGCATATGGACCAGCTGGAGAGCGCGGTGATCCCTGTCGGGGACGGAGTGGCGGTCAGCGTCAGGAGATAGGCGGGGCCGCCAAAGGAAAATAAAAACTGATTAAATGAGGATAGAAGAATGAGGAAGACAGAACTATTGGTTCCGGCAGGAAGCCCGGAGGTTTTGAAGACGGCGGTGATTTTTGGGGCGGATGCCGTGTATATCGGGGGAGAGGCTTTTGGGCTGAGGGCCAAGGCCCACAACTTTTCTCTGGAGGAGATGAAGGAGGGCTGTGCATTTGCCCATGAGAGAGGCGTGAAGGTGTATGTGACAGCCAATATTCTGGCCCACAATAGAGATCTGGAGGGTGTGGAGGAATATTTTGAGGAGCTGAAAGAGGTGGAGATTGACGCCCTTATTATCTCGGATCCCGGTGTGTTTGCCATCGCCAGGAGAGTACTGCCAAAGATGGATATCCATATCAGCACCCAGGCCAACAATACCAATTACGGGACGTATCTGTTCTGGCATCAGATGGGGGCGAAACGGGTGGTTGCAGCCAGGGAGCTGACGTTTGAGGAGCTTAAGGAGATTCGGGAGAAGATTCCTGAGGAGATGGAGATGGAGTGCTTTATTCACGGCTCTATGTGTATCTCTTATTCGGGAAGATGTCTTCTGAGCAACTTTTTTACGGGAAGGGATGCTAACCAGGGAAGCTGTACCCATCCTTGTCGGTGGAAGTATGCAGTGGTGGAGGAGACAAGGCCGGGAGAGTATATGCCGGTGTATGAGAATGAGAGAGGGACCTATCTGTTCAATTCCAAGGATCTGTGTATGGTGGAGCATGTGCCGGAGCTGATCGAGACGGGGATTGACAGCTTTAAGATCGAAGGGCGGATGAAGACAGCCCTGTATGTGGCCACCGTGGCCAGGACGTATCGGAAAGCCATTGACGATTACAGGCAGTCTCCGGAATTGTACCGGAAGAATCTGGAGTGGTACAGGGAAGAGATTGGAAAATGTACTTACCGGGAATATACAACCGGATTTTATTTCGGAAAGCCGGGGGCGGATGCCCAGATTTATAACAACAGCACCTATATTAAAAGCTATACGTACCTGGGAACCGTGGAGGAAGTGGATTCCAGAGGCTTCTTAAAGATAGAGCAGAAAAATAAGTTCTCTGTGGGAGACGTGATCGAAGTGATGAAACCGGACGGCAGGAATATTCAGGGGGCTGTCAGGGGGATCTGTGATGAGAAGGGGCAGCTGCAGGAGAGCGCACCTCATCCCAAGCAGGTGCTGTATGTGGATTTGGACGCAGAGGCGGAGGCATTTGATATCCTGCGGGTGGAGGCCCGTTCCTGATATGGATGGGGATATCCTGCGGGTGGAAGTTCGTTCCTGATATGGATGGGGAACATTCTGCGGGCAAGGCCCCGTCTTGTATGGGAAAATGGCAGGTACTGCTTTGCAGCGCATGCCGGTGCCTGATTAGTGAAGGAGGTAGGAGGATGATTATTTGGATTGCCGGGGCTGGGGCCATAGTCTGTCTTGTATATTACGGGGTGATCCTGCTGTATGCAGGGGCATCTGTCTCCTATTCATGGATTTGGCTGGCAGGGGCAGGCTTTTTCGGGCTGCTTTTGCTGGGGGAATGGTACCGGCAGAGACATCCCAAGAGAATTCCTCTTCAGGTTTCTGTATCAATTTATACATTTCTGGCAGCATCCCTTACGATTTTTTTTGTGGTGGAAGCCCTGATATTCTGGGGGGCAGCCGGCAGCGGTTCAGAAAATATGGATTATGTTATTGTGTTGGGGGCCAGAGTGGGGGACGGTAGGATCAGCAATTCCCTGAGGGCCAGGCTGGACAAGGCTATCGAATACAGCCGGAAAAATCCGGGTACCACATTCATCCTCTCAGGAGGCCAGTCTCCCGGGGAGCCTTTGGCGGAGGCCCAGGTTATGTATGATTATCTTCTCTACAACGGAGTGCCTGCACAGCAGATGGTGATGGAGACGGTCTCCACCAGCACGGTGGAGAATATCGCATACAGCAAGGTGATGATCGATGGGATAGAAGAACGGCGCCGGCAGGAGATGCAGAGCAAAGGGCCTGCCGTTGCACCGGGACCATTTTTGCGGGTTGAGGAAAAACCGATTCAGACAGGGGTGATAACCAGCAGCTACCATCTGTTCCGGGCGAAGGAGACAGCAGAGAAATGGGGAATTGACAATGTTCACGGAATCGCGGCCAAGTCAGACTGGATTTTGCTGCCCCATTTTTGTGTAAGAGAGTGTTTGGCTATATTAAAAGATAAATTAATGGGTAATATGTAATTGATGGTATAACAGCTTAGACCGGAGATCCGCTTGGAAAGGGTATTATATAGTTTCTTTCCGGGCACGCTCGCGCTACGTGAAGAGCATAGCGGTACGTAAGGCGCTAAAAGACAGCGCCTAAGTACCGATGGTCTTCAAGTACCCTGAAAGAAACTATATAATACCCTTTCCAAGCTATATTATCTTCGGTATCTAAGACTATATATTGGTTCAGACAGAAAAATGTATTGAAAATGGAGGCAGTGCAGATGAAAGATTTAAAGGATCTGGCAGCGTATACGCTGTTGGAGCAGAGGCATGTAAAGGAATTGAATTCGGAGAGTTTTTTGCTGGAGCATAAGAAAAGCGGGGCAAGGCTGTTTCTTCTGTCCAATGAAGACGACAACAAGGTATTTTCCATCGGTTTCAGGACACCTCCCTCAGACAGTACGGGAGTACCCCATATTCTGGAGCACAGTGTGCTGTGCGGGTCTGAAAAATTTCCGGTGAAGGATCCCTTTGTGGAGCTGGTGAAGGGGTCTCTGAATACATTTTTAAATGCCATGACTTATCCGGATAAGACTGTGTATCCGGTAGCCAGCACCAATGACAAGGATTTCCAGAATCTTATGGATGTGTATATGGATGCGGTTCTGAATCCCAATATCTACAGGGAGGAGAAGATTTTCAGGCAGGAGGGCTGGCACTATGAGCTGGAATCTGCAGAGGCCCCTCTGACATATAATGGTGTTGTCTACAATGAGATGAAAGGGGCATTTTCCTCGCCGGAAAGTGTGCTGGAGCGTTTTACCCAGGAGGTTCTGTTTCCAGATGTGTGCTATGGATTTGAGTCTGGCGGAAACCCCAAGGATATTACTCAGCTGACCTATGAAGAATTTTTGAATTTCCATAAGAAATATTACCATCCGGCCAACAGCTTTATCTATCTCTACGGTGACATGGACATGGCCCGGAAGCTGGAGTGGCTGGATGAAGAGTATCTGGGGAAATATGACCGCAGGGATCAGGCGGCCCAGGTGGATTCCAGGATTACTCTTCAGAAACCTTTTGAACAGCCTAAGGAGGCGGAGATCTCTTACTCTATCACAGAGGAGGAGGATGGGGAGGCAGGGGTGTATCTGTCCATCAGCGATGTGGTGGGGACGGATCTGGATCCCAAGCTGTATCTGGCATTTCAGATATTGGAATATACCCTGATTGACGCGCCTGGCGCTCCTTTAAGGCAGGCCCTTTTAGATGCAGGCATCGGCGGGGATGTGCTGGGGGGATATGACAGCGGGATCCTGCAGCCCTATTTCTCTGTGATCGCAAAGGATGCCAGGGCAGATCAGAAGGGGGAATTTCTGGCTGTGGTAAAGGGGACCTTGAGAAAACTGGCGGATCAGGGAATCAACAGGAAGAGCCTTTTGGCAGGCATGAATTTCTATGAGTTCCGGTACAGGGAAGCAGACTACGGCAACTATCCCAAGGGCCTGATGTATGGCCTTTTATCCCTGGACAGCTGGCTGTATGACGGGGATCCCCTGATGCACCTGGAGTATGAGGAGACATTTGCATATCTGAAGGAGGCTGTGGAGGAAGGGTATTTTGAGAAATTGATCAAAGACTATCTGCTGGATAATCCTTTTGAGGCAGTGATAGTCGTGAAGCCGGAGAAGAACCTGACGGCCAGGGAGGATGCCGAGACGGCCAGGAAGCTGGCAGCCTACAAGGAGAGCCTGTCAAAGGAGGAGATAGAGGATCTGGTTGTCCAGACCAGGGAGCTGGAGGAGTATCAGGACACGCCGTCCACCAGGGAGGAGCTGGAGCTGATTCCCATGCTGAGAAGGGAGGATATAGGGACCCAGGCGGAGAAGGTAAACTGGACAGAGCATCTGATTGACGGAGTCCAGGTACTGCATCACAACCTGTTTACCTCCGGTATCGGATACTTAAGAGTGCTGTTTAATACGGACCGGGTGCCTACAGAGGATCTGCCTTACGTAGGGCTTTTAAAGTCTGTGCTGGGATATGTGGATACGGAACATTACGGTTACGGCGATTTGACCAGTGAGATCCATCTGAATACCGGTGGAATCAGCTTCAGCACCAGCTCTTATGTGGATTTGCAGCATTTGCCGGACTTTACAGGAGCATTTGTGGCGGAGGCCAGAGTGCTGTATGAGAAGCTGGAGTTTGGCTTTTCCATGCTGGGGGAGATCCTTACTAGGTCAAAGCTGGATGATGTGAAGCGGCTGGGAGAGGTGCTTAGAGAGACCAAATCCCGTTCCAGGATGAAGCTGGAGAATGCCAGCCACAGCGCGGCAGTAGCCAGGGCCACGTCCTATTTCTCACCTACCTCTGCGTTTAACGACTGTACAGGGGGAATCCGGTATTATCAGTTTCTGGAGGATACGGTCCGGGATTATGAGAAGAATGCCGGGGAGCTGATTGAGAAGCTGAAAGAGGTGGCAGGAAGGCTGTTTACCATTGACAATATGCTGGTCAGCTATACGGCGGATGAGAAGGGCTTTGGAACCCTTAAAGAGGCCATGAAGAAGCTGACAAAGGATTTGCCGGAGGGAAAGAAGGAGACGTATCCCTTTGTGTTTGACGGGGGAAATAAAAACGAAGGGTTTAAGACCTCCTCCCAGGTAAATTATGTAGCCAGGTGTGGCAATTTCCGCACAGGCGGTTTTGCGGGGGAAGAGGGGGAAGACGGTTTCCCGGGATATGAGTATACCGGGGAGCTGAGAATCCTGAGGCTGATTTTAAGTTATGACTACCTGTGGCTGAACCTGCGGGTGAAGGGCGGAGCCTACGGGTGCATGAGCGGATTCGGACGGTCCGGGGAGGGGTATTTTGTGTCCTACAGGGATCCCAATCTGGCGGAGACCAATCAGGTGTATGAGAAGATTGTGGAGTATCTGAAGGAGTTTGACGCGGATGAGAGGGATATGACAAAATATGTGATAGGAACCATAAGCGCCCTGGATACGCCGCTGACACCGTCGGATAAGGGGGCCAGAGGGCTCTCTGCGTATCTGTCCGGGGTGACAGATGAGATGCTTCAGGAGGAGAGAGACCAGATTTTGGCAGCCACACCGGAGGATATACGGAAGCTGGCCGGGATTGTGAAGGCGATCTTAGGGACAGGGAGTGTGTGCGCTATCGGGAACGATGAGAAGGTGGAGAAGAACAGGGAGATGTTTGGGGAAGTGAAGAATCTGTATCGCGGGTGAGGGTTATTGTCGGAAGGGCCGCTTCGGAGCAACTACGTTGCCGGCATGAGCGCAGGATAAAGATTCCGTGGATGGTAATGTTAAGAATCTTAAGAAGCAAAAGTAACAGTTTAAGGGTTAACTGAATGTTACAAGTGGAAGAGGACGATACGGATTACAAGGAGGAAAAGGATTGACAAAGGAAAATTATAAGTCTGGCTTTGTTGCTTTGGTAGGGAGGCCCAATGTGGGGAAGTCTACTTTGATGAATCATTTGATCGGACAGAAGATTGCCATCACCTCAGATAAACCTCAGACCACCAGAAACCGGATTCAGACGGTGTACACAGATGAACGGGGGCAGATTATTTTTCTGGATACGCCGGGGATTCACAAGGCGAAAAACAAGCTGGGCCAGTATATGGTAAGTGTGGCGGAAGGCACGCTGAGCGAGGTGGACGTGGTGTTGTGGCTGGTGGAGCCGGGGACTTTTATTGGAGCCGGGGAGCAGCATATTGCAGAGCTTTTAAAGAAAGTGAAGACACCGGTGATTCTGGTTATCAATAAGGTAGATACGGTAAAGAACCGGGAGGATATCCTGAAATTTATTGACGCATACAGAAATGTCTGTCAGTTTGCGGAGATTGTGCCTGCCTCGGCGCTGAAGGGGGAAAATATGGATACGATGCTGAAGCTTCTGTTTCAGTATCTGCCCTTCGGCCCCCAGTATTATGACGAAGAGACGGTTACGGATCAGCCTATGCGCCAGATCGCGGCGGAGTTAGTCAGGGAAAAGGCTTTGAGGCTTCTGGAGGACGAGATTCCTCACGGGATTGCAGTGACCGTGGAAAAGATGACGGAGCGGGACAGCGGGATGTTTGACATAGAAGCCACCATCGTCTGTGAGAGGGAATCCCACAAGGGCATTATCATCGGGAAGGGCGGGGCCATGTTAAAGAAAATCGGCAGCGCTGCCAGGCGGGAGATTGAGAACCTGATGGGGGCCAGGGTAAACCTGCAGCTGTGGGTAAAGGTTCGCAGGGAATGGCGTGACAGCGAGCTGTATATGAAAAATTATGGTTATTTCCAATGAGAGAGCTGGTAGAGCTGACCGGCATGGTCATAAAATCCTCTCCCGTGGGAGAATATGATAAGCGGCTGGTGATCTTAACAAGAGAAAGAGGAAGGATTACTGCCTTTGCCAGAGGGGCCAAAAGGCCGGGGAACAGCCTTATGGGGCCCTCCAGGCCTTTTGCCTTTGGCAATTTTAAACTGTATGAAGGCAGGGAGGCATATAATCTTCAGGGGGCGGAGATCAGCCAGTATTTTGAGGAACTGGTAATGGATATGGAAGGAGCCTGCTACGGCCAGTATTTTCTGGAGCTGGGAGATTATTATTCCAGAGAGAATTTAAACGGTGAGGCCCTTCTGCTTCTCATATACCAGTCCCTGCGGGCCCTTTTAAAGCCTGCCATACCAAACCCTCTGGTTCAGAGAATCTTTGAACTGAAGGCCATGGTTCTAAACGGAGAATACACACAGTACCCTCCCAGGCCTGTCAGCGAATCTGCCAGCTACACCTGGGAGTTTGTGGTTACTTCTCCTATAGAAAAGCTTTATACCTTTGCGGTGACAGATGAGGTTTATGAAGAATTCTGCCAATGCGTGGAAATCAACAAAAGCCGCTATATAGACCGGGATTTCCATTCCCTGGAGATTTTAAAAACTCTGATTCAATATTCTCAAACATATTGAAACTATGGAAAAAACAGGTTATAATCTAAAAAGCAACAAACTCGAACATGTGCCAAAGCAGGAGGGAATTATGAAAAGGTTTAAGGTGGCGGCAGTTATCATTTTGAGCGGCTTGCTGTTGTACGGATGTAAGATGGGCGGGGAAAGCAGCCAGTTTCCGCCGGAGCAGAGTACGATATATGTAAGCCGGGATGGAGAGGTCTATACAGCCCTGGTAAAGGAGTACGATACCAGCCATGGATATTACAGTGCAGAGGAGCTGAAAGCCATGGCAGAACAGGAAGCTGCAGAATATAATGCAGAATATCCGTCCGGACAGGAGGGCGCCGCTGCAGTTTCCCTGACGGAATGCAGTCTGGAGAACGGAACGGCAAAAGTGGTGTACCGGTATCTGACAGGTGATGATTTATGCCGTTTTACAGAGGCAGCCGGCGATCAGATCAATCAGGTGGAGGATTTTAAGGTATCCACAGTGGCAGACGGGCTGGGCAAGATGAATGAGACAGGTGGAACCTGGGTGGAGGTAAAGAATAACAGCACCATAGACCCAGGGGAGATAATGAAGAAAAGCAAGCTGAACCTGGTGGTGATAACCGGCGGGGCTTCGGTCCAGACAGAAGGAAAGATTCTGTATTACAGCGGAAACGTAAACTTAAAAGACGAGTTTACAGCACAGGTCACAGAAGGCAGTGCATGTCTGATTTTTAAATAGGACTGTATAATAAATGAAAAAGAGGCAGGGAAGAGACGATGGAAAAAACAATGGAAAAGATAGTGGCATTAGCCAAATCCAGAGGATTCGTGTATCCGGGTTCTGAGATATACGGCGGTCTGGCTAATACCTGGGATTATGGAAATCTGGGTGTTGAATTAAAAAATAATGTAAAGAAAGCCTGGTGGAAAAAGTTTATCCAGGAAAGCCCGTACAATGTAGGCGTGGACTGTGCGATTCTGATGAATTCCCAGACCTGGGTGGCTTCCGGCCATTTGGGCGGTTTCTCCGATCCCCTTATGGACTGCAAGGCATGTAAAGAGCGCTTCCGCGCCGACAAGCTGATCGAAGACTATATGGAGGAGAAGGGTATTGCCATAGAAGGCAGCATAGACGGATGGTCCCAGGAGAAGATGAAGCAGTACATCGAAGAGAACAATATCTGCTGCCCAAGCTGCGGGAAGCATGATTTCACGGATATCCGCCAGTTTAACCTGATGTTCAAGACCTTCCAGGGCGTCACGGAGGATGCCAAGAACACTGTATACTTAAGGCCGGAGACGGCACAGGGGATTTTCGTAAACTTTAAGAATGTTCAGAGAACCTCCAGAAAGAAGGTTCCCTTCGGCATCGGCCAGATAGGCAAATCCTTCAGAAATGAGATTACACCCGGCAACTTTACCTTCCGCACCAGAGAGTTTGAGCAGATGGAGCTGGAGTTCTTCTGCACACCGGGAACGGATCTGGAGTGGTTTTCATACTGGAAGGAGTTCTGCATCAACTGGCTGAAATCCTTAGGGATCAGGGATGACGAGATGAGAGCCAGGGATCATTCTCCTGAGGAGCTTTGCTTCTACAGCAAGGCCACCACAGACATTGAGTTTTTATTCCCCTTTGGATGGGGTGAGCTGTGGGGGATCGCTGACAGAACTGATTATGACCTGACTCAGCACCAGAATACGTCCGGGCAGGATATGTCTTATTTTGATGATGAGAAGAAGGAAAAATATATTCCTTATGTGATCGAGCCGTCCCTGGGCGCTGACCGTGTGACTCTGGCTTTTCTGTGCGCGGCTTACGATGAGGAGGAGATCGGGGAAGGGGACGTCCGCACCGTGCTTCATTTCCATCCGGCTATCGCACCGGTAAAGGTAGGGGTGCTTCCGCTGTCCAAGAAGCTGAATGAGGGGGCGGAGAAGATCTACACGGAGCTGAGCCAGTATTTCAACTGTGAATTTGACGACAGGGGAAATATCGGTAAACGCTACCGCAGACAGGATGAGATCGGCACGCCGTTCTGTGTGACATATGACTTTGATTCAGAGGAAGACCATGCGGTGACGGTTCGCGACAGGGATACCATGGAACAGGTCAGGGTACCTATTGAGGAGCTGAAGGGCTATTTAGAGGAAAGGCTTAGGTTTTAAAGCTATGTAAATGTTGGAGAACGCGCCTGCATGATGGATTGAAGGAGACATCAGGGCGCGTTTTTATTGCGAAAGGAGAGAAACATATGCTGGAGGAATTGAAGAGGCAGGTTTATGAGGCCAACATGGAACTGCCCAGGAGAGGGCTGGTTACGTACACATGGGGAAATGTCAGCGGAATAGACAGGGAATCAGGCCTGTTTGTCATAAAGCCCAGCGGGGTGGATTATGACAGTCTGAGCCCGGAGGACATGGTGGTGATGAGCCTGGAAGGCAAGAAGGTGGAGGGGGATCTGAACCCGTCTTCCGATACGGCAACCCATCTGGAGCTGTACAAGGCATTTAAGGACATAGGGGGAGTGGTTCACACCCATTCTTCCATGGCTACTGCGTGGGCGCAGGCAGGGCGGGGGCTGCCCTGTTACGGAACCACCCATGCCGATTATTTTTACGGAACCATTCCCTGCACCAGGAATCTGACAGAGAAGGAGATTGAGGAAGGGTACGAGAAAAACACCGGACTAGTGATCATTGAGACATTTAAAGATAAAAACCCTGTTTTTGTGCCTGGAGTCCTGTGCAAGAACCATGGCCCCTTTACCTGGGGGAAGGATGCGCCGGAGGCAGTACATAATGCGGTGGTTTTGGAAGAGGTGGCAAGGATGAATCTGTATACGGAGATGCTGAACCCCAGGGCAGAGCTGGCGCCTCAGTATATGCAGGATAAACATTTTATGCGCAAGCACGGGCCAAATGCTTACTATGGACAGGGAAAATAAAGGAGAAGCCATTATGGATAACAAAAAGCAGACAATCGAATCAGGGAAAGCTGTATTGGGAATTGAACTTGGATCTACCAGGATCAAAGCCGTGTTGATCGATGAGGATCATACCCCCATCGCGTCGGGAAGCTGCCAGTGGGAGAACCGTCTGGAAAATGGTTTCTGGACATACAGCCTGGAGGATGTGTGGACAGGGCTTCAGAGCTGTTATAAGGATTTGACAGAGGATGTAAGGCGCCAGTACGGTGTCTCTCTGAAAAGGACGGCTGCCATCGGTATCAGTGCCATGATGCACGGATACATGGCATTTGACAGAGAGGGAAATCTGCTGGTTCCCTTCAGGACATGGCGCAATACTACCACAGGAAAGGCGGTGGAGGAATTAAGCAGCCTGTTCCAGTTCAATATCCCGGAGCGGTGGAGCATTGCCCATCTGGATCAAGCGGTGCTTAATAAGGAGGAGCATGTAGCAGAGATTGATTATGTCACCACGCTGGCCGGCTATATCCACTGGAGGCTGACAGGGGAGAAAGTGCTGGGAGTGGGGGATGCCTCCGGCATGTTTCCTATTGATTCTGCCACCGGGCAGTATCATCAGAGGATGGCAGAGCAGTTTGATCAGCTGGCTTTATCCAGAGGCTGCCCGTGGAAGCTGGAGGAGATTTTCCCAAGGGTGCTTTCGGCCGGCGAAGAGGCAGGTGTGCTGACAGAGGAGGGAGCCAGGCTTTTGGATCTTTCAGGGCAGCTGGAGGCAGGGATTCCTTTTTGCCCGCCGGAGGGAGATGCGGGAACCGGCATGGCGGCTACCAACAGCGTGGAGGTCAGGACTGGCAATGTATCAGCAGGAACCTCTGTGTTTGCCATGGTGGTTCTGGAGAAGGAATTGTCCAGGCTCCACCGTGAGATCGATATGGTAACCACTCCTGACGGTTCTCCGGTGGCTATGGTTCATGTGAATAACTGTACGTCTGATCTAAACGCCTGGGTAGGTATTTTCAGGGAGTTTGCAGAGGCGGCCAATATGGGGATGGACGATAATGAGCTGTTTGGCATGCTGTACCGGAAAGCCCTGGAGGGAGATGCTGACTGTGGCGGACTGATGTCCTATGGCTATCTGTCTGGTGAACCTATTACAGGAATGGAACAGGGAAGGCCTTTGTTCGTCCGCAGGCCGGATGCCAGATTCAGCCTGGCCAATCTGATGCGCACCCATCTGTATTCAGCTCTGGGGGCTTTGAAGATTGGCATGAGGATCCTGACAGAGGAGGAGCATGTAAGGCTGGATAACCTGCTGGGACACGGAGGGTTGTTTAAGACAAAGGGAGTAGGGCAGAGAATTATGGCAGCTGCCATGAATGTGCCGGTTTCCATCATGGAGACGGCCGGAGAAGGCGGGCCGTGGGGCATGGCGCTTCTGGCTGCCTATATGGTGAAGAAGAGTGCGGGCCAGAGCCTGGGCCAGTATCTGGGAGACTGTGTGTTTGCAGGGAATAAGGGGAGCAAAATGGAACCGGATAAAGGAGATGTGGAAGGGTTTGAGCGGTTTATACAAAGGTATCAGGCCGGGCTTTCTGTGGAGAGAGAAGCGGTGAAATGCCTGTAGGGAGCCGGGACAGAATGGAAGGAAGATGAAAGGAGCAGAGGGTATGGCCAAAGAATCAGGTTCTGTGGATTTATTTTTGTTTATGGGGCAATCTAATATGGCAGGCAGGGGAATTGTAAATGATACCTGGCCTGAGAAAGCGCCCAGGGTTCTGGAGGGTGCCGGCTACGAATACCGGGCCGTATCAGATCCGGACAGCCTCCATTTGCTGGAGGAGCCTTTCGGCCGCCTGGAGAACCGGGAGGGAGGCATCCACGACGGATCCATGAAGACAGGTTCCATGGTGGCGGCCTTTGTCAATGCGTATTATGAGAGGACGAAAATTCCGGTGGTAGGGCTTTCGGCTTCGAAAGGCGGTTCTTCTATTCTGGAATGGCAGCCGCAAACGGCTTATCTGACTGATGCCAGAAGGCGTCTGGATGATGCCAGGGGATTTCTTGTTTCTCACGGATACGAAATCCGGCATATTTTTATGCTCTGGTGTCAGGGGGAAACGGACGGGGACCATAAAATGGCGGCCCAGGACTACCAGATGTACTTTTCACGGATGTGGGACGTGATGAAAGAGGGCGGGGTGGAACGGTGCTTTCTTGTGCGGATTGGAAATTATAACGGGGATCAGGATATCAGCTATGACGCGATTATGGAGGCGCAGGATCAGCTTCCCGGCCTTTGTAAGGATGTGACCGTGGTTTCGGAGTGCCTGGCAGGGATGAAAGAACGGGGGCTTATGAAGGACTTTTTTCATTATTATCAGAAGGCTTACAACGAGGCAGGGAAAGAAGCCGGAGAGAATACGGCAGAGTATGTGCTGAAATTCTTTTAGTATACAGAAGCTGGAAAATATGGTATGATATGGAAGTAAGCAACAGTTTTTAATAAAATGATATGAGAGAGGAGCAAAAACTATGAAACTTTGTAAAGCAAGTCTGAATGACGCTGGCTGGAAGCAGGCGGGGGTGAAGCTGCCGGGGTTTGATGTGGACAAGATGGTGGCAAAAACAGAAGAAAGTCCTGTGTGGGTGCATTTTGGAGCAGGTAATATTTTCCGTGGATTTATTGCCGTTCTTCAGCAGAGACTGTTAGAACAGGGGCTGGCAGAAAGCGGAATTATTGCTTCCGACACATTTGACTATGATATCATCGACAAGATCTATACACCATTTGACAATATGACCATGATGGTAAGCTTAAATCCGGATGGCTCTATGGACAGAGAGATCGTAGCCAGCGTGGCAAAGGGCGTGAAGGCAAATATGGAGGATGCGGGAGAATATGAGTATTTGAAGAAGGTATTCCGTAATCCGTCTCTTCAGATGTTAAGCTTTACAATCACGGAGAAGGGCTATGCCCTGGCCAACCTGCAGGGAGAATTCCTTCCGGTAGTAAAGGCGGATATTGAGGTAGGCCCCAAGAAAGCACACCATGCCATGAGCATTGTGGCAGCGCTTTTACTGGAGCGTTTTGAGGCAGGCGCAACTCCTATAGCCGTAGTCAGCATGGACAACTGCAGCCACAACGGTGAGAAGCTGAAAAGCAGCGTGGTGACAGTTGCAGAGGAGTGGTTAAAGAAAGGGCATGTGAGCAAGGAATTTGTGGCATGGCTGGAGGATGAGACAAAGGTATCCTTCCCGTGGAGCATGATCGATAAGATTACCCCAAGACCGGCAGAAGTGGTGGAGAAGGCTCTGGAGGCAGACGGAATCGAAGATATGGCTCCCATTATTACCAGCCGCAATACCTACATTGCCCCCTTTGTCAATGCGGAGGTTCCCCAGTATCTGGTTGTGGAGGACCGCTTCCCCAACGGCCGTCCGGCACTGGAGAAGGCAGGCGTTTATATGACAGACCGGGATACAGTGAATATGACGGAGCGCATGAAGGTGACAACCTGTCTGAATCCGCTTCATACCGCACTGGCTGTTTACGGATGCCTGTTAGGATATAACAGCATTGCATCTGAGATGACAGATGAGGATCTGAAAAAGCTGGTGGAGACCATCGGCTACAAAGAGGGTATGCCTGTGGTGACAGACCCTGGTATTTTAAGCCCTATGGACTTTATCCATGAGGTAATTGACCGCCGTCTTCCCAACCCCTTTATTCCGGACATGCCTCAGAGAATTGCCACGGATACAAGCCAGAAGATTCCGATCCGCTTTGGCGAGACCATCAAATCCTATGTGGCAAGCAGCGAACTGAATGTACAGGATCTGACAGCGATCCCGCTGGCCATTGCAGGATGGCTCAGGTATCTGATGGCTGTGGATGATGAGGGCAAAGAGATGAGCGTCAGCAGCGATCCTATGTTGGAGGAGCTGCAGAAGCAGATGGCTGGAATTACCCTGGGCAATCCGGACAGCTGTGAAGGCAAGCTGGAAGGGATTCTGTCCAATCCGGTTCTGTTTGGCTTAAACCTGGTGGAGGCCGGGCTCAGCCAGAAGATCGAAGGGATGTTCCGCCAGCTGATCGCAGGGCCGGGAGCTGTCCGCGAGACGCTGCACGGGTATATGAAATAGATTGACAGCTGTACTGATTAAAGGTATTGCTATTGCCCGGGAAGCTTTGGAATAAGCTTTAGATTCCGCCCCTGAGTTTGTGGTTTCAGGCACAGGCTCAGGGGACTTTTTATTTTATTAGAAAGAGATTCCTGTAATCAATTTGTATTGTAAAAATATAAAATCGTATATACGAATCCTATACGGATATGTGAATATTAACAAGAAAACAAGGATCTGTTCAGCAGTTTTATGGGAAATATAGACAAAAAGCCATGGATTTTTTCCACTTTTACCCTTTACTTCAAAGGGAATTATGTTATACTTATAGCAGACCGCTGGCGGCCTTTTTCGTCGTGCCTGAAGGACAGAAAGCTTTTTCAGGACAGGGTGCTGCAGCTTTAAGTACAGGTGAGACAAGCCTGCCTGGAGCAGACGGCAGTGAGGGATAAGAGCCGGGGGTAAAAAGAAGTAGAAGATTCTACAAAATTGAGGAGGAAATACTTTATGGCAAACAAGTGGGTTTATCTGTTCAGCGAAGGAAACGCCAACATGAGAAATCTGCTGGGCGGCAAGGGCGCAAACCTGGCAGAGATGACAAATCTGGGACTTCCGGTACCACAGGGCTTTACCATCACGACAGAGGCTTGTACTCAGTATTATGAGGATGGCAGGAAGATTAACGACGAGATCATGGCACAGATCATGGAATATATCGGAAAGATGGAAGAGATCACCGGTAAGAAGTTCGGTGATAAGGAGAACCCGTTACTGGTATCCGTACGTTCCGGCGCCAGAGCTTCCATGCCTGGTATGATGGACACAATTCTGAACCTGGGATTAAATGAAGAGGTTGTTGAGGTTCTGGCCAAGAAGTCCGGGAATCCCCGCTGGGCTTGGGACTGCTACAGAAGATTTATCCAGATGTTCTCCGATGTGGTTATGGAGGTAGGCAAAAAGTACTTCGAAGAGCTGATCGACAAGATGAAAGAAGCCAAGGGCGTGACCCAGGACGTTGAGCT
This sequence comes from uncultured Hungatella sp., assembly GCA_910585435.1. Classification (GTDB taxonomy): domain Bacteria; phylum Bacillota; class Clostridia; order Lachnospirales; family Lachnospiraceae; genus UBA3402. The sequence continues at coordinate 48,408 of CAJUEJ010000003.1, read as the reverse complement.
GACAGCAGAGGACCTGAAAGAGCTGGCAGAGCAGTTCAAGGCAGAGTACAAAGAGAAAATCGGCGCTGATTTCCCGACTGACCCGAAGGAGCAGCTGATGGAAGCAATCAAAGCCGTGTTCCGTTCCTGGGACAACCCGAGAGCTAATGTATACCGCCGTGACAATGATATTCCCTATTCCTGGGGCACTGCTGTCAACGTACAGATGATGGCATTCGGCAACATGGGCGAGACCTCCGGTACCGGTGTTGCATTTACCCGTGATCCGGCTACAGGTGAGAAGCATCTGATGGGTGAATTCCTGATGAACGCACAGGGCGAGGACGTGGTAGCCGGTGTCCGCACACCTCAGAAGATCGACCAGTTAAAAGAGGTTATGCCGGAAGTTTATGATCAGTTTGTAGGTATCTGCAATAAACTGGAGGATCACTACAGAGATATGCAGGATATGGAGTTTACCATTGAGGACAGAAAGCTTTATATGCTGCAGACCCGTAATGGTAAGAGAACTGCCAAGGCTGCTCTTAAGATCGCCTGTGATCTGGTAGATGAGGGTATGATCGATGAGAAGAAGGCTGTTGCCATGATCGATCCGAGAAACCTGGATACACTGCTTCACCCGCAGTTTGACCAGGACGCACTGAAGAAGGCAGAGCCTATGGCCAAGGCTTTGGCTGCATCTCCGGGAGCTGCCTGCGGTAAGATCGTATTTACGGCAGAGGATGCAAAGGCATGGGCGGCAAGAGGCGAGAAGGTAGTCCTGGTTCGTCTGGAGACTTCTCCGGAGGATATCGAGGGCATGAAGGCTGCCCAGGGTATCCTGACTGTCCGCGGCGGTATGACAAGCCATGCAGCTGTTGTTGCCCGCGGCATGGGTACCTGCTGTGTATCCGGCTGCTCCGAGATTGCCATGGACGAGGCAAACAAGAAATTTGTCCTTGCAGGAAAAGAGTACCATGAGGGCGACTGGCTGTCCATCGACGGCTCTACCGGCAAGATCTATGACGGAATCATTCCTACTGTAGACGCTACTATCGCCGGTGAGTTCGGAAGAATCATGGGATGGGCTGACAAGTATAGAAAACTGAAAGTCAGAACCAATGCAGACACCCCGGCTGACGCTAAGAAGGCAAGGGAGTTAGGCGCAGAGGGTATCGGCCTGTGCCGTACAGAGCATATGTTCTTTGAAGGAAACCGTATTGACGCATTCCGCGAGATGATCTGCTCTGAGACCGTAGAGGAGAGAGAAGAAGCGCTGGAGAAGATCCTTCCGGAACAGCAGGGCGACTTCGAGAAGCTGTATGAGGCTTTGGAAGGCAACCCGGTAACCATCCGTTTCCTGGATCCGCCTCTTCATGAGTTTGTTCCTACCGAGGAAGCAGATATCAAGAAGCTGGCTGATGCCCAGGGCAAGACCGTAGAGCAGATTAAGGTGATCTGTGATGCGCTTCATGAGTTTAACCCGATGATGGGACATCGTGGCTGCCGTCTGGCTGTCACCTATCCTGAGATTGCCAGGATGCAGACCAAGGCTGTTATCCGTGCGGCAATCAATGTTCAGAAGGCTCACGCTGACTGGAACGTCTGCCCGGAGATTATGATTCCTCTTATCTGCGATATCAAAGAGCTGAAGTTTGTCAAGAAGGTAGTGGTTGAGACTGCTGATGCTGAGATTGCGGCAGCAGGCGTAGACTTAAAATATGAAGTTGGTACCATGATTGAGATTCCGAGAGCAGCCCTGACTGCTGACGAGATCGCAAAAGAGGCTGAATTCTTCTGCTTCGGAACCAACGATCTGACTCAGATGTGCTACGGCTTCTCCCGTGATGATGCAGGCAAGTTCCTGAATGCTTACTATGACACCAAGATCTTTGAGAACGACCCATTTGCAAAACTGGATCAGATCGGTGTCGGCAAACTGATGGAGACTGCTATCAAGTTAGGCAAGCCGGTACGTCCGGAGCTGCATGTAGGTATCTGCGGCGAGCATGGCGGCGATCCGTCTTCCGTAGAGTTCTGCCATAAGATCGGCCTGGATTATGTATCCTGTTCACCATTCCGAGTGCCGATTGCAAGACTAGCGGCGGCTCAGGCGGCTATCACCCTTGGATAGGTAATCATATAGTGGTGTGGGAGTGTAACGACTACCAGATATAGTATGAGGTAAAAAAGGAGAGATATCTGACAGTGAAATGTTAGCTATCTCTCTTTTTAATGTAGAAATAAAGATAAGGTTTTTGTAAATGTAGTGATCTGTATTGATTTTTAATTGATATTGATATATAATTTAAGAAAAAGTGAGGTGAAAGTATGGCAAATGTATCAATTCGTGTTGATGATGTAGTAAAACAGAGAGCAGAAAGTATATGCTCTGATTTAGGTATGAGTTTATCTACAGCTACAAATTTATTTTACAAAAAATTGATAAGCTATGGTGGGATTCCTTTTGAATTGAGGGTAGATCCCTTTTATAGTGAGGAGAATCAGGCACATTTGGAAAAAGTAATTAATAATTATAACCACGGAAAATCAAATCCTGTTTATAAGAAGATAGAAGAATTGGAGGAAATGGAGGGTTGATATAATGAACCTTATATTTCTTCCAGAGGCATGGGAAGATTATTTGTATTGGCAAGGGCAAGATAAAAAAACCTTGAAAAGAATTAATACATTGATAAGAGATATCATGAGAGATCATTATCACGGATTAGGAAAACCAGAACCTCTAAAAGGAAATTTATCAGGATGGTGGAGCAGGAGGATAGATGAAAGCAACAGGATAGTTTATAAGATAGAAAACGGTATGGTGCTTGTGGCTGAATGCAGGAGTCATTATTCTGATAAATAACTAAATTATCAGATGGCAATAAAAGATAGCTATTCCAAGGCGGTAACCACACAGGCAGCTATCACCCTTGGATAGGCAATCATATAGTGGTGTGGGAGTGTAACGACCACTAGATATAGTATAGCGTAGAGATATCAGGCAGTAAAATGCCGGGTATCTCTCTTTTTTAATGGTACTAAAAAATTTAGAGATAATACAGCAAATTGGGGAACATGGATTGCTAAAAAATAAAAGTTATGTTAAAATGACTGCAGAGGAGATATATTATGAATTGGAAATTAAAGGTATATTTAGATACATCTGTTATCAGTCATTTGGAGCAGGAAGATGTACCCGAGAAGATGGCAGATACAAGACAGCTGTGGGAGATGTTTAAAAATAGAAAGTTTGATGTGTATTTATCTACAGTGACGTTGAGAGAGATAGAAAGATGTTCAGAACCAAAGAAAACAAAACTTATTGATTATTTGAATGAAATACAATTTACAACATTAGATATTACAGATGATGTTGTGGCAATAGCAGAAAAAATTATTGATATGGGTATATTAACAAAAAAGAGTTTTGATGATTGCCAACACATAGGAGCTGCCATTGTAAGTGAATGTGATTGCATTATTTCATGGAATTTTAAGCATATTGTAAATGTGAAGACAATTAAAGGTGTAAGAGCAATTACAAATCTGGAAGGATATAAAATGATTGAGATATGGAATCCTTCTGTACTGTTGGGAAGTGAGGAATGATTATGATTGCAAAACCAATTATCAGCCCGGATTTCACCATTGAAGATATTCATAAGATTAGAGAATACCACTATGAGCTTACAAAAGATATGACAACACAGGAAAGAATTAATTTTTACAATGAGGGCGGGAGAGCCTTTTTAAGAGAAATGGAAGAAAGAAAGCTGAAGAAAGTGTAATAATTATTCTGATAAATAGCAAAATTGTCAGATGATAATAAAAGATAGCTATTCCAAGGCGGCTACCACACAGGCGGCTATCACCCTTGGATAGGTAATCATATAGTGGTGTGGGAGTGTAATGACCACTAGATATAGTATAGCATAGAGATAAGAGAGATATCAGGCAGTAAAATGCCGGGTATCTCTCTTTTTAAATATTACTGATTGCATTATTTCATGGAATTTTAAGCATATTGTAAATGTGAAGACAATTAAAGGCGTAAGAGCAATTACAAATCTGGAAGGATATAAAATGATTGAGATATGGAATCTATTCATAAGATTAGAGAATACCACTATGAGCTTTCAAAAGATATGACATCGCAGGAAGGAATCTTCGGTTTTACTTATATACCAGAACAAACATGCCGATATATTATTAAAATGCTGTGCGAAAATGCACGGCTACGGACGAAAAGATCATAAAAGGAGGCTTGAGACGTGATCAATTACATACGAAATTTAAGAATCAGATTTAAACTTTATGTCCTTATAGGAGTTGCGCTGATAGGCATGCTTGTTATCGGCGGTATGTCATTTAGCCTTATGGGCCGGATGAATGACATGACAAGTGATATTTCAACAAGCTGGCTTCCCAGTATTAATACAGCAAGGGATCTGACGTCTACCCTTTCAAATATCCGCCTTAATGAATTAGGCTATCTTACGGCGATTTCTGATGACGTGGAGGCATCCAGCCTTCAGTATCTCCAGAAGGAAAAAGAAGAGATGGATACCCTCTTAGCCACATATGGGGGAATGATTGACGAAGAAGAGCGGGATTTCTATGAGAATGCCATGAATCTGTGGAGTCAGTACGATAAAGCAGATGAAGAGATAATGGCCTTAGCCAAGGAGGGCCGCTCTGAGGAAGCCCGCGCCATTCTGGAAGGTGAATGTGTAGGACTTTACAATTCTTTAGACAGTGCCTTCAATGATATTATCGTTTACAATACAGAAGGCAGTGACGCTGCCACAAAGGAAAGCTTTTTCCTGTACAGGACAGCCACCTTCGTAATGGCGGCAGTGATACTTGTAATCATCCTTATCGGAGTTTATTTCTCATTTGTGGTTGTGCGTCTCATTAAGGAGCCTGTTTCCGAAATCGAGAATGCCGCTATTAAAATGGCGGAGGGCGATTTGGATGTGAAGATCTCCTATACCTCCAGGGATGAACTGGGGGTTCTCGCTGAACAGGTGCGCAGATTAATCCATAAGCTTCAGCTTATTATTGACGATGAGAACAAATTCCTTGCTAAAATGGCTGCCGGAGATTTCACAGTGGATTCCATCTGTGAGGAGGAATATACAGGGGGATTCCAGCCAGTGCTTGTTTCCTTCCGGGGCATTGCCGAAAAGCTTAACGACACGATGCTGCAGATCAATCAAAGCTCTGCTCAGGTCGCAAGCGGATCCGAGCAGGTATCCAGCGGCGCCCAGGCTCTTTCCCAGGGGGCGACACAACAGGCAAGCTCCGTGGAGGAGCTTGCGGCCACCATCAATGAAATCTCCGACAAAGTGAAGCAGAACGCAGACAATGCACAGCAGGCCAATGCAAAGGCAGGCGGCATCAGCATGGAAATGAATGTGAGCAACGAAAAAATGCAGCAGATGATACAGGCGATGGAGGATATCAGCAGCTGCTCCAGCGAAATCGGTAAAATTATTAAGACGATTGAAGATATTGCTTTCCAGACCAACATACTTGCCCTTAACGCTGCTGTGGAGGCGGCTCGTGCAGGTGCAGCCGGAAAAGGGTTTGCAGTAGTGGCAGATGAGGTCCGCAATCTGGCAAGCAAGAGCGCAGAGGCCTCGAAGAACACCTCTGTTTTGATTGAAAATTCATTGAATGCAGTTGAAAACGGAACCCGGATTGCCGATGAGACAGCCCAGTCCCTGCTTCAGGCAGTAAATGGCGTAAACGAAATGGCTGGCATTATCGGTCAGATTTCAGAGGCCAGCAGCATGCAAGCGGATTCCATCGCACAGATCACCATGGGAATCGACCAGATTTCCAGTGTTGTACAGACAAACTCGGCAACTGCCCAGGAAAGCGCGGCCGCAAGCGAAGAGTTGTCCAGCCAGTCACAGATTATGAAAGGACTTGTGGAAAGGTTTAAGCTGAAAAGCAGCCTTGGATAATACAGCAGACAGTGAAAAGAGAATAAGAGGAATATTCAGACGAAGCCTTGAAGGATGAATCCTTTGAGGCTTTGCTTTGACTCCTTCTTTTTGGATCAGACAGAACGGATCGTATCAGTTCATGAGAAAGCGCTGGTTCTGACTCCCCTGGAGTTTGACATTTTGTGGCGGCTTTCGGAGCATCCGGAGCATATTTTTTACATTGAGGGAAATTTTTGAAGCCTTTTGGAGCGGACAGCCCTGGGACGGCGGCCAGACAGTGCAGATACACATGTCCAGGCTTCGGCGGAAGCTGGATAAGGCCTGGAAGGAGCACCATTTTATTGAGACTGTCTGGGGGCAGGGATACCGTTTTGTTCCGGAGAGCCCTTAAGGTAAACCTTAATATAGAAGGGAGGAGCCTGTGAAAAAGCAGAAAATGTGGTGGCATTTGCCCGTATTTTTGGCTGTCCTGGTACTTTTTTGACCTTTCTGTTCTATAAGGACAACAAATATGAGACCCCTCCTCCCTATGGGAGATCCGGGGTAATTGCTTTAGGGGAAGAGAATTTAATGCAGGGGACTCCGGTTTTTCTGATTGACGGCTGGCTGCTCACAGATGAGCGGGTACAGGACAAGCCTACTTATATAGGTGAATTTTCCAATCTCCAGAGAGGGGACAGGGCAGTATCTCCCCACGGGAAGGCACGCTACAGGCTGACCCTGCGCTACGACGGCCCGCCGCAGATAGTATCTGCAGACTTTCCAGATATTTCTTGTTTACAAACATATGTTCGATACGATATGATAGATGTAACATGAAAGCCGGAAGGGAGTGTGAAGGGTGGAAAGCATACTGTGTGTTGATATTCCTGTACAGATGATTTCCTGCACGGATACCAATGGGAAAATTACACCGATGCGATTTCGGTTCCGTGACAAAACGGGAGAGCTTATTACCATTACAATAGATAAAGTGCTGTCCGAGGATCAGGACAGGAACAAGGTGGGAGTGAATTTCTCATGTGCCGCCATGCTGTATGGAACCAGAAAAACATTTACTCTGTGGTACAATTATTTTGCACATGAGTGGCATCTTTCCCGCCTGCATTTATAAAATATCCATATCCTGAAACAGCGCTCCCTGGATTGAAACGATATATTTTACGGGAAGCGCTGTTTGGTCTGTGAAAACAATCCGGTGTTCATATACATCGATTTTTTTCACCCTGCCGCAGAAGGTCACATAGGTTCCGCCGTCCTTTTTTTCGTCCGGCTGAAAATATGTGACTTCACATTCCGGCTGTTTATCCAGATTTTCCCTGATTAGCTGAAGCTGTTCATCCAACTGCTCTTTCTTGTCTTCGTCCGGCTCGACAAAGGTATCTGTCAGCCGTGCCGCTTCGTGGATAGCTGCCTCGTGTCCGGTGAGGGCAGCGAAGGGTGAAAACTGTGCCGCCCGGTTTAAAAGGGACATCTGGGGATGCCTGGAGGATACATGGCGGGGAAGATGGATGATGTCATCATACGTATGTTCTTCCTGTCTTTTCATGCTTTATGACCTCCGATTTGATGATTCCGTTCTATGGTGGTGCCTCCCTCCTGCAGGTTCATGCCTTTCAGGATCGCATTTTTTCCAAATTTCTTTTTCACAGACAGCATGGCTTCCTGGAGCTTTCGCTCTCTGGAGCGTCTTTCTTCCTCCTCTTTCCGTTCCTTTTCCAGAGAAGCATAATCTGTAAACAAATCCAGCTGCTCAAACTGTCCCGTTTCTTTGGCCTGTGCCTCATCAACCAGATGGTTTGCCGCGATGGTCACACGGCGGATCAAAAGCTTAGGATTGATGATTTGCTCATATAGTTCCATGACGGCATCCATGATGATCCGGGTGGAGGAGGTGCGGCAGTTTAGGTTGATGCTGCCGTGGGCAGGCTTTGGGATCTTCCTTCCGTAATGGTCGGTGGTGACTTCTCCTTTATAAGCCCCTTTGATTTCCGGTGCCCAGAGATTGTCAATATCGTATCCGATGGTAAGAACCATCTGGTCAGTCACCAGCTTTTTTTCTACTAAATCCAGGATAAGCAGGTCAGTCATCTCCTGTACAATCAGTTTTCCTTTTTCAGTGTCATAGGGGCTTTGCAGCACCTGGCCGGAGCTTAGGCTGTTTGTCTCCGGCTTGTAGGCTTTGATTAAGTCCATGGTGACAGGCTCAAAACCCCAGGCATGGTCGATTAAAAGCTCTGCATTGATGCCAAACAGGCTGTAGAGGAGATCCTCATTGTAATAATCCTTGTCTGTCCCCAGGGAGCAGCGTGCGATGTCGCCCATGGTAAAAAGCCCCACCGATTCCAGCCTTTTTTTGTATCCGTGCCCGACCCGCCAGAAATCGGTGAGAGGCCGGTGGTTCCACAGAAGCCTGCGATAGCTCATCTCGTCCAGCTGCGCAATGCGGACTCCGTATGCATCCGGCTCCACATGTTTGGCCACAATATCCATTGCCACCTTGCACAGATACAGGTTGGTGCCAATGCCGGCAGTTGCGATCATTCCTGTGGTGTCAAGGATATCCCGTATGATTTTGGAGGCCAGCTCCTTGGGGGTGGTTCCGTAGGTTTTCAGATAGTGGGTCACATCCATAAATACTTCGTCAATGGAGTATACATGCATATCCTCCGGGGCGATGTATTTTAGATAAATATTGTATATGAGGGTGCTGTATTTCAGATAAAATGCCATTCTGGGAGGGGCTATGATAAAAGAAAGCTCCAGCTCCGGGTGCTCTGCCAGCTCAGAGGCAAGGAAAGAGGAACCGGTAAGCTTCCCTCCGGGGGCTTTATCCTTTCGCTTGTGATTGATTTCCTTTACCCGCTCAATCACTTGAAACAGCCTTGCCCTTCCGGGAATGCCGTAGGCTTTCAGAGAAGGGGATACGGCAAGGCAGATGGTTTTCTCTGTCCTTTCGGCATCTGCAACTACAAGGTGGGTGGTAAGAGGATTCAGCTGCCGCTCCGTGCATTCAACAGATGCGTAGAAAGATTTCAGGTCGATGGCAATATAAACAGGGGGTTCGTTCATAGGCAGGCCTCCTTAAAAAGTCTGTAAGGATATTATAACAGAATATATGTTCGATTGCACTATGTTTTTGTGAATTAGAAAATATTGTTAATGTCAGTAATCCCTGTTGCCAGGGAGCATTTACCCGGATTTTTTGTTGACGGAAGGAAGACTGTGTGATATTTTAAGTTAGTGCTACTAATGTTGGAAGAAGGGAAAAGAATTGAAGTATATAAAACAATTTGGAATCATACTGTTTTTGTCATTTCTGGGAGAGATGCTCCATGAATGCCTGCCGCTTCCGATTCCGGCAAGTATATATGGCATTATCCTGTTGTTTGTGTGTCTGGAACGAAAAGTGATTGCCGTGTCTGCTGTGAAAGAGGTCAGCAGCTTCCTCATCGAAATCATGCCTATTCTGTTTATCCCTGCTGCCGCAGGCCTGATAGATTCCTGGCCGGTTATAAAGTCAGCGTGGCTTTCTTATACGGTGATTACTGTCGTCTCCACGGTTGCTGTCATGGCCGTATCCGGAAGGGTGGTGCAGGCAGTGATGAGGATGGGGAAGAAGAGGGAAAGAGTCTGAGAATCAGGGAAAGGAATGAAAGCTTTATGAAGGAGCTGTTTGGGACATCTGCATTTTTCGGAGTGTTTATCACGCTGGCTGCCTATGAGGCAGGGATTGTCATAAAAAGAAAGCTGAAACGGTCGGTTTTTAATCCTCTGCTGATCGGGATTGTCATTGTGATTCTGGTTTTGCGTCTTCTTGGCATAGAATATGCTGTATATCAGGAGGGAGCCAGATATATCAGCTTTTTGCTGACTCCGGCGACCATCTGCCTTGCGGTTCCGCTGTATGAGCAGCTGGAGCTGTTAAAGAAGAACTATAAGGCTGTGTTTGCCGGAATTATCTCAGGAGTGTTAACCAGCCTTGGCAGTATTTTTATTCTGGCGGTTTTATTTAAACTGGATCATGCGTCATACGTCACCCTGCTTCCCAAATCCATAACCACGGCTATCGGAATGGGGGTTTCCCAGGAGTTGGGAGGATATGTATCCATAACCGTGGCGGTTATTATTGTCACAGGTATTCTGGGCAACATGATTGCCGAAACAGTCTGCCGGGTTTTTAAAATCCAGGACCCTATTGCCAGGGGAATTGCCATAGGCACATCCTCCCATGCCATAGGAACCACGAAGGCTATGGAGATGGGGGATGTTGAGGGGGCCATGAGCAGTCTGTCCATCGTTGTTTCAGGAATACTGACAGTCATCGGTGCCAATGTATTTGCGCAGTTTTAATTCCGTATTCCTTTTTCAATGATTCCAAAGCCCAGAGGATAAGGCCCGGTATGTACGCCGATAGTGGCCCCGATCTGGTAAACGGGAATCTCTTTTATCTCATATCCCTTGTCCTGAAGCAGGGACAAGGCCTGATCCCGGAAGGCAAGGCCTTCTTCTATATCATACCCATAGCCTACTGCAAGACTGTACGCTTTAATCCCAAGGCTGCTTTCCTCCAGGTATTCCAGGAGAAGATTCATAACCTTCCTTGTGGTGCGTTTCCTTCCTCGGTCGGCGCCGGAGGGGAAGATCTCCCCCTGCTTCAGAGTGATTACAGGGCGGATGTCCAAAATGTTTCCTGCCAGGGCGGCTACTTTTCCGATCCGGCCGCCGTGCTTTAAATACTCCATATTGCCTACTGTGAAGAAAATCCGCCCGGTGCTTTTGATTTCCTCCAGCCGTGCTATGGTGTCCTCATAACTGATACCGTGATCCCGCAGGCCGGCTGCCTCCAATACATACTGACCCTGGAGGACAGTATTGACAGTGGCGTCTATGACCGTGATCCGGGCATCCGGACAGCTTTCCAGGACAAGGGCCCGGGCATTGAGGGCGGACTGCATGGAGCCGCTGAATTTTGTGGTGATACAGATGCAGATAATCGGAATCCCTTGTTTTGCAAAAGGCAGAAAAGCCTCTTCATAATCCTGGATGGAAGGCATGGAGGACTTTGGATATACCCCCTTTTTGTCTACCATCTGCTGATAGAAATCCCGGATGCCGATCTCTTCATTTTCCTTAAAATAATGCTCATCGTCAAAGGAAACGTAGAAAGGAACTACGGTGATGTTTTTTTCCTGTACCAGATCCCCGGGAAGGTCACAGGAACCGTCGCTGATAATATGAAATGCTTCACTCATATGGAATAACCTCTTTGTGGTAATATTTAAGCTGCCGTAACGGGTTAATACACCAGGGCAGCATCTGTTTATAATAGAATCATACTACGGTTGCATGAAAAATGCAATCATTTTTGTGGTTTTATATCTCAAGATAAGGTTATGAAAAAAATATTATATGGTTATTAAAACTATATAATGCATTGATAATTTCCACAAAAAATTTCCGCCCGCTCCCTTTACTTGCCCTGTGATTTCAAGTATAATGCCAATGTGACCTTTAAAAAACCTGTGGTTTAGATATAATCAGTAAGGTCAGATCGGAGAGCAATGAAGGTATGCTTACATATGATGTGACGAATACAGGAGCGGATTCGTTGTATGAGTATTTATATAAAAGCATTAAAAATGATATTCTGAAGGGAGAATTAAAAGCAGGGGAGAAGCTGCCCTCCAAGCGGATCTTTGCTTCGAATCTGGGAGTCAGCGTGATTACCGTTGAAAACGCATATGCCCGCCTGGCAGCGGAAGGCTATATCTATTCCATGCCTAAAAGAGGCTTTTATGTGGCGGATTTCGGAGGCCTGGGAAATGTTATGGCAGAGCCGAAGAAAGGCTTTACACGGCAGATGGTTCCTCTGACCGGAGGGGATGTATCCTATTTCGCAGATTTTTCCAGCAATCAGACTTCGTCGGAGCTTTTTCCCTTTACCACCTGGTCCAAGGGGATCCGGGAGCTTTTAAGCGACAGCCGGGTTCAGCTGATGACCAATTCCCCCTGCGGGGGAATCCTGGCCTTGCGGGAAAGCATTTCCAGATACTTGCAGGAATTCAGAGGGATGTGGGTCAGCCCGGATCAGATTATCATCGGGGCGGGGACCGAATATCTGTATGGTCTTTTGATCCAGCTTTTAGGGAATGACAAGATCTATGGGGTTGAAAATCCCGGATACAGGAAGCTGGAGAGGATCTATAAAAGCTTTCAGGTGCCATGTCAGTGGATTTCCATGGATGAAAACGGCATCTGTATCTCTGAACTGGAGGAGAAGAAGGGGGATATTGTGCATATTACCCCGTCCCACCATTATCCTACGGGGATTGTTATGCCTATCAGCAGACGGTACGAGCTGCTGGGGTGGGCGGCCAGGAAAGAGGGGCGGTATATTATAGAAGATGATTATGACAGCGAGCTGCGCCTCAGCGGGCAGCCGATTCCAACCCTGCAGAGCATCGATAAGTCGGAGAAGGTGATTTATATGAATACCTTTACAAAGACACTGTGCTCTACGGTGCGTATCAGCTACATGGTCCTGCCCCGCAACCTGGCGGAGCAGTTTTATGAGAAGCTGTCTTTTTATTCTTGCACGGTTTCTAATTTTGAGCAGTATACCCTGGCCAATTTTATTATGGAAGGCAAGTTTGAGGCCCATATAAACCGGCTGAGAAATTATTATCGGAGGAAGAGGGACAGGCTGGTGGAGGCGTTTTTAAACAGCAGGCTGGCAGATATGGTGGAGATATCCGGGGAGGAGGCAGGGCTTCATTTTCTGCTGACCATCAGGACGAAGGTGCCGGAGGCTGCGGTTATGGAACGGGCCAGGACAAAGGGGGTTAAATTGGTGCCTCTTTCCAAATATTATTATGGGGAAAGCGGAGTGGAAAATGTCTATGTGATGAATTATTCGTCGGTTGATGTTGAGAGGGCGGGGGAGATCGCGGAGAGAATTTATGGTTGCATAAAATCTTATAAAGAGTTATAATGAGAAAAATTGAAAAGAGATCTTCAGGGCAGGGTGTGATTCCCTACCGGTGGTATAGCCCACGAGCCGTATGGCATGATTCGGTGAGATTCCGAAGCCGACAGTATAGTCTGGATGGAAGAAGATTGTGATGTGCAGGAGATAGATTCCGTTTGCATGATAATTGCTCTGGATTGTTTTTACATTCCGGAGCTTTGTTTTTGTCATTGGATAGGCGGATGCTGCGGTTGATTCCTGATGGCCCTGAACCACTTTGGTTCGGGGTTTTTCTGTATGACGGAAATGTATTTAGAGAGAGGGAAAGGAATTGAGCGAGGATTTGTATGGAAGATGAGAAATATATGAGAGGTGAGGAAGGTATGAGGAGAGAGGAAGGCATGAGGAGAGAGGAACGCATGAGGAGTGAAGAAGGCATGAGGAGAGAGGAACGCATGAGGAGTGAAGAAGGCATGAGGGGTGAGGAACACATGGAAGATGAGGAGTATATGAGACTGGCTTTGGAGCTGGCTGAAAGAGGGCGGGGGTGGACGGCTCCCAATCCTGTGGTAGGGGCGGTTATTGTGAAGGACGGGAGAGTGATCGGAAGCGGGTGGCATGAGAGGTATGGCATGGCTCATGCGGAGAGGAATGCGCTGGCTGCCTGCAGGGAATCGCCAAAGGGAGGAACCATGTATGTGACTCTGGAGCCCTGCTGCCATCAAGGGAGGCAGCCGCCCTGCACGGATGCCATCCTGGAGGCAGGTATCAGCCGGGTGGCAGTCGGCTCCTATGACCCCAATCCCCTGGTTGCAGGGAAGGGAATCCGGCAGCTGCGGGACCATGGCGTGGAGGTGACAGACCATGTGCTGGAGAAGGAATGTGACCAGGCGAATCAGGTGTTTTTTCATTATATTCAGACGAAACAGCCCTATGTGGTGATGAAGTATGCCATGACCATGGACGGGAAAATCGCCGCATACACAGGGGCGTCGAAATGGATTACAGGGAGAGAGGCAAGAGAACATGTGCAGCTGCAGCGCCATCAATATACCGGGATTATGGTGGGAGTGGGAACCGTTCTGGCAGATGATCCGCTGCTCACCTGTCGGGCTTCTGACAGAGAAGGGCTGGGGAGGAAAAACCCGATCCGTATTATCTGTGACACCAATCTGCGGACCCCCTTGACAGCCCAGGTGGTTTTGACGGCAGGGCAGGCGCCTGTCATTGTGGCCACCTGCTGTACAGACAGGGAAAGATGCCGGCTTTACGAGGAAAAAGGATGCCGTATTCTGCCAATCAACGAGAGGGAGGGGAAAATAGATTTGAGGCAGCTGATGGAAAAGCTGGGGAGGGAGCAGATAGACAGTATTTTGCTGGAAGGCGGAGGTACTTTAAACTGGGCGGCGCTGAAGGCGGGAATTGTGAAGAAGGTGCAGGCCTATATTGCTCCCAAAATATTTGGCGGGAAGGAAGCCAGGACTCCGGTGGAGGGGGCCGGGGTTCCGGCGCCCGGGGATGCATTTTGTCTTGAGAACAGCAGGATCATCCGGCTGGGAGAGGATTTTTTGATAGAGAGTGAGGTGACAAGCCATGTTTACGGGAATTGTTGAGGAAGTGGGGACAGTGGAACAGATTCGAAAAGGGCCTTACTCTGCTGTGGTGACAATCCACGGGAAAAAGGTGCTGGAGGATACGAAAATCGGAGACAGCATCGGGGTAAACGGCATATGCCTGACAGTGACGTCCTTGTCTGCACTTTCAGGCAGCTTTTCAGCAGACATTATGCATGAGACATTGGATCGCTCTTCTTTAGCCGGGCTTCGCTGTGGAAGCCATGTGAATCTGGAGCGGGCCATGCGGGTGGACGGAAGGTTCGGCGGGCATATGGTGGCCGGCCATGTGGACGGAGTGGGGACAATCAGCCGCATCAAGCGGGATGACACGGCGGTTTGGTATACCGTGGAGGCGGGGAAGGAAATCCTGCGCTATGTTGTGGAGAAAGGCTCTGTGGCTGTAGACGGGGTTAGCCTGACTGTGGCGAAGGTCTCCCGGACCGATTTTTCTGTTTCCATTATTCCCCACACACAGAGCCGGACTATTCTGCAGGAGAAGAGAGAGGGGGATGCAGTAAATCTGGAGACAGATATGGTTGGGAAATACATAGAAAAGCTATTGAATCTTCAGGATACCCAGGGGCAGCAGAAAAGGAACACAATCACCAGAGAATTTTTATCTCGCTATGAATTTTAGAATCCAGGAGGACAGGTATTATGGGACAGTTTAACACAATCGAAGAGGCGCTTGAGGATCTGAGAAACGGGAAAATTATCCTGGCTACAGATGATCCGGAGCGGGAAAATGAAGGGGATTTCATCTGTGGGGCGGAATTTGCTACCACAGACAACATTAACTTTATGGCTACCTATGGAAAGGGCCTGATCTGCATGCCTATGTCTGAGGAGTACATAAAAAAGCTGCGGATTCCTCAGATGGTACCCCAGAATACGGATAATCATGAAACTGCATTTACCGTATCCATTGACCATGTGTCCACTTCCACAGGAATTTCTGCCGCAGAGCGTTCTGTCACAGCCATGAGGTGTGTAAAGGAGGATGCAAGGCCGGAGGATTTCCGCAGGCCGGGGCACATGTTTCCCCTTCTGGCAAAGAAAAACGGGGTGCTGGAGCGCAGTGGGCACACGGAAGCTACTGTGGATCTGTGCCGGCTGGCTGGTTTGAAGGAGTGCGGCCTGTGCTGCGAGATCATGAGGGAGGACGGAACCATGATGCGCACCCCGGAGCTGATGGAGCTGGCGAAACGATGGAATATTAAATTTATTACCATCCGGGATCTGCAGAATTACCGCAAATGCCATGAGAAGCTGGTGGATCAGGTGACTGCCGTTAAAATGCCTACAAAATACGGGGATTTTATGGCATATGGGTTTGTGAACCGGCTAAACGGCGAGCACCATGTGGCGCTGGTGAAGGGAGCAGTGGGCGACGGAAAGGATGTGCTGTGCCGTGTCCACTCAGAGTGCCTGACCGGCGATACCTTTGGTTCTCTGCGCTGTGACTGCGGCCAGCAGTTTGCCGCTGCCATGATGCAGATCGAGAAGGAGGGAAGAGGGATTCTTCTGTACATGCGCCAGGAAGGAAGGGGAATCGGGCTGATCAATAAGCTGCGGGCCTATGAGCTGCAGGAACAGGGCATGGATACCCTGGAGGCCAATCTGGCGCTGGGATTTGAGGGAGATGAACGGGAATATTATATCGGAGCCCAGATTTTAAAGGAGCTGGGGGTAAAAAGCATGAGGCTTTTGACCAACAATCCGGATAAGGTCTATCAGCTGTCGGAGTTTGGCCTGGAGATTACAAAAAGGGTGCCGATTCAGATGGATGCCACGGCCCATGACTTGTTTTATCTGAAGACGAAGCAGCAGCGGATGGGCCATATTTTGAAATATGAATAAATACATAATACTAAAAAGAGAAGAGGAAGGGATATAATTATGAAGACATTTGAAGGAAAACTGGTATCAAAGGAAATCAGAATCGGCATTGTGGCTGCGCGTTTCAATGAGTTTATTACATCCAAGCTACTTAGCGGCGCCGTAGACGGGCTGCTCCGCCATGATGTGCAGGAGAAGGATATCCATGTGGCATGGGTTCCCGGCGCATTTGAGATTCCGCTGATTGCTTCTAAGATGGCAAAGAGCGGAAAATATGACGGGGTCATTTGCCTGGGGGCGGTGATACGGGGCGCTACCAGCCATTACGATTACGTTTGCAATGAGGTGTCAAAAGGGATTGCCGCCGTTTCCCTGGAAAGCGGTGTGCCGGTTATGTTCGGGATTCTCACTACAGAAAATATTGAGCAGGCCATTGAGAGGGCAGGCACAAAATCCGGAAACAAGGGATATGACTGTGCTCTTGGTGTGATTGAGATGGTAAATTTGATTCGGGAAATTGAAAAGTAAGAGGGACAGGTGGTATACTAAAGGGGACGGCAACATTTTTCTGGCATTTTACAACATAGGTTTTAAGAATCGGCGGCATCCGTAAGATAAATATAGGAGACATACCTATTCCAGGAGGGTTTATGGAAAAGGGGAGCCAGGCGGTACCGGGCAGAGGGAAGAGACAGGAGGCAAGGTTGGGGACATGATTAAAATTGCGATTTGTGATGATGAGCCTGTGATGTGTGAACGGTTAAGGCAGATGGTGTCTTCGAAGCTGGAGCTGTGGAATGTGCCTTATAAAATTACCTGCCGGGGAAACGGGGCGGCTCTTTTGTTTTCTCCACCGGATTATGACATGATCTTTCTGGATATTCAGATGCCGGGGCCGGACGGGGTTCAGCTGGCAAAAAGACTTCGCCAGCAGGGGTTTGGGGGAGTTCTGATTTTCGTGACGGTCCTGGCAGAGCGCATGCTGGATGCTTTTGAGGTGGAGGCCATGGATTACTTGTGCAAGCCTGTGGACGAAGACAGATTGGAACGGGCTTTGAGGCGCAGCCTGGAGCGTCTGGATAAGAAGGAGGAGAAGTCTCTTTTTATCCAGACCATGAACTGGTATAGATCCGTGAAGCTGAAGGATATCTATTACTGCGAAGTGATTAACCGGAAGATATATCTGCATACAAGGGACGGTGTGATGGAGTATTACGGAAAGATAAAGGATGTGGAGCAGCAGACGGCGCCGTATCTCATCCGGTGCCACCGCAGTTTTCTCGTAAATCCTGATTATCTTAAGGAATACGGCAATGGGGAGATTGCCCTTGAAAATGGAGACAGGATTCCGGTTTCTAAAAAATACCATTCTGTGTTTGTGGAGGGGATGATGGGGTATATGGATTAAGGTTTGGACTGTTAACCAGGTGCGGAAGGGGAAAGGGGATGGAACAGATGGTTTGGGGCAACCCGGATATTGCTTATTGTTTGGAGTGGTATTTTCAGTGGTATATTGCCTTGCCCAATATACTGAATATTGTGGTTTTGCCTCTTGTGACCTTTTTCTTTTTCTGCGGGTATTGCAGGGTATCTTTTTCCTGGCTTTACGGCGGGATCTATCTGGTGCTTTCTCTCGGTCTGTCTGGGGTGAAATATGTTCTGCATATTGAAGGATGCGTGGGGCTGATGCTGGAGACGGTGCTTTTGTTTTTGTGGGGAGGCGTTTTTCTGAAGGGGAAGTGGATGAAGGCGCTGTCCATGGCTGTGCTGATTCTGTCGATTCTCAGTGTCACAAACAGCATGGTGCGGTGGCTGGACTACAGGATTGTGGATCGCTTTGTGATTACTCATGAAAGTCTGGTGATTCCGTCGGATGCGGTCCGGGAATGTTTTAAGGTTCTTCTGGTTATGGGATTCTTTGCACTGATTCTGAAAAAATTTCGGGAAAGCATCGCGGATGAAAATGAGCTGACTCTTCTGCAGCTGACTGTGCCGGCTTTTTTTATTGCACTGCTTGAGAGGGTGATTCAGGATTCCATCTATGGAAACGGTCTTATCGTAGACTGGTATACCAAAGAAATACTGCCCAATGTCAATATCAATTACGGGGAGATTTTGTTTGTGCAGGTGCTGGCCTGCGCCTGTCTGCTTGTGACTCTGTTTGTCCATCAGAAAATGGTGCGGATTCTTGATTCTCAGAGAAAGCTTGAACTGCTGAAGCAGCAGGCTGCAGAGCAGGAGAATTATATAAAAGAGGCGAAGGTGCGGTATCAGCAGACCTCTTCCTTCCGCCATGATATAAAAAACCATTTGACCGTACTGGCGGAGCTTTTGAAGGCAGGGGAGGGTGGGAAGGCCCGGGAATATCTGGAGAATCTGGGGGATATTTCCGACGGACTTTCCTATCCTGTGTGGACAGGGAACGCGGCGGTGGATGCCCTTCTGGGCAGCAAGTGCTTTATCGCAGATCAAAAAGGGATTGGGATCCGGTGTGAGATAAAGCTGCCGGAGGATGCCGGGGTGAAGGACGTGGACTGGTGTATCATCCTGGCCAATGGGATTGACAATGCCATAGCGGCCTGTGAAAATCTGGACCAGGGGGAGAGGTACATTCATATTTCCAATAAGCGGAAGGGGAATTTCTATGTGCTTTCCATAGAGAACAGCTGCAGGAAAAACATGGGAAAACTGCCTGAGGAGGGGACAGGGCTTTTCAATATACGGAATGCGGCTGGAAATTACAAGGGCAAGGTAGAAACCATGGTTTCTCAGGGAGTGTTTAAATTGCATGTGCTTTTTATCATTCCGCCTTCTCATACTTTTACATCATAAATGAGGCATCCTGCATCGGATTTGTAGGATGAAAGGAAGCTTCGGCGATATAAAGGACAGGAGAGACGAAAGTGTGTCTTCTGAAAAGAAAAAAATGGAGCACGATGGAAGGAGGAACAGATAATGAGTATAAGTCCTGTAAATATGTCCGCACCCGCAGTTGATTTAAGTGCAGCATCCGGCGGCGGAGGCAATGCCAGGATAAAAGCGCTGGAACAGAAGCTTCAAAAGTTAAATGAAGACAAGGAAAAGGCGGTTCAGCAGAAGGATACGGAGAAGGTAAAGAAGCTGGAGGAGGAAATCCGGAAGGTAGAAAAGCAGCTGGAACAGCTGAAGAAAACGGAAAAAAACAAACAGCAGGAGGAAAAGGCAAAGAAAGAGGGGCAGGAACAGGGGAATCCGGGGCAGGTGCCGGAGGATCTTTTAAACGGAAAGTATGTTGACAGGTATGCATAAATAAAAGCATAGATAAACAGTAATAAATAGACAGCGATAAATAAACAGGGACAGGGCCGGCGGCCTGCAGGTTAATCGTGCAGGTCACTGGCTCTGTTTTTTGGCTTTTTCAGCTCTTTTTTGTGGCCTCTTGAATCCGGAAGGCAGTAAGTATATAATAATGCAGGGAAATAATGCAGGGAAGCAATGGAGCGGAAAAATTTTAAAACAACGGAGTATTTCACAAGACTATGAAAATAATGATAATAGAAGATGACGAGACACTGGCCGGGGAAATCAGCTCTTTTCTTAGGCGGTGGGGCTATGAGACGGCGGTGGCTGTCAGGTTTGACAGGATCCTGGAGGAATTCAGGCAGTACTGCCCCCAGCTGGTGTTGATGGATATAAACCTGCCCTACTATGATGGGTTTTACTGGTGCGGGAAAATCCGGGAGGTTTCGGACGTGCCGGTTCTCTATATCAGCAGCCGGGACGATGACAGAGACAAGATCATGGCTGTGGCCCAGGGAGGGGATGATTATGTGGAGAAGCCCTTTCAGCTGGAGCTTCTAAAAGCCAAGGTCTGGGCTCTGCTTCGGCGGACCTATAAGTATAAAGTGAAGGAGCAGACCTATCTGGGGGAGGAACTGTATTTTGACTGGGGGCAGCAGGAGTTATTTTGGAGGGAGAAGGAGATTGAACTGACAAAATCAGAGCGGAGAGTAGTGGTGAAGCTGATTGAGAAAAGCCCGGGGGTGGTGACCAGGGAGGAGCTGATGATGGATCTGTGGGAGACGGACGAGTATGTGTCTGACGGAACGCTGACTACCATGATATCCCGTTTAAGAAGCAAGCTGAAGGCCGCATGCGGGCAGGAAATCATCTGTACGAAAAAAGGGCTGGGATACTATATGCCTTGTCTCTGATAATGCGACGCTGTCTCGGGGTGGTGCTGAATTCATAGTAAACCCTCCGGGGGGATGCACACAAAATGCCAAGAACAGGCACAGACAGCTTTTGGTAGGAAGGGCTGGTATAAACATATGAACTATGTAAGGAAAAAATGGAGACAGGCACTGCCCGCCATCATAGTGGCAGTGGTTTTCAACCTGTATTTTTTCTTTTTTATACAGAATGGAAAATGGGGGCATCTGGTATATATGGATGTCCTTCTTTTGGTGCCAGGAATCTTAATAACGGCATATGATTACCGCAGCTTTCAGAAGGATGAAAAGGAGAAGGCGCGGCTTATGGGGGAGAAGGAGCTGATATGCCGGATACTGCCCTGTTTTGAAAATCAGGATATTGCCAGGCATGACGTGGAGGTACTGGAGGAACAGGCGGATATGCGGTTTAAGGAAAATTGTGACCTGCAGGATTACGTGGCAAGATGGTGTCATGAGCTGAAAATCCCTCTGTCCGCCGCCTTTTTGATGGCTGAAAAGATGGAAGACGGGGAGATGAGAATGGCGGTCAGGGAACAGTTGGAGAAGATGAACCAGCAGATTCATTCCATGCTTTTAGGCTGCAGGCTTCAAAGCCCTCTGTTTGACCTTCAGGTAAGGCGGACAGAGCTGGGCGAATGTGTAAAAAGGTCTGTGGGCAATAACCGGTTCTTTCTGGTTCAGAAGGGGTTTGCGCTTACGGTGGAGGTGGGGGAGATTAAGGTCTACACAGATCCGGCCTGGCTGGTGTATATTCTGGATCAGCTGATTGGCAATGGGATAAAGTATAAAAGCTCCCGGCCCTGGCTTCACATATGGGCCAGCCGGAAGGAGGAAGAGGTAAGGCTGTATGTGGAGGACAACGGGGAAGGAATCAAAGACAGTGACTTGGGGAGGATTTTTGAGAAAGGATTTACAGGAAGCAATTACCACAACGGGAAGTATAAATCTACAGGCATGGGCTTATATATGGTGTCAAAGATTGCGGACAGGCTGGGGCATAAGATATGGGTGGAAAGCGAGTATGGCTCGTATACCAGATTTACCATTCTTTTTAAGGAAAATCCCTATTTTCTCCGGCATGGGGAGGAGACGTAAGGTTGCGGCCTTTTTTGTAATGGAGATGTAAGGATTTTTTCTGTCTGTTGTTTTAAACTACTACCGTACATGAAAGTCCGGCGGACTTTTTTTGAAAAAACAGGAGCGGTCTCGGAAAATCAGCCACCAGTAGATCGTGAATTAACAACGATGTACTGGCATGGGTGCAAGGAGGTTCCCAGACCGCCTGGCAGACAGAATGGAGGCAGACAGATTATGAGTGAAACACGACAAGAACATCCGGAGAGGAAAAAGGCGGTGGAAGTGAAGAACCTGATGAAGACTTATGGGGCCAGGGGATTCCAGACCAGGGTTTTGAAAGGGATTGACTTAACCATCTACAGACAGGATTTTATCGCCATCATGGGGCCTTCCGGTTCCGGGAAGACTACGCTGCTTAATATTCTTTCCACCATTGACAAGCCTACAGAAGGGACAGTGATCCTGGACGGGCAGGATATCACCCGGGCATCCAACAGGGAATTGTCCAGGCTGAGGAGGGAAAAGATCGGATTCATTTTCCAGGATTACAATCTTCTGGACACCATGACCCTTCAGGACAATATCGCCCTTCCCCTGTCCTTAAACGGGGTTTCGGCCAGGGTGTGCAGCCAGAAGGCGCAGGAGCTGGCAGGCCTTTTCGGGCTGGAGGATCATCTGAAAAAGTATCCGTATCAGCTGTCGGGGGGGGCAGAAGCAGAGGGGAGCAGCATGCCGGGCGCTGATCACCGACCCGGAGATCCTTTTTGCCGATGAGCCCACAGGGGCTCTGGATTCCAGGGCGGGAAGGGATCTGCTGGAGTGTTTGAAGACGGTAAATGACAGGGGCCAAGCTACGATTCTTATGGTGACCCATGACCCCTTCTGTGCGTCCTATGCCAGAGATGTGTGCATGTTAAGCGACGGCCTTATCACATGCAGGATCAGCAGAGGTGCGGACAGAAAGGAATTCTACGACAGGATCACAGATGTCCAGACTTCCATGGGAGGTGATTTTTCATGTCAATGATACGGCTGGCGTTTCTGAATTTTAAAAACAGCTTTCGGAATTATCTTTCTTTAGTGGTTTCTCTGGCGTTTACTGTCCTTGTGCTGTTTAATTTCCAGAATCTCATTGATTCGGAGGCCTTCGGGGTTCTGGGAACCAGGAATAAGGAGTATGTGGAGATCATTGTCCAGACCGTATCCTTTGTGCTGGGGTGCTTCATGTTCTTTTTCATCTGGTATTCCACCAATGTATTTTTAACCAGGCGGAAAAGGGAGATCGGCATCTATGTGTTTATGGGCCTGTCCAATGAGAGGATCGGGAAAATGTATCTTGTAGAGACCATTCTCATCGGGGTGTCGGCGCTGGTTCTGGGGCTGGCCTTTGGGGCCTTAAGCGCCGGTTTGTTCCAGATGATTCTGCTGGCAGTATCGGATCTGGCGGTGGACATCCGATTCCGGCCGGGAATCCGGCCTATGGCTTTTACGGCGGCGGTTTATGGGATTATCTATATGATTTTTGTGGTGAAGGGGTATGTGAATATTATCCGGAGCAGTGTGCTTGGCATGATCTCTGCGGCGAAGCAGAATGAGGCGGTGAGGCAGAAGAGGATTGTGCTGCTTATAAAAGCGGTTGTGGGAGTGGGAATCCTGTGCCGGGGATATTCGCTGGCTATGAGGGAAAGCCGTACGGATGTGATGAGAAATGCACTGGCGGCCGTGGTTTTGGTGATTGTGGGGGTGTATCTGCTGTTTGGAGGATTGATTCCCCTGATTTTTCAGTGGCTGGCCGGAAGGAAGGGATTTCTCTACCAAAAGGAGAGGACTCTCTGGGTCAACAGCGTGATTTTCCGGATGAAGAAAAATTACCGCACCTACGCCATGGTAAGCGTGCTGATGCTGTGTTCAGTCACAGCCCTTGCCACAAGCGTTGCCATGAAGGATCGGTATCATTCTATTATACAGTTTGAGAATACGTATACATTTCAGCTGCTGAGCGGCCGGGAGGATCTGGAAGAGGCGGCAAGGGCGGCGATAGAGGAGAAAGCTACGGTTGAGATGAGTACCCGGATTCCCATGCTGGGACTGGATTCTTCCCTGATTCGTTCCGGGGAGTATTCTGGAAAGTACGGCATTCTTCCGTTTTCCCGCTTAAAGGAACTGGCAGAGGAGGCGGGAATGGAGGTAGAAGTGGAGGAACTTGGAGAGGATGAGGTGATCCGGATCTCCCATCCGGTTCTTCTGTCTCTGATTACGGAGCGGGGGGAAAAGCCGGTGGATATCGGAGGAAAGACTTACCGGCAGATTTTGGATACCAGTACGCCTTATCTGGGGTATCTTCAGGAAAGTATCGGATTTTATGTGGTAAGTGACAGAGAGTATGAGAGGCTTCTGCCTATGGGGGAGGAAAATTTTATCTACAATTATCGGATCGGGGAGCCGGAGATGTTTGCGGAGGCCAGGGATCGGCTGGATCAGATGATTTTGGACATGGGGGAAAAGGGAAAGACAGGCAGGGTGGCTGTGGATCCCGAAAGCAATGAGCTGGATTGGGTGAAAGTGTTTTATTCCGTATGTATTTTTATGTTTCTGGTGTTTATCCTGGCAAGCGGCAGCATCATGTTTATGAAGCTGTACAACGATGCCTTTGAGGAGAAGGAGCGGTACCGGGTTCTGATGAAGATGGGCTTTGACCGGCAGGTGCTGAAAAAATCCATCGGGGCGGAATTGGGGGCTTCCTATGGGGTGACCTTTGGGGTCATGGGGATTTCTTCCTTCTTCTCCGTGGGGGCCCTTGGGAAAATGATGTACCGGGATCTGACGGCGGTGAATGCAGTCAGCGTGGCAGTGGTGCTGGGGATTCTGGCTGTGTGGTATGTGTTGTCGGTGGAGGCGTATGAGAGGAATGTGGGGATAAAAAGGTAATATAGAGAAAGGTAATATAGCTAATCCTTTGTTGAAACCGTTTGCTGATGTGTGGTATAATTTAAAATTCAGGAAATACAGAAAAATAATTTGACAGACCCCATTTGATATGCTAGAATAATCCCAGTTTAAGCGAGAGAGGTGAAAGGATGAGAAAATAGTTTACTTTTGTTTGCATGAAGAGTATTGACGGCAAAGTGGCTGGCCCGGACCGTGAAGAGATGGGGCCATTGTTTTTGCTATGCTGTCTTATCATGTTGCCAAAAGTAGATTATGTTCTCATAACCTCTCTTTTTGTATGCCCGAAGCCATGGCTGGCAAGGGCCTGCAGGACTGCGGCTTGATTGGCAGATTAGGCGGCTGGACTTCCGGCATTCTGGAGAATACGGTTATGGTATGTAATGGAACTGTTTGGCGACGGACGGTTCCTGTTTTTATTCAGGAATCAGAAGGGAGGAATGTGTATGTCACAAATCCGTGTAAATAATCTGACCTTTTGTTATGAAGGAAGTTTTGATAATATTTTTGAGGATGTTTCCTTTTCTGTTGATACTAACTGGAAACTGGGTTTTATCGGGCGGAATGGGAAGGGGAAGACTACGTTTTTGAATCTTCTGCTGGGGAAATATGAATACGAGGGCAGCATCCAGGCCTCCGTAGTGTTTGATTATTTCCCGTATCCGGTTACGGAGAGGCAGAGGAGCCTGCCGGCAGCGGAATTTCTGGAGGAATGGAAGGCCGGGTGCGAACTGTGGAGAGTGCTGTGTGAACTGGAGGAGTTAAGGCAGGATCCAGAGGTTCTGTACAGGCCGTTTCAGACTTTGAGTCCCGGTGAGAGGACGAAGATTATGCTGGCAGTCCTGTTCTCAGGGGAAAATGATTTCCTTCTGATTGACGAGCCTACCAACCATCTGGACCAGGAATCCAGGGAGAATGTGAAGCGGTACCTGGCATCGAAGAAAGGCTTTATTCTTGTCTCCCATGACAGGGAGCTTCTGGATGCCTGCATCGACCATGTGCTGGTGTTAAACCGGCAGAGTATAGAGGTGCAGAGCGGGAATTTTTCCAGTTGGTGGGAGAATAAAAGCCGGAAGGACCAGTTTGCCGTGGGAGAGAATGAGAAGCATTTAAAGGAAATCGGGAAACTGAGAAAATCGGTTGCCAGAACCGGGCAGTGGGCGGATAAGAGCGAGCAGACCAAGATTGGCTTCTACCGAAAGGCGGCTGTCAACGAGCATGAACGGGCCGTGGGGATGCGGGCCTATATCGGTTCCAAGACCAAGAAAATGCAGAGCCGGGTAAAGCAGATGGAAAAGCGGATCAACCGGGAGATTGAGGAGAAGGAAGGGCTTTTAGTGGATCTGGAACAGCCGGTGGATTTAAAGATTATGCCTATGGAGCATTATAAAAGGGTGTTGGTGAAAGTGGAGGACTATTCTGTACGGTATGAGGGCGCAAAAGAGCCGGTGTTTTCAGGGGTTACATTTTCTGTGGAGAAAGGGGAGAGAGTGGTTCTCCACGGAGAAAACGGGTGCGGGAAATCCACGCTTTTGAAAATGATTCTGAAAAAGACAGGAGGATGGACGGAAGGCGAGCCAGGGTGGAAAGATAGCAGGATGAAAATAGGGGAAATAAAGGCAGACGAAATAGAAACAATGGAAGCAAACGCAGGGGAGGCAAAAGCAGGGGAAACGGGAGTCTGTGAAACAGGAATCTGCCAGACGGCTTCCGGCCTGGTGGTTTCCTACGTAAGCCAGGATACTTCCATGCTGAAAGGAGGAATCTCCCGGTTCTGCATGGAGAGAGGGCTGGATGAAAGCCTGTTCTGCGCCATACTGCGGCAGCTTGACATGGAGCGGGTGCAATTTGCAAAGAATATGGAGGAGTATTCGGAGGGGCAGAAAAAGAAGATTCTTCTGGCAGCAAGCCTAATGACGCCTGCCCACCTGTATGTGTGGGATGAACCTCTAAATTATATTGATGTTTTTTCGCGGATGCAGATTGAAAAGCTTTTGGAGGAGTATCAGCCCACCATGCTGTTTGTGGAACATGACGCCAGATTCCGGGAGAAGGTGGCAACCAGGGTGGTGGAGTTGTAACATGATATAAATTTAGTATATTCGTATGGTCATCCACACAAAAGTATGGTACACTTATTTTATCTTTTAAGATATAAATAAAAAGTGAAGTGTTAGGAGGGGAAATGCCTACTTTAAGTTTATTTTATGGAATAATTATCAGAATGTACAGTGAGCCGAACGGAAGACATAATGTACCGCACATTCATGCAGAATATCAGGGAGAAAAAGCTGTATTTGGACTTGATGGGGAATTGATAGAAGGTGACTTTCCCAGAAAACAGAGAAAGATGGTGGAAGCATGGATTACCATACATGAGGACGATTTAAGAGCAAACTGGCAGTTATTGTTAGAGGGTCAGCAATATTTTAAAATTCCGCCGTTACAGTAAGGGAGAAAAAATAATGACACCATGTGCAATAGAAGTAAAACCTTTGGAAGATTACAAACTGCTTGTGACCTTTGAAAATGGGGAAAAAAAGGTTTATGATGTGAAGCCGTTGATTCGTGGTGATTGGTTTGGGAAGCTAAAAGATATGAATGTATTTAATACAGTTCATATTGGAGGAATAAGCGTGGAGTGGGAGGAGGGTCAGGATGTTTGTCCTGATGATTTGTACTATAACAGTGTCCTGGCTGAATAAATAATTATGGTCATAGGGTAGAGGAAACGCTGTCTGCGGCAGATGCTGTGGACGGCGTTTTGTGTGTCAATATTGTATTCTAAAAAGTTGGGCACGGTTTGTAAATATAATGATAATGATTTTGCAGATAAATTGGGCATAAATACGTAATTTGATTAAATTACATATTGACTAAAACGATGAAAAGAAGTATTGTTATAACGTAATTTAACTCAATTACTAGAAAGGGAGGCCCGATGGAATCAATACCCTTAAATGAGATTATCCAATTTACATTAGGTAAAAACCCTACACGAATAAGAGAGAAGTCTGATGATTTATATACCCCGGAGGATTTTGAAAAAGATTTACACGGTATTCATTCAACGAAAGAGGGTATGGGCTGTATCATAAATTTGATAAAATCAAAATGTTCTCCCATTTCGGAACAGACAGAAGCAAAGTGTATTACATCAAATTTTCTAAGATGCGATTTTGATACCGGAAAACTCTATTCCTGGTATTTTTGTTATCAGTTTAACGAAGGAAAAGGTTTTGAGCAGCAGATAGAGATGTACCATCAGGGGACAACCTTGAGTGTCAGGAAGCTGAATATAAAGACCATTGGAGAACTGAAAATTGTTTTGCCGGATATGGAAAAACAAAGGACAATAGGTAATATATACAGGCAGTCAATTATACAAAATGATTTATTGGTAAAGCAGGCAGAGGATATAAGAAAATTTATGATGGCATTGATACGCAGGATGGAGGAAGATTAGTTATGGCTGAAGGGAAAGACTTGTTACAGGTATTGTGGAGAGGCGCAGATGTGCTTAGAGGGAAAATGGATGCAAATGAGTACAAAACCTATCTTTTAGGACTGGTTTTCTATAAATATTTATCAGATTCTTATCTGGCAAAGGTCTATGACCTTATCAAAGACGAAAGTCCGGACAGCCTTGAAGATGCGCAGCATGTGTATGAAGATGTAATGAAATCAGATGATGCCAAAGAACTGTTGAGTGAAATAAAAAAATCAAAGCATTATACCCTTGACCCTGACATGACATATATAAGCATGTTACATGCTGCTAAAAATAATTTATTTAACAGAGAAAAACTGCAGGCGGCTTTTAACCGCATAGAGGAGTCTGATGAATTATTTAACGGCTTATTTGCGGATGTGGATTTATATTCGAATCGGCTTGGCACCGGTGATCAGAAGCAGAGCGCCACAATTGCGGAGGTCATCAAAGTATTGGACGGCGTTGACATTATCCATACGGAGGGAGATGTCCTTGGCAATGCGTATGAGTATCTGATCGGTCAATTTGCATCTGAAACAGGGAAAAAGGCCGGGGAGTTTTATACGCCCCATGGCCCTGCACAGATTCTTTGCAGGATTGCCATATCCGGTCAGGAAGAGAAAAAGGGATTACAGGTATATGATCCGTGCATGGGCTCCGGCTCGTTGATGCTTAGCTGCAGAAATTACTCAAAACAGCCGGATTACATTAAATATTATGGTCAGGAACTTATGCCGTCAACTTATAATCTGGCGCGTATGAATATGTTTCTCCATGGAGTCCTGCCTGAAAACCAGCATTTGCGGAATGGAGATACTCTTGATGCTGACTGGCCTACAGATGAAGAAACAGAATTTGATATTGTGACCATGAATCCGCCCTATTCGGCAAATTGGTCTGCCGCAGAGGGATTCAAACAGGATGAGCGGTTTATGGACTATGGGGGGAAGCTGGCTCCTAAGTCAAAAGCGGATTATGCATTTTTACTGCATGGATTCTATCATTTAAAACAGACAGGTACGATGGCTATTGTTCTTCCCCATGGCGTTTTATTCAGGGGAGCGGCAGAAGGAGCAATCAGGGAGATACTTCTCAGGAATGGGTCAATCTATGCCGTGATTGGGCTTCCGTCAAATATGTTTTATAACACTTCTATTCCAACCTGCATTGTGGTATTGAAAAAGCATAGAGAAGGAAGGGATGTATTGTTTATTGATGCGTCCAAGCTGTATGAAAAGGAAAAGAAGCAGAATGTCATGCGTGAGGAACATATTGACCGGGTGTTGGAGTTGTATAACGACAGAAAACCGGTAGATAAGGTGGCTTATCTGGCATCTTTTGAGGATATTAAGGCAAATGATTATAATCTGAATATTCCAAGATATGTAGATACCAGTGAGGAAGAACCGGAAGTGGATCTCAGACAGCTTTCCGCATCTATGAGGGAGACAAACAGGGCCATCAAAGAGGGCAATGACGCTTTGCTTAAAATGCTTGGGGAATTGACTTTTGCAGATTCTGAAACGAAGGATGCTGTTGAAGAATTTATCCGTGTTCTCAAGGAGGTGTGATTGTGGCAAATACACCGAAGATAAGGTTTAGGGACTGCACCGATGTGTGGGAACAGAGTGAGTTGGGGGAGATTTCTGAGATAAAGACAGGACCTTTTGGAAGTGCACTGCACGCAGGCGATTATGTTGATGAGGGTATACCGATTATTACCACAGAACATTTCAAAAGCGGAAGTCTCCAAATCGAAAAGGACGGATTGCCACAAGTGTCAGAAAAAGACTATAAACGGCTTTCTGAATACACTCTTGTTCAGGGGGATATTGTTTTCTCCAGAGTAGGTTCTGTGGATATAAATGCCTTGATTATGCCTGTTCACAGCGGTTGGTTGTTCTCTGGGAGGGTTCTCCGGGTTCGCATTAATAAAGAACTGGATTGTTCATTCTTCCACACATTTTTGGAAACCGAACAGGTTAAGAAAGATATTCGGGCAAGGGCTGTTGGGCAGACAATGCCAAGTATTAACACGGAAATTCTGAAGATTACACCAATAATCTTTCCAGCTTCAAGGGCAGAGCAACAGCAAATTGGGGCTTTCTTCCGCTACCTCGACCACCTTATCAACCTTCATCAGCGTAAGTGTGATGAGGCAAAAGAATTGAAGAAATATATGTTGCAAAAAATGTTCCCACAAAACGGAAAGAAGATTCCGGAGATTCGATTTGCAGGCTTTACTGATGATTGGGAGCAGCGTAAGCTTGGGGAGGCAGGACAAACCTATACAGGATTGTCGGGAAAAACGAAAGAGGATTTTGGACACGGACAAGCTCGATTTGTAACATACATGAATGTCTTTTCAAATCCAGTCAGTGCTCCTGAGATGACTGAGCCAATAGAAATTGATCCAAGGCAGAATGAGGTTCAGGTTGGCGATGTGTTCTTTACAACCTCTTCAGAAACACCAGAAGAGGTAGGGATGTCCTCCGTTTTGCTTGAAAAACAGGGTACAACGTATTTGAACAGTTTTTGTTTTGGCTTTCGTCCAACAGAACAGTTTGACAGCTATTTCCTTGCCTATATGTTGCGCTCTGAACCCATAAGGGAGCAAATAATTCTGCTGGCACAGGGAATATCAAGATACAACATATCAAAAAACAAGGTTATGGAAATAACTGTTTCAGTTCCATCACTTAATGAACAGAGATATGTTGGAAAATATTTCCGCAACCTCGATTACCTCATCACCCTCCACCAGCGTAAGTTTGATGAATTAAAAGAAGTAAAGAAATTCATGCTGCAGAACATGTTCCCACAGAAAGGATAGCTTATGGCAGAATTAGAATCCGTAATGGAAAAGAAATTGATAGACCAGCTTTGCTGTGATGAATCTCAATGGACCTACAGACCTGATATCAGAACAGAGAACCAGCTATGGAATAATTTTAAATACATTCTGGAACAGAATAACAAGGCGAAGCTTAACGATGTTCCGCTCAGCGATTCCGAGTTTGCCAAGATTAAGAATGACTTATCCCACGCTTCCTTTTATGATGCCGGAAAATGGATGGCAGGAGAAAACGGTAAAGTATATGTCCACATCCAGCGCGGAAATGAAACGCTGCATCTTATGGTGATAAATAATGAGCATGTGGCTGGCGGCTCCAGTGTGTATGAGGTTATCAATCAATATCAGGCATTTAAGTCAGAGAATGCAGAGGGAGACAGAGACCGGCGTTTTGACGTAACGCTTCTGATTAATGGGATTCCCTTCATCCATATTGAACTGAAAAATAAAGAGCATTCCTACATGGACGCCTACCGCCAGATTAAGAAATATATTGCAGAGGGCAAGTTCCACGGCATTTTTTCAAATGTGCAGATGTTTGTTGTAAGCAATGGTGCAGATACAAAGTATTTTTCTGCTGCCAGAGATACGGAACTAAACAAAAAATTTATCACAGGATGGCTTGATAAGGAAAATCATCCTGTCTGTGATTATATTGAGTTTGCCAGGGCCGTTCTCAAAATACCGGAAGCCCATGAGATGATTACCAGATATACGGTTCTTGATAACGATAAAAGGAAATTTTTGATACTGCGTCCATATCAGATTCATGCCATTGAAGCAATGCGTGCAGCATCAAAGCAGGGAAAATCCGGGTTTATCTGGCACACCACAGGCTCCGGCAAAACAATGACTTCCTACAAAGCTACAAGAAATCTGCTGATGGACATTCCGTCAATCGAGAAAACAGTATTTCTCATTGACAGGAAAGACCTTGATATGCAGACGAAAATGGCTTTTCAGTCCTACGCGGATAATGATACCATTGAGGTGGATGATACGGACTATGTGGATTCCCTTATCCAAAAGATGTCAGATGACAACCGCCAGATGATAGTAACCACTCGTCAGAAGATGCAGATTATGGTAAACCGGCGCCTGAAGGAAGGGACGAAACGGTACGAAAAAATGAAGTCCTTAAAGGTCGCTTTTGTTGTGGATGAATGTCACAGAGCCGTAACGCCCCAAACCAAAAGAGACCTTGAAACATTTTTTACCAACTCCTTGTGGTATGGTTTTACGGGAACCCCTATTTTTGATGAAAACAGCTATGAACGGAAGGGCGATCTGCCGCAGACTACAGAGCAGATGTACGGTGAATGCCTGCATAGCTATACCATTAAAGAAGCCATCCATGACGAGGCGGTTTTGGGATTCATGGTTGAAAATCTTGGGGCCAAAGATTTAAGCGATGATGAGGCAAAAAAGGTATATGAAACAGAAGAACATATGCGGAAAGTCCTGAATGTTATTTTGAATCAATCCTACGACAAATTTGGTATGAACAATGACAAAGGCAGAACTTACGAGGCAATATTGACAACCGGTTCCATTGAAAGAGCACAGAAATATTATGATTTGTTAAAGAAGGTAAAAGAAGGGAAAGATAAGCTGAAAATTTGCGATACCGTACATAAAACGCTGCCGGATTTTCCTAAATTTGCCATAACCTATTCCCTGTCGGAAAATGAAGAAGCTTCCACAATCAATCAGAATAAAATGAAGGAAGCGTTAAAAGATTATCAGGAAATGTTCGGCACCAGTTATCAGATAGATGCCATAAATGCCTACAATAACAATCTCAATGAACGGTTGGCAAGAAAGGAGAAAAAGTATCTGGACCGAAGCCAGCAGCTTGATTTGGTGATTGTGGTTGACCGGCTTTTAACCGGGTTTGACGCCCCCTGCCTGTCTACGCTGTTTATCGACAGACAGCCCATGGCCCCGCAGAATATCATTCAGGCATTTTCCCGTACCAACAGACTTTTTGATTATGCAAAACTGTATGGGCAGATTGTGACCTTTCAGGCTCCCAGAGAGTATAAAGATGCAATTAATACGGCACTCAGGCTGTATTCCCGCGGAGGGGACGGCAAGCCCATAGCAGAGGATTGGGATGATGTGAAAACATCTTTTTCCGTATCACTGAAAGCAATCCGTAATCTGGCACAGACACCTGAGGACATAGCGGGACTGTCCCGAAAGCAAAAGAAGGCATTCATTCATCTTTTCAGAGCATTGGACCATGATTTTGCGCACCTGAAATCTTTTTCGGTTTACCAGCCGTGTGTACTGGATTCCCTGGGATTTTCCGAAGAAGAATATGAAAATTATGCGGCAATGTATAAGAATGTGATGGAGGAGCTGAAAAAACCGGATGACAACCAGAACCCGGATGAAGAACCTGTATGGGATGATTATGATTTGGTGGCCTACAGCAAACTGAGGATTGATTTTGAGTATATTGTAGAATTGTTGCGAGGGGTTATGGAGTCTTTCGAACAATCACAAGATGATTTTAACAAGGCTGAATTTGAAACCAGAATAAGAACCATAAAAGAGATTATAACAGAATTTGCAGGCGACAATCCGAAATTAAGTGCATTGCTTATGCAGGTTGTGAATGGGATTGAAAAGAATAAAGAAAGATTTCTGGGACAGGATATTTCTGTTATTATCAATCAGATGCGCTATGCTGTTATTGATGAGGAGATTAAGAAATATGCAGAAAAATGGTATTTGGATTTTGAGGATGTCAAGTATGAGGTTCTTCATTTCAGAGACGGTGAACTTGCAAATGAGAATAAATTAAAGGACAGTGCAGATTATGGGGCTTATAAGGAAGAAAATGAAGATGCACTGTCTAAACTCAAATTCAGGATACGGATGATTGATGAGTTTAAGAATGATCTTATGCCGGAGATTGCCCCGTTAATTGATTGAGGATGAGACAGTGCATCTGGCAGGAGAGGAGCAGGCCTATGACAAAGAATAATAATGATAAAACCAATGTGATGCGCATTTTGGACAGTAAGAAGATGGAATACACGGCACATACCTACGAGCCTGATGCCGCTATGAGCGGCGAGGAGATCGCGGGGCTTCTTGGAGAGGATGCGGATAAAGTTTTCAAAACGCTGGTCACCCAGGGGAAATCCGGGCAGTATTATGTGTTTGTGGTTCCGGTAAAATCGGAACTGGACTTGAAGAAAGCTGCAAAGGCAGCGGGCGAGAAAGCTGTCAGCATGATAAAGCAGAAAGAACTTCTGCCGCTTACAGGCTATGTCCACGGGGGCTGCTCCCCCATTGGGATGAAGAAGCAATTTCCGACCTTCATTCATGAAGCAGCAAAGCAGTATGAGAAGATGTTCGTGAGTGCAGGCAGGGTCGGATTTCAGATTGAATTATCGCCGCAGGCTCTGGCATCTGTGACAAGATGCCGTTTTGCCGACATAACGGAGGAGGGCCTATAATCAAGGCAGGTGGTGAATACAATCGCAAGAGAATATAATGTGGAAGTTCTCGATGGAACCCAAAGTATATGAAAAGAATACAAGGGTTTTCAAAATCGCTATGACAGGGAGAGTAAACATGATCGTGTAATCTAGAAAATGCGGTTATATGACCGCATTTTTCTTGACGGGAGGAAATTTTTGAGTATAATATAAAGTACAAGGGGGTGGCCCGGTGAGTAATCAAGCGGGTGTATCGGATATTGCGGCTTTCATTTCCGAGGTTAAGAGACTGTTGTCCACAGGAAAATATGATTTTGTTCCGAGAAGGAAGAATATGCAGGCATTAGCCAGACATGGCCTTACGATCACTGATGCCAAGAATGAGATTTTAGGGCTGGCTGTCGGTGATTATTACAAGGGTCCTAAGCAGGATCTGGATCCGAACCGCCCAGGAGATATATGGGAATTTAAGAAAGATATCGACGGGATGCAGTTCTATGTGAAGGTAAAGATTACAAAGGAAAACGGAGAGGATATCCTAAAGTGTCTTGGCTTTCATGAAGATGATTTTGCTTAAGAATTGGAGGCGGTATTGATGAGGAAGTATTGTGAAGAGTGTGGGAAAGAAGTCGAAACAAAGATAATAATTAAGAAGGAAGCATATGATGTGTGCGGGGAGGCGGTGGAAGTTGATGCACAGGTGCTGGTATGTGCTGAATGCGGAGAAGAGTTTTTTTGCGAGGAACTGGATAATGCCACATTAGTTCTGGCATATAATGAGTACCGCAGAAGGCACAAATTGCTCCTTCCGGAAGAGATTAGAAAGATACGGGAACAGTATGGCCTTAGTCAGAGGAGCTTTGCCAAATTATTGAACTGGGGCGACAAAACAATCTGCAGATATGAGAATGGCTCTATTCAGGACAAGGCGCATAACAGCCTGCTGCTTTTTCTGCGTGAGCCGGAAAACATGAGGACCTATCTTACAGAAAATGAGGTTACCCTGGGTGAAAGACAAAAAGAAAAGCTGCTGGCCGTTGTCGAACAGCTTGAGCAGAATGAGGAATACCGGACTGGAAGAAGATTTCTTCATCTGTTCCTTGCAAAAACGCCATGCCAGGAAAACGGCTACAGAGCCTTTGATTATGACAAATTCTGTGCAATGGTTCTCTTTTTCGCGCACAAAAGCACGGAGCTTCTGAAGACAAAGCTGATGAAGCTTTTGAATTACTCAGATATGATCTTCTATAAGGAAAATGGGATATCAATATCCGGAGCCAGGTACGCACACCTGCCCTATGGACCGGTACCTGAGAATTTTGATATTCTTCTTGGCACAATGGCGGCTGACCATATCGCCCATATTGAAGTGGTTTATGACAATGGATATGAAAAGCATCAGGTGATTCCGGAGAAAGATATGCCAAAGGACGTTCTTTCTAAAGAAGAACTGGCGGTACTGAACCGGATATATAATAAATTTTCAAACTTTGGATCGGCAGATATTTCCAATTATTCTCATAAAGAGAAGGGATATATGGAAACCCAAAAAGGTGAGATTATTTCTTATACCTATGCAAAGTATATTGAATTGAATTAAAACCGATTATGTAAGAAAGGCGGTTTTTGGCAGTACCAGGAACCGCCTTTTCGCCGGTCCTTTTAAAGAGTGTCTTATTGAGAAAAAATATCATTTACCCATATTGACAATCTTTGGAAGTTAGAATATACTAACGTATGGTTAGCGATAAATAACCATTAATAAAACACCATAGAAAGAAGGAACGATGATGCCGTTATCGATGGTAAATGCAGGAGAACCCAGTGTGGTGAGAAAGGTTGGCGGAAAAGAGGAGACCAGAAGATTTCTGGAGAACCTGGGATTTGTAAACGGAGCTCAGGTGACTATCGTGTCCGCTGCCAACGGAAATATGATTATCAATGTGAAGGACTCCAGAGTTGCCATAGGGAAGGATATGGCAAACAGGATTATGGTGAATTGAAAAGCAGATGGATACAGGCCTGGGCCTGGGGCGGGGGAGCAGGAGGCAGCGGCCTGGAATATGTGGAGCAGAAGGGAGGAGATGTCATGAAAACTCTGAGAGAAGTTCCGTGCAATCAGACGGTAAAAGTGGTGAAGCTGACCGGCGAGGGCCCGGTGAAGAGAAGAATCATGGATATGGGTATCACAAAAGGAGTGGAGGTCTTTGTAAGGAAGGTTGCCCCTCTGGGAGACCCGGTGGAAATCACGGTAAGGGGCTATGAGCTGTCAGTCCGCAAGGCGGATGCCGAGATGATTCAGGTGGAATAAGACGTTGTTTAAATTTTGAGCAATAGTTAGCATAAACTAATTTGCAAAATGTTTTATTGAAAACAAAATGCTGACAGGAAAGGCATCCGGACGGATGATAGGAAAACGGATGCCGACAAGGAGGAGAAAACAATGGCGCTTACAATCGCATTAGCGGGTAATCCAAACAGTGGTAAGACTACATTATTCAATGCCCTGACCGGTTCCAACCAGTTTGTGGGTAACTGGCCGGGAGTAACCGTGGAGAAGAAGGAAGGGAAGCTGAAAGGGAATAAGGATGTGGTGATTGCAGACCTTCCCGGTATCTATTCCCTGTCTCCCTATACATTGGAGGAAGTGGTAGCAAGAAACTACTTGATAAATGAAAAACCGGATGCTATTTTAAATATTGTAGACGGCACGAATATTGAACGGAACCTGTATCTTTCCACACAGCTGATGGAGCTGGGAATTCCGGTGGTTATGGCTGTGAATATGATGGATATTGTAAGGAAAAACGGGGACCAGATTCACATCCAAGCCCTTTCCCGGAGGCTGGGCTGCCAGGTGGTGGAGATTTCCGCTTTAAAGGGCGACGGGGTTTCAAAGGCGGCGGATATGGCGGTGCAGCTGGCCCGGGAGAAGAAGGCCATGGCCCCGGTCCACACCTTCGCGGATAAGGTGGAGTCTGTGCTGGATTCCATCGAGGATAAACTGGGAAACCAGGTGCCAAAAGAGCAGAGGCGCTTCTTTGCCATCAAGCTTTTGGAAAAGGATTCTAAGATTGGGGAGCAGCTGGCCGGTGCGCCGGACGTATCCCAGGAGATTGCGGATATTGAAAAAGAGATGGATGACGATACGGAGAGCATCATCACCAATGAGCGTTACGTTTACATATCATCCATCATCGGAGAGTGCTGCGAGAAGAAACAGAAGGCAGGCAATATGACTGTCTCTGACAAGATTGACAAGTGGGTTACCAACCGGATACTGGCGCTGCCCATCTTCGCGGCGGTGATGTGGCTGGTGTATTATGTTTCGGTGACGACGGTAGGAACCTTTGTGACCGACTGGACCAATGATGTGCTGTTCGGCGAGATAATTCCTCCGGCTGTGGAAAGTGTTCTGACCGCATTAAACTGCGCAGACTGGCTGCAGGGGCTGATTCTGGACGGAATCGTCGCCGGCGTAGGAGCTGTGCTGGGCTTTGTTCCCCAGATGCTGGTGCTGTTTATCTTCCTGGCGTTTCTGGAGGGCTGCGGCTATATGGCCCGGGTGGCATTTATCATGGACCGTATTTTCCGCAAATTCGGTTTGTCGGGAAAGTCCTTTATCCCCATGTTAATCGGAACCGGCTGCGGTGTTCCGGGAGTTATGGCTTCCCGTACCATAGAGAATGACAGGGACCGGAAGATGACCATCATCACCACTACCTTTATTCCCTGTGGCGCCAAGCTTCCTATTATCGCGCTGATTGCAGGAGCCGTATTCGGCGGGGCTTCCTGGGTGGCTCCCAGCGCCTATTTCGTGGGAATTGCCGCCATTATCTGCTCCGGCATTATTTTAAAGAAGACGAAAATGTTTTCCGGAGAACCGGCGCCTTTTGTCATGGAGCTTCCGGCATACCATATGCCAACGGTGGGAAGCGTGCTGCGCAGTATGTGGGAGAGGGGCTGGTCCTTCATCAAGAAGGCAGGAACCATTATCCTGCTGTCTACCATCCTGGTATGGTTTACTTCCTATTTCGGCTGGGTGGACGGACAGTTCCGGATGCTTGAGACCATGGAACTGGACCACAGCATTCTGGCAGGAATCGGAAATGGGTTTGCATGGATTTTCAATCCGCTGGGCTGGGGTGGCTGGAGGTCCGCGGTGGCAGCCATTACAGGCCTGGTTGCCAAGGAGAATGTGGTTGGAACCTTTGGAATCCTGTACGGCATGGAGGAAGTGGCGGAAGACGGCATGGAAATCTGGGGAAGCCTGGCAGCAGCCATGGGCACTGTGGCAGCCTATTCCTTCCTGGTGTTTAACCTGCTGTGTGCTCCCTGCTTCGCAGCCATGGGCGCTATCAAACGTGAGATGAACAATACCAGGTGGTTTTTATTTGCAATCGGTTATCAGTGCCTTTTGGCATATGTTGTGTCACTGTGCATATACCAGATTGGAAGCCTGATTCTATATGGAAGGTTCGGAATCTTTACGGTCATTGCATTTGCTCTTGCAGCCGGATTTGTATATCTTTTGTTCAGGCCGTATAAGGAAAGCAGTACTCTGGAAATCAATGTGAGAAGTGTCTCGAAGGCAAGATAAAGGCAAAATAAGGCAGTGACAGATTCTGACAGGCAGTTTGCCGGGATGCCGGATTTATGATGATTTTGGTTTTGGCAACGCAGTCCCCAGGGGTGTCCCGGCAAGGCTGCAATCCAGTGGCAAAAGGTTAAGAAGGTAAGGATTCAGGAGGCTGAAAATGGGAACATTCATTGTATTAGCAGTATTGTTATTAGCAGTAGGTCTGGCTGTGGGAAGCATGGTCCGTGATAAGAAAAACGGGAAATCTCTCCAGTGCGGCGGTGACTGCAAATACTGCGGCGGATACTGCCATCAGAAAAAGGAATTGGAAGGAGAAGAAAAGCATGGGTAATGTGCTGATTATGGTGCTGCTTGTGCTGGTTATTGGATTCTCCGTGAAAAATTCTATAAAACATTTCCGCGGAGAAGGAGGCTGCTGCGGCGGAGGCGGCAGCGGTATCACCAAGGCGGATATTCCGGCGAAAGTGTTGGAAGGGGAGAAAAAGGGGGAACTGCTTGTATCCATTTCCGGCATGCATTGTGACCATTGTGCATACAGTGTTACAAAAGCCATAAACCGGATTGAAGGCGCCGCTGCAGCTGTTGACTGGAAGAAAAAACAGGCGGTTGTTTCTTACGACAGAGAAGTTTCCAGGGAGGCAATCCGCAATGCAGTGGCAGGGGAAGGGTTTGAAGTTGTGAAGATAGAAGGATGAAAATAAAGGGCTGAAAAACCGTTGGAGCTTGAAAAACGGAATGGAATGTTGACGGAAAGGCGGCAGGTACTGCTGGGGCTGGGGAGGAGGAATCGATATGTCAGCACAGGACAAGAAAGCCTATATTTTACAGGAACTGAAAAAGAATGGCTGCAGAATCACGAATCAGAGAAAATTGCTGATTGATATTATTTTGAAGGATGAGTGCTGCTGCTGTAAAGAGATATACTACCAGGCAGCCAAGAAAGACCCGTCTATCGGTATGGCTACGGTTTACCGCATGGTGAAGACTCTGGAGGAGACAGGGCTGATACAGAGGAAGAATATGTATCGGATTGAGCCTGTGGAGGCATTGGCTTGAAGAGAAGAGGCGCCTGAAAAATGGGAAGACTTGAAAAAAGAGGATACGGGAGCCGTGACATAAAAAGAGAAGGAAAAGGTTAAACAAAGGAAACAGGTTAGAAAAAGACTGGGGAATGTTTTGGATGATGAAGACATTCCGCAGTTTTTATATGCGAAAATTTTCTATTATACAGTTCTGAAATTTGGCTTGCTTGTTTTTATGGTAATTAATACCAATCTACAGGATTTCGCCGGTATAACCTTCCGAATGGCGGTTTGAAAAATCGCGAGGTACTAGTACTGGTTGCCGGCGGCGGCTTTGTATGCTATGATACCCTTCAAAGAAAGTTCGGAGGGAGAACGATGAGAACAAAGCTGGAAGTATGTGTTGATTCGGTAGAGTCTGCCATATCTGCGCAGGAAGGAGGCGCAGACTGCCTGGAGGTTTGTGCAAACCTGATTATAGGAGGGACGACGCCTGGAGTCAGTCAGTTTAAACAGATTCGTAAGGTGTGCGGCATAGAACTGAATGTGCTGATTCGGCCAAGGTTTGGGGATTTTTTGTATACGGATGCGGAATTTCAGATGATGAAAGAGGATATTCAGATGTTTCGGAATCTGGGGGCGGACGGAGTTGTATCCGGTTGTCTGAAAGCGGATGGAGATTTGGATTTGGACAGGATGGGTGTGCTTAGAGCGTATGCAGGGCCGCTGCGGTTCACCCTGCACCGGGCATTTGATGTATGCAGGAATCCTTACAGAGCACTGGAGGAGGCCGTATCACTGGGGATTGACAGGATTTTGACATCGGGACAGGCCTCCTGCTGCCTGGAAGGCAGGGAGGTGTTAAAAAAGCTGATGGCCCAGGCAGATGAGAGAATTGAAATTTTAGCAGGCGGCGGAGTAAACGAAAACGTAATCCGCCAGATGATAGAGGATGTCCCAGGATGCAGTTTTCATATGTCAGGAAAAAAGGTGATAGACAGCGGCATGAGCTATCGGAAGCAGGGTATCCATATGGGGCTTCCGGGACTTAGTGAATATGGCATTTTACGGACAGACAGGGAAGAGATTGAAAAGGCAAGAGCTGTAATCAAACCTTCATGCGCCCGGCGGCGGACGCACCACCGCACATGAAAGTCTGGCGGGCACATTTGGCATACCTGAATTTATGCCGCCGAATCGGCGGCGGAGGGAATTATCTTACTGCACTGACGAGGGAGGGACAGGAATGCTAGGGGACACGTTTAAGAAATATGCACAGCAGGTATATGAAGGACGAACCAATCTGCCGGGAGAGTTAAGGAGAGAAATTGAATGGAAGCTTAAGGGATGTACGCCAAAGGAACAGGTTCTGATGAAATTTTTTTATGGAACCATGCCTCTTGGGGATGCCGGAACATACGAATTTGAAGTGTTTTTAGGTTTTGTTCAGCATGGGCTTATGTTATATGAGACCATGGATTGGTGCCGGAATCTGCCGGAAGAGATATTCCTGCATCATGTTCTGTATTATCGAATCAATTCTGAGAGGATTGAAGACTGCCGCCGGTTTTTCTATGAACAGCTGATAGGCCGGATGGAAAAGAAAACTCTTGAGGAGGCCGTGCTGGAGATTAACTACTGGTGCGGGGAAAACGGAAGCTATGAAGCTTCTGATATCAGAACCGTCTCTCCCATGACCATGTATCGCTCGGGAAAGGGAAGGTGCGGGGAAGAATCAACGTTTGCGGTGACGGCACTGCGCAGTGTGGGGATTCCGGCAAGGCAGGTCTATACTCCTAAGTGGGCCCATTGTGATGATAATCATGCATGGGTGGAGGTCTATATAAATGGAAAATGGCATTTTCTGGGAGCATGTGAGCCAGAAGAGGTGTTGGATAAAGGATGGTTTGTGAACGCTTCATCAAGAGCAATGATGATTCATACAAGAGAATTTTCTGACTATAAAGCCACCGACTATAAAGCCGTCGGAGATGCAGCGTGTGTTACCCGGGAAGAGGGCCTGTATTATCACAATATTACTGCAAGGTATGCAGAGACAGGGGAACTTCGGATAAGGGTGACGGAAGAGGACGGGACGCCGGCAGGAAAGGCGAAGGTTCTGATAGAGGTTTTAAACAGCGGGGAGTATGGCCGTATTGCGGCGCTGCGTACGGATGAGGAAGGAAAGGCTTCCCTGCATCTGGGAATGGGGACGGTGCATCTGTGGGCCGTGAAAGGGACGGGAACCGGTGAGAAAACGGTTCATGTAAAGGACAGGGAAGAGGTGCTGCTTACATTAAGAAAAGGAAGGAACAGGGAAGGCTTAGGCGTATGGACAGACATTGATATCAAAGCTCCGAAGGAATCCATGCTGTATCAGGTACATTTGACAAAACAGCAAAAGGAAAAGAACCGTCAGCGGCTTCAGGCGTCAGCAGCGCTGAGGACGGAACGTATAGACAGATATTATAGAGAAGACTTGGCGGCAAAGTATCCGGAAGAAGAGAAAATTTTACGTCTGGCAGCAGGTAATTTCTGCCAGATATTTGAATTTTTAGCAAAGGACGGGAATCCTGACAGAAAGAGAATGTTGCACAGTCTGACTGAAAAGGATTATAAAGATGCCACAGCAAAGGTGCTGGAGTCCCATTTGGTGGAAGCTTCGGGATACCGTGGGGAATGGGAGGAAAAGGGGGAATTGGAGATTTATATCCGATACATTCTTTGTCCGCGGATATATTTTGAAGAAATGATGCCGTTTAGGGAAGAAATACAGCAATTTTTCAGTGACAGAGAGAAGGAGCAGTTTAAAAAAGACCCCTGGTTAATCCAAAGCTGCATTGAGGAGAACATAGGGTATGACGAAAAGGATGATTACAGTACGCTGCTTTCCACACCGGCAGGAACATTAAAGGCCAG
Source organism: uncultured Hungatella sp. (assembly GCA_910585435.1). Classification (GTDB taxonomy): domain Bacteria; phylum Bacillota; class Clostridia; order Lachnospirales; family Lachnospiraceae; genus UBA3402. Next base: position 5,464 of record CAJUEJ010000003.1, on the reverse strand, counting down.
GTTTGGAAACCCCATAAGCAGGAATATTCTTTGTGTGGCAGTCTGCCGTACCTTGGGGATTCCGGCCCGTCTGAATCCGGTTACACAGGAGCCGGAAATCTATAAAAACGGTAGTTTTGTAAGAATATCCGAAACGAAAGAAGGTACAAAATCGCCGGAAAAAGGGATTCTTGTATTGAAACGTAAGGACGGGGAGGAATGGACTTATTATCAGAACTGGACAATGGGACAGTACCGCCAGGACAGCTTCGTTACATTAAATTATGAGGGAATGAAATTTGAAGGCAGGGAGCTGCGGCTGGAGCTGGAGCCGGGATTCTACAGGCTGCTGACAACCAATCGTCTGCCGGGGGGAGACCAGCTGGCATCAGAATGCAGAATTTGTCTGGAGGCAGGACAGAGGGTAGAACAGGAACTGGGTATGCGAACCGGTCATGGGGAGGAGCTTCTGGTATCCAATGAGCTGGAGGATTTTGAGGTTGAGGATAATAAAGAGATAAAGCCAATCTCTGCATTGACAAAATCCGGCGTGTATATCCTTGCCTTTCTTAAGCCGGGGGAAGAGCCGACGGAGCATGTGTTGAATGAAATGAATCTGTATGCAAAAAGCTTAAAGGACAGGAAGGCAGGAATTTGTTTTTTGATGGAAAACCATGCCATACAGAAAACTTCAGCATGGGAGAGGGCTGCGAAAGCTTTTCCTCAGGCGAAGATTGTATTTTATGCTTCGGATGAGATTGCCCAGTCTGCAGCCCGGCGGATGTATGTGGAACCGGATAAATTTCCGCTGCTGATTCTTGTAAATCCGGGATTGAAAGGTATCTATGGGTGCAGCGGATATAATGTGGGAACTGTGAAACTGCTTCTGGAGTTATTAAGGGTGAAGTTTTCTAAAAAATAATCCGATATAATAAAATTGTGAACAGGAAAAGTTGACAAAAATGGTTAGAATGGTTAGAGTATGGGTAGAATCTTTCTAGGAGGCGCTCAGATGATTTATCAAGAAAGCGAGACCGTGGAATTAAAGTCTGTTGTAGTGGATGACATCAAGAAAGAGATTATCGCGTTTGCAAATTGCGAAGGAGGAAAACTGTATATTGGCGTTCAGGATGACGGAACTGTGGTTGGTCTGGATAACCCGGATGGAGTAGCTTTGCAGGTCAGTAATATGGTACGGGATGCAATCAAACCGGATTTAACGATGTTCCTGCATTATGAGACTTTGAATGAGAACGGAAAACAGATTGTTGCCATTGACGTGCAGCGAGGAACGGAACGCCCATATTATATCTCAAAAAAAGGGCTGCGCCCGGAAGGCGTGTTTGTCCGTCAGGGGTATTCCTCTGTTTCGGCTACCAATACGGCCATCCGGTGTATGATTAAAGAGACAGACGGAGACTATTTTGAAGAAATGCGGTCTCTGGAACAGGACTTAACCTTTGAGGCAGCAAAAAAGGAATTTTCCGAAAGGAATATCCTGTTTGGAGAGGCGCAGATGAAAACCTTAGGCATTATGACCCATGACGGTGTTTATACGAATTTAGGGTTCTTGCTGTCTGACCAGTGTGTGCATACAATTAAAGCAGCAGTCTTTCAGGGAACTACCCAAAATGAATTTAAGGACCGGAAAGAGTTTTCCGGTTCCCTGTTGCGGCAGATGGATGAAGTATATGATTACATTGACTTTCGGAACCAGACTCATTCTTCATTTCAAAAATTACGTCGGATTGACCAAAGAGACTACCCGGAAACCGCTGTCAGGGAGGCGCTTTTGAATCTGCTTGTGCATCGCGAATATTCTTTCCGTGCCAGCACATTCATCAGCCTATATATGGACCGGATTGAATTTACTTCCATAGGGGGTCTTGTAAGCGGAGTAACCTTAAAGGATGTCATGATGGGTATTTCCGTATGCCGGAATGTTAAGCTGGCGAACGTATTCTACCGTCTGGAACTGATTGAAGCTTATGGAACAGGAATTCGGAAGATTATGGAGGCTTATGCAGGAACCGGAAAGGAACCTAAAATTGAAACTTCTGACAATGCTTTTAAGATTATCCTTCCAAATCTGAACGTACAAAAACCGGATGCCGTCCTGTCTAAAAACAGTGTGGAGGAAGACGCAGTCATTGCTTTGGCAAGAGAACAAGAGACCTTTACAAGAAAAGACGTGGAAAAGACGCTGAGGATTAGCCAGACAACCTGCGGACGGTTATTGAAACAGATGATTGGAAAAGGGCAGATTGTTCAAGAAGGAAGAAGCAGAAATACGCATTATCGCCTTGCAGAGTAAACAGTCCCTATTTTTTCTATGGTGTACTGGAGGAGGCATCCTATCCATCTTCGTTTTGATGCCTCCGGAGAGTCCCTATATGGTTGGCACAGCAGCCGGGCTGCGCTTAGGCAGAGCTTATGCCCGGCAGGCTTCACTGCGTGTGCTTCGGCAGAGTTTATGCCTGGCAGGCTTCACCGTGTGTGCTTAGGAATGACTATGGGCGTAAAAGGACAATTACACACTTTCACCGGCAGGAGGAAGCTCTTCCCCCTTTGTAATATAAATCTGTTCAAACCGTAAATGGGAGGACAGGGCTGTTATCTGCAGCAGATGTTCTCCTTCTGCCAGAGGCAATTCACAGACCGGAATCCATTTCCATACTTGCTCGTTAGAATATCTCCAGATTCGGTGGCCTCCGTATAAGGCATCTTCAGGAATCTGCTCCCTGTCTATACCAATGGAAAAGTGTGACGTATCATCGCCCCACATTAACATGCGAATCCAAATCCGGTAAAATCCTCCTGTCAGCTGTATCTGATAGCACAGAGCAGGCGCATTGCCGTCATCCTTCCAGTGTTGATGAGCCTTCCGCATATACATGGCCATTCCGGTCTCCCCGTGGGCAGGGCTGTTGCACCAGTGCCACGTACCATTTATTGTGTATGCGTAAAGACTCTGGGCAAGAACTGCTGCAGCCTCTATCTGCAAAGTCCCGTCCTTCTCCCGGAAGACCGTCCGGCTCTTCTCTACAATCTGCTCTGGCCGGACAGCGGTTCCGTAACAAGAAGGCTGAATGATTCTGTCTTCCATAGTCAGGCTGTCTCCCGCAGGCTGCAGGGGAAGATAAATCACTGGCCGGGGCAAAAGGGCGCAGACTTCCTCTCCGTAGACAGTATGGGCAAAAGACATGGCGTCGAAATTCTGCGGAAGTTTTTGGCTGCCCGTTTTCTTTCCCAGGGACGTTCCAAGGGAATTCTCCCGGCGGTCCCGGGTATAGATGACAAAACGGGTAAAGGCAAAATACCTGCTGACGGCATGGAACGTAATGGTATGTTTTCCGGCTTCCATATAGGGAAGGGTCATTGGCAGCATGTCTGTCTGCGGCTGTGATGTCGTCTGTGCTTGCAGGATGCGGAGGCCAGGGGAGTTCTTCTTCTGCTGAACCGGAGGGCGGTTCTTCGGCGGCGGCGGTTCCTGGTGACAGCTTCAATGAAACGGGGTATCCCATTGTAAATGAACCCCTTACGCTGAATGTGGTTCTGGTCCACAGGGACGTGGACACACTTATGGAGCCCAACGAGATGCCTATTATACAGAGGTTGGAGGAACAGACCGGCATCCATGTGGAGTGGGAAGTGATGAATACTTCTACCTGGAATACCAGGAGGAACCTGATTTTTTCTTCCGGGGAATATCCTGACATCATTATCAGCAACGGCAGTGGTAGTGTTGACATAGAGGAGTACGGTGTTACTCAGGGAATTCTTCTGCCGGTGGATGAGCTGACGGAGAAGTATATGCCCAATTATACGGAGCGTATCGCCGGGGAGGACAGTGACCCTACGGTGAGTCTGGTGGCTTCGGACGGCAAAAAGTATTCTGTAGGCTATCTTGTGGCACAGGATATTAATACGGAGCTTCATTTTTTTATTAATCAGACCTGGCTTGACAATCTGAACTTAGAAACACCCACCACTCTGGACGAGCTGACGGATGTATTCAGGGCGTTTAAGACACAGGACCCGAACCAGAATGGGGAGGCGGATGAGATTCCTTTGGAGATGGCGTTGAATACCGGATATTATATTATCGGCTGGCTTTTGCCTATGTTCGGCATCCCTAACAATGACCAGAGTGCATGGATTTACCTGGATGATGACAAGAAGGTTCAGTTTGCACCCAAGCAGGAGGGGTTCCGGGAGTGTCTGGAATGGCTGCATCAGCTGTATGAAGAGAATCTGCTGGACCCCGAAGTGTTGTCGCAGGATATCAACACGCTGGAGACGAAGCTGAAGGCTGGAAATGTGGGATTCTTCAACGTGTGGCGTCTTCAGGCCATGGGCTGGGATGACGGTGTGACAAAGGACTGCAAGCTTTTCGTGCCTATAGCGGCTCCCGGCCATGAGGTGCGCTCCTATCGTAAGATGGAGCTGGCTACCAACTGCGCGTTCGTCACCCAAACCAATGAGCATCTGGCGGAATCCATGCGCTGGCTGGATGCCCTTCTGGAGACAGAGACCATGTTCTCCCTTTACTATGGCGAAGAAGGTACTGCATGGGAGTACAATGGGCAGGACGGCAGGATTGACACCCTGATTTCAGATACCACAGGCGTGCGTGACTGCTTTGACTGCAACACGGTGTTCTTTGCACCAGGTAATTACATTACTTCCGTATTTAACTGGTCTCCTCAGAGGCTGGAGAAAATCGAGTACAGCAATCAGTATGAGGAGGCCGGCATTATTCAGAAGTATTCCAATGATTATCTGAAATTTGCTCCCCTTACTTCTGACCAGCTGTCCTCCATTGACCTGAAGAAGGTGGATATCCAGAATGCGGTGAGCGAGATGATTGCCGCCAGCATCGAGAAGGGTGTGACGGAGGAAGACTGGAGCGCCTTCATGAGTACTCTCGACGGTATGGATGTGGATGGGTTTGTACAGACATACCAGGACGCAGTGGACCAGATGGAGATTCAATAGAGACAACAGGGGCAGGAGGAAATTATTTTTACAGAATAGGGTATTGCCATGTCTTCGGATATGGCGATATCCTGTTTGCATCAAAAGATACCACAGGGGAACAGTGAAAATGGAAAAGCGGAGGCATGATTTTAAGAAAAACAGCTTGCTGGCATATATGGTTTCTTTCGGCATAGTGGTGACAGCTATTATCATTGCCATGGGCGTTTATCTGTATTGGTTTTATTACAATAAGATAGAGGCGGATTTTCTGCGGGAGAATGACACCTATGTATCAACAATCTGCGATATCCATGAGCGGGAGATTGGGACTCTGGATACCATATCTGTGGAGATGTACCTTTCCAGAAATACTGTGGAGTTTAAGCTGGCGGAAAATCCGCTTAAAAATCTTACGCTGAAGGAGCAGCTTTTCCGCTATCAGTCGGTGAATATGATTATTCCACGTCAAGGGATCCAGATCTGATTGTGAATAGGCTCCACCAGT
>CAJUEJ010000002.1:165017-225237 GCA_910585435.1 uncultured Hungatella sp. | reverse complement strand
TCCAAACATGATTCTACAGGAGACACTTACGAATCGTTAAGCACAGACCATAAATTTTTGATTGGATCTATTCGTTTGAAAGGTGGATCTATTCTGAATAATGGCTATAAATTGGATCCCCTCACCTGACTGGTGGATCTCAAATGAATAACGATGGTTCTCTCAGAGCGAAATATTCATATCAGTCATTTTGTCTGGTATTGTATTGGAAAATGAATAAATAATGCAGAGAAAGGCGTGAGTCATAAAAATGTGGCTTGCGTCTTTTTCTGTCTGGAAAAAAAGTGAGATACAATGGCACAGGTCTTTCACGTAGAGCGAAACTAAGTCTGCCAGAGGACTGGAATTACAATATGCAGGAACTGACATTTACCCACAGGGCAGATATTGGAAACGGAACTGATGTGTCTGTATGCGGTCGGCGGTGGCGACTGTATGATCCAGAACTCTAAATTACAGGACCAAGTTAATAAATCATCGGTGCAAGCTGTTGATGAGGCATATAAAAAGCAAAAAGAGGCCGAAAAACAATTACAGTTATTAAGGTATCAGGCAGAACAGAGTAGAAGGACAGCTGAGAAGGAGATACAAAAATTGAAGAAAAGAATGAAGTTGCAATCAGAGAAAAATTTGCTGTTTGTCTTATTGAGATGTATTTTCTATGATTTGAAAATGCGATATTTCGGAATTAAATTATGATGTTTAATATATTAGATTGTCCAAAACGCAATTATATGATATGATAATAAATACAATGTGAACAGATATTTTAAACAAATAAGACTGAGGTGAAAAAATGGCAATTAGTTACAAGAAATTGTGGAAATTGTTGATTGATAAAGACATGATGAAGAAAGATCTACGTGCAATGACAGGGGTCAGTACAACAACGATGTCTCGATTATCAAAAGACGAAAATGTTAGTATAGAAATTGTGTCGAAAATTTGTTCTGTGTTAAATTGTGATGTTGGAGACATCATGGAATTTATTCCGGATAAAAAAGAGAAACAGTAAGGAGGTACGGTAGTATGGATCATTCTTATCCTTATATTGCGTCTTTGACCAGAGAACCGTTCCTTTTCTACGAGATGCGTTCTACCGCAAAGCTAATGGCAGAAGGAAATGCAGATGAAGCGATTGTTAAAGAAATTGTAGAGCAGAATCTTTTCCAGTACCCAACAGAAAAATCCATCACACGCATGGCGAAAGCCTGCATCAAAAGGCTTCATGCACTGGAAGATGACTCACTGGTTTCTGCGATTGCGTCACAGCCAACGGATGTAGCAAAACAGATTTGTCTGTATGCGTTGATGAAGCAGAGCCGACTGGTCTGGGAATTTATGCTGACAGTCATTGGTGAGAAGTACAGATTAAGGGACACGTCTTTTGGTAAGATAGATTTGAATATATTTTTTATGCGTTTGCAGGAACAGAATGATACCGTAGCTTCCTGGAGCGATACTACAATAACAAAGTTAAAACAGATTATTGCCAGAGTGCTTGTCGAAACAGAATATCTTGATAATCTCAAGGCAGATCATTTGAATCCAGTATGGCTGCATCCTGTTTTGGAGAATGCCATCAGAAACAATGGCGATACAGCGGTGCTGCCAGCGTTTAATTGCTTTTCATAAACATAAGCGTATAACGAAATGCTCCAGTGAAGCATTTTGTGTAGGAGGTAGTCAATGAGTGACAAGGTGAATTTCGGCGTAGCCGAAAGAGAGGGCGGCCTGGGCCGCATAAAAGAACGTCTGGACAAAGTTCGGGCATTGATTCAGGAGCCGGAGTTCCTGGAAGGCAAGGGACTCAGCAATGAGGTGAATATCAGAATCTTTTGTTATGAGCCGGAAAATGAAATGCTAGTTCGGCATTTTGTAAATCAGATGGAAACCGACCAGTCGCTGGATTGCCATTTGAAGATTTGCAATTTATATAAAACATTTCTCTCTATCTGCGATGACATGGACATCACAGATGCAATTCCCGATATGGAAGAAGCTGACGGAAGTGTATACCTTCTGGAGCAGCTAAATTTCGCAATCGGCAATGGAGAGTTTATTGATAAGATCCAGTACGAGCCACATGAACCAGGCGATGTACTGATGCTTACGGGTGTGGGTGAAGTATTTCCATTTATGAGAATCCATACATTACTGGAAGCTTTGCAGCCGTATTTTTCGGATGTTCCGATTCTTGTTATGTATCCGGGTGAGTTTGACGGTCGCCAATTAAAACTTTTTAATCGTCTGACACCAAATGACTATTACCGGGCATTCAACGTGATAGAGTGAGTGTTAGCGAGAAAAATATGCTTGCATATTTGGCGAGCGGCAAACGATGATTATGGACAAAGTCCATAATAGATGAAGGGGGATAAAGCCATGAAGATTGGAGATATGTTTGCGGACGACATCAACCGCAAAATCAATGGTGTAATTAAAGTAGATCAGGCTGCTGACGATGTAATTGAACAGGAGTTAAATGAATACGTTATCACCAGAGAATTGAAAAAGCATTTTATTACATTTTTCAATTATTACGGGAATGCCTTTGATCAGCCAACAGCAGATATGGGTGTGTGGATCTCCGGTTTTTTTGGAAGTGGTAAATCTCATTTCCTGAAAATGCTTTCTTATCTTCTGAAAAATAAAGAAGTAAAAGGTGTCCGCAGTGCAGAGCGTTTCCGTAAAAAATTTGAAGATGATCCGGCAACCTTTATGTTGATTGATCGTGCTGCCAAGGGACAGACAGAGACAATTCTGTTTAATATCGACATCGAAGGATTCAGCAATAAAGACAAGACTGCTGTCCTTCGTGTTTTCGCAAAAATGTTTTATAACCATCTGGGATTTTACGGTGAAAATCTGAAAGTCGCCATGATGGAGCGTTATATTGACCAACAGGGAAAGACGGAGGAGTTCCAGAGAATTTTTGAGGAAAAAAAAGGAAAATCCTGGCTGGAAATGCGTCGTGCATTTGCGTTCAATGGCAAGTTCATTATCCCAACTCTGATGGAAGTTTTGGATATGAGCGAAGACGACGCACGAGGCTGGTTCAATGATAAAACCGCAACAGAAATTTCTATCGCACAGCTTGTGGAAGATATGAAAGCCTACGTGGATACCAAACCGGCGAACTTCCGTCTGCTGTTTATGATTGACGAGGTTGGTCAGTATGTTGGTACAGATACTGATATGCTATTGAATCTCCAGTCTCTGACAGAAAAGATTGGCAGTGAGTGCGAAGGTAAGATTTGGGTCATCTGCACCGGACAGGAAGCGATTGATGAAATCATCAAAGTTCGTGCCGATGAGTTCTCCCGTATTCAGGCTCGTTTCAAAACAAGACTGAGCTTAACTTCTTCCTCTGTGGATGAAGTCATCCAGAAGCGTATTCTGAAAAAGAAACCAGAAGCAGTCCAAGACCTGGAAACGGTTTATGAGCAGGCTGATTCTGTTTTGCGTAACCTGTTCAGCTTCAGTGGCGCGATTCTGGATATTAAAGGCTATTCCGGTCCGGGGGAGTTTACTGAGAACTTTCCATTCGTGCCATATCAGTTCATCATCATGCAGAAGGTATTTGCTGAAATTCGTAAGCATGGAAATTCCGGCAAGCATCTGTCCGGCGGTGAGCGTTCCATGCTTTCCGGTTTCCAGGAAGCTGCACAGAAAATTCAGGAGAAGGACGAGTATGCACTTGTTCCGTTCTTCCGTTTCTATGATACCGTACATACTTTCCTGGACGGTTCTATCCGCCGGGTAATTGAGCGCTGCCAGAAAGCCGCAGACAATGGTGATGGTATTGAACAGCAGGATGTGGATGTACTGAAACTTCTGTATCTGATTCGATATATTGATGATATTCCTTCTAATCTGGATAATATCGTGATCCTCATGGCAGACGATATTCGTGTAGATAAGATTATCATGCGTGAAGCTGTCCGTGGATGCCTCGACCGTCTGATGAGTCAGAACTATATCGGCAGAACTGGCGACACTTATAACTTCCTGACCGACGAGGAACAGGACATTCAGCGTGAAATCAGAGATACCAATGTGGATACTGCTTCTATTGTGGAGCGTATCGCCCAGATGATTTACGGCGATATTTTCACAACCAAGAAGTTCCGTTATGGAAAATATGACTTTGCTTTCGACCAGATGGTGGATGGCATTACTGTCGGTGTGGCAACAGGCGGTATGCGTCTGCGTTTCCTGACCGTTGCTACCGATGCCATTGAAAAAACAGATTACCGTCTGATGGCAGAATCCAAAGGCAAGGAAGCAATCGTTGTTTTGGCAGATACTCCTTACTATGAATCTCTGGAATCTGCCATGAAGATTCGTAAGTATGTAAAGCAGAGAAATGTAAGCCAGCTGCCAAAGAGTGTGCAGAAAATCATCAGCGATCAGCAGGATGAAGCCGGAAAATATGAGTTGAGTGCCATGACCGAATTGCAGAATGCCATTGAAGGGGCGCAGTTCTATGTAGATGGTGAACATCTGGAAATCAAAGCCGGAAATGCCAAGAGCAAGATTGACCAGTCTCTTGAATATCTGGTTGTCCATGTATACAGCAAGCTGGACTTGATTACAAATAATGCAGGCAGTGATGCAGACATTATTGCGGTTCTGACGGGGGCGGTGACAGCACTTCCTGGCATGGAACCGAACCGTGACGCAGCTTCTGCTATGGAGGAATATCTGGAAATGCAGGATGCGAAGAAGCTGCCGACTTCTATGGCAGATGTTCAGAGCAAATACAGTGCGATCCCGTATGGCTGGAAAGAAATAGACATTGCTGTGGTTGCGGCACAGCTGATTTATTCCCAGAAAGTAACGATCAAGTATGCGGGCAATACCATTCAGCCAGATGACCCGAAACTTCCGGATATGCTCCGTAAAAAGAGTGAGATCGGAAAAACTTCCATCAGCAAGCGTAAAACTATTTCCGCTACGATGATGCGTGATGTAAAAGCAATGCTTCGTGAGTATTTCGATGTTATGGATGTGCCGGATGATGAAGATGGACTGATTCGGTTTGTAACTGAGAAATTCAGTAAACAGCGTGACCACTATGCTTCTCTGGATGCCCGTTATGACGGACATAAGTACCCGGATCGTGCATTGGTGCAGGAAGCCATTCATCTGATGGATGATGTTCTTTCACAGAAGAAAGACAACATTGCTCTGATTGAACGTATGCTGAAAAAAGAGGATGCTCTGTTTGATAATAAAGAAGCTATGAGCAACGGCATTGAGAACTTTTTCAAAACACAGGTAACGGTATTCGACCAGGCAGTGCAGTTTGAAAAATCTTTGCATGATGACCTTGACCGTATTGTTGAAAATGAGGAAGCACACAAGGCATTGAATACTATTCGTCTGATTACTATGGTTCAGACTGGAAGCAAGTTCAATTATAACCGGATTCGTGAGCTGAATCCGTTGATGGATACGGTTCGTACTGCTCACGACAAAATGCTGGAAGAAAAACGTGCGGAGGTTCTGGAAACCGTTCGTCAGTGCATGGAAGCAACCCACACTGCCGCAAACGGCGATTCTAAGGCATCCCAACTGATTGAGAAATCAGACCGGTATTTCAGCCAGTGCAAAGAGAAAATTGCAGAATTAAATAGCCTCGCCCTTCTGGATGCCATGTTCCTGCCGATGTGCCAGTACAAGGATGATACGGTCAGCAATATTGAGTCCGTTCTGACACCGCCAGCACCGAAGCCGCCGGTACAGCCGATGCAGCCAGGAAAAGAAGCAGTTCCGGCAAAGAAGAAAGTGGTTCGTGCTTATAACCGTCAGATCGTATTTCCGGCAAAGACCTTACAGTCAGATGCGGATATTGATGATTATGTAGAAAAGATTCGTTCTCAGCTGAAACAGTTGCTGAAGAATTGTGACGAGATCAAGCTGAGTTAAGGAGACAAGTATGGATAAGAATGCCATAAAAAAATTTGCTGTCTGGGCAAGAACAGAGCTGATCGCCCGTGTTTCCCTGAAAGGTGTGGAATACGGTATCACAGAGGAAAACATTGAGGATGCCAATGCGGACAGCGTTGGCGGCAAAGTCCTCACTGCCGATGAAAAGAAACAGCGACAGGCTTGTATTGCCGAGATTAATGATAAAGGATACCAGCAGGTCATGGAGGAGGTTGCCTATACCTGGTTCAACCGTTTCTCTGCCTTGCGATTCATGGAAGTCAACGGCTATCTTCCTTCCCATGTGCGTGTGTTCACGGATGAGGAAAATAACTTTAAGCCGCAGATTATAGCCGAAGCCATTCATCTGGATTTGGATGGACTAAATATGGAAAAGGTCTATGAGCTGAAAGAAGCAGAAAAGACCGAAGAACTGTATAAATATCTGCTGATCGTGCAGTGTAACGCTCTGAATAAGATTCTGCCTGGAATGTTTCAGAAGATTGCGGACTACACCGAGCTTCTTCTGCCGGACAATCTGCTTCGTGAAGGCAGTGTTATTCAGAAAATGATTGAGCTGATACCGGAGGATGACTGGAAAGATGCTGTCCAGATCATCGGCTGGTTGTATCAGTATTATATTGCGGAACCAAAAGATAAACTTATAAATGAAAGAAAGCAGTATAAGGATGAAGACATACCTTTTGTTACTCAACTATTTACTTCGGATTGGATTGTTTGTTATATGGTAGAGAACAGCCTTGGTCGTCTGTGGCTTGAGGGACACCCGGATGTAAAAGAGCTGTTTTTGCCGACTGAGGAAGAACAGTCTGCTTATGTCGCCGGAAATCGTGACCCGGAAGATACCAAATGGCACTACTATTTGGAAGAGACCAAACAGGAGCGGTCAGTGCAGGCTCAGAATGCCGAGATCCGCAAGGAATATGCCGCACTGACACCGGAACAGCTGAAAGTGATCGACCCTTGTTCCGGTTCTGGTCATATCCTTGCGTATATGTTCGATGTGCTAATGAAAATTTATGAATCCTACGGATATACCTCTCGTGAAGCAGTAGCAAGTATAGTAGAAAACAATCTTTATGGACTGGATATTGATAATCGTGCGACACAGCTGGCTTACTTTGCGGTAATGATGAAAGCCCGCCAGTATGACCGTCGCTTTTTCAGCCGTGGCATTCAGCCCCATGTTTATGCTATTGTGGAGAGCAATCATGTAGATAAATTTGCGGTGGACTATTTCTGTAATGGCGATGCCAAGCTGACAGTGGCTATGGATACCATGATCAGCGAATTGTACGATGCAAAGGAATATGGATCTATTTTGACTGTAACGCCGCAGGATTGGTCTGTATTGTATGACCGGTTTGCGGAGATTACGAAAGACATCAATATGTCCCGTGAGACTGCATTGAGAGAGTTATTACCGTTGGTGCAGGTGGCAGAAACAATGTCACAAAAATATTATGTAGCCGTAACTAATCCTCCATATATGAGTGCTGCATATATGCCTGTGAATTTGAAAAAGTTTGTTCAAACACAATATGCAGATTTTAAAAACGATTTATTTTCTGCATTTACAAGGAGAATTTTTGAATATGTTGAAGAGAATGGACAAATTGGACTGTTGATGCCCTATGTGTGGATGTTTATAGCTTCATACGAAAAAATGCGTGAATATATAAATTGTAATGCTAATATAACATCTCTGGTACAGTTAGAATACAATGCATTTGAGGCTGCTTGTGTACCAGTGGCAGCATTGACTCTTTGCAAAACTAAGATTAGAACTTATGGCGAATATATTAAATTATCAGATTTTAAGGGAGTTGACAGCCAAGCACCTAAAACTTTAGAAGCTATTCTTGATGCAAAATGTGGATATAGATTTACATCTACACAATCTGACTTTTGTAAAATTCCTGGTGCGCCTATGGCATATTGGGTAAGTGAAAGTTTTATAAAAACATTTGAGAATGAAACATTATATAAATATTCTATATCTCCGAGTCAAAATGTAACTGGCAATAATGGAAAGTACGTTAGAAAATTCTGGGAATTGCTTAAAGATAATATTGGAGGACCAGATGATTGGATTTTTTATTGTAAGGGTGGCGGATATAGAAAATGGTGGGGGAATCTTGAAGATGTTGTTAATTGGACGCCAGAAGCAAGAAATATATATCAATATGGAGATGGAAAACATGCATCTCAAATAATAAATAAAGACTATTGGTATCGAGAAGGTATAACATGGGGATTGATTTCTTCAGCATTGCCCAGCTTCCGTGTTATGCCACAAGGTGCAACGTATGACAAGGGAGGATCAACAATAATAGTTGATAAAAATGTTTTTTATTTTTCTTTAGCATTGTTGAATTCCAAAGTGTATTTATCAATAGCAATAATGCTAAATCCTACATTGAATTTTCAGGTTAAGGATGTAAGAACGACACCACTTGTATTAAAGTGTATAAATGAAATTAATCAAGTAACACAAAATAATATAACACTTTCTAAAAGTGATTGGGATTCCTTTGAAACATCATGGGACTTCCAGCACCACCCGCTGATTCGCAAAGTTCCCACCATTGCAGAAGCCTTTAACCAGTGGCAGTCGGAATGTGACGACCGTTTTAATCACCTGAAAGCCAATGAGGAAGAATTGAACAGTATTTTCATTGACATTTATGGTTTGCAAGACGAGCTAACACCGGAAGTTGAGGATAAGGATGTAACTGTCCGTAAGGCTGATCTTGACAGAGATGTTCGTTCCTTTATTTCCTATGCAGTTGGTTGTATGTTTGGCCGCTACTCTATGGATGCGAATGGTCTTGTCTATGCAGGCGGTGAATGGGATGCAAGCATGTATGTTTCTTTCGCAGCAGATAAGGATAGCATTATCCCAATCTGTGATGATGAATACTTTGAGGATGATATTGTCGGTCTGTTCGTGGAGTTTGTGAAAACTGTTTATGGTGCAGATACACTGGACGAAAACCTGAAATTCATTGCCGATGCACTGGGCGGCAAAGGCCAGCCGAAGGATGTGATTCGGAATTATTTCCTGAGTGACTTCTATTCGGACCATTGTAAGATTTATCAGAAGCGTCCGATTTATTGGCTGTTTGACAGCGGTAAGAAGAACGGTTTCAAGGCTCTGATTTATATGCACCGCTATCAGCCAGATACCATTGCCCGTATCCGTACCGATTATGTCCATGAACAGCAGGCTCGTTATCGCACCGCCATTGCCGATCTGGACCAGCGTATTGCAAATGCTTCTACCGGAGATCGTGTGAAGTTGAAAAAGAAGCTGACAAATTTACAGGAACAGGATACCGAAATCAGAATCTACGAGGAAAAGATTCACCACCTTGCCGATCAGATGATTTCGATTGATCTGGATGATGGGGTGAAGAAGAATTATGCAATTTTCCAGGATGTTTTGGCTAAAATAAAGTAAAAAGGCTATGTACAGCATAGCGAATTGAGAGCGAGGTGTTATGATGACCATAGAAGAAATTCTTGCAGGAGAATCGAAGAATGTGGAGTTCAAAGAGAACCTGCCGGAGAAAAGCATTAAATATATGAAGTCTGTGGTTGCCTTTGCAAACGGAATCGGAGGAAAAATCATTTTCGGAATTGTTGATAAGACCAGAGAAGTGGTTGGATTTGACAAGGAAGATGTGTTCAAGAAAATGGATTCCATTACCAATGCTGTATCAGACAGCTGTGAACCGGCAATTATCCCGAATATTACTTTACAGACGGTTGAGGGTAAGACTATTATTGTTGTAGAGGTTTCTGAGGGCAGACAGCGCCCATATTATATAAAAGCCCTTGGCAGAGATGGCGGTGTATATGTCCGTGTTGCCGGGACCACCCGCCTTGCTGACGAGTATATGATAAAGGAATTGCTGTTTGAGGGCAGCAACCGCTACTACGATCAGGCTTTGTGTACCGGGCTGAATATCACGGATGAAAATATTGATGCTCTTTGCAAAGCGATGAAAGAACAGGCAGTCAAGAATGCCCACAACGAGGAACAGAAAGCATCTATCAAAGATGTTGGCAGACAGCAGCTGCGTTCCTGGGGGATTTTGATTGAACGGGATGGAAAAGATTATCCCTCCAATGCCTTTGCTATTTTGACTGGCAACGGAGGACTTCATGTTGCAACGCAATGTGGTGTGTTCAAAGGTACAACGAAAGCGGTATTTGTTGATCGACGTGAATATACTGGTCCGCTTTGGGAGCAGATAGACGAAGCATTTCAGTTTGTTCTGAGAAATATTCATCTGGGTGCTACCATTGTGGGAATTTACCGCCAGGATATTTATGAGATTCCACCGGATGCCATTCGTGAGTTGATTATTAATGCCATGGTGCATCGCAGTTATCTGGATCATGGTACGATACAGGTTGCGGTATATGACAACCGATTGGAAATCACTTCCCCTGGAAAGCTGCCAATGGGACAAACTATGGGGCGTATGAAAGAAGGCTATTCTAAAATCAGAAATGAAGCTCTTGCTCATGCCTTTGCTTATATGAATCTGATCGAGCATTGGGGAAGCGGCATTCCGAGAATTATTGATAAAGTAAAAGATGCCGGACTGCGGGAGCCGGAGTTTATTGGCGGCGAAGTTGATTTGCGTATCAATATCTATCGAGGTCAGGATGCTCCAAATGATTTTAATGACCTCAATAACGCCAATAAAGTGCCGGATACGACAGAAGAACTGCCGGATACTACTAATAAAGTGCCGGATAGTGCCGATAAAGTGCCGAATACTATGAAAAAGATGCCGGATAGTTCTGACAGAGTGCCGGATACGACGGAAGAACTGCCGGATAATGAACAGGAACAACAAATTTATAAATATGTATCGGAAAATGGCTCTATTACTACTGCTGAGACGGTAGAACTTTTAGAAGTAAAACACCGTAGGGCCAGAACTATATTAATGAATATGGTTAAGGACGGTTATTTGAGAAAAAAAGGTGCGGCACGAAGCACAATTTATGTAAAAAATACGGAAGGGAGATAATGCAGCATGGATACAGACAAAGTAATACAGGATTTGAACCGCAGATTTGCTGCACCTCTTCCAGAGTTTTATCAGCGTCGTATCATCTTTTGGTACGATGAAGAGAAGGAATTTGAGGATAAGCTGGACGAAGTGGTTCTGGAAAATGCAAAGGTGATTGCTCTGACTGGCAATAATGCGTTTTCTGTGAAGAAACTGCTTTCGGCAGATGATCTGACCACAAACTATCTGGTTTACAGTCCATTAGCGTATAACCGCTTGGATGATAACTGGCTTCTGGATGTGGAGCTTTATAGTGAGGAGTTCCGGGCAGACCTGATTTCTATTTGGATGGATGAGATGGGTCTTGCAACGAATCCGGCCATGCGAAGGCATGTCAAGAATTACCGTGCTTATTTCAATGCGAAAGATCGCCGCTTGAAAGTTAGTACACAGAATAAAGTTCCGGGAACTCCAGCACAGCTGCACATGGCTGTCATGGCGGCAATCTGCGGATTGAAAGGCGCACGGCCGAATATGATTATTTGCAGCGTGTTCCGGGCTGGACTGGATTTGAAGAACAATAGAGTTTACCAGGATTTTGTAAAATATCATGCAGATGGTGGTTTCTGGGCGATGGTTCGCCAGGGATGCGGATTTGCAGAAGAAGAACCTGACCTGGGACGACTGGCAATTCATCTGTTTTTGACCGCTGCTACCCGTACTATGCGGCAGGAGTACCTTGCCGGACTGGATGGCTTTATTTCCATACCACACCAGGCATATTGCTATGATTTCATTTCTGAATGGCTTCACAGTGACAAGGTGAATTCCAGCGAAGCTGGAAAAGAGGGCGGCCTGGGCAGGGACATTCAGCAGTTATACGATGTGGCTCGTTATGTTGAGGATGAAGCTCGTCTGCATCAGCGTTTTGAAAAGCTGACGGTGGACAAACTGGCAGGAACCGAGTGTTTCCCGTGCATCAACGAGGTGATTTTGACAAAGCTGATGACAGAGATCAGCAACCATATCATTGATGTGGATACCATTACTTCTACTGTTGAAAAGCGGAGAACCTGTGCATGGTATGAGCCGTTTGAGAATTTCTATGACGGTATCTTGCAAATGGCGAATATGCAGAGTTTCTTCAAGGAGCATTCTGCCGGATTCCATACCGCAGAAGCAAAAGGCATCTGGAAAGAATATACGGAAAGCTACTATCAGATGGATACCTATTACCGTTTGTTCCATCTGAGTTTCCAAAAGAGCCTGGAGACTTCCAATATTCTGTTGGATGATTTGTTCAAGCACGTTGTCGATAAAGTGGAAGGACTCTATACTCATTGGTTCTTAGGAGAGCTGGGTAATAACTGGTCAGATGTATGTGCGGATGAACTGGCAGCCTACGGTAAGGTTCTGGAAGTACCGCAGCAGGAAGAGTTTTACCGTTCCCGCATTAAGACTTCGGATACCAAGGCATTTGTGATTATTTCGGATGCTATGCGGTATGAAGTGGCGGCGGCTATGGCAGACCAGCTTCAGAGAGAAACAAAGAGCAAGGTTTCCATCAGCAGTATGCAGAGCATCTTTCCTTCTATCACAAAGTTTGGCATGGCAGCGTTACTGCCACACAAAGAACTGACGGTAGAGGTTCGGAACGATATTTTGACGGTTCTGGCGGATGGTCAGCCTACGGCAAGCACTTATCGGGATAAAGTTCTGAAATCAGAAGATTCGGCGAGTGTAGCTTTGAAATACAATGACATCATTGCCATGAAGCGAGCAGAACGAAGTGCCTTGGTAAAGGGTATGGATGTAGTTTATATTTATCACGATACCATTGATGAAGCGAGCCATACTTCTGACACCGCTGTTTTTTCTGCCTGTGATAAGGCAATTTTAGAATTGAAGAACCTTGTGCGTATTATTGTAAATGAGTTTGGCGGCACAAATATTTTGATTACGGCTGACCATGGATTTCTTTACACATACAGTCCCTTGAAGGAAGAGGATAAGGTAGATAAAAGAGGCTTTTTTGATACGGATGTAGTAAACTCTGATACCATAAAAAAAGAAAGTATCAGGCGGTGTGTGGAATATGGCAGAAGATATGCAATTATGCAGAAAGGCGTGCAACCTGATTATTTGATGCCCGTAAAATTTCTGGGTGGAAATACAGAATTTGATGGATTTGCACCGAGAGAAAGTATTCGTATCAAGATGAATGGCGGCGGCATGAATTTTGTGCATGGCGGTATCAGCTTGCAGGAAATGGTTGTCCCGGTGATTGAGTACCATTATCTCCGCAGTGATTCTATGGAGTATAAGCGTAATAAGCAGAAATATGATACCAAACCGGTAACAGTCAATCTGCTGTCCACAAACCGAAAAATCAGCAATATGATTTTTTCACTAAACTTCTATCAGAAGGATGCAGTCAGTGCAAACCGTGAAGCAGCTACTTATCAGGTTTACTTTACGGACGAAAACGGTAAGCAGATCAGTGATGTTCAGAAGATTATTGCAGATAAGACCAGCGGCAACGGTGCAGAAAGAACTTTTCGCTGCCAGTTTAATCTGAAATCTCTGAAATACAGCAATACTGCTACTTACTATCTGGTAATTGCAGATGAACAGGAATTGCAGATGCCGCAGCGTGAGCCGTTCCGGATTGACATCGCCTTTGCGGTGGATGAGTTTGATTTCTTTAGTTAATACCGCAGAAGGATAGAAAGATGGAGCAATTTACAGAGGGTGAAAGTACCCGCGAAGAAATAAAGAACGAGCACCCCTGTGAAGTTTACAAAATCTAGGCTTCACAAATTCTTCACAAAACAATTAGCACTCAACTATTGACAGTGCTAACAATTAGTGTTATAGTACGGATAGAACAAAGAGCAAATAAATTCTCATTGATTCCGGAAGGAGGAACAATATGAATATTAATAAATTTACCCAGAAATCTGTGGAAGCTGTACAAAATTGTGAGAAGCTGGCCTATGAGCATGGGAACCAGCAGCTGGAGCAGGAGCATCTGCTGTACAGCCTTCTTACTTTGGAGGACAGCCTGATTTTAAAGCTGATCACCAAGATGAACATTTCCAAAGAGATGTTCTTAAATGAGGCGGAGCAGGCAGTAAACCGTCTGACCAAGGTAAGCGGAGGCGGCCAGCTGTATGTCAGCAGTGATTTGAATAAGGTTTTGATAAGCGCGGAGGACGAGGCCAAGGCCATGGGCGACGAATACGTGTCTGTGGAGCATCTGTTCCTGGCCATGCTGAAACAGCCGGACCGCACGTTAAAGGAGCTGTTTAAACAATACGGTATCAACCGGGAAAGTTTTCTTCAGGCCCTGACTACCGTGAGAGGAAATCAGAGAGTGGTAAGCGACAATCCGGAGGCTACCTATGATACTCTGGAAAAATACGGTTACGATTTGGTGGAGCGGGCAAGAAATCAGAAGCTGGACCCTGTGATTGGCCGTGACGGGGAGATAAGGAATGTGGTAAGAATCCTTTCCCGTAAGACAAAGAACAATCCGGTATTGATTGGTGAGCCGGGCGTAGGAAAGACAGCCGTGGTAGAAGGCCTTGCTCAAAGAATTGTCAGAGGAGATGTGCCGGAAGGGCTGAAGGATAAAAAGCTGTTTGCCCTTGACATGGGAGCGCTGGTGGCCGGAGCTAAGTATAGAGGCGAGTTTGAGGAGCGTCTGAAAGCGGTTCTGGAAGAAGTGAAGAAAAGCGACGGACAGATTATCCTGTTTATCGACGAACTCCACACCATAGTGGGAGCCGGAAAGACGGAAGGCTCCATGGATGCGGGCAATATGCTGAAACCCATGCTGGCCAGGGGAGAACTGCACTGTATCGGCGCTACCACATTAGACGAGTACCGGAAATATATAGAGAAGGATGCGGCCCTGGAACGGCGTTTCCAGCCGGTGATGGTGGAAGAGCCTACGGTGGAGGATACCATCTCTATTTTAAGAGGACTGAAAGAGCGATACGAAGTATTTCATGGCGTGAAAATTACGGACTCAGCCCTGGTTTCGGCGGCTATGCTGTCGGATCGATATATTTCTGACCGTTTCCTGCCGGATAAGGCCATTGACCTGGTGGATGAGGCCTGTGCCATGATTAAGACGGAACTGGATTCCATGCCTGCGGAGCTGGATGAGCTGTCACGGAAGATTATGCAGATGGAGATTGAAGAGGCGGCATTGAAAAAGGAGACAGACCATCTCAGTCAGGACCGTTTGGCGGATCTGCAGAAGGAGCTGGCGGAGCTGCACGATGAATTTACGGTGAAGAAGGCCCAGTGGGAGAACGAAAAAACCTCGGTGGAGAAGCTGTCCTCCCTGAGAGAGGAGATTGAGAACGTCAACCGCCAGATCGCCCAGGCGAAACAGGAGTATAATCTGAATAAAGCGGCGGAGCTGCAGTACGGCAAACTTCCTGAGCTGCAGAAGCAGCTGGCAGCAGAGGAAGAGAAGGTGAAAAACCAGGATTTGAGTCTGGTGCATGAGAGCGTTACAGAGGATGAGATCGCCAGAATCATTTCCCGCTGGACCGGCATTCCGGTAGCCAAGCTGACAGAGAGCGAAAGAAGCAAGACCCTGCACCTGGATACTGTGCTTCACAGGCGGGTGGTAGGACAGGATGAAGGGGTGGAGAAAGTAACAGAAGCCATTATCCGTTCCAAGGCCGGAATTAAAGATCCTACAAAGCCCATCGGCTCCTTCCTGTTTATGGGACCTACCGGTGTAGGTAAGACAGAGCTGGCCAAAGCCCTGGCTGAAAGCCTGTTTGATGATGAAACCAACATGGTTCGTATCGATATGAGCGAATATATGGAGAAACATTCCGTAGCCCGTCTCATCGGGGCGCCTCCAGGATATGTGGGATACGACGAAGGCGGCCAGCTGACAGAGGCAGTCAGAAGAAAACCTTACTGCGTAGTCCTGTTTGATGAGGTGGAAAAGGCCCATCCGGATGTGTTCAATGTGCTTTTGCAGGTATTGGACGACGGACGTATTACCGATTCCACAGGGAAGACAGTGGACTTTAAAAATACCATTATTATCATGACTTCTAACATTGGCTCCCAGTATCTTTTGGAGGGGATTGATGAGCAGGGGAATATTCAGAAAGAGGCGGAAGATATGGCCATGAATGACCTGCGAAGCCATTTCCGCCCGGAATTTCTGAATCGTTTGGATGAGATTATTCTCTTTAAGCCGCTGTCAAAAGAGTGTATCGGAAATATCGTATCCCTGCTGGTTGCAGATACCAACAAGCGGCTGGCAGACCGGGAGATACAGGTGGCGCTGACGGATAAGGCAAAAAGCTTCGTCATAGAACATGGATATGATCCGGTATACGGAGCCAGGCCTTTGAAGAGGTACCTGCAGAAATATGTGGAGACACTGGCAGCAAGGATTATACTGAATGATCAGGTAAGGGCAGGGAACACCATCGTCATAGATACCGACGACGGCGGCCAGAGCCTGACTGCCCGCGTATCATAGCCCGGCAAATCTGAAAATATGCTGCGGAGAGCAGCCTAAAAGTTATTCCACAGAATATCCCGGTTGATGGTCTGATAGAACAGTTTTCTGATGCAATCCCGATCCTGTGTCTGGCCCAGAATCCACATAAGCTTTGTCACGGCGGCCTCCAGGGTCATGTCATAGGATTCCAGCAGGCCGAATTCATGCTTGATGGTCCGTCCGACTTCATAGACTGACATGTTGCTTCCTTCATTGGTGACCTGGGTGGACATGAGGATGGTCTTTCCCAGAGAGATCCATTTTTCCACCACAGAGTAGTAGCTGCGGGTCTGATAGTCAGGAAGGCCGCCGACGCCAAAGGATTCGATGATGACAGCATCATAATGTTCAGCCATATAGTCAAGGATGGACGCATCCATGGAGGGAATCAGCTTTAAAAGCCCCACCATGGGATTTAAAGTCCGGTAGAAAGAAACCGGCCGGGATAGCAGCTCCTTGTCATCCAGGTAGAACAGGATATGTTCTTCCTGGATGGCGGCGATATAGGGGAAGTTGATGCTGGAGAATGCATTGTAGCTTTTGGTACGCTCCTTTTTGCCACGGGTTCCCGCGATGACTTTGCCGTCAAAGACAATATTGACACCATGTGCTTTCTCGCAGGCGGCGAACCGGAGACTGTCGGACAGATTGGTTTTGGCGTCTGTGATTTCCATATCAATAGGCTTCTGGGCGCCGGTGATGACAATGGGCTTTGGCGAATTTTGAATCAGGTAGGACAGTGCAGCAGCAGAATAGGCCATGGTATCCGTGCCATGACAGATGACAAAACCGTCATAGTCATCATAATGTTTTTCTACGGCGGCAGCCATAGCAACCCAGTGTTTCGGCTGGATGTTGGTGCTGTCTATGTTGAAAAGCTGTATGGCGTCTGTATGGCAGAACTCTTTTGTGCCGGGAACGTAGGACAAAAGCTCGTCCGAGGAAATGAGAGGCTTAAGGCCGGCATCGCTTCGCTTGCATGCGATGGTGCCGCCAGTGGCAATTAAAAGAATACGCTTCATCTGTGGAGGCTCCTTATATAAATTATTTTAGATGTACTCCCGGAATCTCTCTTGTACCTGCCTCTGCGGCTGATTTTCCGTCCTATGCACCTAAATTTATGTACATCTGACAAAAAATCATCTCACAAAATCAGGCACAAAGAGACTTCGAGAGTACATTTAGAAATCAGTATAACATGAAATAAAGAAAATATCCATAAATGGACAGGGCGCGGGGCGCCATTGAAAAGTAAGTCTGTTCTGTGTTATCATAACACCGTCAATTTGGAAATCTTATATTTGAAAGGGCAATGTCATGAAATCGATACCTAAAGATCCGGTAATGCTTTTAAGCTACGTAAATACACAACTGAGAGATTTCTATCCTTCTCTGGAGGAGTTCTGCAAGGCTGCGGACATATCCCGGGAACAGATAGAAGAAACGCTGAAATCCATTGATTATGTATATGCTTCGGAGAAAAACCAGTTTATCTGAGAACAGAGGCTTTACATTACTGGAGATGCTGGCAGTTATAGCAATTATTTCCATTTTGACGGCTGTCTCCGTTCCCGCATACCAGAACATAAAAAGGAAAACAGAAGAAAAGGTGCTGGAATACAATGCCAGGATGATTTCTTTTGTGCTGCGGGAATATCTTGAGGAGCAGAGGCTGGAGGAAACCTCCAGCCGCCAGATCATTCGCCGGTTGACCGCAACACCTGTGGGAGATCCGGAAAATCCATTGTTTGATAAGATTGACGGAACCAATCTGGAAGAAACCTGGATCATCTATGTAAATGCGTCATACGGCAGTGAGGGCTACGGCGGATTTGAGCTTGAATGGAAGAACTACAGAGTAAAATGCTACACAGGTAAAGAACCTGAGATAGAAACCATAACTGATAAATGACCGGAGTGCTCCGGTCTTTTTTCATAGGAAATAACATCCTATGAAACAAAAACGCTCCGCAAGGTTGCTGAGTGCCAGTGGCACTCGTTTAGCAACGATCGAAGTGTTTATTTTAACCCTTGCAGACAAAAATAAACAAGAGTAAAATAGCAGGCATGAAGTGAGGTGAGTGTTGTATGGAAATGATATTGACATCCGTGGGAACCGTCTGGGATTGGCTGATGGAAAATCTGCTTTATATCAATTTGATTTTGTCAGTGGTCATTGTCTTTTTTCAGAGAAGGGATCCCAAAGCAGTGTGGACATGGCTTCTGGCCCTGTATTTTCTGCCGATTTTCGGCTTCCTTCTGTATCTGGTGCTGTGCCAGGACTTTAGAAAGAGCAAAATGTTTCATGTCAAGGAGGTGGAGGATCGGCTGAGATATCCTATCAAATCCCAGGAAGAGGGGATTCAGGACAGGGAAAGCTGGTTTCGGGATCCCCTGTGCAGGGACTATGAGGATCTGGTTTTATACAACCTGACTACCTCAGGGGCTGTTTTTACAGTGGACAATACGGTGGATATTTTTACAGACGGTGTGAAAAAGTTCGATGATCTGAAGGAGGAAATGAAGAAGGCGGAAAAATATATCCATATTCAGTATTATATTATAAAAAATGATGAGCTGTTTCAGTCTATCATTCCCATTCTGGAGGAGAAGGCCAGGGAAGGGGTGGAGGTGCGGATCCTGTATGATGGTATGGGAGGAAGATTCATGCCAAAGCGGGTCTGGAAAAGGCTGAAAAGCAGCGGGATCCAGGTGGGAGAATTTTTCCCGGCGTTTCTGGGCCGGCTTCAGCTTCGTGTAAACTATAGAAACCACAGGAAAATCGTGGTTATCGACGGAAAAACAGGCTATGTGGGAGGGTTTAACATAGGACGGGAATATATTTCCAAAGATCCGAAGTTTGGATATTGGAGAGATACCCATCTAAAAATACGGGGAAGCGCGGTGTACGCCCTTCAGATTCGTTTTGTCCTGGACTGGAACTATGCCACCAGGGAAAATCTGTTTAAAAATGGGAAATATTTCGGACTGTCGGATAAGGAGACACGAAAGGAGAAAGACGGAAGGCCTGTTGATATGGATGTGCCCAAGCCGGAGCTGTTCGGACAGCGGGCCGGGATCCAGATTATCAACAGCGGGCCGGATGCCAGCAACCGCCAGATAAGGAATAATTATCTTCAGCTGTTTCATAAGGCCAAGCATCACATTTATATCCAGACCCCCTACTTTATACCGGACGATGCAGTGCTGTCAGCTCTCAAGATCGCTGCGGAATCAGGGCTGGATGTGCGCCTGATGATTCCCTGCAAGCCGGATCATCCTTTTGTGTACTGGGCAACCTACTCTTATGTGAAAGACATGCTGGCCGCCGGAGCCAGGTGCTATACCTATGAGGACGGATTCCTTCATGCCAAGGGGGTGATGGTGGACAGCCTGGTAAGCTGCTACGGAACCGCCAATATGGATATCCGAAGCTTTGAGCTGAATTTTGAGGTCAATGCCACTATTTTCGATGCAGAGACTACCCAGAAGCTGGAGGCCGCCTTTTTAAAGGATCTGGATCACTGCAGGGAGATCACGAAGAAAAGGTACGAGCAGAGGGGGCTTGTGGTGCGGGTAAAGGAGCAGTGCAGCAGGCTTTTGTCGCCGCTTTTGTAGCAGGCCTGTGAATAGAAAATCTTAAGATGTTTATAATAGCAACATGAAGATGATCAACTACGTAAAACAGGCAGGAATTAATTTTTGTAAATGCGGTGTAACCGGATGGTGTCTGGAGGTAATGTTTACCTCCGTGGAATCCATGATGCTTCATGACTGGCGGCTTATGGGAAAGACTTCTCTCCTTATGTTTCCCATCTATGGCCTGGGAGCATTGCTGGCCCCTATAGGAAAGGGGATTGACCGCTGGCTGGATGTGACCGGCAGGATGAGCCTTCCGCGAAAAAGGACGGCAGCTTCCGTCACGGCGGAGGCGGTGGATCTGACCCTGTGGGACAAGATCCTGCGTCACGGCATGCTCTATATGGTGCTGATTTTTGTGGCGGAGTATATCTCGGGCACCTGGCTGAGGGCAAAGGGCATCTGCCCCTGGGACTACACAGGGCGCCACAGCAATATCAACGGGCTGATTCGGCTGGACTTTGCGCCGCTGTGGTTTTGCACCGGGCTTTTATTTGAAAGAATCACAAAAAAGAAGGGCGCATAAGACTTGTATTTGCGCCCTTCTTATACTAAAATGAAAAGGATAAAAGCGTGGCGGCAGGGGCGCTTAAAGCTACGGAGAAGGAGAGACACATGATTAAGTTTATAGCAGTTGCATTGACCGTTATTTTATTTCTGGTACTCAGCATTCCGCTGCTTGTCTGGGAGGCATATCTGGGAAAGAAAAACCCGGAGAAAAAAGATTGGCAGAGCCTTCATATAGTGCAGCATGTGTTCCGCTTTATTCTTACAATGGTGGGGGTACATATAACGGTAAAAGGGCAGGAGAATGTGCCTGGGGACAGGGCGGTTCTGTACGTGGGAAATCACAGAAGCTATTTTGACATTCTGGTAGGCTACACCACGGTTCCCACTTTGCTGGGATTTGTGGCCAAGAAGGAGATGAAGCGGTATCCTCTTCTGTACAACTGGATGGAGAATGTCCACTGCCTGTTTTTGGACAGAGACAATTTAAAGGAGGCCATGAAAACCATCATAAAAGGGATCGAACAGATAAAAGCAGGAGTCTCCGTGTGGATTTTCCCGGAGGGAACCAGAAATTCGGACGGGGATATTATGGATATGCTTCCCTTTAAGGAGGGCAGCTTAAAGATTGCGGAGAAGTCCGGCTGTCCTGTGGTTCCGGTAGCCATCACAGGCACGGCGGAGATATTTGAAAAGCATATTCCCTTTATGAAAAAAGCCAATGTAACCATAGAGTTTGGAACCCCCTTTATTGTGAAGGAGCTGGAGCCGGAGAAGAGGAAATTTGCAGGGGCATATACCCGGGAAGAGATAGGAAAACTGCTTCAAAAGGAAAAAGCCATAAGGGGCCAGAACATGTAAAAGGATAAAAAGCAGTAAAAGCAGAAAGAGCAGAAGAGGAGACAGGCGTATGGATTTACTGGAGCTTAGGAAGGAACTGGATGGGATTGACAGAGAGCTTGTGCGGCTTTTGGAGGAGAGGCTGAAGGTATGCGGACAGGTGGCCGCTTATAAGATAGAGACAGGAAAACCTGTCTTTGACCGGGACAGAGAGAAGCAGAAGATCGCTTCCGTAAAAGAACTGGCGCACGGAGCGTTTAATGAGCAGGCGGCAGAGGAGCTGTTTGCCCAGCTGATGACTATCAGCCGCAGGCTGCAATATCAGATTCTGGAACAGCACGGCAGGAAGACAGAATCTGGATTTACCATGGTAGACAGCCTGAAAAAAGAGGGCGTCCGGGTGGTATACCAGGGAGTGGAAGGGGCTTACAGCCATGAGGCGGCGCTGCGATACTTTGGAGAAGATACAGATGTCTACCATGTAAAAACATGGGAAGCTGCCATGACGGAGGTGGAGAACGAAAACGCAGATTATGCAGTCATTCCCATCGAGAATTCTTCCGCGGGAGCAGTCATCGATAATTATGATCTGCTGATCAGCCATGAGAATGTGATAGTGGGGGAGATTTTTCTGCCTGTGAACCATGCCCTTCTGGGCCTTCCGGGAAGTACCATGGAGGATATACAGGTTGTGTATTCCCATCCCCAGGCGTTGATGCAGTGTTCCCAGTACTTAAATGCCCATCCCCAGTGGAAGCAGATCAGCGTGGAGAACACGGCCGTGTCGGCAAAGAAGATCATCGAGGAGAAAGACTGCCGCCAGGCGGCAGTAGCCAGCCAGACTGCAGGGCGTCTCTACGGCCTTTCGGTTCTGGCGCCGGGGATCAATCACAACAAAAACAATGTTACCCGCTTCATCATCCTGGCAAAGGAGAAGATTTACACAAAGGATGCAGGGCGGATCAGCATATGCTTTGAGCTTCCTCACAAGATAGGTACCCTCTACAATATGCTGGGGAATTTTATCTACTGCGGAGTCAATATGGTGATGATCGAATCCAGACCGATTCTGGGGAGAAACTGGGAATATCGGTTTTTTGTGGATATTGAAGGAAACCTGGGAGACAGCAGGGTTCAGAATGCCCTGCACAGCATAGCCGAGGAGGCTCTGCATGTAAGGATTCTGGGAAATTATTGAAAGCGGGAGGAAGCACTTACATGGACAGGAGACCGTTAGTTCTGTACCGGAATTTCAGATATCAAGAATTGTTCAATAAGATGGCAGGGCTTCTTTTAGGCGACGGGGATAAGAATCAGGCGGACGCCTATGCCTGTGCCGGCCAGCTGGTTCAGCTGGCGGCAGACTATGGGTTCCAGGGGAACCTGTGGCATTGCTTTCTGGCGCTGTGCCTGGCAAACCATGAGAATGCCTACAGCGTGTCCTGCGAGATCAGAGGGGACATGGGAGGAACCCTGTCTGCCCTGGCCCGTCAGGATTTTCAGATACTGAAAGATTTATTTCATCAGGACATTAAAAAGCTGGATCAGCTGTCCGGCGGTTCAGATATCTGGCACAATCTGGCGTCCTTTGTGCCTTCGGGAAGGGCTGGCCAGATTTTCAATGAGCGGGTGAGAGACAGGCTTATACAGCTTTCTGTGGCCCTTGAAAAAGCCACGGACCTTGAGGAATTCCAGAACGGGGTGACCCAGTTTTACCGGGAATTCGGAGTGGGCAAGTACGGACTGAACAAGGCCTTTCGGATCAGGGAGGATGGACATGAGGCCAGGATTGAGCCTATCGTCAATGTGGATCATGTATATCTGGACGACATCGTGGGATATGAGAGCCAGAAGAGGAAGCTGATTGAGAATACGGAGAATTTTATCCGGGGCAGGGGAGCCAACAATGTGCTGCTGTTTGGCGACGCAGGAACCGGGAAGTCTTCCTGCATCAAGGGGATTCTCAACGCATATTATGGACAGGGGCTGCGGATCGTGGAGGTTTACAAGCATCAGTTCCATGCCCTGTCCTCTGTCCTGGAACAGATCCAGGATCGGAATTACCGGTTTATCGTCTATATGGACGATCTGTCTTTTGAGGAGAGCGAGCTGGAATATAAGTATTTAAAGGCAATTATAGAAGGAGGGCTGGGAAGAAGGCCTCAGAACGTGCTGATCTATGCAACCTCCAACCGGCGTCATCTGATTCGGGAAAAATTCAGCGATAAACGGGAGCTGGATGATGAACTCCATGTCAATGACACGGTACAGGAAAAGCTGTCTCTGGTGGCAAGATTTGGCGTGACCATCTACTTTGGCTCTCCGGAAAAGAAGGAGTTCCAGAATATTGTGAAGGTCCTTGCAGAGAAAAACCATATACAGATGCCAGAGGAGGAGCTGTATTCCGAAGCCATCCGATGGGAGATGAACCATGGCGGGCTGTCCGGCAGGACGGCTGCCCAGTTTATTACATATCTGCTGGGAAAACAGTGAGAGTAAATAAATGGAGGGATGAGAATGGCGGCACATGTATTCGCAGCCATAGATGTAGGCTCCTTTGAGCTGGAGCTTTGCATTTATGAGGTTTTGTCTAAAAATGAAATGCGCCAGATCGACCATCTGCGGCACATGATTCCTTTGGGAAAGGACACCTACAGGACAGGAAAGATCAGCTACAGGCTGGTGGAAGAGATGTGCCAGGTGCTGGAGCGGTTTTCTCAGGTTATGAAGGCATACAAGGTGGAGGACTTCCGGGCTTATGCCACCACAGCCATGAGGGAAGCACAGAACAACAAGATTGTCCTGGATCAGATAAAGGTCCGCACGGGTATTGAGATTCGGATTCTCAGCAATTCCGAGCAGAGATTCTTAGGGTACAAGGCCATAGCCATGAAGGAGGCAGAGTTCCAGAAGATTATCCAGAAAGGAACAGCCATTGCAGACGTAAGCTTTGGCAGCATGCAGATTTCCCTGTTTGATAAGGACCGGCTGGTAGCCACCCAGAATATTCCCATGGGAATCTTGAAAATCCAGGGGATTCTGTCTAAAATCCATGGGGACAGTGAGACGGAACAGAGGATTATCGAGGATCTGGTGGATAATGAGCTGTACGCGTTTAAGAAGATGTATTTAAAGGACAGAGACATTAAACACCTGATTGGAATCGGGGAGTCTATCCTGTACCTGGCCAGAGACGTGCTCAAGGGAGGAAGGGCAGACCATATTACTGCCCCCCAATTTATGGAGGCTTACCAGCGTCTGATGAAAATGTCTCTGTACCAGATCGAAGACAGATTCGGGGTAAATGAAAATTATGCAAGGCTGATTATTCCCGGGGTCATCATCTATAAACAGATTCTGGAGCTGACCGGAGCAGAGATGCTGTGGGTTCCGGGAATCCGTCTGAGCGACGGGATGGCTGCCGAGTATGCAGAGTCTGTCAGGTGCCTGAAATTCAGCCATAACTTTGACGATGATATTATGACCATGTCTAAAAATATGGCCAAGCGCTATCGCTGCAATAGCAGCCATGGCCAGTGCATCGAAACGTATGTGTCGGCAATTTTTGACGCCATGAAAAAGTATCACGGCATGGGGCCAAGACAGCGCCTGCTTCTTCGGATCGCCACTGTGATCCATGACTGCGGCAAATTCGTCAGCTTAAAGGATCCCAGTCCCTGCGGATATGACATAGTCATGTCCACGGAGATAATCGGGCTGTCCCACAGGGAGCGGGAGACCATTGCCAATGTGGTTCGCTATAATATAGAACACTTTGATTATCAGAAGACGGATATTGTGGTGGCCAAGCTGACTGCTATTTTAAGATTAGCCAACGCCATGGACAGAAGCCACCGTCAGAAGATGGCAGACTGCAAGATAGCTGTAAAAGATAAGGAACTGGTGATTGCAGTCAATTATCCGGAGGATTTAAGCCTGGAGATTATGGAAATCAATGCCAAGGCGGATTTCTTTGAAGAAATTTTCGGAATCCGTCCTGTTGTGAAACAGAAAAGGAGGGCGTAAAAAGTGGCAGAGCTGGACAGCCGCTATGTGAAAGCGGAAAATTATGTGAATCGGGAGTTAAGCTGGCTGGACTTTGATTATCGGATTCTGGAGGAGGCCAGGGATAAAAGCCTTCCTTTATTTGAACGCCTGAAATTTTTAAGCATCACGGCATCTAACCTGGATGAATTTTTTATGGTGCGGGTGGCATCCTTAAAGGATATGGTTCATGCCAGGTATACAAAACCGGATATTGCCGGTCTGCAGCCTGCGGAGCAGCTGACAGCTATCGGGGAGAAGACCCATCATCTGGTTGATCTGCAGTATTCCACCTACAACCGCTCCCTTCTCCCTGCGCTTAAGCAAAGCGGGCTGCGGATTGTGACGAGACATGAGGAGCTGACGCAGGAGGAAGGCAGGTATGTGGACCGGTACTTTAAAGACAATGTATTTCCGGTGCTTACGCCTATGGCAGTGGATTCGTCCAGGCCATTTCCCCTGGTACACAACAAATCCTTAAATATTGCTGCCATACTGAAGAAGAAAGACGAAAAAGAAGTGCTGGACTTTGCCGTGGTGCGGGTTCCCGCCGTCCTTCCCAGGATTGTGGAGCTTCCCGGCCAGGAAGGACAGGCAGTGATTCTTCTGGAGGAGATCATTGAGCGGAATATACAGTCCCTGTTTTTAAACTATGACATTATCACGGCCCATCCTTTCCGGATCATGCGGAACGCGGATCTGACTATCGATGAGGAAGAGGCGGAGGATCTGTTAAAGGAGATTCAGAGGCAGCTAAAGAAGCGCCAGTGGGGCGAGGTCATCCGCCTGGAGATAGAGGAGGATGTGGATAAGCGGATACTGAAGCGGCTGAAAAAAGAGCTGGATATTCACTCCGAAGACATCTATGAGATCGCCGGGCCCCTGGATCTCACATTTTTGATGAAGATGTACGGGCTGGAAGGCTTTGATCACCTGAAAGCCCCTGCCTATAATCCCCAGCCCAATCCGGCTTTTATGAATGACGACGATATATTTGCCAATATCAGAAAAGGAGACATTCTGCTGCACCATCCCTATGAATCCTTTGACCCGGTGGTGAATTTTGTAAAGACGGCGGCACGTGATCCGGAGGTTCTGGCCATTAAACAGACCTTATACCGGGTCAGCGGCCACTCCCCCATCATCGCGGCGCTGGCGGAGGCAGCGGACAACGGCAAGCAGGTGTCCGTGCTGGTGGAATTAAAGGCCAGATTTGATGAGGAGAACAACATTAACTGGGCGAAGATGCTGGAGAAGGCAGGCTGCCATGTGATATACGGGCTTTTAGGGTTAAAAACCCACTCCAAGATTACGCTGGTGGTGCGCAGGGAGGAGGACGGAATCCGGCGCTACGTGCATCTGGGAACCGGAAACTATAATGACTCCACGGCAAAGCTGTACACAGACTGCGGGCTTTTAACCTGTCATCCCCAGATCGGAGAAGATGCCACAGCTGTATTTAACATGCTGTCAGGCTATTCAGAGCCACTAAACTGGAATCAGTTAAGCATTGCGCCTATCTGGCTGAGAAAACGGTTTATGCGCATGATCCAGAGGGAGACGGCTTATGCCGGCAGCGGCAGGCCTGCCAGAATCATAGCCAAGGTAAACTCCCTGTGTGACCGGGAGATTATAGGGGCCCTGTATGAGGCGTCCTGCGCAGGGGTAAAGATTGATTTGATTGTCAGGGGAATCTGCTGCCTGAAGGCGGGAATCCCCGGCTTAAGCGAGAATATTTCCGTCCGCTCTATTGTAGGGAATTTCCTGGAGCACAGCAGGATTTTCTACTTTGAAAATGACGGTGCGCCGGAAATCTATATGGGAAGTGCAGACTGGATGCCCAGGAATCTGGATCGCCGGGTGGAGATTCTGTTTCCGATTCTGGATGAAGAGTTGAGGCACAAGGCCATGCACATTTTACAGGTGCAGCTGGAGGATAATCTGAAGGCCCACATCCTTTTGCCGGACGGGACGTACCAGAAGATTGACAGAAGAGGGAAGGCCTCCCTGGGAGCCCAGGACACCTTCTGCCAGGAAGCGGTGAATACCGTCAAATCGATACATGCCAGCTATGATCCGGTAAATACAAGGGTGTTTATTCCGAAAGAAAACCATATTTAGGCTTTTGTCCCGCCGGTTTCCATTTTTGACATGAAAAAATACGGCCAAAAGTCTTATGGACATGATATAATGAATACAAATGAAGTTAAGGAGGCCTTACAATGCCACAGATCAACATTTTAGTGGTTGACGATGAAAAGGAAATTGCCGACCTGGTGGAAATTTATCTGGTCAGCGACGGATATAAAGTATTTAAAGCAGACAGTGCCATAGCCGGCCTGGAGATTCTGGAAAAAGAGGATATCCACATGGTGCTTTTAGACATTATGATGCCGGGTATGGACGGTTTGGAGATGTGTAAAAAGATCCGGGAGAACAACAACATCCCGATTATCATGCTGAGCGCCCGCTCCACAGACTTAGATAAGATCCTGGGCCTGGGGACAGGGGCAGACGATTATGTGGTGAAGCCCTTTAACCCTCTGGAGCTGACCGCCAGGGTCAAGTCCCAGCTTCGCCGCTACACCCAGCTAAACCCCAACAGCAATACCAGGGAGACTGCAAAGAATGAAATCACCATCAAAGGGCTGGTGATCAACAAGGATAACCATAAAGTGACTGTGTATGATGAGGAGATTAAACTGACTCCCATTGAGTTTGACATCCTCTATCTTCTGGCCTCCAATCCGGGAAAGGTATTCAGCACGGATGAGATTTTTGAGAAGGTATGGAATGAAAAGGTGTATGAGGCCAACAATACGGTTATGGTACATATCCGGCGTCTCCGGGGCAAGATGAAAGAGGACACCAGAGAAAACAAGATTATCACCACTGTGTGGGGGGTAGGATACAAAATTGAAAAATGATATGAGCCGCCGCTACCATATAAGAGTGGTGACCAATGTGATCTACAGCGCAGTAGTCTCCTGCTTGGTGGTGGTTTTTCTGGTTACCAACCTGACTATGATAGGGGAATATGCTGCAGAAAGAGGGAGAGAGGGAAGCCTGGCTTCCATGTTCTACCAGCCAGATACAGTGATTATCCTTCTGTATGTGCTGGCAGGGATTCTGGTGTTTGCCGTAACCTTCCTTCTCCTTCAGGGAAGGTCCATGAGCTATATCTCCAAGATTTCCACGGCTATGAGAAATATTTCCGACGGGGATCTGAACACAACCGTGGAAGTGGTGGGGGACGATGAATTTGCTGATATGGCGGCAAATCTGAACCGAATGGTAGAAGAGATCCGGGTATTGATGGATAAAGAGCGGGAGTCAGAGCGCACGAAGAACGAATTGATTACCAATATTGCCCATGACCTGCGGACCCCGTTGACCTCCATCATCGGCTATCTGGAGCTTTTGTCCAACACGGCACAGATGGATCCGGATATGAAGAAGAAATACATAGACATTACCTACACCAAGGCAAAGAGGCTGCAGAAGCTGATCGAGGATCTGTTTGGCTTTACAAAGCTTAACTATGGCAAGATATCCATGCGCGTTTCCAAGGTGGATATCGTCAAGCTGTTGAGCCAGCTTCTGGAAGAGTTTTATCCTGCCTTTATGGATAAAGGTTTGGCCTATGAGCTTAAGAGCAATGTGCCGTCCAAGGTGATCAAGGCAGACGGAAACCTTCTGGCCCGCCTGTTTGACAACCTGATTAACAACGCGATTAAATACGGGACAGAGGGAAAGAGGATTCTGGTAAAGGTTCATGCTGACCAGACCATCGTCACTGTATCTGTCACCAACTACGGGTATGTGATCCCAAAGGACGAGCTTCCTCTTCTGTTTGACAAGTTCTATCGGGTGGAGCAGTCCCGCTCTGCCAATACCGGCGGGACCGGGCTGGGACTTGCCATTGCCAAGAATATTGTAGATATGCATGGCGGGACCATCAGCGTTGCCAGCGACCTGAAAGGGACCGTATTTACCGTAAAACTGAAAGTAAACTTTGATATTAACCGGGAAAACTTCGGAGGTCTGGAGGAACGTCATGAATATTAAACGCAGATTGTGGATAGGGCCGCTTGTTTTAGTGCTGGTCCTATTTGCTGTTTTTGCCGCCTGCGGAAAAAGTACCTCCCCGGAGCCTGGGGAAGGGGAGATGCAAGCCCCGATCCGCATGGAGCTGACCTACGGATACGGGGAGAATGCCAAGGGCGGAAGATATATTCCCCTAGAGGTGGAGCTTGTGAACACACAGGCACAGGAATTTCAGGGAAACATCCGGATCCTGACTATGGAATCAGACTATGATATATACAGATATGATTTTCCGGTGACAGTCCCGGCAGACGGCGGGGAAAAAAAGCAGATGTATTTTCCCATCGGAAACAGGGCGGATCAGATGTTTGTGGAGCTGGCAGACCAGGACGGGAAACAGGTGCTGCACAAGAGAGTCAGGCTGAATTTCAGCCTGGATGTTCCGGAGCTTTTTATCGGTGTCTTAAGCGATACGCCGGACAGGCTTAAGGCCTGGGACGGAATCGGTGTGGACTACGGTATGCTGCGGACCAAGACTGTGGAATTTTCCACCGATACATTTCCGGAGGATACCATCGGGCTGGACATGATAGATGTCCTTCTGATCAGCAATTACCGGATCCGCGATCTGTCGGAAAGGCAGAGCCAGGCCCTTGTAGAATGGGTCCGGGGCGGCGGGACCATGATTCTGGGAACCGGAATGAGAGCAGATGATACACTGGGACGGTTTGCGCCGGAGCTTTTGGAGGAGTCCTATGATCCGCCCCAGGTTGGGAATGTCTACATGGGGGCAGACTACGCCAAGGAAAACCCTATGGACGCAGTGCTGAAGCTGCCCTGTGTGGACTTTGCCCTGTCAGGAGGCAATGTAATATTGGCGAACGAGGAAAGAACCCTGCTGGCATCTGTGGTGTATTCCAAAGGGACCATCGCGGTTGCCGCTTACGATTTTACGGATTTGGATTTGTTTTGCCAGGAGAACCCGTCCTACTTAGACAATGTCCTGACAGAAGTGCTGGGCAACAACAAAATCAACCGTCTTGCCGAATCGGTGTACAGCGGCAATTCCAGCCAGTATTGGGCTGTGAGAAATATGATCAATACAGGCAATGTGACCAAGCTTCCCAATCTGGGATTATACGTTCTGGAGGCGGCGATCTATATCTTTTTAGTGGGAATCGGCCTGTACATTTTCCTGCGCCAAAGAGAGCTGACTGAATTATACAGGGCAGGGGTTATTGTTCTCTCCGTGGTGTTTACCTTACTTTTTTATATGATGGGGAGCAAGACAAGATTCCGGGACAGCTTCTATACCTATGCCCGGTTTCTGGAAACCTCAGAAAGCGCGGTCAGCGAAACCACCTACATGAATATCCGGGCGCCCTATAACAAGCTGTACACATCCTATTTTACGGAAGATTATTCTGTAAAACCAATCACCAGAAGCTTTTTTCTTGACAGCGGAGTGCTGCCTGCCTTTACAGGGGCAGAAGAGTACTGCATAGCCATTGAGCATCAGCCGGACCAGACAGCCATCTCCATCCAGAATATCCCTGCGTTTGAGCCCCGCTATTTTCAGCTGAGCAAGGTGGAGGACAACAGGGAATATATAGGATTTTACGGCAATATTGAGGTGGACAGAAACGGGATACAGGGAGAGATTACCAGCTATTTTAAAGAAAAGATGGAAAACTGCGTGGTTCTCATGTATGATAAGCTGGCTTATCTTGGAGACATGGAGCCGGGGGAGACGAAAAGCTTAAGTGATATTTCTGTGCTGGAATATCCCATCAATCATATCCGCCAGATAGCATCTTTTATTTCCGGGGAAAATGCATTTACAGGCACTGACATCCGGAATCAGGAATACGTGGCAGCGGTGGAAAAGACTAACCTGCTGGAGTTCTATCTGGATAACTTTATGCCTGCGTACACCCCCAATGCCAAGGTTGTGGGAATCCAGGCAGGAGGAGACGGCGAAAGAACCTTCTTAAAGGCAGCCACGGCAAGGGGCTATACGGTGGCGTCTTCTGTAGTGGCAGTGTATCCCAGTGAGGATGAGGTGCTGTACCGCCCGGCAGTAGTTAAACGCCCGGTGGTGCTGGGAGGAAATTATGACGAATCCACAAACTCCATATATGGAGTGGATCCTGTGACATTGGAATATTCTCTGGGCAATGACGTAAGAATTGAGAAGCTGCTGTTTAATTATGTGTCAGAGGAGTTTATAAATCAGGGCGACGGAAACAGCATGGTTTCTTTTACAGGCAATATCTATTTTTACAATCATAATTCAGGAAACTTTGATATGAAAGATCCCCTTAAGCTGGAGTATGAGGCCCACGAACTGGCGCCCTATCTGTCGCCTGGGAACGGGATCATCATCCGGTATGTATATGAAGATATGACAGAGTATAACTGGGATGTTCTGCTTCCCATGCTGAACATAGTTGGGAGGAGTCAGGATGTTAAAGATTGACGGGCTTAAAAAGAAGTATGGGCAGTCCATGGCTTTGGACGGGCTGAGCATGCAGGTGGATGACGGGAGCCTGTACGGCTTTGTGGGGCCTAACGGAGCCGGGAAGACCACAACCATCAAGATCATCACAGGTCTTCTGCTTCCGGACAGAGGGACCGTAACCATCGACGGGATTGACGTAACCAGGGAGCCGGCGAGTGTACGGGAAAAAATCGGGTATGTGCCGGATTTTTTCGGCATCTATGATAATGTAAAGGTATCGGAGTACATGGAGTTTTTCGCGTCCTGCTATGGGCTTTACGGGCTGAAGGCCAGGAGACGCTGCATGATGCTTCTGGAGCAGGTAAGGCTGGATGAGAAGGCGGATTTCTTCGTGGAAGGGCTGTCCAGAGGCATGAAACAGCGTCTGAGCCTGGCGCGGGCGCTGATACACAATCCGGCCCTGCTGATTATGGATGAACCTACGGCAGGGCTGGATCCGAGAACCCGCCTGGAGTTCAGACAGATTCTAAAGGATCTGCGGGAACAGAAAAAAACCATCCTGATCAGCTCCCATATTCTGCCGGAGCTGTCGGAAATCTGTACGGATATAGGGATTGTGGATCAGGGCCGCGTGGTGCTGGAAGGCACGATGACGGATATTCTGAATCAGATAAATATCAGCAGCTCCCTGATCATATCCACAAAAGGAAACCAGGATAAGGCTATCGAAATCTTAAGAAGCCATCCCAGTGTACAGACCATCACCATCGAACAGGAAGACATTGTGGTAGGCTTTACCGGAGACAGGCAGGATGAGGCTACTTTGCTTAAACGATTGGTGGATGAGGGCGTGAGGGTTTATGGATTTGTGAGAGAAAAGGGAAGCCTGGAGTCGGTGTTTATGGAGATCACGAATCACAAGGAGGAAAGGCTGGTGTTAGTTCATGAAGGTTAATCCGGTTTATAAGCAGGAGACAAAAGTCAGCACCCGGTCTTTTCGCTTTCCCATGGTTATTCTGCTGTTCAACTGTGTGCTGGCGCTGGTTGCGCTGCTTAACATGTATTCTGTCATTACACAGATTAAAAGAACGGCGGAGATACAGTATTCCAGCTTTATCAATCTCTATGTTTTTGTGGCCATCGTGGAGTTTACATTGCTTCTGTTTATCGTTCCGGCTATTACGGCGGGAAGCATCAGCGGGGAGCGGGAGAGGCAGACCCTGGATCTGATGCTTACCACCAACATGAGGCCTGTGGACATTGTGCTGGGCAAGCTGTTTGCCAGCTTATCCACAATACTTCTCCTGATTATATCCAGCTTTCCCATCCTGTCTTTATCCTTTGTCTATGGAGGCGTCATGCTGAGGGACATTCTGATGCTTCTGGCCTGTTACAGCGTCACAGGCCTTCTCACAGGCAGTATCGGTATCTTCTGTTCAGCCTGTTTCAAAAAATCTGCCATTGCCACAGCAGCCAGTTATTGCTTTACAACGGCTGTGATCGCGGGGACGGTTGCCGTGAATCATCTGGCGGCCCTGTTTTTGGGGATGGCGCAGGCAAAAGGAAGCAGAGGAAGCGGCGGATTTTTTTATCTGTTTCTGGCCAACCCGGCTTCTGTTTTCCGGGTGGCATTAAACAGCCAGCTGGGCAGAGAGATAGAGCTGGCAGATGTATTTCCCTGGCTGTCCCGGATGCCGGACAATATAATTACAGAATATTGGATGCTTTTTGCAATCCCTGTGCAGATAATGCTGTCTGCCCTGCTTTTGCGCATGGCAGCCCGGCGGCTGGAGCCCTGTAAGAGAAAGAGGAGAAGGTAAAGACATGGTATTGCTGTGTGAAAAGAAGACGGAAGGGGGCAATGGCAGCAGGATTAAGATTTCAGAGTGCAGAAGCCTGGACTTTCTGGCTGTCATTCCTTCCAGGATAGAGGGAAATCCGGTGACAGAGCTGTCTCCCTACCTGTTTTCCTCACATCAAAACTATGAGGAGGAAAAAGGGCCTCTTTCGTTTTGGTGGTCTGAAAGCGACGGGCGGGTGGAGGAGAAGGAGGCTTTATCTCTCCCTCCGTTAAAAGGGAAGCTTCTGAAGGAGCTGTGCCTTCCGCCTTCCTTAGAGAAGGTGGGAGCCTATGCTTTTTATAATTGTGAAAATATGAAAAAACTGGAGGTATACAGCACCACACTGGACTGGGGTACCGGAGTATTTACAGGGTGCGGACGGATAGAGAGCGTGACGCTCCATGTGGATGAGAGCAGGAAATCCTGTATGAAGGAGATTCTAAGCGAGCTGCGGCAGACCTTGTCTGTCACATATCTTGGAAAACAGGAGGCCAGGCTGATCTTCTCCGAATTTTTTGAGGAGGCGGTGGAGAACACACCGGCCAGAATCCTGGTAACCAACACCCACGGGTGCGGGAAGCAGTACAGGAATGCTTTTGTAAATACCCAGTTTCAATTCAGGGAATACGACAGTCTTTTTCCCTATGTACAGGTGCAGGAATCAGAGGAGCTGGCGGCCCGGGTAGCGCTGGGAAGGCTGCTGTATCCCTGCCAGCTCAGTGACAGATACTCCGAAATGTACCAAAGTTATCTGAGGGAACACTGTGTAGCCGCTGCCTGCCAGGCAATAAACCGTGAAAACGGGGAGGAGCTTCGGTGGCTGACGGAGCATATATCCTTTGACAGCCGGCAGATGGAGCAGGTCATCCAGGCGGCAGGAGAGGCCGGCGCGACAGGGACAGTCAGCTATCTGATGGATCAGAGAAGGGAGAAGGGGGATATAAAAAGGCGCCGTTTTCAGCTGTAGGCTTTTGGAAGGCTGGAGGCAGGCGCAGACAGGTATGAAAAGCCTGGAGAAAGGAGGGGCCATGACCGATCCTGTGAGACAGCAGCAGTTAGAAGAACTGAATATGGTAAACGTGTGTACCCGGATTTTATCCAATGCCCGCAATGAGCTGTATCTGAACATGCATTTTCTGGATGTGGCCTTAAGCAGCCTGGGATTTGAGGCAGATCTGTCTGCCGGCACTGTGGGCACAGATGGCTTCACGATTTATTATAACCCGGAAAATCTGTGCCAGCTGTACCGTCAGGGAAGGGTATATGTAAACAGGGCCTATCTGCACATGGTATTTCACTGTCTGTTCTGCCATCTAGATACCAGGGGAAAAAGGGCGCAGGACTACTGGAACCTGGCCTGTGACATTGCCATGGAGTCGGTGATTGACAGCATGCACAAAAAATGCATCCATGTGGCGCCCCATCCTTTTCGGCGGGATACCTATCTTCGGCTGGGAAAGCAGATGAAGGTGCTGACAGCAGAAGGGATCTATCAGGCCCTTCAGGGGTGGAGCTTATCGCAACAGCAGTATGAACGGCTTGCAGCCGAATTTCTGGTGGATGATCACAGGCGGTGGTATGAGCATACCCCCAAAAGCCAGATGGTTCCAAGGAACAATAGCTGGAAGGATAAAAGGGAGAAGCTGCAGACAGCCATGGAGGATATGGCCCGGGAGGAGAGAGGCTCAGAGGAGGAAAACAGCCTGCTTGAGCAGGTTCAGGTTGAGAACAGGGAGCGGTATGACTACAGGCGTTTCCTGAAAAAATTTGCGGTGCTGAGGGAAGAGCTTCAGATAGACGAAGATTCCTTTGACTATATTTACTATACCTATGGGCTTAAGCATTATGGGAATGTGCCTCTGATTGAACCGCTGGAGTCTAAAGAGGTATTCCGGGTTGAAGATTTTGTGATTGCCATCGACACCTCCATGTCCTGCTCCGGAGCACTGGTGCAGTATTTTCTGGAGGAAACATACAGTATCTTAAGGGAGGCGGAAAGCTTTTTCTTAAAGGTAAATATTCATATCATCCAGTGTGATGACAGGGTGCGCAGCGACAGGGTGATCACCAGCCTTTCCCAGATGAAGGATTATATGAGGGACTTTACCATAGAGGGCAAAGGCGGGACGGACTTCAGGCCGGTGTTTGCGTATGTGGACAGCCTGCGGGCCCAGGGGAAATTTACAAAGCTGAAGGGGCTTTTATATTTTACGGACGGCAAGGGCATCTATCCGGTGAAGGCGCCGGTATACGATACGGCATTTATTTTTATAGAAGATTTTGCAGGCAGCCGATACCATGACACCCAGGTGCCCTCCTGGGCTATGAAGCTGGTATTGGGGCCGGAGCATGTGGATTTGCCGGAGGGCATACAGGAGAAGCAGGAAGGAGTGAAGGCAGTATGAATATTAAGCGGGCGAAGGAAGAGATCAGGAATACCATAGAGGCGTATCTTCTGAAGGATGAATACGGAGCGTACCAGATTCCGGCTATCCGCCAGCGGCCGGTTCTTCTGATCGGGCCGCCAGGGGTGGGGAAAACCCAGATTATGGAGCAGATTTCTCAGGAGTGCCGCATTGGCCTGGTCTCCTACACCATCACCCATCATACCAGGCAGAGTGCCATCGGCCTTCCCTTTATTCAGGAGAGGATATTTAACGGGGTTCGGATGTCTGTGACAGAGTATACCATGAGTGAGATTGTGGCGTCCATCTATGAAAAGACAGAGCTTACAGGACTGAGAGAGGGAATCCTGTTTATCGATGAGATCAACTGTGTCTCAGAAACCCTGGCGCCTGCCATGCTTCAGTTTCTCCAGTGCAAGACCTTCGGAAATCACAAGATCCCGGAAGGATGGATCATCGTGGCGGCAGGGAATCCGCCGGAGTACAACAAATCGGTGAGGGAGTTTGACGTGGTGACTCTGGACCGTCTCAAGCTGATACATGTGGAGCCGGATCTGAAGGTATGGAAGGAATATGCTGCCCAGGTACAGATTCACCCGGCCATCCTGTCCTATCTGGACATAAAACAGCAGAATTTCTGTCAGATTGAGACGACAGTGGACGGAAAACGGTTTTCCACGCCCAGAGGCTGGGAGGATTTATCCAGGCTTATAGAAGTCTATGAAAGGCTTGGAAAGAACGCAGACAGGGAAGTGGTGGGGCAGTATATCCAGCATGAGAAAATCGCAAAGGATTTTGCTAATTATCTGGAGCTTTACTATAAGTATCAGAAGGATTATGAGATAGATGCCATCCTTGGAGGACACATAAAAGAATCTC
Source organism: uncultured Hungatella sp. (assembly GCA_910585435.1). Classification (GTDB taxonomy): domain Bacteria; phylum Bacillota; class Clostridia; order Lachnospirales; family Lachnospiraceae; genus UBA3402. Next base: position 188,041 of record CAJUEJ010000002.1, on the reverse strand, counting down.
TGTGCGACAAGCTGGCAAAAGCGCCTTTTGACGAGAGGCTTGGCGTCATGAACCTTCTGCTGGAAAAGCTGAACGGCTGCTTCGGGCAGCTTTACAGGAAGGAGGAGCGGCTTACCAGGCTTATGCAGCTTTTTAAGGGCATGAAGCCAGACACAGGGGAAGAAGACCTTTACGACAGCCCTCTGGAGCATCTGGAGGGAATCGCCGCAGGCGCCCGGGCGGAGTGGAAATACAAGAGGGAATCCGGGCTTCTGGGGCGGAGGGAGGACCATCTGTATCAGGACACGGGACGGATCCTGGAGGATACGATTCAGCGAATAAAGGCAGAACAGCTTCACACCCGGGAACAGGTGTGGGAAAAAATAGAAGAGACTTTTGAGGAGAAAAATAAAGAGTATGAGAGCCTGTTTGAAGACTGCGGACGCTGGCTGGAACACGGATTTGACTTTATGGAGGCTGCTTTCGGGGACAGCCAGGAAATGGTGGTGTTTGTGACAGGATTAAACACTGGGTTCTACAGCGTGAAATTTTTGCAGGAATATCTGTGTGAGCGCTATTACCAGTATAATGAACGGCTGCTGTTTGATAACCAGGAGAAAGAAATTTTATCCAGAATTTAGAATCATTTTATAAATGTCTGCCCGTAAATATGCTATACTGGTAGAAAGGAAAGAGACAACAGGTTTGAAAGGAGGGCAGTGGCGGTGAAGATTAAGACACGTCTGGCCATGGCATTTCTTGCAGTTACGGTTTTGCCTATGGCACTTATCTATCTGGCCTTCTGGGGGCTGAGCCACTACCAGATAAACTCCTTCAAAAAGGCTTACGGGCTGTCAGAGCAGGTGGATCTTCTCTCCACCAATTCCGTGCAGGTATTTAACCGTCTGACCAGGGACAGCCAGGTGGAGATACGCAAGATAATTCAGACCGATCCGGATAAGTTTACGGACCGGGAGTTTTTAGATGCAGTAAACAAAAAACTGGCAGGAAAGTATGCCTACCTTCTTGTGCGAAGAGACGGCCAGATCGTATATAACGGCATGGGAGAGCAGGAGGAGGGGCTGTACGACAGGCTTCCTGCCTACGGAGATATTGACGGATCCTTTGAGGGCGGCATCTATCTGGACGGGGAGACCCAGCATCTGGTGAAGCAGGAGGATTTCCAGTTCAGCGACGGGGCCACAGGAAGCGTGTTTATCGTGTCCGGCTTTGGAGATTTTGTTCCGGAAGTAAAGTCCATGATGGTGGAGATCGTACTTGCCGGAATCCTGATTCTTCTGCTGGTAGGCGCCGCGCTTATAGGATGGGTATACAAATCCCTTCTCCAGCCTTTAAGCCAGCTGCAGAAGGCGACTCATGAGATTAAGAATGGAAATCTGGATTTTGCTTTGGATGTGGATTATGACGATGAGATCGGCCAGCTGTGCCAGGATTTTGAGGAGATGCGGATCCGTCTTAAGGAGTCTACGGAGGAGAAGGTCCAGTACGACAAGGAGAGCAAGGAATTAATCAGCAACATCTCCCATGATTTGAAGACGCCTATCACGGCTATCAAAGGCTATGTGGAGGGAATCATGGACGGGGTGGCGGCCTCGCCGGAGAAGCTGGACAAGTATATCCGGACGATCTATAATAAGGCTAATGACATGGATCGCCTGATTGATGAACTGACCTTTTACTCAAAAATCGATTCTCATAAAATCCCGTATACATTTTCTAAGATTAATGTGGCCAGCTATTTTAAGGATTGTGTGGAAGAGGTGGGCCTGGATCTGGATGCCAACAATATTGAGCTGGGGTATTTTAATTATGTAGATGAAGACGTGGTGGTTATTGCCGACGCGGAGCAGATGAAACGGGTGATTAACAATATCATCAGCAATTCTGTCAAGTATCTGGACAAAAAAAAGGGGCTTATCAATATCCGGATCAAGGATGTGGGAGATTTTATCCAGGTGGAGATTGAAGATAACGGAAGAGGGATCGGGGCCAAGGATCTGCCCAATATCTTTGACCGGTTCTACCGTACAGATTCTTCCAGGAATTCATCCAAGGGCGGAAGCGGCATCGGGCTGTCCATTGTCCGCAAGATTATCGAGGATCATGGAGGCAAGATTTGGGCTACAAGCAAGGTGGGGATTGGCACGGAGATTCATTTTGTGTTGAGAAAATACCAGGAGGTTATACGAGATGAAGAGAATACTGATCATTGAAGATGAAGAAAGCATTGCGGAGCTGGAGAAGGATTATCTGGAATTAAGCGGCTTTGAAGTGGAGATGGAGAATGAAGGCGACGAGGGGCTTAAAAAAGCTTTGGATGAAGAATATGATCTGTTCATTTTGGATTTGATGCTTCCTGGTATTGACGGATTCGAGATCTGCCGCAGGATTCGGGAGAAGAAAAACACGCCGATTATTATGGTGTCCGCCAAAAAGGAGGATATCGATAAGATCCGGGGCTTAGGCCTGGGGGCAGATGACTACATTACCAAGCCCTTCAGCCCAAGCGAGATGGTAGCCAGGGTAAAGGCCCATCTGGCCCGGTACCAGCGCCTGATCGGAAGCGGGATGCCGGCCAACGAGATGGTGGAAATCCGCGGGCTGAAGATTGACAAGACAGCCAGGCGGGTCTGGGTCAACGGGGAAGAGAAAAATTTTACCACCAAGGAGTTTGATCTGCTCACCTTTCTGGCTCAGAATCCTAACCATGTGTTTACCAAGGAGGAGCTGTTTTCCAAGATTTGGGATATGGAATCTATCGGTGATATCGCCACTGTGACAGTACATATAAAGAAGATTCGGGAGAAGATCGAGTTTAACACAGCCAAGCCTCAGTACATTGAGACCATCTGGGGCGTAGGGTACCGGTTCAAGGTATAGCTGTCAGGCAGCCGGAACAGTCTGGGAAGCCGGAGGCTGAGCTGCTATCAGAACAGACAATGGAAAAATCAGACTTGACATAACAGAAAGGGTCTGTTATAGTAAGAACTTATGAAGAACGGGGGGATTCAAGCTCTATCTTGAATTGTCCCGTTTTTGATATCATGGAAATTGCGTCCTGTGAAGATGCTACCGAGGGGTGGCAGCAGGAAGCGTATAAGAAAGGTGATTAGATGGAAACAGTTAAATTTGATGAATTACAGCTGGATGAAAGAATTCTCCGTGCAGTGACAGATATGGGATTTGAGGAAATGTCGCCTATACAGGCACAGGCGATTCCGGTACAGATGGAGGGCAGGGATGTGATTGGACAGGCCCAGACCGGCACCGGCAAGACGGCTGCATTCGGAATCCCCCTTCTCCAGAAGATTGACCGTGACAGCAAAAAGCTCCAGGCCATAGCCTTATGTCCTACGAGAGAGCTGGCAATCCAGGTGGCAGAAGAGATCCGCAGGCTGGCAAAGTATATGCATGGGATTAAAGTGCTTCCTATTTACGGAGGGCAGGATATTGTCCGGCAGATAAGAGGCTTAAAGGACGGCGTTCAGATCATTATCGGCACACCGGGACGTGTCATGGATCACATGCGCCGCAAGACGATCCGATGTGATCATGTGCATACCGTGATCCTGGACGAAGCAGATGAGATGCTGAACATGGGATTCCTGGAGGATATGGAGACAATCCTGGGACAGCTTCCCGAGGATCGGCAGACAGTTATGTTCTCCGCCACCATGCCTATGGCGATTCAGGAGATTGCCAGGAAATTCCAGAAGAGCCCGGTAAATGTAAAGGTAGTTAAAAAGGAGCTGACAGTTCCCAAGGTGACCCAGTATTATTATGAGGTGAAGCCCAAGACAAAAGTGGAGGTGATGTGCCGTCTGCTGGACATGTATGCCCCGAAGCTTTCCGTAGCATTCTGCAATACGAAAAAACAGGTGGATGAGCTGGTGCAGGAGCTGCAGGGAAGGGGATACTTTGCAGAGGGGCTTCACGGAGATCTGAAGCAGGAACAGAGAGACCGGGTGATGAACAGCTTCCGGAACGGCACGACGGAGATTCTGGTTGCCACGGATGTGGCGGCCAGGGGAATCGATGTGGATGATGTGGGAGCGGTGTTTAACTATGACATTCCCCAGGACGACGAGTACTATGTACACCGAATCGGCCGTACAGGCCGGGCAGGCAAAGAAGGCATCGCCTTCAGCTTCGTAGTGGGGAAGGAGGTCTACAAGCTCCGGGATATTCAGAGATACTGCAAGACCAAGATTATCCCCCAGGCCATCCCGTCTCTGGACGACATTACCAGCATTAAGGCAGACAAGATTATGGAGCAGGTGAAAGACCTGCTGGCCGGTACGGATCTGACCAGGATGGTACACATTGTGGAGCAGAAGCTGGTGGAGGAGGACTACACATCCCTGGATGTGGCGGCCGCCCTTTTAAAACTGGCTATGGGCGAAGAGAATGAGGACATTGCGGAAAGCGGACGCTTGGCCCGTTCCTTAGACGAACTGGACCGCTATGGCTGGGACAGAAAAGACCGGGGAAGAGGAAACAGCCAGGGCGGAAGGAACCCAAGAAGTGCCAGACAGGACAGGGGAGATATGGTACGGCTGTTCGTGAACATCGGAAAGAACCAGAATGTCAAGCCGGGAGATATATTAGGCGCCATTGCCGGTGAGGCAGGGATTCCGGGAAGAATGGTGGGGAGCATTGATATGTATGACAAATATACCTTTGTGGAGGTTCCCTGCGACAATGCCAAGGTAGTGATGAAAGCCATGAAAAATGCAAAGATAAAAGGGAAGAGTGTCCGGATGGAGGTGGCACGCTAATATATTCGGCGCAGGCTTTGCCTGCGCCCTAATTCTGTTCCCGATAGTATGCCAGCATCAGATCCACCACCCGCCCGTAGCTTTTCACGCCCTCCTTCTGATCGTTAAGCTTCAGATAGGTGTCATTGATCTGGTTGGCTACTTCTGCCACTTTGCCTTCATATTGATCCCAGTAGGAATTGTTGGCCTGCAAATCTTCTAAAGCCTGAGGATCCAGACGGCTGCGGAGGGCCATATACCGTTCCGGGTCCTGGGCAGCCAGGGCATTGCCTGCATGTACCCATCCCATCAGGTAACCGCTGTACTGAAAGAAATCTTCTTCGGAGGTGATACAGGCCAGGTAGCCGATAAAATTTGCCTCGTCCTCACGCATAAAGCCTCTCAGATGGGAAAGCTCATGACAGAGGGTGTGGGGAATATTGTAACCGGTCATCTGCCAGTTATAATTTGCCTCCACCGTAAAGGGTGAGTAGATGCCGCACAGCTGCTGGACAGCCAGGATCCAGGAGACAAGAACCGGCTTTGGCCGGGGATAATAGCCGGACAGCTGGGGATATTCTGTCCCCAGCTTTTCCATGGCAGCCTGCCCCTGTCTGGCCATGGCAAACTGATCTGTCAGCCCGGGCTGTTCATAGTCTCTGACAGTCCCGTTGATCTGGTCTACCAGATAGGAGCATAAAGCCTCCAGCTCATCTACAGATGATTCCCGCAGATCCAGGCTGAGATAGCTGGAGAAGGGCCTGCGGTAATAATTGACACCGCAGTTTGCTGTAAATAAAAAGGCGATAAAGCCCAAAAAAGCCACGGCTCCCTCCAGGATTTTCTGCCACTGCCTGAGATGAAGCCATATGTACAGGATGGCAGCCACCGTAAGAATGTAAATTCCCAGCTCCACGACGGAGAGAGGGAGAAGATTGCAGAAGCCGCCATATATTCTGACAATGAAAGGATATACGGTAATCGTATACCATTCCGCGAAGCCTGCTATATTTCTGGCAGCCAGCTGTAAAAGGCCTGCCAATACAAAAAAGAGAATGCCGATGAGGGCCAGGGGATGTTTTTTCATTGGTGTGGGATACCTCCTCATGGAACATGGTTGGAGCGGACGGCAAATCAGCGCCAGTATAATGTCTATCGACATTATACCATAAAATCCCTGTAACCTACATCTGAAAAATTTCTTACCTTTTCTTACCTTTTTCGAAAATCTCTTGCAGAAACGGGGAAACTCCTTTACACTAATAAAATATGAGACAGAAAGAAGGATATGGATATTTTATGAAAAATCAGGTTTCAGACAGACTGAAAAGGGATACGGAAAAAAAGCCGATCAACTGGAAAGAGGAGATTATCAGCTGGATACAGATTATTGTAGTGGCTGCGATTATTGCATTTGTACTGAATACATTTATTATCGCCAACAGCAGGGTTCCCAGCTCTTCCATGGAGAATACGATTATGGCCGGAAGCCGGGTGATTGGCTCCCGCTTGTCCTACCGTTTTGGAGAACCGAAGCGCAATGATGTGGCGATTTTTATTTTTGGCTATGACTGTAAGGAATGCGGCATCTCGTATCAGGAAACCCCGGAGGGGGTCTGCCCGGTATGCGGCAGAGAGGATAAAAAGAACAGTACAGTATACTATGTAAAGCGGGTTATCGGCATGCCGGGGGATATCATTGACATCAGAGACGGCCATGTGTATCTGAACAATTCGGAGACTCCCCTGGACGAGCCCTACCTGCCGGAAGAGATGGAGACGCCGAAGGAGCTTCACTATGAAGTGCCGGAGGGCCACTACTTTATGATGGGAGATAACCGCAATTATTCTGCAGATGCCAGATTCTGGCGGTACAGCTATATCAGCGAAGATAAAATGGTTGCGAAAGTTTTGTTCCGGTATTTCCCCAGCATTGGAAAGATTGAATAAAGAAGCAGCCGTACCATTCCGGAGAGGAAGGTACGGCTGCTGTTCTTTCGTCTGAAAAAACGTTTATGTGTCTAAATACTGTTTACAGACAGGACTTCAAAAGCTCTACTTTGTCTAATTTCTCCCAGGGAAGATCCAGATCTGTCCTTCCGAAATGTCCGTAGGCCGCAGTCTGCTTGTAGATGGGGCGTCTCAGATCCAGCATCTTGATGATTCCGGCTGGTCTCAAATCAAAATTCTCACGGATAATTTCAACCAGCTTTTCGTTGGACAGCTTTCCGGTTCCAAAGGTGTCTACCATGACAGAGGTAGGATGGGCCACACCGATGGCGTAGGACAGCTGGATCTCGCATTTGTCGGCCAGGCCGGCGGCCACAATATTCTTAGCCACATATCTGGCTGCATAGGCTGCGGAGCGGTCTACCTTGGTGCAGTCCTTGCCGGAAAATGCACCGCCGCCGTGACGGGCGTATCCGCCGTAGGTATCTACGATAATCTTACGGCCTGTAAGGCCGCTGTCGCCGTGAGGGCCGCCGATGACAAAGCGTCCTGTGGGATTTACGAAAAATTTGGTATCATCATCCACCATCTCCCTGGGGAGAACCGGGTCAAAGACATACTGTCTGATGTCCTTATGTATCTGCTCCTGGCTTACATCGCCGTCATGCTGGGTGGAAAGCACCACAGCGTCCAGACGGACTGGCTTGCCGGCCTCATCGTATTCTACGGTCACCTGGGTCTTGCCGTCGGGACGGAGATAGGAAAGGGTGCCGTCCTTGCGGACCTTGGTAAGCTGCAGGGCAAGCTTGTGGGCCAGGGCGATGGGGTAGGGCATGTACTCTTGGGTCTCGTTGCTGGCATAGCCGAACATCATACCCTGGTCACCGGCGCCGATGGCAGCAATCTCTGCGTCGCTCATCTTGTTTTCTTTGGCTTCCAGCGCCTTATCCACACCCAGGGCGATGTCAGCAGACTGCTCGTCAATGGCAGTGATAACGCCGCAGGTATTGCAGTCAAAGCCGTATTCGGCCTTGTCGTAACCGATTTCACGGATGGTGTCCCGAACCACCTTTTGGATATCCACGTATGCTTTGGTGGTAATCTCACCCATAACCATGACGATGCCAGTGGTGGTAGCGGTCTCACAGGCCACACGGCTCATAGGGTCCTGCTCCAGCATGGCATCCAGAATAGCGTCGGAAATCTGGTCGCACATCTTATCCGGATGGCCTTCGGTTACAGATTCTGAGGTAAACAATAATTTCTCCATAAAATTCCTCCTAATGTAATCAATACGTTAATCTATGGGTAACAGGCAAAAAGAAAAGTCCGTAGCGAACTGCGGACTTGATATCATGCAATCAAATCCTCTTATCGTTCGATTTCTCGCTCAGGTTGGCACCTTCCTTCCTGGCTGACAGCGGCTTTGCTGCCAGTGGCCCGGGGTTGCCGTGACTTCACAGATCCTTTGTATCTCCATCACTCTGAATAAGGGATAATTACGTACTTTTCAATTTTAACTTACAAGATAATTTTACTGAATTGGGAGGAACTTGTCAAGATGTTCCTGTTCTTTTCTGTGCTTTAATCTGTGCTTTAAATTTTATCATAGGGTCAACAGGGGGGCAATCAATGAAAGACTGAGATGCGGGGAGGGACTCAATCAGAATGGGGAATCTGCATGCAGGAGGATTTTTGTTGTGCCGGAAGGGGATGGAAAAATCTTGGATTGTATGGTAACATAGATTTTAGAAGAGTAATTTGCGGCGAAAAGGATGAGACCGTTTATGAAAAAGTTAGTTCAATTATATTGGAAGAATTCTATCCTGCAGTTTTTGGTATCGTATATTTTGATTCTGGTGTTTCCTCTTTTTATCATCAGCTTTGGGTTTCAGAAGGCGTTTCGGATTGTGGAGAATGATTTGAAGGATTCTCAGATTGATATGCTGGGGCATAGTGCGGATATTATTGGAAATCAGTTAAGGACCATTGAGAATATGGCGCTGCAGACCTCCCAGGACAGCGACATTCAGGCGTTTGCGGATGTGAACCGGGGGGACAGGGGATATATTATGACGGCTATGGGGGCGTTGGACAATTTCTCCATGTATGGAAATTATCAGAACATGGAGCTTTTGGGAGATGCCTACATCTATTTTCAGGGAATGGATCTGGTGCTGTATGACGGAACCTACTATCAGCCTGAGATTTTCCGCAAATACCTGGGCACCTGGGGAGTAACTGAGGAGGAGTGGCGCAGCGGCACCATATCTCCTGCTTTGTGGTATCCGGAATACCATAAGTCAGGGGACAGCTTTGAATACATATTTCCATTTTCCAGAAGTTTAAACGGGGAAAACAGAGGCGTGATTGTCTATCGGATGAACAAGCGTGTCCTGGAAGATATGTTTGATTTTGAAAATTTTTACCGGAATGACGGTGTTATGCTGCAGATTTTGGACCAGAGCGGAACTCCTCTTTGGACCTCCAACACCATGGAGGTGACTCCGGACATCCATATGGAGGCCCTTCACGAGAATGAATTCCAGGCTCAGAAGGGGCTGGGGGTGGTTTCGGTCCGGGACAGCCGCTTAAATTGGACGTATGTGCTGGCGGTGCCGGAGAAGCAGGCTATGTATCAGCTGGGGTTATTGAAGACTCTGGTGACAGTGCTGTCTGTGGTGGCGGTTCTGGGGGGAATCGTGTATTCGATTCTCATGGCGGTGTGGAAGGGAAGGCCGATTAATGAGGTGTTTCGGATTTTGTCTGCCAACGGAGGGGAGAGCTATACGTATCAGAACCTGGGGACGGCGGTGACAAGGCTGGTGACCAACCATCAGGAGGTTCTGGAGAAGCTGGAGAGGGAGAAGCCGTTTATGCAGGTGGCTTTTTTTCAGGACCTTCTTCAGGCGGAGTATGGCAATGAGGAGCAAATCAGGCTGGCGGCCCGGAAGGCGGGCATCCAGATTGAGGGGCAGGTCTGCCAGGTTGCTTTGTTCCAGATTTTTTCCGGAAACGATATTTATATGGTAGATGAACAGACTTTAAATGAGGGCCATGTTATCTCCAAACTGCTGGAAGACTATGTAAGCAGGCACTGGCAGCGGAACGTTTGGTTCCATAAGCGGAATTATAAGACGGTTATGGCAATTTTCTCTCTCAATGATATAGGAGAAGACTGCCGCCAGATAATTGAAAATTCCAGGGATTGGATGAGGAAAGAGTGCCAGGTGGAGGTCAGCTGGGGAATCGGCGAACCCTGTGAGGACCTGACGTTAATCTGGCGTTCTCTGGAGGAAGCCAGAATTGCGCTGGAGCATGTGAGCCAGCAGTATCCGGTGGTAAGTTATAATTCCAGCCTTGTGAATGTGGAGGAATATTATCTTCCTCAGGCTGCCCGGGAAAGGCTGGTGGAGTCTATCAGCTCCGGGCAGAGAAGAGAGGCCGATGAGCTTTTAGAGCTGTTAGAGCGAGAAAACTGTACAAATCGGCAGCTGAGCCGTTCCCAGTTTTTAAAGCTGAGCCGGGAGCTGGCGGATATCCTTGCCGGTGTGCAGAAATCGGAGACCTCTGCCACAGAAGCGGTCATCAGCCTGAATGAGGTTTTGATGGCTCCGGAGATTTCGAAGCAGGAGTATTTCAACCGTTACCGCCAGCTCTGCCGGATGGTCTGCAGTGAGAATGGGGAGAGGAAGCGGATACGGAAGGGGCAGCTGATTGAGGAGATTATGGAGTATCTGAGGGAGCATTACAGTGATGCGGACCTGGGGCTTGCCAAGGTGGGGACGTTGTACCAGCTGTCTGAGGGGTATTTATCCGGGGTGTTTAAGGAGCAGGCAGGAGTAAACTTCGGGGATTTTCTGGAACAGGTGCGCATTAATAAGGCCTGTGAGCTGCTGTTGGACAAGTCTCTCACCGTGAACCAGGTGTCGGAGATGGTGGGGTACAACAGTGTCCAGTCCTTCCGGCGGGCGTTTAAGCGTGTCCGGGGTATGAGCCCTAAGGAGGCCAGGGGGCTGTAAGTGCTGGTATATAAGGATTTTGTGGGAAAGGGAACCATTTTTCGGAGAGGAAGAATGGTTCTTTTTTTAGAACATTTTTTCACGTATGAAAAAGTGCCCCTTATTTTGTCGGGGATGGGATGGTATGCTATAGGGGAACTTATAGTTCCGGAATGTATAGGAGGAGTGCCGGGGAACATGAGCCGCCGACGGGGGGCGTGGAGGGTTTTTAAGGGTACTCGAAATAATGAATGTATTTTCGGAGTTTCTTTTGTGCCTGCGTATAAGGGAAAAGCGTCTGTAAGGGTGGGGCAGGAAAGGTTTGGGGAATACATAGTAAACCCCTATGCCGCTTTTCCGGCACCACGATGAATGAAAGGGGTTTACTATGAACCCTCCGGGGGATGCACACGGAATGCAAAAACGGCATTCCGGCGCTGTACGGTCAGCGCAGCAAGTGCGCAGACCTACCGTGAGGATTCGAGACTTTCATAGTAAGTTAAGGAGGAGGATGCGTCATGAGCAAAAAGGGAAGAAAGCAGGCGGCTGGCAGGGGTTCTGCCAGTTCTGTGCCTCTTCGCACGCAGATATACCATTACCGCTGGTTTTATGCCATGTTTTTTCCGGTATTTTTATGTACGCTTTTGTTTGCGTATTTCCCAATGGCCGGGATTCTGTATGCGTTTACGGAGTACACGCCGTTTACGGAGCCGGTGTTTGTCGGATTTGAGAATTTTAAAACGTTGTTTCAGAGTCCGGCGTTCTGGAGGGCGTTTAAGAACACGCTTCAGATTAGTATTGTGAACCTGATTTTGAGTATGGTGTTCAGCGTGGGGCTGGCGCTTTTGATTGATGAAATTAAGTCTGTAAGGTTTCGGAAGGTGACGCAGACAGTAATCTACATCCCCCATTTTATTTCCTGGGTGGTGGTTGCTTCTATTTTTACCATGTTTTTGTCGCCGAAGAACGGGATTGTCAATCAGCTGATTACTATGCTGGGTGGGGAGCCTATCTATTTCCTGGCTAATGAGAAGTGGTGGAGGCCGGTGTTCTATGTGATTAACCGGTGGAAGGAAACCGGATGGGGGACTATCACGTTTATTGCGGCTCTGGCCGGCGTGGACCAGGGGATGCACGAGGCGGCCAGAATTGATGGGGCTTCCAGGCTCCAGCGTGTGTTTTTTATTACGCTGCCGGCGATTTCAGGGACGATTCTGGTGGTGTTTATTCTGAATCTGGCTAAGGTGCTGAATCTGTTTGATTCCGTATGGGTTCTGCAGAATTCTATGGTTCTGGGTGTGTCGGATGTTCTGGAGACGTTTGTCTACCGTCTGGGTATTACCAGTGCGGATTATGGATTGTCTACGGCTGCTGGTTTGTTTAAATCAGTGGTGTCGGTTATGCTGGTGTTTATTGCCAACAAGGCCAGTGAGAAAATCAATGGGGAAGGGGTGTTGTAATGGAGACTTCAGCGGAGAGAGAAAAAATTTCTTTTAAGCCGGGACACAGAGGGCGTGCGGTGTTTCTGATTGTCACCTATATTTTCCTGATTTTGCTGATGGCAGTGATGGTGATTCCGCTTTTGAAGGTGTTTGTGGATTCGGTGGACCCTACGGCGTATGGCATCCGGCTGTGGCCGAAGGTAGTGGATTTTATGGCGTATAAGATGATTCTCAGCAATCAGACGCTGTATCGTCCGTTTTTGGTGTCGGTGTTTACCACGGTGCTGGGGACGTTTGTGGGACTTCTTCTGACTACCATGGGGGCCTATGTGCTGATTCAGAAGAATATGCCGGGGCATAAGTTCTGTTCGAATTTTATCTTGTTTACCATGTTGTTTTCAGGGGGCATGATTCCTACGTATCTGAATATCCGGAATCTGCATCTGATGAACAATCTGATTGCGGTGATTATTCCCTGTGGGCTGAGTGCCTACAATATGATTCTGATGAAAAGCTTTTTTGCCACCATTCCGGAGTCTTTGTATGAGGCAGCGGAGTTGGACGGGTGTACGCCTATGGATACGTTTTTCCGGGTGGTGCTTCCTCTGTCGAAGCCGGCGCTGGCTACCATCGGATTGTTTATTGCGGTAGGGTTCTGGAATGAGTACATGCATTTTATTCTTTATATTACCAATCCGGACTGGAAGAATTTCCAGGTGAAGATACGGGATTTGATTCTGAATGACGGTATCTCGGGTAATGCGGCCACACTGTCTATGTCTCAGGAAATGTTAAAGAGTGCGGTGGTTATTGTGGTGGTGTTCCCGTTTTTGATTATTTATCCGTTTGTGCAGAAGTATTTTACCAAGGGGATTACTCTTGGAGCGGTGAAGGGTTAATGATGATAATGTTTATATGATAAAGGAGGAGTTTGTTATGAGAAGATTTAAGAGGACAGCGGCAGCGGTTTTGACGGCGGCTATGGCGGTTTCGCTTTTGTCTGGATGTGTGGGGGATGGAAGCGGTACGGGGGGGCAGACCCAGGCGCAGAATGAGACCCAGGCAGGAGGCCAGACCCAGGGAGCTTCCGGGGATGGGCAGGCATCGGCTTCGGGAGAGGTTGGAAAGCCGGCCAGCATTACGTGGATGGTACATACGGGGCTGAATGAGGAGAATGGTACGGCGCAGTGGGCTGAGGAGTTTGAGCGTCTGACCGGGATTAAGATGAATTTGAATATTATTTCCAATAATGAGTATAAGCAGATGCTGGAGCTTTCGTTTGCTTCGGATACGGTTCCGGATGTGTTTGATTTGAATGGGGAGAACCTGGCGGTGTATGCCAAGCAGAATGCCATTGCGGATTTGACGGATTTGATTAAGGGGTCTGAGTTGTATGGGAAGGTGGACCCGGAGATGTGGGAGTCTATTACGTTGAATGGAAGGATTTATGGGATTCCCCAGGAGACTCCGTCGGGTGCTGTGACGTATGTGAGGAAGGACTGGCTGGACCGGCTGGGGATGGACATTCCCAAGACGTATGATGAGTATATTGAGATGCTGCGGCGGTTTAAGAATGAGATTCCAGAGTGCAAGGTTCCGGTGACGGCTCCTGGCAAGGGGGCGGCGACGCTGTCTATTAATCTGCCGGAGTTCTTCCTTGGGGCTACCCAGGATTTTGTGGTCCGGGATGGCAAATGGGTGGATGGTATGTCTGAGGAGGGCATGGTTCAGGCTCTTACCAATCTGCAGGCGGCTTATGCGGAGGGGCTTGTGGATACGGAGCTGATTACCAATACCACTTCTAACTGCCGTGACCAGTGGTATGCCGGCAGTGTGGGTGTGTTTAATTATTGGGGCGGATTGTGGGGCAAGACGCTTCTGGAGCGTGTGCAGCAGAATGTGCCGGAGGCTGAGGTTGTGGCGATTCCTCCCATTGAGGGGGCTGTGTATGAGTTTTCTACGCCGAATATTTATTGTATTAATGGGCGGCTGCCTCAGGAGCAGGTGGAGTCTTTGTTTAAGTATTTCCTGGAGTATATGAATGATGGCAAGGAGGGACAGGTGCTGTTCCAGAATGGCGTGGAAGGGCTTCACTGGGAGCAGGATGGGGAGTATATTAAGCAGCTTCCTACATTGTCCAATCCGGAGGAGACGCTGCAGAAGGCATGGATTACTCCCTGGCTTGGGATTGCTCCTATGGAATTGACGGATAAGAAGGTGGAGATTGCTCAGCCGGTGACGGATTCTTTGGCGATTATTAATGAGTATGGGAAGAAGAAACAGGTGCTTCCGGTGTCTGAAACGCTGACGAAGGTGAAGGCGGATCTGCAGGCTTTGAAGGAGGAAGTGGTTGCTAAGATTATTATGGGGGATATGACTGTGGAAGAGGGGCTTGCTAGGTATAAGAGTGAGTCGGAGATGTATAATATTGGGAAGGTTTTGGAGGAGATGAACGCGCAGTAAGAGTTGGGGCTGTGTGTTTCGCGGAAGGGGCCGCCCGGAGAGGGACTTATATTGTTTTCTCCCGGGCACGCTCTTCACGTAGCGCGAGCGTGCCCAGGAGAATACAATAGGATTCCCTCTTCAGGCGGCCCTTTCGCGATTCCCCAAACAACAAAATCTTAACTAACTAACAAACATCGTATGTAAACGGTAACATATTCGGAGGGAGCTGCCGGGGGGCAGCTTTTTCCAGTTAAAGGGAGGGAAAGCATGACGGTTATTGACTTAATACGAAACGAAGATTTGGAGGGGTTAAAGGGACTTCTGGAAAAGGAAATCAGGGCGTTGGACACAAAGACGGAGGAGGGGGTCTGGGCAGTCCATGAGGCGATTCGGTTGGGAAATTTGGAAATGGTGAAGTATATTATGGAATATGCTATCGTCAATCCAAATTTAAGGGACCAAAAGGGAAATCAGGCCCTTCACTATGGTGTGGAATCCGGAAATTTAGAGTTGGTAAAGTATCTGACAGAACGGGTAGGAATGTCAATTACCTATGGGAATCTGGATGGAGAGACACCTCTTGACCGGGCGGTAAAGCTGAGGCAGAAGGAGATACAAACCTATCTGGAACAGCGATTGGGATGCTGCCATGGAAAGATGTACCATAATCCGGTACGGAGGGGTATGTATCCAGACCCTTCTGTTGTCCGGGTGGGGGAGGACTATTATATGGTGAATTCTACCTTTATGTTTTTCCCTTGCATTCCTGTATCCCATTCCAGAGACCTGGTTCACTGGGAGACCATTGGCTATGCTATCACAAGAGCGGACTGGGCAGGACTGGATGGCCTGGAAGGGGGAAGAGGGTACTGGGCGCCGGATATTTCTTATGATGAGGGGCGGTTTTATATAACGGCTACCTATCGTCTGGGGGATGAGGGGAAGGTGAAACGGCTTCAGATGGTGACTTCTTCGGAACGGCCGGAGGGGCCTTACTGTGAGCCGGTGTTTCTTGAGGAGGATGGAATCGACCCTTCGATTTTTACGGATTTGGATGGGAGAAGGTATATGCTTTTGAACCGGGGGGCAAGGATTTTTGAAATCAGCAGGGACGGAAGGCGGATATTGTCGAAGCCCCGGCTTTTGTGGTATGGGGATATGAAGAAGGCGTCTGAGGGGCCTCATCTGCTTTATAAGGATGGGTATTATTATCTGTTTATGGCAGAAGGGGGGACAGGGATGCATCACAGGGTTTCTGTGGCACGGTCTAAGGAGCTGATGGGGGTCTATGAGCCTTGTCCTTATAATCCGATTCTCAGGCAGTGGGATGACCAGGCACTGATGCAGTGTGCCGGGCATGGAAAGCCTGTGATGACGGCTCAGGGGGACTGGTATATGGTTTATCTGTGCACGCGCATGCCGGACGGGGTGCATGGAATTCTGGGAAGGGAGACGGCTCTTGACCCTATTACATGGACGGAGGACGGGTGGCCGGTGGTGAATCGTCTGGGAGGGCCTTCTTCTCTGCAGAGATGTCCGGAATGGGACGGCAAAGAGAATGGGGCGGAGCTGCCTGGAATGGAGATGGAAGCTTGTAATCAGCGGGGGGACAAAGGGGAGGAGATGTTTATGGTTCCTGTAAAGCTTCCTGCATGGGGAGACTGGGGAGAGTGGTGTATGCCCAGGGGGACGGATACTCCTTTTTTTGGGAGGGACGGACATGGGTTTTGGATTAAGGGGGATGGGACGGATTTGTTCCAGTTGAGACATGGAAGCACATTGCTTATGAGGCAGCAGGAGTTTGTTTTTTCTATGAGCCTGCGGCTTGAGGCGGCTTCTCTTGGGGAAGGGGAGGATATGGGGCTTACGTGTTATTATGATGAGAATAGTTATCTGAAGTTTGGGATTGGAAGACGCCAGGGAAGACAGGGGATTCTGGTGGAGGAGTTTGCAGGGGATGGTTATGTGAGCAGCCGGTTTCTTCCTGAGGAGACAAAGGGGATTTGGCTTAGGATTGAGACGGAGTTTCTGAAACGGACTTGTCTTTACCGGCTTCACCAGAGGGATGAATGGATGGAGGCGGCTGTTTTGAATGATACTGGTTATCTGTGCAGTGAGGGGCTGAAAAAGGGAAAGCGGTTTACCGGGGCTATGGCTGGTTTTTATGTACATGGCACAGGGATGGGGTATATTGGGAAGTTTTGCCTTACGTATTGAACATATTGAGAATCTCTCTTACACCTGCTTTTGAGGCTGATTTTCCGTCATAGACACTTAAGTTTATGGGAGTGTGGGTTCTGGGTATGCCTCATAAATTTATACACGTCTGACAAAAAATCATCTGACAAAATCAGGTGCAAAGAGACTACAGGAGTGTATTAGAAAGGAAAAGGAGTGAAAGGGCATGATACAGGGAATGAATATCAGGGAGTTGGAAGTATTGGTAACGGAGGAGAAAGGGTGGACAGACAGCTTCCGGTGCGGGGTGGAACGGCTTAGGAAACAGGGGGGAGGGACTTTATATGTTCCGGCAGGAGAGTATTTTACCTGCTCTATTCAGCTGTTTTCTCATATCAATCTCCATCTGGAACAGGGGGCGGTTCTTCGGTTTCTGGATGACCACGGATTGTATGAGGTGGTGGAAGAGGAGTTTGAGGGGATTATGGGAAGGATGTATATGCCCTGTATCTATGCTTCTGATGCGGAGGATGTTTCGGTTACCGGCCAGGGAATGATAGACGGCCAGGGGAAGCGGTGGTGGAAGGAGTGGAAGGGGATGGAGTGTGCCAGGCCGTATCTTATCTGCTTTAGGAGGTGCCGCCATGTCCTTTTGGAAGGGGTGCGGCTGGTGAATTCTCCGGCCTGGACGGTGCATCCTTTGTACTGTGAGGATGTGCGGATTCATGGTATTTCCATTAAGAATCCGGCGGACTCTCCCAATACGGACGGCATTGACCCGGATGGTTCCAGAAATGTCCGCATTTCGGATTGTCTGATTGATGTGGGAGATGACTGTATTGCCATTAAGGCAGGGACTGAGGAGACGAAGCAGCTGGTTCCCTGTGAGAATATTGTGATAACCAACTGTAATATGGTTCACGGACACGGCGGTATCGTGATAGGAAGCGAGATGAGCGGCGGCGTGAGAAATGTGGCGGTCTCTAACTGCGTTTTCCAGGATACGGACCGGGGGATTCGGTTGAAGACGAGACGGAGAAGGGGCGGCAGCATGGAGCGGCTGTCTTTCCAGAATATTATTATGGACCGGGTGATGTGTCCGTTTACTTTTAATATGTATTATTATTGCGGACATAATGGGAAGGAGCGGTATGTGTGGGAGAAGGTTCCTTATCCGGTGGATGAGACCACCCCGGCTGTCCGGGATGTTTTGATTCATAATGTGACGGTCTATGGGGCATCGGCGGCAGCAGGATTTTTCTATGGACTGCCGGAGTCTCCCATTGAGAGGGTTACCATTTCCAACACTACGGTCTGCATGGACCCGGAGGGAGAAGAGGGACAGCCGGCGATGATGGGGCAGATGGAGCCGATGAAGGGGCATGGATTTTATCTGCGGTTTGTGAAAGGGCTGACCATGAGCCAGGTACGGGTGGAGCATGTCCAGGGGGATGTGGTAGATGGTGACGACACCGTGGAAGTGGACTGGATGGACTCTCGGAAATAAGGGAGAAGGTTATGAAGAAGGAAATCAGGGGATTTTTAAGGGATATTGAGGAACGGAATGTGAATCTTCACAGTTTTCTTTTGATGGAGAAGGGGGAAATACAGGGGGAGTGGTATCAGAGGCCCTATAATTCTCAGGTGCTCCATCGGATGTATTCGGTGACGAAAAGCCTGGTTTCCATAGCCATAGGGATGCTGGAGGAGGAGGGAAAGCTGGGGCTTTCTGACCGAATCTGCCGGTATTTTCCGGAATATCTGCCTCCGGCCCCGGTTCATCCCTGGCTTTGGGATACCCGGATTGAGGATTTGCTTACTATGAGAACCTGTCACAGCAGAGCTGCATACAAACAGATGGAGACCAAGCGTTGGACAGCCTCTTTTTTCCAGGCGGAGCCGGACCATTGCCCGGGAACCGTATTTTCCTATGACACGTCTGCCAGCGTGGTCCTTGCGGCGCTGGCGGAGCGGTTAAGCGGCAGGGAGCTGCTTTCGTATCTTCGGGAAAGGGCCTTTGGGGAAATCGGTGTGTCGGATTTGGCGTATATTCTGAAAACACCGGACGGAGTGTCTGACGGAGGCTCCGGCCTGATGTGCACCACAGGAGATTTGGCGAAAATAGGGGATTTGTGCTGCCATTTCGGCAGGTTTCAGGGGAGGCAGCTTCTGCCGGAGGCTTATATGAGAAAAGCGGTTATGAGGCAGACGGGAACGGCTCTTCAGCCTGTGGCGGATGAACGGCAGGGATATGGATATCAGTTCTGGCTTACAAGGCATGATGGGTTTGCCATGTATGGAATGGGGGGACAGCTGGTTCTTTGTTTTCCTGAAAAGGAGCTTACCTTTGTCACAACAGGTTATACTGTGGGAGATATGGCCGGGGTTCAGGGGATTTATGACGCTTTTTATAAGAATATGTATCCTGGGAAAGGTGCGGAGGCGGAGGAGGGTTTCTGCCAGGTGGAGGCTTGGAGGGACGGGATATTCGGACAAAGGGAAGGAGATGTGGATATTAGATGCCGGGAGAATGCTGCTGGGTGGAAATGGGCACATATTGTCTGGCAGGGGGAACAGGGATGTCTGGAGTATGAGAATCGAAGGGGAAGATGGAAGATTCCTTTTGGGCCTTTTGAGGCGGCAGGGGAGGCTTCCTTATTTTTTATGGAGGATGATGTAAAATCTCCTTCCTGGGCGGTGGTATCCGGAAGGAGGAATGGTTTTGTTCTGCGGGCGGAGCAGATGGGGGAGGAACCAGGGGTTTTGTGGATAGAGGCAGGAATACGGGGGCAGGAGATTACGATGCATATGAAACACAGCGGAAATCCTGGATTTTGTGATTATAATGGGTTTGTTAATGGATTTTTATGTGGTAAACTATGTGGAAAGACAGAGAGAACAGAGGGAAGGAGCGAAATAAGATGAAAACGGTACGGATATTCTGGGCAGGGGATTCTACTGTGAAATATAATCGGATAGATACTTACCCACAGACAGGAATCGGGCAGGTGCTGGGATTGTATCTGAAACCTGAGGTGCAGGTGTTTGACATGGCGGAAAACGGCAGAAGCACAAAAAGCTTTATGGATGAGGGGAGGCTGGCGGCTATTGAGAGGGAATTGAAGCCTGGGGATTTCTTTTTTATTCAGTTTGGGCATAATGACGAAAAGAAGGAAGACCCTCTCAGGTATGCGGAAGCTTTCGGCAGCTTTCAGGAGAACCTTCGGACTTATATCCAGGCGGCAAGGAATCGGGGAGCCTGGCCGGTTTTGATTTCTCCCATTGAACGGAGACGGTTTGATGAGCAGGGAAATTTTCAGACCGGGACTCATGGACCGTATCCGGAGGCCATGGAGCAGGTGGCACAGGAAGAACAGGTACCTTTTGTTGATATGACGGAGAAGAGTGGACGGTTTTTAGCCAGGGAGGGGAAAGGAAAAACGGTGTGCTTTTTTATGCATATAAAGCCGGGGGAGTTTCCGGGAACACGGTATGAACAGGGGCTGGCGGATGATACCCATCTGCGCTATGAAGGGGCTGTGAAAATGGCAGGACTTGTGGCGGAAGGACTTTGGGAGCTGGGGGGAAGGTATCGGGAATTGGTTTGGGAGGAAGCCAGGGAGAAAAATTTTTAGGCAAAAATCCTGAATTATCCATAAGACAAATAAATAAAATGCATTTTGTATGAAAAAACAGATTATTCATTGCAATTTTCTAAATATAATGCTAAACTATCCTTAAAGATTATGATAATAAGGGGGCATTTCCATGGACAAAAAACTATATGACATGATGGATTGGGCAGGGATTGAGGAGCTGGTGTATTCGGAATCCAGCAATCCTCACAGGCTGCTGGGAGCGCACGTGACGGAGGAGGGACTGCTGGTTCAGGCGTTTATTCCCACGGCGGCTTCTGTCTCGGTCAAACTTAAATCTTCCGGGAAGAAATATGAGATGGAGATGGAAGATGAGGCAGGCTTTTTTGCTGTACTGATTCCCAGGAAAAAGCCTGGGGCATATACCCTGGCAGTGACCTTTGACAACGGAACGGTTCAGGAGATGGACGACCCCTATGCTTTTGCTCCCCAGATTGATGAGCAGGAGCTTAAGAAGTTTGAGGCAGGAATCTGCTACGATATCTATGAGAAATTAGGCGCCCATATTACAGAGATTGACGGGGTAAAGGGGGTTTATTTTGCAGTGTGGGCTCCCTGTGCTATGAGAGTCAGCGTGACAGGGGATTTTAATATGTGGGACGGCCGGAGGCACCAGATGAGGAAGCTGGGCGATTCCGGTGTCTTTGAATTGTTTATACCAGGTCTGGATGCAGGATGTGTATACAAGTATGAGGTGAAAGCGCCCAATGGGGATGCCATGCTGAAGGCGGATCCTTATGGAACTTACACGGAGTTAAGGCCCAATAATGCATCCATTGTATGGAGTGTTGACGGATATCCGTGGAGCGACCAGGACTGGATGGAACGGCGGAAAAAGGATTACGGCAAGGACAAGCCTATGTCTGTTTATGAGGTACATTTAGGCTCCTGGATCCGTAAGCCCATTGCAGTTGATGAGGAAGGGGAGGAGATTACAGGTAGCGAGTTCTACAATTACAGAGAGATTGCCGAAAAGCTGGCGGAGTATGTAAACGAGATGGGGTATACCCATGTGGAGCTTCTTCCGGTTATGGAGCATCCCTTGGACGCTTCCTGGGGGTACCAGGTGACAGGATATTATGCGCCTACCAGCCGGTACGGGACGCCGGAGGATTTCCAGTATTTTATGAACTACATGCATGAGAAGGGAATCGGGGTGATTCTTGACTGGGTGCCAGCGCATTTCCCCAGAGATCTGGTGGGACTTGCCTGCTTTGACGGAACCCATGTGTATGAGCATGCAGACCCCAGACAGGGCTCTCATCCTCACTGGGGGACTCTGATTTATAATTACGGAAGGCCTCAGGTATCCAATTTCCTGATTGCCAACAGCTTATACTGGGCTGACAAATTCCATGCGGACGGCATCCGTATGGACGCGGTGGCGTCTATGCTGTATCTGGACTATGGGAAGAATGAAGGAGAATGGGTTCCCAACATTTATGGCGGCCATGAGAATCTGGAGGCAGTGGAATTTTTAAAGCATCTCAATTCTGTTTTCAAAAAAAGAACAGACGGCGCTATGCTGATTGCCGAGGAATCTACGGCATGGCCTCAGATTACCGGCGATTTAAAGGACGGCGGCCTGGGATTTGATTATAAATGGAATATGGGTTGGATGAACGATTTTATCGGGTACATGAAGTATGACCCCTATTTCCGGTGCCATCATTACGGAGAATTGACATTCAGTATGCTGTATGCCTACAGCGAGGATTTTGTCCTTGTATTTTCCCATGACGAGGTGGTTCATGGCAAGGCTTCCATGGCTGGGAAGATGCCTGGGGACACGCTGGAGGCTAAATTTTCCAACCTTCGGGCCGCTTACGGCTATATGATGACCCATCCCGGCAAGAAGCTTCTGTTTATGGGCCAGGATATGGGGCAGATGTCCGAGTGGAATGAAAATGAAAGCCTGCCGTGGAATCTTCTGGAATATGATATTCACAGACAGACAAAAGAGTATGTGAAGGCGCTGAATCATCTGTACCGTTCCCATCCGGCCCTGTATCAGATGGACTTCCACCCGGATGGTTTCCAGTGGATCAACTGCTCCAGCAGTCAGGAAAACATTGTGGTATTTTTAAGAAAGACTGAAAAGCCGGAGGAAACCCTTCTGGTAACCTGTAACTTTGCACCGGTGACCCATAAGCAGTACCAGGTGGGCGTGCCGTTCTATGGAAAGTATAAGGAGATTTTTAACAGCGAGGACGTGGCATTTGGTGGCGGCGGTGTGGGAAATCCCCGGGTAAAGACTGCTAAAAAGCTGGAGTGCGACGAGAGAGAGTACTCGATTCAGATCGATCTGGCGCCGCTGGGGGTACAGATATTTACCTGCACGCCTGTGAAGGAGGAGCCTGCAAAGAAGAAGGAAGAGAAAGAGGCAAAGACCGGGGCAGGAAAAGAAAAGAAGGCGGCAAAAGCTGTAGAAATAAAAGTGGATGGAAAAGGGAAGGCAGCAAACGCGGAAAAAGTAAAGGCAGATGCGGAAGAGAAAGTAGTAAAGGCAGAAAAAGTAAAGGCAGATGGAAAAGAGAAGGCAGCAAAGGCTGTAGAAATAAAGGCAGAGGTAAAAGGGAAGGCAGCAAAGGCAGA
>CAJUEJ010000002.1:152264-164917 GCA_910585435.1 uncultured Hungatella sp. | reverse complement strand
CAGCAAAGGCTGTAGAAATAAAGGCAGAGGTAAAAGGGAAGGCAGCAAAGGCAGAAAAAGCAGAAAAAGCAGATGCATATGAGAAAGAAAAGCCGGTAAAAGCCGGGAAGGAAAAGGCCGAAGAAAAGAAAGCGGCAGGCCCGAAAAAGCCTGTGAGAAGGAAAGCAGCACAGGATAAATAAATTGGACAGGAAAAGGTTGTGAACAGAAAATATGATAATATGGCATGAGGCGCAGACAACAGAAGAAACCCTGGAGCTGGCCCAGGAGGTGTACCAGGATTTGGAGCAGCTTCGCCCCAACATGGTTTTTGATACGCTGAAAAGCTGGCTTCCGGGACTTACAAGGCTGGGATACCGGATTTTGATGGCGGCACTTATATTACTAATCGGCTTCCGGGTCGCCGGCATGGTAAGGAAGATGCTGGAGAAAAGCTTTACAAGGATGGAGATGGAGATCTCCTTAAAAAAGTTTCTTCTGTCCATGGTGTATGCCATGGTCTGCGGCCTGTCCATATTTATTGCGGCAGATAAGCTGGGGATCAGCTCCGCATCAATTATAGCGATTCTTGGATCCGCCGGCCTGGCCATCAGCTTATCGATGCAGAATATGCTGGGGAATTTTGCAGGGGGCGTGATTATCCTTCTGATGAAGCCGTTTAAGGTGGGAGACTACATTATCTGCGGCCAGGAGGAAGGCACTGTGGCGGCCATCGGCCTTGTGTACACTACTCTGAATACCATGGACAACAAGCAGATCGTCCTTCCCAACGGAAATCTGTCCAACACCAGTTTAACCAATGTGACGGCTCAGGAAAAACGGAGGCTGGAGCTGAAGGTGGGAATCAGCTATCAATCGGACTTAAAAAAGGCCAAGGATATCTTATATGGGCTGTTTGAGGCTCATCCGCTGATTAAAAAGGATCAGGATCTGATTGTCTTTGTGGATCAGCTGGGGGAAAGCTCTGTGGTGATCGGGGCCAGAGGATGGGTAGAAACCGGAAACTACTGGAGCGTAAAATGGGAGCTGACCGAGAAGGTAAAGCTGGCCTTTGACGAGGCCGGAATTGAGATTCCGTTCAGACAGATGGATGTGAATGTAAAATCCAAAGGGTAATAATAGATTGGTAAAAGCTGTTAGAATTTTTTAGTGATCTCACTTGACAAAAGAAAGAATCATTATATAATTAGAATGAACGGTTCATTTTTGCCTGGGGAGGGAAAGTTTTTGAATAATGCAAAATTACTAAAAATATATTCGGAAGCAGGCCGCCTTTTTAATCAAAAAGGTTATGCAAATACAAAAATGAAGGAAATTGCGAAAGCCTCCGGAATTGCGGTAGGCACCATGTATTCCGCATTTACAGGAAAGGATGCTGTACTTTCATTTGTGATCTGCGCTACACTTGATAAAACTTATCTTTCAAGTGAAATCCTATTCCCCATTAAGCCGATAGAGACACCTAAGCTTATTATGCTATTAACCAAAGTGATCGACAATGAATTTGGTTCTGTTCTGAATATTACTGATAATAAAGGAAATGTCTGTAAAGATTTTATGAAACTCATGGATGAGTTATTTGACCTGTTTGCCGATTATCTCCTTGCCCTTGATAACGTTGAGAAGAATGGAGATATACTGGAAGAACTCAGTAAAATATATTGGCCGCAGAAATTGGCTTACTTTGAAAAACTGGGAGCTCATCTAAGGCTGTATATGGAGAATGGGCAGATCCGGAAGCTTACCAATATACCGCCCCATGTTCTTTTTTTGACGAATACATTGACATGGTGGGCTTTAAACTCAAATCTTTCCTTTCCCAATGAGCCAATTCCAAGAGATGAAGCTAAGGAGATATGTATGGGAATTATAAAGCGGGGTTATCAGCTTTAAAACCATATAGCAATTTCCAGCAGTCAGGGTGCATATTGCACCTTTTCTGTTACACTTGAATTGAAATGAACGATTCATTTTGATTTGCTTGGAGACAAT
Source organism: uncultured Hungatella sp. (assembly GCA_910585435.1). Classification (GTDB taxonomy): domain Bacteria; phylum Bacillota; class Clostridia; order Lachnospirales; family Lachnospiraceae; genus UBA3402. The sequence goes on along the minus strand of CAJUEJ010000002.1, from coordinate 162,925 downwards.
ACGCATGGATTTATTGAGATTTCTAAAAAATATGTGTGGTAAAAAGATATATTTTCAGATTGTTTTTATAATGCTTCTCGCCTTTGGTACAGCAACTGCTCAATTCGAGGCAACACAGCATTTGGGAGCTGTTATTGATGCAGTTGGAAAGGGATATGAAGAGACAATGTACCAATTTCGGCTCATATCTGCCAGCACAATGCTTTATATTCTCGGAACAGCTGCATTCACTTTTGGGGGCGGTAAAATAACAGCAGCATTTTCCCGCCACGTACAGATTAAAATCGGAATGAAACTATGCTTTGCACAGTATTGCGCAATGGAGCAGATGGATGACGGAAGCTTGTATGCGATGATTACCAAGGATATAGACAGCATAAGAAACTGGCTTGGACTGCTGATGAAATCTGGGTTTCTGCCCGTATGTCTCGGACTTGTCCCTGTCTGTTTGTTTCGATGGTGCAGTTGGAAATTTGCCCTGTTTGCTTTGTGTCTGATACCACTGAATGCAGTTCCCGGTGTATTCTTTGCCCGAAAGCTTTTTCTGCTTCACGATAACGAAAAGAAAGCATATTCAAAAACGCTTTCTCATTTTACGGAATCCCTTCGATTTGCAATGCTGATAAAAGCCTTTCAACTCGAACAGCTATTTTCGGAAAAACACAAAGAGGAATTGGACAAATATAGAAAAATACGTAAAAAACGTATATTTTTTGAAAGACTGACAGAAGAATACAGCCGATGTTACGGACATGTCAGCAGGATCCTGCTCTTGCTTTTGAGTGCATATTTTATTTATAGGGGGGAAATGACATTAGGCAGATTAACAAGTGTTATTTTGTGTGCAGACTTTCATTTTCATATGGAGATACCATTGTATTGCATGATATTAATTTCTGCGTTTACGAAGGAGAGAAAATTGCGGTTGCAGGTTTAAGTGGCTGCGGTAAAACAACATTGTTCAAATTACTTAGCGGATTATATACGCCGGAAAAAGATCATATTTATTTCAGAGGAATGGATATTGCCGCTCTTTCCCCTGAATATGTAAGAAGTCATATTACGGTAACAACACAGGAGGCATTTCTTTTTCAGTCAACATTTGAGGACAACATTAAAGTGGCAAAATCAGACGGAAGTAAAACAGAAATAATTACTGCCTGCAAAAAAAGCTCATTTGGATACTTTTATTCAGGCTTCTGCCCATGGATATGATACGGAAATGAATACTACAATTCAGCCTGTTTCTAATGGCCAGATGCAGCGTATCAATCTGGCGAGGGCATTTTTTAGAAATACAAACGTATTTTTGCTTGATGAATCTACTTCCGCATTAGATCATGGTACAGCCAGTATAATTTGGAACAATCTGTTCGCAAACTGCGCAGGTAAAACACTGTTGGTTATTTTGCATGATTTGGAAGAAGTTTATCGATTTCAAAAGGTCCTTTTTTTGGATAATGGAAAAATAGCAGCTTTTGGAACGCATAACGAATTGATACAAAGCTGCGGGCTGTACAGAAAGCTTTATGAAGAAAAGATGGCAAACAGAAAGAAAGGTGGAAGCGTGAAATGAAAGCTCTGTTTTCCATGATAAAATATATTTGTAAAAATTGGAAACTATGGGTATGTGGAATTTTGTTCCCTGCATTTTTCAGTATGGCTACAAATATATATTTTGCTGACATACTGCAGAATTATGTTACAAAAGTAACGGAACATCAGACATCATTGCAGGAGATTTCCAGAATGCTTTTATTTTCATTGCCTGTTTTGCTGCTGCTTTCGTGCATAGACGATATAGGTTTATATATTTTTTCACTATTTCTGGCTTCTACAGAAAATGAATTGAGATATGATTTTTATAACAGCTTAGTGCATACACCTCTGAAAAACATACAAAAACTGAAGCAGGGAGAATTTATTACACGATACAACGTGGATATTGAGCAGAGCGCGAATATTGTTTCCTATGATATTTTTGGAGTCATTTATCCGCTGATTGCCGGAACGGGATACATGGTTGCAGTTTTGCTGGCTGATTTTAGAATCGGATTCCTTATGCTTTTGTTGGGTGTCACGGTTATCATATTGAATTTTTCATTTTTACGCAGAATAAAACGTGCACAGGCGGAAATTTTGCAGGCGAAAGAAACATATGTGTCTGACTGCAGTGATGTCATAAGGGGGAAAATGAGTATCCGACAGTATTCTGCCCAAAAGGTGATGAGTCAAAAGGCAGGTGAAGCAGCAAATAATCTATATAGGAAAGAATGCAGGGCGGTACAGTTAGAAACAATGAAATTATTGACATCTGACGTAGTTGCTAATAGCTGCATTTATTTGTTGACACCCATAGCATGCATAATGGCGGCTTGCGGACATATTGATGTTTCTGTTGTTCTGTTTATTCACCAGTTGTGCCGTTGGTTTATTATGTACACGCAGAATTTTGCAACTTCTTTTGTTCATTACAGCAAGCATTCATTATCTTTCCAACGGGTGAATGCGGTTATATCTTTTGAAAATGAATTGACAGAGAATCATGCCAGCAGATGTGAAAACATTCCCGAAAATTTTGCTGTTACCTTTCAAAATGTCAGTGTAGCATATGGAAATCATCAGGTTCTCAAAGGTGTTTCATTCACTGCTTCTCCTGGTGAGTGTATAGGCATCATCGGTGAAAGTGGCAGCGGAAAATCTACATTGGTTAAGGCGCTGATGCAAATGATAGATTATCAGGGAGAAATATATAAAAGCTCCCATATATATTTTTGACGAGCCCACGGCAGCTTTAGACGCTGACTCAGAATCAAAAATATTAAATGCCATTGTGAAGTTGAAACAGGAGGGGAAATGTATTTTGCTGATTACACATAAAGCTTCCACATTACACATTGCAGATAGAATTCTGCGTATTGATGATGGAAAAGCTTATCAGATATAGATTACCAAAGACAGCAGGTGCGAATTTATAGTTTTTTAATATTTAAATTCTTGACGAATCGCCCCCTGTAATTGTATACTACTACTGTGTTCGGCAGACTATCTGTGATTTGCCGGTTTCTGGAATTTCTATATTCCTGTGTGATGTTTCATCACAGTATCAACCATGAATGAAAATTGAGAAGATTGAGGTGATGCCTATGGGTGCTGGCATATGATTTTTCGTATAACAATCGTATGGAGGTTTGAAAAAATTTGATAAAAGGAAAAGCAGGAAGATACGCTGTTCTTTTTCTGACGACAGCCCAGGCAGTCATCCACGCCTGCTTTCTTTCCTATGGGGCAATGGGAGAAATTGTGTCCAACCGTCTGGAAAATGACAGGCAGATTCTCTCGGCAGCCGGCCAGTGCCTGCGAGAAGGGAAAGAAGAAGGGGAATTTTATGTCATCGGAAAAAATTATGTGCCGGAGGGAACCGTGTTGGAAAGCTTCTACGGAGATTCTTTAGAATATTCCAACACTGTGGAAGAAACAAAAAGTGAAGACAACGAGACCTACTATAAAATGAGATTCGCAGTGAAATGGAAAGATGGGAAAGAGGAAATCCAGGAAGATCCAAAAGAGGAAGGCCAGGAAAAAAGGTATTGGAGCATAGGGGACACAGTAGTCAGGGAGATAGGCGGCCAGCGGTATATATTTCGCTGTATAGACCAGAACTATAAGACAGAAAGCACCTCAGGACAGACAGGGGCCTTATTCCTCTGCGATGCTGTGATTCCGGCGGACACAGGCTCACACTATGAATATGAGAGGCAGGAGGATGGAAGCTACCAGTATGTGTTTTATCCGGGGCCTGTGGTGAACTATGGGGATTTTGGCGATTACAAATACTCTACGATCCGCCAGTGGCTGAAGGCCCAGGAGGCCAATATAACAGGAGCCCTGTGGACGGATATCGGCGTGTCACAAAGCTATGTGGGGCAGACAGAACAGGGCAGCTACAGCCGGCTTCAGGAGAAGGGGCTTCGCAGCCATTACATAGGGAATCAGCAGATGACGGATCGGCTGTTCATTCTGTCTGTAGAGGAGGCGATGGCATACAAAGAGTATCTGTGGAGATTCGGAGCCTTGTCCCAGGATGAGGCGATGGAAAACCCGGACAGCCAGACAGGGCCCTTCTGCAAGGGCTACTGGCTCAGAAATCCGGTTGGCGACGGAGCCGAAGAGGACAATGGAATGGCATACATTGTAGATTTGGTAAATGGAATGATACGTCCTGAAAAACGAAAACCAGATGAGGAGGATGGCTATGAAGAGGAGGGGACAGACGGGCAGATGGCAGAATGGGTAGTTACCAGCTCCACAGGGATACGTCCGGCATTTGTCCTGCCTCAGCAAGGATAGATGAAAGCTCCATGGTTCTTTGCCAGATGCACACATATGACAAAAATCATCTCGCAAAATCAGGCACAAAGAGACTCTGAAAGCCCATTAAAAAAAGTGGCGGGAACCTGGAGAGAGAAAGGAGAAAATGCAATCATGAAGAACAGAACTTTTAAAAAGGAGTGGAAATGGATCCTGTGTGCCGTCGTGCTGTTACAGCTTGTACAGCCGGAGGTGTTTTCGGTGAAAGCTGAACACCTTCCGCTGTTAAAGAAAACGGCAACCCCAAGTGACGCTTTCAGGGAACCGTCTGTAGCTTTGCCGGCAGAAGATCCGGATATATCCGGAGGACCGGATGGCACAGAGGAAAACGGCGGGCTGACCCAGGGAACAGGACAGCTGGAGGCGGCAGCTTCCATAGCAAGGCAGCTTGGCATGTCCCTGAAAAACAAACCGGTGACAGGAGACTTATGGTCTGACTGGGCAGGCGACACAGAGTTTAGGGGAGACGGGGATGAGGAGACACCGTATCAGATCAGCACCTTATCGCAGCTGATGGGCCTGTCAGAATCAGTGGCCGCCGGAAACTCCTATGAGGGAGAATATTTTGAGCTGACCCAGGACATTGATCTGGGCGGCATTTCCATCAATAACGGAAACTGGAATCCCATCGGATGGTATCAGAACGAAAAGGAGATGTCAGGAGAAGTTGCCCATGGGTTCAAAGGTGTTTTTGACGGAGGCGGGAACCGGATCTATGGGCTGAAGATCCTGGATCCGTCCAGGGATTTAAGGAATATCGGCTTGTTCGGCAGCATCCAGGGAGGTACTGTAAAGCACCTGACAGTGGAGGCTGATGATATCAGCGGCATTGACCGCATAGCAGTCCTGGCAGGAAGTGTCAGCCAGGACGGGGTTATCTATGATGTTACAGTGTCAGGATATCTTCACGGAGAGAGCAGCCAGACTACGAAAACAGCCGGTTCCGGGAAAAGCAGCGGAAATGCAGGAGGAATCGCCGGCTTCTGCGACGGCGAAAACAGCCGGGTTACTGTGGAAAACTGCAGGGCAGAGGGGATTGTGATTAACTCCTTAAGCCCGGAAAGTTATGTGGGAGGAATCGTAGGAGAGACCCACAGGACGGATCTGGTGGACAACCAGGTATATACCCAGGACGGCACAGCGGATCGGATTCAGGGAAAGGGCTATGTGGGAGGCATTGCCGGAAATATGGATGAGACCAATATCTACAACTCCTATGTGGACGGAACTGTAGGAGGCAATAAAACCAGGGCAGCAGGGGGCATCGCAGGAAAATATGAAAGCGGAAATCTGGTTCTGGCCCGTTTCGCCGGGGATATCTCCAGAACCAACAACGGAGCCGCGGCCTGTGAAGGAACCTTTATAGGAACCAGGGAAAGCAGGGATACATTTACCTACGGAACTGAGAAGAGCAATAACCTGTCCTACCTGTTTACCAACACGGCGGCAAAGGCTAAAAATGTTTTCGGATCAAAGCTTGACGGAGACAATTCCTACACCCAATCGGCCCAGATCGGATACTGGACTGACAATGAGACCAGATACACCCTTCTGTCAGGAACCACCGAAATTAAGAGCCAGGAGCTGTATTTCTACGAAAAACTGGAAGAAGGGGTTCGATCGGTTATCACCAGAAAACTGGGCAATGAATTCACTGCCCAGGGAGCAGCCAAAGACCTGCGGTTCCGTCTGGATCATTTTGCACCGGGATACCAGGGGGAGCCGGTGACAGGATATCTTCTTTCCGTGCCCAGAATCGATGCTAAAAACGCCAACGGCACCTATGACACAGATGTGGCGCTTTTGACAGCCCTTCCCAACGGAAACCAGTCTTATTACCGGACCATTGACAAAGACCACGGCGCTGCGGTGGCGCCGGGAATCGGTGTAACCGTGGTGACGGCTCCTAAAAACAGTGATGGAAACCGGTATCAGATGCTTGTAGATGAAAATGAGGAAGGGGGCGTGGAGCCGCCGGTTTACATCGACCAGGAGGGGCAGCAGGTTCCCATGAGCTACATGGCAGGAGGAAGCTACAGCTTCATCATGCCGGAGCGGGACACAGAGATTAATGTCCGGTACCGCAAGGTAACCACCCGTCTGTCAGTTTCGCCGGAAGAAACAGAGCTTTCCGTGATTCACACCAGAAGCGGCGACCGGAAGAACCCGGACACCCGGACAGAAGTGCGAAACGGGGAAGGGATTCTCATTGCCAGATATTTAAACGGTGTGCCGGACACATCTGTGGAGGTTCAGCCCATAGGCATTCATGGAGAACACAACAGCTACGGGGATACGGCGGATCGCAGCATGAAATGGGCTGTGGACGACCCGGATCTGCTGCAGATGACAGCAGCCGAAGGCTACACAGAGGAGGATGCCAGAATCCTTCCCAATCTTTCAGGTTCTTTTATTCAGGAAATCTTAAATCGGGAAATTCAGACCCAGGCGGACAGCCAGTATCAGGAAACTATTCAGCCAACAATCTATGAAAAAGACGGAGTGGTCACGGCCATCACCAATCCGGAGACATCCTCAGATAAACAGCCGGTCTATGGCAACAGCCGGATCACAGTCAAATTTCAGATTCTGGATCAGACCACCAGAAGGGTGGAGGGACTGACCCTCAATAAAAGTGATATGGTATGTACAGTCATCAGGAAACTGACCGGGGACAGAAAAAAGCCTGCAGAGGAGATTCTGTGCACAGAGCCGGTTATACTGTCAGCCAGGCTGTTTCCCCAGCAGCCGTTTTTCAAGAATGTTACCTGGAAGGATGAAGAAAGCCAGCAGATCATCACGTTAAACCCTTCCGGAGAGCACGGGGAAAATGTGGCCGTGGGAGTCCGCTATGACACAGAAGGGGTACAGAACCCTGCCTGGATCCAGAACGTAATCAATGAGGACAATCAGAAGAGAAAAGAGGATCCTTATGTAAACCTGACAGGCTCTGCCAAACAGGAGGAGGTCATAACAGCTACCTCAGAGGACCAGACCCATGGAATTGTCTCAGGAAAATGCCATGCAACTATTCGGTTTATTACCGTAGATGAGACTGTGATTCACCCTGAGGCGGTTCATATAGACAACCGGCAGGTTTCTTATGACCTGGCCATAAAAAAAGAGGGAAACAGCCAGTCAAAGACCATGGAGGAAACAGGGTTTGAGCCGACCCGTTTAAGCTGTACCGTAGAGCCCGGGTGTGTGGAGGATAGTGCCCACAGCCCGTATGAAAAGGGAATCATCTGGTCTGTATCAGACGCAGATGCACTGCACATAAAGCAGGACGGGACCATCACTCCCAACCCCAACGCCCTGTGGATAAAAGAAGCGCTGACAAAGGCTCCCTACACCGCATCCAAAACCGTATGGGTATCTGCTGTGGCAAAGGATAACGGAATCTCCGACAAGATTCCGGTGACACTGGATTTCAGGGCAGAGTGTATGGCCTTCCCTCAGAATAAGGCAGTGTTTGATTTGGTGCTGACAAAAACCGGAAGAAGGACAAAGCCGGTTTACAGCTGGACAGGGGCAGAAGAGAAGCAGAACAAGGCAGTTTCCTTTCCTCAGGAGAAAAAGATTGCTTATACATCCTCAAAACCTGAGATTCTTACAATCACCCAGGACGGAACCTGTACTCCGGTACTGAATCCGGAGGCTGAATGGATAAAAAAAGCCCTGTCCTTCCCCTATAAGTCCACGGAGACAGTGATACTCTCCGCGTCTGACGGCGCCTGCACAGATACCTGCGCCGTGACACTGAATATAAGGGTGGTGGACAAGACCACATCCTCCGGAGGAGGCAGCATCAGCGGCGGGGGAGGCTCCGGCGGAGGTGTCTCCACAGGGATTACACCGGCAGGAAGCAAGCTTTCTTCTGCTGCGCCTGCAGGCAGCGTGACAGGAACCTGGATACAGACAGCAGACGGAAGGTGGACTTTTACTTCCGGAGGCAGGACATACAGCAATGAGTGGGCCTATATCCATAATCCATACGCAGACACCCAGAAAGGGCAGAACCAGGCAGACTGGTTCCGGTTTGACAGTACCGGCCATATGGTAACCGGATGGTTTACAGATTCAGATGGGAAACGCTACTATTTAAATCCTATGTCAGATAATACCCTTGGAAAGATGATGACCGGCTGGAACTGGATCACAGGAGAGGATAAAAAGACACGCTGCTACTATTTTAACCAGGTTTCCGACGGGACGAAAGGAGCATTGCTTCGCGGCACCGCCACTCCTGACGGCTATCTGGTAGACACCGACGGTGTGTGGATGGTCAACGGAAATGCAATTTTAAGATAAGAAAGGACAGGCTGGTATGGAACAGAAGGCAAAACGTGTATTGTCCGTTTTTTTGGCGCTTGTTTGTTTTAGTGCCCTTCTCTTTCCCTTAAGCTACTCCGGTTTTTTTGTCAGCCAGGCGGCTACATTCAGAGGAAAAAATATCTGGATCAACGGCCCGGAGGTCATCTATGGCAGGAACAGAAACTGGATGTACAAATGGACAGACGGGTGGCAGATGACATTCTGTATTGCGCCGAGAAACCATATGGGCAATACCATTACAGCAGAGGCTCGCCGAACCAATATAAATGACGATAACATTCCCTATATTAAAAGCAAAGAAGACTATGAGAAGCTGGCTATGATTTGTAACTGGTATGATACCAACGGCTCCATCTATGCAGACAATGCCACCTACGCTGCCGCCCAGGCAGCTATATGGGCCATCATGGAAGACGGGTGGGAAAGCGCAGATTCCGTAGCAGGCCTTGTATCCCGGCATGTGCCGGGCACTTACGAAAAATGGGAAGAATTAAAAAATTACGTGGAAAATACAGATGACGGCGGCAGCCCGCTTCCAGAGTGGTGTTCTGCATCAAAAGCTTCCGGAAAGCCTCAGCAGATGGTTCTGGAAAACGGTGTGTGGACAGCCTCGGTAGATGTCTCTTCTGTTCCCCAGCTGGCCACTCTTAACTGGACTTTTGAAGGCGACAGCACCGGATGGGGCAAGTCTGTATCTGACGGAATTATGACTTTTACCTACAGCGGAAATCCGGGACAGACTATGACGGTATCTGCGGATCTGCCTGCCGATCTGGCAGGCTTTGCGAAAAATACCACATCCCTGAACCTGTACATTCCCAAGGGAGATCGAAGCAAGATCCAGGCTATGATCTCTGCCGGGCCATTTGACGCAAAGATCTATGTGCATCTGGCATTCGGCCCTGACACAGACAGCCCTCAGCTGGATATTCCCCAGGTGCCGGATGTGACTGTTTACCGTCACAGTGAGACATTTGAATCCCACTATAATTTTGATGTAAAAAAATACTGTGCGGAGACAGGGAAGGAACTGAAAGGAGCTGTGTTCCGGATCCTGGAGGCGTTTGAGGAAGGGCAGGCAGGCGGACTTTTGACCCTGGAACAGATGGAGCCCAGACCGGCGGCCTGGACAGGGTTTAAGATATGCGGTGAGACGGCAACCGATGAAGACGGATATTTTGCCCACTCCGATGAGAAGAAATATGAGTATTCCAAAACCTACTGTGACGGCCACCCGGAGCCGGAATATCTGGAGGCGCCGGAGGTGCCCGAAGACGAGACAGAGGATGATGGGGATGGAACCGGGGAAAGTGGAGACGAGGCCAGAGCCATAGAAGAGATTAACGATATGGTCAGGGAGCAGTGGGAAGCATTGGTGGAGGCCTGTGAGGCGGAAACGGATTTTCACGGTATGGAGCCGGGAGAAGGGCTGGAAATGATGTTGGAAGACCGGGATGAGACCTATGAGCAGTTTATCAATCTGGAATATGATTATACAGTTCAGGAGATACAGGCCAGATACGGTTACATCCGCCACGGGCTTCACTCTGACGATGAAAGGATCCCTGTGGTGCGTATGAACTCATCCGAGGCAGGCGCAGGCAGTCAGATAATAGAAAAGGAAGTGATTATCAATTATGATGCAGGATTTGAGACGGAGGAATATGAGACGGATGAATACATATCCCTATCTCATGAGATGGAGATACCAGAAGCCAAGATGGATGCAAAAGACCGAGGGGTTCCGAAGATCAGGACGGCAGTACGGATTCCTGCGATAAGGGAATATGTGAAAACAGCCACAGAAAATAATGCCAGAAGATTTATAAGAGCTGTGCCGGTGCCTGTGGAGGCAGACGATGATGGTCGGGAAACAGGTGATGATGGCCGGGAAACAGGTGATGATGGTCGGGAAACAGGTGATGATGGCCGGGAAACAGGTGATGATGGTCGGG
>CAJUEJ010000002.1:0-152164 GCA_910585435.1 uncultured Hungatella sp. | reverse complement strand
CAGGTGATGATGGTCGGGAAACAGGTGATGATGGCCGGGAAACAGGTGATGATGGCCGGGAAACAGGTGAGGATGGCTGGGAAACAGGTGAGAACAGCTGGGAAACAGAGGAGAATGGCTGGGAGACAACTGGCGATGACTGGGAAACCGATGACGATGACTGGGAAGCCGGAGAAGGCGGTACTCTGCGGGAGCCTGAAGAGGATGATGTCCCATGGATAGAGCCTGCCGGCCCGCCGGACAGAAACGGATACACATTTTCCATCTATAATCACCGGACAGAGGGAGAGCTGCACATAAATAAGCGGGATATGGAACTTCAGAAAGGAGAGTCCCAGGGGTATGACAGCTATGGAGACACCCAGGGGGACGGAACCCTGGAAGGTGCAGTCTACGGCCTGTATGCGGCGGAGGATATAATTCATCCAGACGGCAAGACAGGGATGGTATATGGAAAGGGGGAGTTGACAGCCATTGCCACCACGGATCAGAAGGGAGATGCATTTTTCCTGGCTTACACAGAGGAAAGCGAAGCCTCAAAGGTGGCTGAAAACAGAGAAAAGACCTGGGTGGGGCATCCTCTGATTCTTGGGCAATATTATGTGAAGGAGATCGCCCGGTCAGAGGGCTATGAACTGTCTGTCTACGGCGCAGATCGTCAGGTCAGCAACCTGCACACAGACAGGGAGGAGATATCTGTCCCGGGAAAGGCGGATGTGGTGACAGCTATGGCCCATCCGATTGATATGCATGACGGATCCTGGCTTGAATTTGACGTGACTTATGAGGGCACCGCTCAGGGCTTTGACATTTTAGTCAGCGGATTTCCGGAAGGGACAAGGTTCTATCGATCCGGAATGAAGGAGACCACGGGAACAGAGCAGGTAGTTACAGGTTCCCGGCTGGTGGAAACCGGGGAATATGAGAAAGCCGAAGAAGGAGAATACCGTCTGGACGAAGAGGGGAATTATATTCCGGTGACCGATGGAGACGGGAACATTATCTGGGATACTGGCAATCCGGTGTCCAGGGTGTACCGTGTCACAAGGCGCCTTAACTATTATCCCAACAAGACGGCACAGCCGCAGGTGGATCCAGATAAATGGGCTGATTTGGGGCCGGCAGATCCGGACTATGTTGCAGAGGAAGTCAATTCCATGCTGGAGCAGACAGGATATCAGCTGCTGGATTCTGAAACAGGGCAGGATGCGCCGTGGGACATACTGGATTTGTCAGGAACTACCAATCAGGAGCTGATCGAGGAGATACTGAACTATGTTTGGTCTCAGAGCTTCTGGGACAGCGGGGCGGTTCACAAGGTATGGCAGGAGGGAGGCCGATACAGGGCTGCGGTATTTCATGATTACAGAAGGCTTTCGGGCATGTGCATCTATGAGCCGGCCAGCGGGCTGGTGTATGTCAAAGTACCGGTTCAAGTGGCTGGGATGGGGGAACGTCACACGTTTCTTCCCTACAAAAAAGGGGATCTTGCCATGGCAGGAGGGTACATATCTGTTCCACTTATGGAGCAGGTGCCGGAAGAGATTCCGTTTTTGGCGGACATAGAGGATTACTTAAAGCCGGTTTACATGCCCAAGTATGAGAAGTACAGGGCAGGGGATTACCGCTTAGACGGAAAGGGAGAGAGGATTCCTGTATACCGCAGGGAATTTATATATGAAGAGAAACCAGAGACCAGCAGCGATTATGAACTGGAGCCTCTGGAATCCTCCTATGACTCCCTTACGAAAGCATACACAATCCATGTAGATAACAGGGTAGACTGGAACACGGCGGATCATTCTGTCACAGAGACCTTTCGGGCTGCGGCAGGGCAGACAGACATTACTGTGAACGGAGAAAACATGTTTTACAGCGATTACCTGACGGATATTTCCGGAGCAGGGGCCAGCGCTTTTGTAAAATGGGAGGACAAAGAAGGCTCCTATATACAGCCTGCCTATCTGACGTATCCGGGCCAGATATCTCCCATGCAGGATGGAAAGGGAATGCCCGGGGAGGGAACCAGAAAATATCCTGTGTCTTTGCAGGAGCGGATTATAAAACAGACCGTAAAAGTAACAAAAGATGTTATGGCTGTTGGGGATACAGCGGACGGCAAAGAAAGCTTTGCAATGGATAACTTCCGCTTTAAGATTTATCTGAAAAGCAACCTGCAGCGGCTGTACCGCGATGAAGAAGGACAGATTACATGGACAGACCGCTGGGGCAATGAGGTTGACGTGGAAACGTTTAAGAAAGAGTATCCGGCGACAGTACAGGCTCTGTATACCCGTCCCGGGGGAACTGCACTGTTAGAAACCTGGAAGGTTAAAATGGAGGACGGGGACAGGTTAAAGACCATAGAGACTTATAACTATGAAAAATTTTTTGATGCCATCCGGACGGCCAATCATGACAAATGGGACGATGGCCAGCCGTCCTATACCTCCTGCCGTCCTGTGGGAAACGAGAAAAACCGAACGGAATATGCCATAGAGAACACAAAAATATCCGACGGCGTAAGGCAGTTTTCCATCAACTGGTACCTGGATGAAGAGGTGGAAAAGCTTCTGGAAACCATGGATTTGGCTTACGGGGATCAACTGTATGATCAGGCACTTTTTCGAGCCGCAGAGAGGGCAAATGACTATTTAAAACCTTTTTTTACCTATGATTTAGACGAAATCTATGCAATCTGCTGGGACAGTGAGCCGGACGGAGGAAGGGATAGAGACAAGACCACAGTAAGCGCAGACACAGAGGATGGAAAGCACTGCGGCGGGATTTCCTCTTATCTGCCTTACGGGACGTATATTATAGCAGAGCAGCAGCCTATGTATGCGGATCTGAAGGATCTGCCCAACCGCCATTACCGGATTGACAGACCGAAAGAGATTGCCTTGCCGTCTGTCTACACCGATTATGAAGGGGCATGCCAGTATCCTGAGGAGATGAGCGGATACTATGTGTACGATTCTAAAATGACACCGGAGAAGATGACGGAAAACTACCTGATCCGTTTTTGCCAGGAGAGCAGGAGTGTAAAGGTTCACAACCACAGCGGGGATTTTGTGGTTTACCCCTACGGGCTGGATACGGATCAGAAGAGAGAAGAAGGTACAAACTATTCTGTGTCTGAAAATGCCGGGACAGCAGACGATGTGAGGTTTTACGGCGGCACGGCTACAGAGGAAAACCCGTCGGGGATGTATTACCGGGATCAGGTTCCTGTGATGACAGGAGTAAAGACAGCTTACGACGGACTGTATTCCCCTATACTGGTGCCGTGGAGCATGGCCGTACCTGAGGATGAGAGACAGGACAGTCAGCCGGAGCCATCCGGGGAAAGCAGCTATCAGGGGTATGCCTATGCCAGATTCAGGGATCTGTCTTACGGCGCAAAACTGAGGATCGAGAAGCTGGATGCAGAGACACATGAGAATCTTCTTCATGACGGAGCTGTTTTCCGCATTTATGCTGCGGCGAGAGACGATTCGGAAAAGGGAACAGGGGAGGTGAAATTTTATAATAAGGATACTATGATTTCAGGGAGCAGAGAATTTCTGGAGGCTATGGGGGCGTCCTATATTACCACAATGTCCAGAGGGAATATAGTGACAAGCTTTTTAAACAGAAAAGGAAAGGAGAAGGATGACAGCAAGGGGCCGGGAAATCTGTACACCGGTCTGGTACCGGAGGGGACTCCTGTATGTAAAGAGGAAGATCAGATTTTTATGCCCAATACCTATGGTACAAGAATCGGGGAATTTCAGGCATTTACCACTACGGGAAACTATTCCCTGGAGGGAACCTACGGAGATCAGAACGCAGGTTATCTGGAGACACCCAGGCCTTTGGAGGCAGGAACCTATGTCCTGGCAGAGGTGAAAGCGCCTGCCGGATATACCAGGACAAAGCCTGTGGCCATTGAAATATACAGCGATAAGGTTGCCTATTATAAAGAAGGAGACAGACAGGAGCATGTGCTGGCAGCCATCCATGACAAGCTGACGGAGTATCCATCGAAAAATCAGAATAAGCCTCAGGATATGGAGGATGTTGCCAGAATCTATGTTGAGAACGCTCCTGTTAAGCTGAAGATTGAAAAAAGAAAGGAGGCGTCAAAGGGGGAGGCCAATACGACGAAGGATCAGACGGTTACATGGCAGATCAGCGGACGGATTGACGGAAGCCTGGCCCAGATTGGTAATAACCCGGATTATGAGTATGCATTTTTAAACGAGGAATATCAGGGGTACGGGTGGAAAAAAGGGACGCTGGAATATCTCCAGGCTTTAAAGGAGCGGGGGGAGGATGTGGCAATCGTATATCACGGGACGCTTTTTTCCGGATATGGCTATATTACCAGGAAACTGGAGTCTGACGGCGATGAAAACCCGTATGTAGAGGGAGCCAGGATGACCTTGTATGAGGGGCTGGAGCTTAAGCCCTCCGGAGACAAAAGGGACTATACCTATGAGGGCCTGGTGATTCAGCGGGCCATGGATCAGACGGTAACCAGAATGTATGTGCAGAAGGGGTGGGCAGGAACCAGAACGGAATTTCTTCCGGAAACCCGGGAAGGCACAGTGATCTGGACATCCCGGCAGGTGGAACGGGAGGATACGGATATTCTGTACTATGACCTTGGAGGGCTGGATGTTTTCAGGCATGAGACTGCCGACGGACGCAGCACTCTCTATGGATATGACAGAAATCACCAGAAGGTTCCAATCAGCCTTATGGAGGATGACAGAAGGAACCTGACGAAAACAGACAGGGAATTTTCCGTTTTCGCCTTTAAAGGGGGGACTCCTTATCTGGAGATTGTTGGTGGAGATTTTACAAAGATATCCTATTCTTTTATGGACAAACGGTTTGCCGGAGATTTTGCCGAGTTAGGGCGGGATTTAAACGGAAATTATACGTTTGGGAAAGGTGCAGTCCTCTACCACCTGGATGAGGATGGAAACAGGGACAGCCTGGTGGATCCTGACACAGGTATGGCTTACATTTTGGAGGAGGCTCAGAAGGAAGGCAGGAAAAATCAGAGGATTCTGGTATGGCCTGTGAAGACGGCCAGGGATGTATATGGGGCGGTAACTGCCCGGGATAAGATCACTACGTTCAGGACAGCTACAGTAGAAGAGAACCAGACAGAGAAGCTATCTGAGGAATATCCGGAAAGCGGCTATATAACTGGTTCCTGGAAGGCGGGAAAAGGAGAAGAAAGCCATACTTCCTTAACCGTAAGACAGAACCGAAAGGGCCAGAACCTGAATGGGGAGCCGCTTCTCACTGAGAATAACGGATCATTGGAGAAGTCCGTAAAGCCGGTATTGGATAATCACGGGCTTGTGGAATATTATGAGAAAAGCCAGGGCACATATCATGAGAAGACCCCTCTTTATGACCGTGACGGCGACCGGGTGAGAGAAAAGGAACAGGATCTGCTCAGCGATTACCGCCAGGCAGCATACAGGACAGAGGAACAGGAAAAGATTTCTCACCGCTATGGAGAAGGCTATATTCTGGAAAACACATGGATTACCGGAGACAAGACGCCTAATGATCCCTTCCGGACCCAGGTGGAGGAAGGACAGGCAGATATATTGAAGCGTGTGCCGGCAGGTACATATATTTTAGAGGAGATCGATCCGCCAGATGGGTATATAAAGGGGTTTCCCACAGGCATAACCGTGGAGGAGACATCTGACGTCCAGACAGCCTGGATGGTAGACCAAACCATCAAGCTTATGATAGGAAAGGCAGACGGAAGCTCCCGATATACCTGCAGGATTCTGAATATGCAGAGTAAAGATAACGCCGGACACTGGAAGGTGATGGGAACAGCCACAGAGGGGAAAGGCTCATACGGCCAGACCCAGCTTCCAGGCGCAGAGCTGGCCCTCTATAAGGCAGAGAAGGGCAAAAAGGCAGAGAAAACCCCGGTTATCCGGTGGACTACCAAAGACAGGCCTTTTTATGTGGAGAGAATATCTTCAGGGGACTACCTTCTGGAAGAGACGAAAACCCCGGAAGGGTTTGTGACCATGGAGCCCATATCCCTTGTGGTGGAGAGTACAGGAGAGGTGCAGACTCATCTGGTGTACAATGATCACACCAAGACAGAGATAGAAAAATATTCTCTGGAAGGCTCTGCTAAAATACCTGTAAATGGTGCAGAATTCCATCTGTATGAGGCCCTGACGGACGGAGACGGCAATGTGGTTGTAAAGGACGGAGCTCCCCAGTATAAGAAGGAGACTCCCATAGATACCTGGAAAAGCAGCGATGCCGGCGAGTACGAGAATTTTATGACTGCATTTGAAGAGATGTACCGTATCTATGGGACAGAAGGTGAATCAGTATCATGGGAGGATCACGGTACAAACAGGACGGCAGAACGGATATGGTATACCCAGACAGGCCCATACACGGCAGGAGACAGGGAAAGCCATTTTCCCACGTCCGCCAGGCTCCATTACCGCACAGAAGACGGAAAAGAGATACGGATAACAGTTTATGAGCAGTTTGCCTTTGAGTATCAGTTTGATTATCACCAGCTTCCCAAAGCCGGGGCCCATGCGGTTTCCTACCTGACTGTGGAGGGAATGCGCCGCCTGGATTACCTTCCCGCAGGGAAAAGCTATGTCCTGACGGAAGTACAGGCCCCAGCCGGATATGCAAAGGCAGAGGATCTGGTGATCCATGTGGAAGATACGGCGGATATTCAAAGATATGGAGTCTTAAATCAGGAGGGAACCCTGCTGATATCCAAAACCGGAAAGGACGGCAGACAGCAGCTTTCTGGGGCATGGATGGCACTCTACCGGGCGGCCGGGGACGGCAGCCTGATACAGGAGGATACTTATCTGGCGGCTAAGTGGGTTAGCGGAAGCGATGGTGTATATACAGAGCTGGAAGAGATTAACGGACTGATTCCTGAAGGATACGGCAAGGGAGATTTAAGGCTTCACCCGTTAAAAAAACTGCCTGACGGGATATATTATCTGGTAGAACTGCAGGCGCCGGATTATTACACCCTGATGGAGCCTGTAAAGATCGAATACAGGCAGCAGGAAAAAATACAGATTGTACGGGCCGCAGATTCTCTGGCAGAGGGAGAACTGGAGATTACAAAGACAGATCCAGAGGGAAGGCTTCTGCCAGGAGCCGTATTCCAGCTGACAGCCTGGAAAGAAAAGGAGCCGGAGACCCCTTTGTTCACCAGGACATACAGCGAGGAGAAGGGAGTGGTGAAAATCACAGGCCTGCCTGTAGGAGAAGCAGAGGATGATGGAACCGTCCTGCCCTATGTGTACCGCTTAAAAGAGATAATCCCGCCAGATGGATATAAAACCGGTCCGGCCCCCTATACATTCCGGTTTCAGCCCAATCGGGACGGGATTTCTTACAAGGCAGGAGAGACGGCACAGAAGCAATGGAAGATTATCAATGACAGGACAAAAGTTGTGATACAAAAGAAAGCTTTTGATTTTCTGGGAGACAGCCATATGGAAGGCGCATTTATCCAGGGGGCAAAGCTGGCTGTGTTCAAGGTGACAGGAAGGGATGAGGAACAAAATTATCTGTATGATGAATCGGATCCCATAGAAGAATGGGAAACCTTAAAAAATCAGCCGTCAAAGATCCTGGAGGGACTGACGGCAGGGCAGACCTATGTGCTGGTGGAGAAGGAGGCGCCCAGAGGCTATGGGTATATGAAGCCTGTGTTTTTTACAATTTCCATGGACGGAAGGAAGATTACAGGGATTGGCAACAGCCCGGTCTCCATCCTTGCACATACATGGAAAGGGCAGGACGGTTCTGATGAAGAGGAAAGTGATTCCATAGACAGCGTAACGATTCAAGGGAGATACGCCATAAAGACAGAAATGTCCGTGGAGGATTCCCATGGAAAACCGATTGCATCCTGGATCGCAGGGGGAGACGGTTATCTTTTACCTGAGACAGAGGGAGTGGAAGAAGGAGAAATCTGTACAATCACAGAGACAACGATTTACAGTGACGGTTCCAGAACCGTTACCGGAAGAACAATAAAGCCGCTGTTTTGGGAAAACGGAGTATGCCGGATTCCTGATCGCCGGGCAGAGCAGGTGACTTTGGACCTGGCCTGGGAGGACGGGACATCCATGGAATCGTTTACCCCAAAAGAAGATGCTTCCCTTTGGCGGATCCACAATAACCTTGCCCCGGAAAATCCCCGGATCCGCATGTACAACCGGGAAGGCCGTCCGGGGAGCGGGCTGAACCCGAACCAGGAGGTCTTTAACCAGATCACATATGTCAATACCTCCAACCAGAAGGCAGATCTGGAGCTGACAGTGACAACAGGTCCGGGAACCAAAGTGATTGATTCCGGAGGCGGCAGGGAAGAAAACGGCAGCTGGATATATCACCTGCAGGGAATAGAGCCTATGGAGTCAGGAAAGCTTATGCTGCTTACGGAAGTCTCCCCGGACTGTCTGGAATCCCAGGTGACAGCAGAGCTGAAAATCCTTCCTCTTGGAAATCCGGAAAAGAAAGCTGTGAGAAAGACAGTGAAGACCCTTCCTGTGATTCAGAAGAACAAGCTGACGATTTTTCAGGAGCTTACAGGTTCCGGGCAGGCGCTTTATGAAGAGGAGGAAAGCGTATTTGAAATATTTTTATATGGAGAAAACGGAGAAGAGCTGAGAGGGATTTACCCGTACCAGGGAAGCAGAAACGGGTTTTTAAGAAGCGGAGACAAGATCTCACTGAAAGGAAACCAGTATATTACCATAGACCCGGGGACCTTCAATCCGGTTGTCCGCTATAAGGCAGCAAGGCATGAGGATGGAAAAAGCTTTACCTCCTGGGATACAGAGGGACAGGCAGACAGCCTGCAGGGAGCCTGCGCCGTATTTTCCAGAGATGTGGCGGATACCAGAGAGAGAATCCGATTCATAAAAGGCCAGAGATATGTCTTAAAAGAGATCACAACGTACAGCGACGGCGCGAAGCTTCCCGGCTATCAGATGGAATTTGTGCTGAATCAGGAGGCTGCCATTGACACCCTTGTCCCCTTTGACAAACGTATCCAGGTAAATATCACCAAGGAGGATATGGGAGGAGAAGAGGTGGCGGGAGCGACACTCCAGATTATGGATGAGCAGGGGCAGGTTCTGGAACAGTGGATCTCTGGCACAAAGCCTCATGTAATTACTGCCGTTCTGGAAGAAGGAGTGAGATATATCCTTCATGAAGAGCTGGCTCCGGACGGATATGGATACAGCGCAGATATTGGCTTTACAGTATCAAAGGATGGGGTGACAGCTCAGGTGGTTATGACCGATCGCCCCACAAAAGTGAGGATTCAAAAAACAGATATTACCGGAGAAAAAGAGATTCCGGGAGCCGCTATGCAGATCCTGGATTTAAGCGGAACCATCATAGAAAGCTGGATCTCCACAGAGGCACCCCACGAAATTACAGGAAAGCTAACAGCCGGAAAGGAATATATTCTCCATGAGGCGTATGCACCTGAAGGATTTGGGTATGGAGAGGACATCCGTTTTCTGGTGCCGAGGGACGGAAAAATACTTCAGGTATCTATGAAAGACCGGCCCACCCATGTAACCGTCCGAAAGACAGATATCACCGGTGAGAAGGAGGTACCGGGAGCCTGGCTTAAGATAACCGGGCCTGACGGCATTGTGGTGGATCAATGGGAATCAGAGGAAAAGCCTCATGATATTGTGGGAAAGCTGGAGGCAGGAAAAACATACACCCTTCATGAAAGCCATGCACCTTCAGGGTATGCCTATGCATCGGATATTTCGTTTACAGTGTCAAAAGACGGAACTGTGGATCAGGTTAAGATGAAGGATAAAGTAACCTATGTATCAGTCCGAAAGACAGATATCACTGGTGAGAAGGAGGTACCTGGGGCGGCAATGCAGGTGTTAGATGAAAGCGGGCAGGTGGTGGATGCATGGATCTCCGATTCAGGCAGCCATGATATTGTGGGGAAGCTGGAGGCAGGAAAGACATATACCCTTCACGAGGCTTACGCTCCAGGGGGATACAGCTACAGTGAGGATGTACCATTTACCGTGTCCTTTGACGGAACCATTGACCGGGTTGTGATGAAAGACGATGTGACAAAGCTGGAGATTCTGAAAATTGACAAGTCCTCCGGACAGCCCTTGGCAGGGGCAAGGCTGCGGCTTTTAACCAGAGAAGGACAGACTGTGGAGGAGTGGATCAGTACCCAAAAGCCTCATCCGATTTATGGGAAGCTGACGGCAGGGGCAGAATATCAGGTTCAGGAGATCAGCGCCCCCCAGGGGTACACTGCGCTGGCACAAAACGTTTTGGTCTCTGTGCCTGAGGACGGCAGGCCAGTTGTCATAACCATCGAAAACCGGAAAAAACCAAGCAGGCAGCCGGAGGAACCCCAGATTCCAAAACAGCCTGAGACACCTGAAAAACCGGATATACCAGAAGAACCTGACACGCAGGAAGAACCGAGAATCGGCAGAGTCCTGGCATTCTATAAAACCAGATTGTCCGGAAACGGAAAATACTCCTTCGCCGGATTTAAAAAAATCCGTACGCCAGAAACCGGCGACAAGAGAAATACCAATTTTATTCTGGTATGCATCTTAGCCCTGTTATCCATAATAGGAATGATAGGATTGGGAAAAAAAGAAAAAAAGAACAAAAGAAGCAGGAAAACAGGTCTGTTTTTACTATGCTGTGCATGGACGCTGACCTTTCCGTCCAAAGCAAAAGCTGAGACGATCACACAGGATAGCGATGCCCAGATCACCGTTACCTGGGAACCGTTTACGGAAAACATGGAAATTCCCCTGCAGCCGGCAGAAATCTACGAATATAACAGACAGGAATATGTGTTAAAATCCTGCCAGATTGTTTCTGTTATGACAGAAGAAAAGCTTCAGGATGTGAAAGACACCATCGTCTATGAAGCCGTAGAGCAGACAGACACTCTGCCGGCTCAGGCTGAAATACAGGTGACAGATGAGGACACCGGCCAGACAACGAAGGTTACCCTTCCGGCGCTGGATGCCAGGTTTAAGAACTGGAGATGGATGGAAGGGTTTGAATTCCCTGTCACAGTCCAGCAGTATGATGCAGGGCTGTTCTATCTGGGAGATCTGACTGTAACGGCAGGAGAAGAGCAGCCCTTTTTAGAATACGGCAGGGAGCTTCTGAGCCTTATAGATGTAAATCAGGATTTCTATTCCATAGAATCGACCAGATGGACCTCACAGCCGTGGGTAGGAGAGGATGGCTTTGTCTACCGCCAGGCCGTGGCTTCAGGCCGAAAGTATGTGGCAGACTGCAGCGTGACGTATGGAGGAACGGCTCTGCTTCCGGCCGTTCCGGCCAACGCCTGGCGGGCAGTGTATGTAAAAAGAGAGGCAAAGGAAGAAAAAAAGCAGGCAGAGCCTGTGCCAGCAGACACCTGGGATCAGGAAGAAAGAACAGATTCCCAGGGGGCATGGATCGATACCGTAATAAAAGTTTTATGCCTGACAGTGGGAATCTTACTTTTATTGTTTTTGCTCATATTTTTATGCTTTATTCTTTTTAGAAGAAAGAAGAATTGTAAAAAATGCACAATAGAAGAGGAAGAAAATATAAAAAATAAACAAAGATGGATATAAGAAAAAATAACAGTTGTTTTTTGTAAGGGATTGTGCTATATTATGGTCATGAGGGTTGGAAACGTTACCGATACCGATACCGAAAACGTTTCCAAAACCATCACCTAAAGCTACTAAAAACAATACTACGCAGCAAAGAAGGGAAGGTTGTATCTATGAAAAAAATGAAGAGATTAGCAGCAGTTACGTTAACAGCAGCCATGGCAGCAAGCATGCTGACAGCCTGCGGCGGCGGATCCGGCACGGATGAGACCACCACAGCAGGGGGAGCTGCACCGGCAGAAACCACGGCGGCAGCAGAAACCACAGCAGCGCCGGCAGGCAAAGACTCTGCGGCAGGCAAAGACTCTGCGGCAGGGGAAGGCTCTGTATATTATCTGAATTTTAAGCCGGAGCAGGCAGATCAGTGGGTGGCCCTTGGGGAAGCTTACACGGCGGAGACAGGAGTTCCGGTGACTGTGGTTACGGCAGCTTCAGGAACTTATGAGCAGACCTTGAAATCAGAGATGGCAAAGAGCGAAGCACCTACCTTATTCCAGGTAAACGGCCCTGTAGGCCTGGCTTCCTGGAAGGATTACTGCTATGATTTGAAGGACAGTGCTGTGTATAAGGATTTGACCAGCGATGACTTTGCTTTGATTGATGCAGACGGAGCTGTAAAGGGAATCGCATATGTAATTGAGACTTACGGAATCATCTACAATAAGAAACTGCTGAATGATTATATAGCCACAGAGGGTGCGGTGATTTCTTCCCCAGATGACATTAAAAGCTTTGCAACCTTAAAGGCTGTGGCAGATGACATGCAGGCCAAGAAGGACGATCTGGGAATCGAAGGTGCATTTGCCTCCACAGGCTTTGATGCCTCCTCTGACTGGAGATTCAAAACCCATCTGGCAAACCTTCCTCTGTACTACGAGTATAAGGCAGACGGAATCAGCTCTACAGATGCAGTAAAGGGAACCTATCTTGACAACTTCAAGCAGATTTTCGATCTGTATATTACGGATTCCACCTGTGCGCCTACACTGCTTTCCGGCAAAACCGGTGAGGATGCGGCTTCTGAATTTGCACTGGGCGAGGCTGTCTTCTATCAGAACGGTACCTGGGCTTACGGCGATATCCAGGGCAACGAAGTAGCAGATGAGGATCTGGGAATGCTGCCTATCTATATCGGCGCTGACGGTGAGGAGAATCAGGGACTCTGCACAGGCTCTGAGAACTACTGGTGTGTCAACAGCCAGGCTCCCCAGGAGAATATTCAGGCTACCCTGGATTTCCTTCAGTGGGTAGTTGAGAGCGATATCGGTAAGAACGGCCTGGCAAAGGAGATGGGCTTTGTGACTCCTTTCAGCACCTTTACAGAAGAGTATCTGCCGGCTAACCCGCTTCTGGCTGCAGCAGATGAGTTTATGAAGAACGGCAGCACTTCTGTTACCTGGAACTTTACCACCATGCCTTCTGAGGAGTGGAAGAATCAGCTGGGAAGCGCTATGCTGGAATATGCACAGGGAACAGGTGAGTGGGATGCAGTTGTGACCGCATTTGTTGACGGATGGGCAACTGAATATCAGGCAGCAAATAACTAATGCTTCAAAAGATAACTAAGGCGGGGTGGGTGGCATACGCTCACCCCGCTATTTCTTTCAGGGTATCTGAATCTGTAGTAAGAGAAAGGATGAGATTATGGATAAGGCGATCAAACGGTATTTTCCTGTCTTTGTTTTGCCAACATTATTAGCATTTACCATGGGCTTTATTGCACCGTTTCTAGTAGGCGTATGGCTGTCTTTCTGTAAATTTACCACCATTAACGATGCCACCTTTATAGGAATCGGAAATTATGTGAAGGCCCTGACTGACCCAAGCTTTGGCCACGCATTATGGTATACCACTCTGTTTACCATAGTCAGCGTTGTGTTTATCAACTTTTTTGCATTTGCCATCGCCCTTTTGCTGACGAAAAAGATTAAGGGAACCAATATTTTCCGTACCGTGTTCTTTATGCCCAACTTAATCGGCGGTATTATCTTAGGTTATGTGTGGAGCCTTTTACTTAATGGCCTTCTGCTTCCGTTTGAAAAGACCCTGACCTACTCTTCTGTCTATGGCTTCTGGGGGCTGGTTATCCTGATGTGCTGGCAGCAAATCGGATATATGATGATTATTTACATCGCAGGCATCCAGAATATACCAGGAGATTTGGTGGAGGCAGCCAAGATTGACGGTGCAAACAACTGGCAGGTACTTAAAAATGTAACCCTTCCCATGGTTATGCCATCCATTACTATCTGTACATTTTTGACTTTGACCAACGGGTTTAAACTGTTTGACCAGAACCTGGCATTGACCAACGGAGAACCTTCCAAGATGTCTGAGATGCTGGCCTTAAACATCTTTTCCACGTTTTACGGAAGAGCCGGCTGGGAGGGCGTAGGCCAGGCTAAGGCAGTTATATTCTTTGTTCTGGTGGGAATCATCGCCGTAACCCAGAATGTACTGACCAGGAGAAAGGAGGTACAGCAATAATGGGAAAGAATAAACAGCAGAAGAATCTTATAATGACAATTTTATTTTCCGTCCTGTCTGTGCTGTGGCTGTGTCCCATCGCACTGGTTGTCATAAATTCCTTTAAAAAGAAAGCGTATATCAGCCGCCGGCCCTTTGCCTTTCCTACAGGAAAGATGTATGTAGGCCTGGAGAACTATGTAAACGGCATTGAGAAAACCGGATTGATAGAGGCTTTCGGATGGACCTTGTTTATCACCGTTGGTTCGGTGCTGGTGATCATCCTGTGTACTTCCATGTGCGCCTGGTATATCTGCCGTGTTAAAAATAAATTTACCAGTATTTTTTACTATCTGTGCCTGTTTTCCATGATAGTACCATTCCAGATGGTTATGTTTCCTCTGTCCAAAATTGTCAACATGCTCCGCTTAAACACTCCCTGGGGACTGATTATCGTGTATCTGGGATTCGGCGCCGGACTTTCGGTGTTTATGTTTACCGGCTTTGTCAAATCCATCCCCCTGGAGATTGAGGAGGCGGCTATGATTGACGGCTGTACTCCGATTCATACGTTCTTTGATGTGGTGCTGCCTATTATGAAGCCTACCTGTGTGACTGTGGCAATCCTTCAGACAATGTGGATCTGGAATGACTACCTTCTCCCCTATCTGAACCTGGATATGAAGAGATTTAAGACGGTTCCCATTGCGATTCAGTACTTAAGAGGCGGTTACGGATCCATAGATATGGGTGCCATGATGGGTGTGCTGGTGCTGGCGATTATTCCGATTATTGTATTCTATCTGTTCTGCCAGAAATACATCATCGAAGGCGTTGTGGCCGGTGCGGTGAAGGGGTAAAACTGCCTGTAAACAGAAGCAAAAATATGGCAGAAAAGCCGGGAAATTTGTAAGAAATTGTTTTACAAAACAAAAACTTCTGTTATGATATTTAGGAACAGAATAAAAGGAGGATGTCAGGGTGCGAGAATGTGGAATTTTGCTTCCCATAGCCAGTCTTCCCTCTGAGTATGGGATCGGGGCATTTTCAAAAGAAGCGTATGATTTTATAGATAAATTAAAGGAGGCAGGCCAGAACTACTGGCAGATTCTGCCTGTAGGGCCTACCGGATACGGGGATTCCCCCTATCAGTCCTTTTCCGCTTTTGCCGGAAATCCATATTTCATAGATTTAGAGCAGCTGATAAAAGAAGGGCTTTTGACAAAAGCAGAGTGCCGGAAGGCGGACTTCGGCAAGGATGCCGGAACCATTGATTATGAGGCTATTTATAACAACCGTTTTTTAGTGCTTCGGAAGGCATATGAGCGCTGGAAAAAGAAGGTAGATAAGCCTGATAAGGAGCTGGCAAAGCTTCTGGAAGCAGATCTCTGTGAGGAGACAAAGGAGTACTGCTTCTATGCGGCGGTAAAGAAGTCTTTCGGGGAGAAAAACTGGGCAGAGTGGGATGAGGACATAAAGCTGCGCAGGCCTAAGGCGGTAAAAAGATACCAGGAAGAACTGGCAGATGAAATCCTGTTTTTCGAATTTCAGCAGATGGAATTTAAGAAGCAGTGGAGTAAACTGAAAAGCTATGCCCACAAGCAGGGAATCAGGATCATCGGCGATATTCCCATTTATGTGGCGTTTGACAGTGCGGACAGCTGGTGCCATCCGGAGCTGTTCCAGTTTGACGAGGAGAGCCGCCCTGTTTCTGTGGCAGGATGCCCACCTGACGGCTTCTCGGCTACGGGGCAGCTGTGGGGCAATCCCCTGTACCGCTGGGACTACCATGAGAAGACAGGCTTTGCATGGTGGATGCAGCGTATGGAATATTGTTTTGACTTGTATGATGTGGTGAGAGTGGATCATTTCCGCGGATTTGATGAGTACTATTCCATTCCGGCAGGAGAAGAGACGGCTATGCACGGGGCCTGGAAGAAAGGGCCGGGGCTTTCTATCTTCAAAAAGATGAAAGAGACCTTCGGGACTGTGGATATTATTGCGGAAGATCTGGGCTTTCTGACCCCCACAGTGCGCAAGCTTCTGGAGGACACCGGGTTCCCGGGGATGAAGGTGCTGCAGTTTGCCTTTGACTCCAGGGAGACCAGCAATTATCTGCCCTATTTTTATCCCCATAACTGTGTGGTTTACACAGGAACTCATGACAATGACACCATAAGAGGATGGTATAAGGCTTTGGATCCGGAGGATCGGAAGCTTTCGGTGGACTATATGAACAATCCGGGGGCCACAGAGGAGGAGATTTCCTGGGATTTCATCCGCCTGGCGCTGGCCAGCGTGGCGGATCTGGCTGTTATTCCCATCCAGGATTACTTAAGCCTGGACGGAGAGGCCAGGATCAATCTTCCCTCAACCTTAGGCGGGAACTGGACGTGGAGGCTGAAGAAAGGGCAGTTCACACCGGAGATTATCAAACGGTGCCGTGAGATGAATCAGTTATATGGAAGAGGAATTTAAGCATGGACAGTATAACCATCAAAGATGTGGCCAGGATTTGCGGAGTGGGTGTCAGTACCGTATCCCGGGCAATTAATAACCATCCGGATATCAATGAAGAGACAAAGAATATGATTCTTCAGGTGATTAAAGAGAATAATTATATTCCCAACAACAGCGCCAGGAATTTAAAACGTTCAGTCTCCAGGGTGATTGTGCTTTTGGTTAAGGGAATTGACAATCCATTTTTCAGCAGTATGATCCGAATCTTTGAGGAAGAGATTCAGAAGAAACGGTATTCTTTTTTCCTCTGCCGTGTGGAGGAGGGAGAAGATGAAGTGGATGTGGCCATTGAAGTGATGAAGGAGAGAAAGCCCAAGGGAATTATCTTTCTGGGAGGCTGTTTTTCTCATGGCAGAGGGAAGCTGAAGCAGCTAGATATCCCCTTTGTATTGTCTACAGTTGGGATTACGGATGAGATGGGGAAGGGGGATTTTTCCAGCGTATCTGTAGATGATGTACAGGAAAGCTATAAGATTGTCAGCTATCTGTGTGAGCAGGGGCATAGAAAAATCGGGATTCTGGCCGCTACCCCCCTGGATGAGAGTATCGGGAAGCTGCGCCTGGAGGGATACAAAAAGGCGTTGCAGGATCACGGAATCCGGTTTAATCCTTCCTGGTGTTTCTACAGCGATGAAGATATCGAGTGCTATACCATGAGCAACGGATACAGCCAGATGAAGAAAGTGATGGAGACAGGCCAGGATATTACGGCACTGTTTGCAGTATCTGACAGTATTGCCATCGGGGCCTGCAAGGCAGTCTTTGATGCAGGCAAATCAGTACCTGAGGATTATTCTATCGCCGGCTTTGATGGCATGGAGATGGCGCGCTACT
Source organism: uncultured Hungatella sp. (assembly GCA_910585435.1). Lineage (GTDB taxonomy): Bacteria > Bacillota > Clostridia > Lachnospirales > Lachnospiraceae > UBA3402. The sequence continues at coordinate 134,618 of CAJUEJ010000002.1, read as the reverse complement.
ATAATCCTGCCATTACGACCATCCGCCAGCCGGTGGAGGAGATGGCCTATGCCACCATTAAGATATTGTTTGACAGAATCAGAGACAAGGCCCAGAATCAGCAGAAGGTCTTTAAAGGGCAGCTGATTGAGGGGCAGTCTACAAAGAAGAGATAAAAAGAAAGGGCACTGCAGGGGTAAAGACCTTGCAATGCCCTTTTTGCATGGCGGTGCCGGATGACAGGCCTGGGGATTTACTGAACCATCAGCTGCCCCTGGCCGGAGCTGGCGCCGTCAGAAGACGCTTCTGTCACTACAGAGAAGCTGGGAAGATATTCGTTGCCGGATAAATCCTTTATAGAGACGGTAAGCCCGTCAGGATCCAGCTGGAACGTGATGAATCCGCTGGAACGGTCGACGGAAAGGGGCTCAAGCACCTGTCCGGACGCGGTGGTGGCGTGAATTGCGGCATAATCGATGCCGGACTGGGTATCCTTTACGGTGAGAGACAGAATTCCGTCGTTTACATCATAAGAAACCAGCTCTGGCGCCCCGTCGTCTAAGATATCGATAACCTCGTATTCAGACAGGGACATGCCGTTAAAGTTTTTCATATAGATATCCAGAATTCCGTTGGTGGTGATCTCAGCCTGATAGGTTTGTTTGCCGGTCCGTACCAGATCCAGAGGCTCTGAGTTCAATGTAATGGTCACTTCCTTCAGAGGCAGGTGGGACTTGATGGAAAAGGTTACGGTAGTCGTGCGGTAATCGTTGGTCTCCCCTATGGTTACCTCATATTTCGGCTTCACAGTAACCAGAAAGAAGATAAGGGAATTGATGATAATAAATGGCAGTATATAAAAGAGAAGCAGCTGGATTATCTGAGAATCCATAATGGAGCTGCTTCCACCCATGGCAGTTCGGCGATATGCAGTGCGCTGGCTCATGAAAAAACCTCCTTCTTCATTGGAATGTACTCTCGAAATGCTCCTTCATAGCATAGCAGAAAATTTGGTTTCTTACAAGTTTATCTTCTAAATTACCATAAATTATGTTATGATAATATAATAGTTCAAGGGGGATCTGAACTGTTGCATGATACACACTACTTGAGTGATCAAAAAGAGAGGGTTTTTCATGATTAAAGAAGCAGCAAGATTTGCCGCAAAGGCCCATGAGGGTGCAGTTCGCAAGGGAAGCCATCTTCCCTATATCGTTCATCCTATGGAGGTGGCCATGGTGGTTTCAGCAATGACAGATGATGTGGAAGTGATTGCAGCCGCCTACCTCCATGATGTAATCGAGGATGCCAATGTTACTTATGAAAAACTGAAGGAAACCTTTGGAACCAGGGTTGCAGATCTGGTTCAGACAGAGAGCGAGGATAAGACCAGGACATGGAAGGAGAGAAAGCAGGCGACCATTGACCGGCTGAAGGATGCCACATATGAAGAAAAGGTTATTGCATTTGCGGACAAGCTGAGCAATCTGCGCAGTACGGCAGCAGATTACCTGGTTGTGGGGGATGAAATCTGGCAGAAGTTTCACGAGAAGGATAAAAGGATGCATGCCTGGTACTACAAAAGCCTGAGGGAGCACTTTCAGGAGTTTGAAGCATATCCATTTTATCAGGAGTATTGTCTTTTGTGGGAATATGTGTTTGAGAAAGAGAGGGCGGCAGAGTAGACTGCCGCCTTCTGACATGCCTGTTGCCATTACGCTTTCGTACGGTCAGCGCGGTGAATGCGCAGACCTATCTGAACTGTTATGTCATAGTGACATGTACCAAAGCTTTATAAAGAGAAGCCCCGTGAACTGCTGCAGGTAAAGTAGATGATCTGGTACTTTTTTGAAAGCTCCCTTAAAAATCTTTTGGCGGCAGGAAGCTTCTGGTCATCTAAGTTGGTGAATGGGTCATCCATAATCAGAACCGGGGCCTCCTCCTGATACATGGCATCAACGAGAGCAGCCCGCAGGCAGATACCGATGAGATCCCGGTAACCCCAGCTGAAAGCCTGAAGCTCTCTTTGGAGGCCCAGCTGTTCAACGGTCACTTCCATGTTGGCATCTATGTGAATATAGTCTGCCTGCCCACCGGTGATGGATTCAAAATATTTACAGAAGGCCTGAAAAACAGGAGCTGCATACTTGGCAGTCATGGATTCTCTGGCCCGGGACAGATACTCGTGAGCTTTCAGAATATACTCATACTTGGTGCTTTCTGCTTTCTGCAGTTCTTTTAACTGATTCAGCTCTTCCTTGTTTTGCATCCACTCATCATACTGCCCCTGAAGATTCTCCAGGGTTTTATTGTACTCGCTGATGGCGTGGTGACAGCTTTCCATGTCATTTGTGAGATCTAATATTTTCTGGTTCAGCTTTTCCAGGGAAGGAAGCTCTGTCTCAGAAAACTGTTTTTCTGAGGCGATTTCCTCCAGAGCCGCCCTGTCTGTCCTGGATTCGAAATCTCTTAAGTCTGCCAGAGCCTGGGAATAGAGTCTCTGGGAGCTTTGCAATTCGTCCAGGCTGTTGCGGAGAGACTCCAGCTGGGCCCTTAAGTCCTGGCCAGGAGTATAGCCGCAGGCTTCTAAAAATTTCCGGATTCCTGCGGATATGTTCCTGTAAGAAGAGCTGGCACTCTCAAAGTCTGCTTCTTTCTGTATCAGGAGCTCCAGCCTGGCCGCCTTGTCTTTTAGCAGATACAGATCCTCTGTAAAACGGTTTTCCTCAGGAGAAATCCCGTAGCCTTCTAAAAATCCCCACAGCTTTTCCCGCAGCCTTTTTATCTGGCCGGACAGGGGAGAATTTCTGCTTCGTTCATACCTTCTTTTCAAATCAGAATAGCGAAGAGACTCTTCCATCAGCATTTGAAGCACAGACGAGGCTGTGGCTTCATCAAATTCCCGCCCGTGATTTCGGAGACAGGCTTCCACCTCCATATCTGCTTTGCCGATAAATGCAATGTCCTCTGCCATGGCCTCTTCAAGCGCCTCCAGCTGCTGGAGCATGGCAGACGAAGACAAAGCTTCCTTTTTTCTGCGGGAAAACAGCCCTGCCATAAGGGGAAGCAGCCCCGCCATCAAAAGAAGCACCCCTGCGCCTGCCAGAGAAAACCCTGGAACCGGCTGGGAGAAGGCGAGAAGGGCAATGCCCAGAAGAACAGCTACAGCCCCGGCCCCGGCCAGAACAAACAGCCCTTTCCCGGGCCTGGAGGCAGAAGCAGTGGAGGCCCTCAACGCTGTCAGGGCTGCCTGCTTTGACGGCAAAGCCGTTTTTTTGGTGTTTCTCAGATTCCACTGACTGATGACGACAGAGATATCCTCCCTGTCCTGTTCCCAATATGGCTCCAGCCGTCTGAGCTCAGACATTTCATCAGGGCCTGGCTGCTCATCCCCATACTCCTGGCGAAGGGCTCTCAGCTGTGTGGCTGACCGGAGCATCTCATCCATGACCTGGGGCCCGGGAACACCTTGGGAAAAAAGGGCCCGCAGCCGGGAAAGCTCTTCTTTTTCCTGTTGATTTAGCTGGCGAAAGGAGATCCGCTCAGCAGCCCGATCCAGGAAAGTGCAGGCAGCAAGCTGTTCTTCTATCTGCTCCATAGAAGGAATATCCCCCGGAAATGCTTCGCCTGCTTTGTTGCACTCCAGAATTCTGGCTGCCGCTGTGTCTTTCAGGTGGATCCATTGCTCTCGTTTGGCCTCTATGTTCTGGTATTTGGTGACAGTGGTCTGCCAGCTGCCTGCCTCCTTTATCTGGCCGCGTAATTTCTCGTACCTGTCGGCCTCCCCGTGGAGGTATGCTTCATAGGTTTCGATGCTGTCCTGTATCTGGCTGCCCTCCTGGACGATTCTTTCCAGCCGTGCAATTTGCTCCCGCCGCTTGGCAAGAGAGCCTGTCATTCTGGAGGGCGTCAGCTTATTGATGATTGCTCCTAGCCGTGCGCTGGCAGCCTCATAGCTGTTTAAGTCATGGGAATTATCTGTCAGGGTTCCGATCCGGGCGTTAATATCTGTGGTAGCTTCAGTCTCACAGCTGTTCTGCCCGATAAATACAGTTCTCATAAAGGAGTCCCTGTTTATTTTAAACAGCTCTTTTCCCAGATCCTTTGTGTAATCTCCTGACAGCGTATTGGTGCTGGCGTCCCTTAACTCGAACTGATCCTTAGACTCCTTGTCATAAAATATCCGGGAAACCTTGTACCTTTTTCCATGGGTCTCAAAAATCAGCCAGCCGCCAAAGACACCTCCCTGCCAGGGCTTATACCGTTTTCTCTCGTTTTCTTCAATGCTTCTTTTCCGCTCCCCCTCCAGGCCGTAAAACATGGCTCTTATAAATGCGCAGAAAGTGCTTTTTCCCCATCCGTTTTCCTCACAAATCATATGGAAATCCGGGGAGAAATCCAGAGAACAGTCTGTCAGCTTTCCGAAATTTTCAATGTGGCAGGATATTAATCTCATGGTTACAGGACCTCCTCTCCTGCGATGGCCTGAAACCCATAACGGATAATCATCTTTTTATCATCCTCCGTCAGCTGCGGATCTTCCATGACCAGCCGGGCAAACTCACCCTTTAAGGATCTGTCAAACAGATAGGCGTCAGTTTCAATTTTTAAATATGTCTCGTCGTATATCTTTACAAAATAGTACTGGGATCCGAAGCGGGACAGAAGATACTCCACATCTTTTTCACACTCCACATCCAGGCTGCCAGTGAGAATGATTTTTATCAGGCTGTCAAGGCTGCACCCTGCCTCCTTTAAAGAGGCGTCAATCCTGGAAGCCATCTGGGCCGTGGTCTGGCAGTCCGTGACATCTGCAGTAACCGTATATAAGGTTCTGCTGGCAAAGGGGACAAAGGTGTGGGTGCAGCTTCCGGAAGAGGTATCAATATCCAGAACCACAAAGCCGTGGCTGCCGCACTCGTCAAAGCCTCTGCCCTCCAGGCATCCCGGATAGCAGTAGGTACCCCGGGCATCCAGAGCCCCCTTTTTGTATCCGTGGACGTGTCCTAAAGCCAAGTAGTCGATGCCCTTATTTTTTAATGCCTTCAGATTAATATGCAGGGTCTTATCCCTGGAATTGCTCTCAGATTCCTGGCCGTGGAGCATGACGATATTGAAATTCTGGACATTCAGTACCAGGGATACATAGGCAGAGCCTGCGTTTTCAGAAGTCAGCTCAATGCCGGATATGGTAATACCGTCTTGCTGATACCCAGTCCACCGGGAGCCAAACAGCTTTAAATTTGGGGGAAGCTCCTCCAGGCCGGAAAGGAAATTGTCCGTGTCGTGGTTTCCCCTCAGATAATAAAAGGTGATCAGAGGGTGGCTTGTTATGGAGAACAGCACCGTGTTCCTGACAGAGGCGGAAATATTTCTGGTGTCAAACATGTCGCCGGCGATGAGAATCGCCTGAACCTCCTGTGCGGAGGCATACTCCACCATCCGCTCAAAGGTTCTGAGGATTTCGGATTTCCTCTCTTTGGATTTTATTTTATCAAAATTGGAATTCATCTTTGAATCCAGATGAAGATCGGCACAATGAATAATTTTCACTGCTGTACAGAGTCCTTTCTTATATTTGTATTACTATAACACGATTTTTTGGGCCTTACAACCGCAACCTTATTTGTTGACAAGAAATGCCTGCTATTGTATGATTATATAACCCCCTGTCTCCATGTTTAAAGACAGGCTTTTGAAAGGCAGGGGAGCAAACGAGAGATTGGAGATGAATGAGTTATGGAGAGAGAGCATTTCTCATCAAGATTAGGTTTTATTCTGATTACAGCCGCATGTTCCATAGGCTTGGGCAATATCTGGCGCTTCCCGTATATAACGGGGAAATACGGCGGCGCTTCCTTTGTTTTGCTGTACCTGCTTTTTCTGGTGATTTTAGGGCTTCCTATCGTTGTCATGGAATTTGCCGTGGGACGTGCCAGCCAGAGAAGTACGGCCCTTTCTTTTGATATCCTGGAGCCAAAGGGAACAAAGTGGCATTACTATAAATATGCTGCCATCATCGGCAATTATCTTCTGATGATGTTTTATACGGTTATAAGCGGCTGGCTTCTGTACTATTTCTTCGAAATGCTGAAGGGGAATTTTCAGGGGCTTACGTCGGATGAGGTGGCCCAGACCTTTACCGGGCTTTTAGGAAATCCCGGAGTCATGGCTGTATGTGCGGTTCTGGTGATTATAGCCGCGTTTGCCATCTGCGGTATCGGGCTGCAAAAAGGGGTGGAGCGTGTCACAAAGATGATGATGTCCGTCCTTCTGGTGCTTTTGATCGCTCTGGCTATACGGGCGGTTACCCTTCCGGGGGCTGAGGCCGGATTAAAATATTATCTGTATCCGGATTTTTCCGCCATGTGGGAGGCAGGTATAGGGGAGAGCGTCTTTGCAGCCATGGGACAGGCTTTCTTTACCCTGAGCATCGGTATCGGCGCCCTGTCTGTCTTTGGAAGCCGCATCGATAAAAGCCATTCCCTGACCAGTGACGCCATCTACATGGGAGTCCTTGACACAGTGGTTGCCTTGATTGCGGGCTTGATTATTTTCCCGGCCTGCTTCAGCTTCGGGGTGAACCCGGACAGCGGGCCCAATCTGCTGTTTATCACGCTGCCCAATATATTCAATGTTATGGGCGGAGGAAGATTCTGGGGAAGCCTGTTTTTCCTGTTTATGCTGTTTGCCGCCCTGTCCACGGTGATTGCCGTGATCGAGAATATCATAACCTACGGCATGGATCTCACCGGCTGTAGCAGAAAAAAATCTGTGGTGGTCAATTTTGTGTTTGTGACCATTTTATCTATGCCCTGTGTGCTGGGCTTCAACCTGTGGCAGGGCTTCCAGCCCCTTGGGGCAGGCACCAGCATTCTGGATCTGGAGGATTTTGTGCTGAGCAACAACATCCTGCCCCTTGGCAGTCTGGTGTTCCTTTTATTCTGCACCAGACGTTACGGGTGGGGCTGGGACAAATTTTATGAGGAGACCTCCATCGGAAAAGGGCTTCCATACCCTAAGTGGGCCAGAAAATATATCAGCTATGTGCTGCCGGTTATTGTGTTGGTGGTTTTCATAGGCGGATATATATCCTTTTTCAAATAGAGGACAAAGGTCCGGCGAGCCGGATTCTTGCGCCGGAGCGCTTTTGTTTCACAGGATGCAATCAGCTGTATTGCTGTATAATAAAAGCAGGAGACCTTTCAGGGGTTCTCCTGCTTTTTACATACGTGCCAGGGGGCACAGTGTTTCAGCGTATTTTATTTCCAGCCTTTTGGCAGGTATTTGATGGTATTGGCAATCATGTCGTCAACCAGCTTCTTTACGTCTTCCTCGCTGGCCCGTCCCTTTACCTGGGGATCGTTTAAGAATGCCTTGTAGACAGATTCGCGGTCACACTCTAAAGCGGCCTTCAAAGTATATTCATGATTTTCCACATGAGGCATAATCAGTGCCCGCACACTTTCAGGAAGCTCACCTGCAATCAGAGGCTTGATGGAATCGCGGCTGAAGACAGCGTTGGTTTCCACCACTGCGGTCCTGGGCAGGTTGGGAATCTGGAGATTGGTGTTTGGTATATTTACATTGCTTACCACACGATCCAGGCCACAGAGAGCCTTGATTAAAAGGATTCCCTCTTCTCCTGACGGAGTCAGCTTGATCTCCTCCTCACCGCTTACCAGGCGGGCGCTTTTAGCCAGACGCTCTTTTAAGTCATTTTTCCGCCAGTCCACGGTGGTCAGGCCGAATTTCCAGCTTTCTACGGTTTGGGGATCCTTCAGATACTCATCCCCTGGCATAAACTCAGCCAGATGGCGGTCACCGGCAGCAGCGATGAGGCCGAAGCGGTTGAACAGGTCAAATTTTACTCTGTGTGCGCAGTTGAAGGAGCTGTTGGCCCAGTTCTTGTCCGGCTCATTGTACCCCTCCTCAAAATGCTTATCAATAAATTCACGGTATACCGGGAACAGATCAATACCCTTGTAGGAAGCCTGATCAAACCATGTGAAATGGTTGATGCCCAGTACATTGACATGAATATCGTGGCGGTCAATATTTTCGATGCCCAGAGTTTCCTCACAGATGCCCTTTAATACCTTCTGGGTGCCGAATACCTCATGGCAGCAGCCGAAGGCCTTGATTTCCGGGAACACATGGTACAGGGTCTTCACGCACATGGTCATAGGGTTGGTGTAATTGATAACCCATGCGTCAGGCGCATACGTCTTGATGGCATTGGCAATGTCCACAAACATGGGAAGTGTCCTGAGGGCACGAATGATACCGCCCGGGCCGGCCGTATCGCCAACAGACTGGTAGATACCCAGACGCTCCGGAAGATGGACGTCGGACTGCATCTCATCAAAGGTGCCGGGCAGGATGGAGATAACCACGAAATCCGCGCCGGTCAGGGCTTCGCCGATAGTCTTTTTGGTTGTATAGTTCCATTTTCCCACTGTGTCAGGACGCTCTGTCAGATGGTTTCCGATGACCTCGTTGTGTCTGGCCGCCTCCTCATCGATGTCATACAGACGGATGGTGCCGCTTAACGCATCATCCATGCACAGATCCGTCATAAATGTCCAGGCCCATCCTCTGGAGCCGCCGCCTATGTAGGCAATCTGAAGATCCGATACTTTGTTGTTTTCATATTTCATGATAATTTCCTCCGCGTAATATTTTCTATGGATTATCATACTAGAAGAGTGTATAATATACTTATAAAATCGCACACAAAAATCGATTTTTTATACTTTTGTCTTCTTAAAAACACACTGTATAAGGGAAAGAGGGGAGATTATGGAGAAGGTGGTGTTTCTGGAGAAAACAGACGGCCTGGAGGTGTGTCAGGTGATCCGGGATTACGAATATTCCATGGTGGCCAGGCATTTTCATGATACGTACGAGCTGTATTATCTTTTGGAAGGCCAGAGATACTATTTTATTGACAGGCAGACCTATCTGGTAAAAGCCGGGGATGTGGTGATGATAAGGCCCAATCAGATACACAAGACCAGTATGGCGGAAACCTCCTACCACAACCGGATCCTGCTTCAGATTGACAAAAAAGCCATGGACCCTTTTTTAAAGGCCTGCGGCATGGGCGGCATGGAGGCAGTGTATGCCCAGGATGCCATGATTTTGTCTATTCCCGAAAAGGATCGGCCTGATATAGAGAATCTTCTGTTTCAGATACAGAGGGAGCTGAAGGAAAGGCAGCGCCAGTATGAGGTGGGAGTAAAGCTGAAGCTGGCGGAGCTTTTTCTGACACTGCTGCGCAGCCAGAAGAGCATGCCCTTTCTTGGGGAGAACCAGAAGGTGGAGACCTGGAAACACCAGAAGGTCCACGAGGTGGCGGAATATCTTCTGAACCATCCGGAGACCAAAGAGTCTCTAGAGGAGCTGGCAAAAAGATTCTATGTCAGCAAATCCTATTTAAGCCGGATATTCCGGGAGGTAACCAGCTTCACGGTAAATGAGTACAAAAATATTAACCGAATCAAGAAATCCCAGCAGCTTCTAAGCCACAGCAGCTATTCTGTCACAGAGATTTCAGAGCTTTTAGGGTTTGAAAATATGACCTACTATGAACGGGTCTTTAAAAAATACGCGGGGATGACACCGTTAAAATACCGGAAGATAACTGTCTGAAAATCTTGAATATTTTTCCGGCAGCGTATATAATGAAAGCACAAGTACACTTCATAAAATAACAATCAATAAGGAGAGACAGGATGGAAAAGGTAAGGCTTGGAATTATCGGAATTGGCAACATGGGAACTACACATGCGAAGTCCATTGCAGAAGGCAAGGTGCCTGAGATGGAACTGGCAGCCGTAGCAGACCGCAAGGAAAGCCGCAGAACCTGGTGCAAGGAGAATCTGCCTGAGAATGTAACGGTTTTTGAGGAGGGCAAAGATCTGATCGCCTCCGGAACCTGTGATGCGGTACTGGTGGCAGTGCCTCATTATCAGCATCCGGAATTGTCCATCGATGCTTTGGATCATGACCTTCATGTACTGTGCGAGAAACCGGCAGGGGTATACACCAAGCAGGTACGTGCCATGAATGAGCGTGCAAAAGCCAGCGACAAGGTGTTTGCCATGATGTTTAACCAGAGGACCAACTGCGTATACCGCAAGATGCATGAGCTGGTAAAGAGCGGTGAGCTGGGAAAGATTAAACGTGTAAACTGGATTATCACAGACTGGTACCGGACACAGTCCTACTATGATTCCGGCGACTGGCGCGCTACCTGGGACGGAGAAGGCGGAGGGGTTCTTCTGAATCAGTGTCCCCACAATCTGGATCTGCTTCAGTGGATCTGCGGTATGCCCTCTAAAGTCCAGGCATTCTGCCATAACGGAAAGTGGCATGATATTGAGGTAGAAGATGATGTGACCGCATATCTGGAATATCCGGGAGGAGCTACAGGTGTATTCGTCACAACCACTGCCGACGCCCCGGGAACCAACCGGTTTGAGATCACCCTGGAAGGCGGAAAGCTGGTGTGCGAGAATGAAAAGCTGGTTCTTCACAAGCTGGCTGTCAGCGAGAGGGAATTCTGTAAGACGGCAAAAGGCGGCTTTGACAAGCCGGAATGTACGGTTACAGAGGTGGAGACAGATGGATTGAATGAGCAGCATATAGGTGTGATGAAAGCATTTGCAGGCAGGATTCTTCACGGGACCCCGCTGATCGCCAACGGCGAGGAGGGAATCAACGGCCTGACTCTGTCCAATGCAATGCACCTGTCCAGCTGGCTGGGACATGCTGTGAACCTGCCCTTTGACGAGGATCTGTTCCAGGCGGAGCTGAACAAACGCCGTGCTTCCTCCAGGAAAAAAGAGGCGGTGGACGTGGTGTTTAACACAGATGGCACCTATTAATCGGGGATATTATGTGAAAGCGGGGGAGCGATATGTGGAAAGAGATTACATTAAGCGGATTTGCCGATGAGATCCATGAGAATTTAGGGGAGCAGATTCGGGTTTTAAAGAAACTGGGCATGAGCCATGTGGAGATGCGGGGGGTTAACGGAAAGGGCCTTGTAGAGTATTCCATGGATGAAGTAAAGGAGATCAAAAAACAGCTGGATGCTGAGGGAATCAGGCTGTCTTCCGTAGGCTCACCTATTGGCAAGATTCAGATTACCGATGATTTTGCACCTCACATGGAGCTTTATAAACATACAGTGGACATTGCCCATGCCATGGAAACCGATTATATCCGCATGTTCAGCTTTTTTATGCCGGAGAATGAAGACTATGGCCAGTATAAGGATCCGGTTATGGAGCGTCTTGGCAAGATGGTGGATTACGCCAAAGCAAATGACATTATCCTTCTTCATGAGAATGAAAAAGACATTTACGGCGACATAGCACCTCGCTGCCTGGAGATACAGAAGGCATTTTACGGTGAACACTTTAAAGCTGTATTTGACTTTGCCAATTTCGTACAGTGTAAGCAGGATACCCTGGAAGCCTATGAGATGATGAAGCCATATGTGGCTTACATCCATATCAAGGATGCCCTGTGGTCGGATGCCAGCGTTGTACCGCCGGGAACAGGAGACGGACATCTGGAAGAGATTTTAAGGAAATTCAAGGCCAGCGGATACCAGGGCTTCCTTTCCCTGGAGCCTCATCTAAGCGATTTTGCAGGTTTTTCCGCGCTGGAGATGAATGCTTCTCAGAAGAAGAAGCTGAACGGAGAAGAGGCATTTACACTGGCCCACGATTCTCTGGTAAAGATTCTGGAAAAATTATAGAAGCTATAAAGATAAGCCGCAGCATTCTTCTGACAGAAAAGCTGCGGCTTATTTTTGAAATTGCGTCCTGTGAAAGTCCCTGATTCCACAGGTTTTACTTCAGTGCCTCACAGAGTGCGATGAGTGCCAGTGACTGTCCGTATGCCATAGGGCGGATCACAATATTCTTGTAGTGGTCTGCATCATATCCCATACCGGTTCCGGCAGACACATTCAGTACAGTCCCGTCTGTATCTACGTTGGCGCAGATGCCTTCGATTGCCCTGGCAGCGCATTCCTCATAGGAGGAGTCCAGAATTCCGATCTTAATAGCCTCCAAAATACCGGCGGTGATGGCAGCAGATCCGGAAACCTCCTCATAGCTGTCCGGATCCGTCAGAACCGTATGCCACAGCCCGGAGGGAGCCTGAAGCTTCCTGAGGGCATTGACCTGTGCCCTAAAGGTGTCAACAATATAGTTGTAAACTCCAGGATCCAAAGACTCTCTGGCCACATCCAGAAATTCCAGAATCCCGTAGGTGAACCAGGAGTTGCCCCGGCACCAGAAGATACCGCCGAAGTTGCTGTTTTCTATAAAGCTCCAGCCGTGGAAGAAAAGGCCGGTATGTTTGTCGTACAGATATTTAATATGAACCAGCACCTGGCGGGTGGCCTCTTCAATCCAGTCCCTGCGGTTGTAGAGATGGCCCATCTTGTTAAGGAACAGGACAGTCATAAACAAAGTGTCTGCCCACATCTCCCCTTCGTTCAGCTTGACGCCGTTCCGGTCGCCGATGGCAGTGGTGACATGCTGGAAGCCGTGATCCTGGGTCTTGGGAAGCTCATCCATAAGCCACTGGGCATGATCCAGGCACATTTTTTCATATTCCGGCTTGCCAAGGGCATTTAAAAGATTGACAATAGCCAGGTAGGGCGTGGTGGTATTGACATTGCGGCTGGGAAGGCCTTTTTTTAAATTATTCTCAATCCAGGATTGGAAAAAATCAATATAGCGGTTGTCCCCGTAGAAATTCTGCAATTTATAAAGGCCGTACAGTCCGACTCCCTGGGGCCAGTCCCACTCTTCGATACCGAAGTCCCGGGCGATGATTCCCTGGTTTGTCTGGTCCAGGGAAGTGGCTTTGTCGCTGTCATAGTCAGCTCCGCCCAGATGCATCAGCTTGTCCATCACGCGATGGATAATTGGTAGTAGTTGTTCGTTGTTCATATGATTCTCCTCCATTTATTTTTTAGCATAGGCGCTGGGAGTCAGACCTGTGCTTTTTTTAAAGATTTGACTGAAATACTGGGGATTGTTGCCGCAGCCTACCTGCTGTGCCACCCACTGAATCTGCCCGGCGTGTCCTTCTGACAAAAGCTGTTTGGCCTTTTGAATCCGCATGTTGGACAGATAATTGGAAAATTTCTGGTTGGTCTCCCTGATAAAACGCTTGCTCACATAGTCTACATTCATAAACAGATGGTTTTCCGCGATCCATTTCAATGTCAGGTTGGGATTGGCAATGTTTTCCTCCACATACTGCATCACATCCTCTATAAGGGAGCTGTAGCTTCTGGAATTTTCAGAGGAGTGTGCCAGCATAGCGTCGATGTTATCCAAAAGCATGGCACGAAGCGCCTCCGGGTCTGCCTGCTGGTTCAGCTGCATTAAAAATTCAGTGGTATTGATAGGCGGATAATTGCCATCCACAGTCAGTTTGATAATAATGTTTGAGCCTACCTGGCGGATAAAGTCCGGGCTGCTGATTCCCTCCAGACTGCGCTTAAGCTCGGATAAATGTGCCTGACAGCTCTCCGGATCATCCTTCAAAAGCATGGCCGCAAGCTGATCCAGCCTGGTAATAACTGTTTTGTAATTGCAGATAGGAACAGGACGGATTCCGTTCATAAAATATATGACCCCGTACCGCTTCACTTTGCCTACCGCCACCTCCAGCAAAGCTGACAGGCTGGAAAAGGAAGTCCTCTGGTATTCAGGAACCAGATTGGTACCTTCCCCGTCCGGGGACAGAGAGATGAAAAAGGAATCCATGGCTTCATAAGAAACCTGATGGCTTTCAAAAAACAGCAGCAGGGTGTTCTTTACATAAATACTGTACACGGTGATGCCGGGAGCCTGTTTCTTCATGTAGAGATAGATGGTATGTAAAGCCTGCTCCAGACGCTCTTCTTCCAGAAAATATAAAAAACACAGCTCGTAGTTGGTGTTATAAAAGTCCATAAATCCGGCATACGCTTCCAGGGAAGGCTTGGAAGACTCAGGAAGGAAGATCCATTCATGGATAATGTTGGACAGAAGGCTGTAATGAAGATTGGACAGCAGGGTTTTCTGACGGTTCTGCATGTCCTGGAAGGCCTTCTGGTGGTAATGCTCCTGAATCACATCCTTTATGCTTTCGATAATCTGCTCTTCGTTGCAGGGCTTTAAAAGATAATGGTGGACACGGTAACGCATAGCCTGCTTGGCATATTCAAATTCTCCGAAGCCGGACAGGAGTATAAACTGGATATTTAAGTCTGTCTGAGAAATCCTTTCTATCAAATCCAGGCCGGACAGACCAGGCATGCGGATGTCAGTCAGGACAATGTCCGGACACTCGTCCAGAATCATGTTGTAAGCCTCGATCCCGTCGCTGCACAGGCCGATCAGTTCAATCCCCAGGCTGTTCCAGTCAATCAGGGTGGAGATAGATTCACGGATGATTCTCTCATCATCGGCGATAATTAATTTCAACATGTGGCTGCTCCTCTCGTTTCGTCAGTCAAAGGAAAAATCAGGCGGACCACAGCAAGATCTTCCTCATTGTAAAGTTCCAGTCCATATGCTTCACCAAAGGTCAGCTGCATCCGGTTGCGGATATTCAGAAGGCCGATGCCGAATCCATGGGGTTCTACCTCATGAGTTTCCAGCTTCTCTATAAGATTTTCCTCAAAAGAAGAGCCGTTATTTTTTATATAGACATAGAGAACCCTGTTTGTACGGTCCGCTTCTGCCAGTATCCGGACCAGGCAGCATTCTGTATTCTCCTCCAGGCCGTAGCGGATTGCATTCTCTACCAGAGGCTGAAGGGTCAGCTTAAGCACCAGACAGTTCATCAGCTCCTCAGAAACCAGAATCTGGTAGTCCAGCCGTTCCTCATACCGGTATTTCTGAATGGTCATATAGTATTGAACCGATTCCAGCTCTCTTTTTAAAGAGACCTCCTTGTTGGCCTGATCCAGGGTAAAGCGAAGCAGGGCACCTAAAGATTCAGCCATGGAGGAGATATCCCTGGCGCCCATCAACTTGGCTCTCCAGTTGATGGATTCCAGCGTATTATAGAGGAAATGAGGGTTCATCTGGTTTTCTAAAGCCTTAAACTGCGCCTCTTTAATCAGGATTTCATTCAGGTAATTGGTTTTGATCAGCTGGTTTACCTCATCCACCATGTGATCAAACTGTACATGGAGGATTCCCAGCTCATCGCTTCTGTTCTCATAATCGTAGTCAACAGGGAGAGGCTTTTGATTCCCGTCCCCGAAGTTGTGAATCTTTTGCAGAAGGGTATCAAAATGTCTGGTAATGGAATGAATCAGGCCGGAGGACAGAACCAGCATGACAACAACCGAAACAAGCAGGAGGGCAAAGCATAGCATCTGGCCTGTGCGCAGAGATGACAGTATGCTGTCATAAGGGATCATGCATATGTAATCCCACCCCACCCCGGGAATACGGCTTTTTACATAGAAAACGTCTGTGATCCGGCGTGGCCCGCCGCCGCTTTGCTTCTGGGCGGAATAGGAGGCCAGGCCATAGGGCTCCCGAAAATCCCTGTCATACTCCAAAGGCTCCTTTTCCATATAGGGAGAAGAGCTGTAAATCAGATTCCCGTCATCAAACAGAACATAGGAGGACTCTGTCTGGAGAAAGCCGGAACCGGCCGCCTCTGTGATCAGCCCCTCCAGATCCACATTTACAACCAGAATGCCCAGCTCGTCCAGCTGCAAAAATTCCGTACGCCGGATGGATTTTACTAAGAAAAGCCCGTATTCATCTGCATAGTCCGTGGCCCAGACCGTAGCCCCGCCCCCTTCTCTGGCCTTTTCCAGAAGATACTCCTCCACCTCCCGGGGCAGAAGCCCGCGGGAAAAAGGCAGGTATGTGTGAATGGTAAAATTATTCTGATAAAGCCCCATATACTTTATATGGTTTTTGCGGAAGGTAAAGTAATATTCTGTCAGAGCCCCGTAGACATCTCTGTAAGCGGCGGAGGTATCCTGAACCTGATCCGAATCCTTCAGGGTACCCAGCCCGGTCTGAATAACAGAATCTGCCAGAAATAAATCTGCCATGGTGTTAAGGGTTTCCAGGCAGTTGTGCATTCCCATGGAGGAGGCGGACAGAGACGAAGCCGTGGTTCTGTATAAAATCCGGTCATAGCTGGTGGTAATCAGGCGGAGGCTGACTAAAGCAGCGGCCGTCATAAAGAAGATACAGATAAAAACAATGGACTGGATCTTCTTGTGCAGTGACAGGTTCCGGATAAACTGTCTCATGAGCGTGACCTCTTATTGTTAGATTGGATTCTTTTCATATATTGAATTATATACAAAATATGGTTTTAAAACAATGCTTTCTTTAAAAAAGGCTTAATAATTTTGGGGCCTTTGGCGAATGTGACTGTTTTCCCGCCACGTATTCGTCACTTTTACATAAAAACCACTTGTTATGACAAAAAACGCCCTGTAAAAACTATGCAGAATATACAACAAAATCGTTTTTTTGAACCAAAAAATCGGTTTTGAGCAATTTACAAAGAGAAAATGATAGGATATAATCTAAACACTTCATTAATAAAAGGAGGAATAAGTTATGAAGAAAAAAATTGCATTAGTGATGGCCTGTGCTATGACCGTAGCTTCCCTGGCAGGATGCGGCGGCGGTTCTGGCAGCACATCTACCACAGCCGCAGCAGGCGGCGAGACAACAGCAGCCGCGGCAGGCGGTGAGACTACGGCAGCAGCAGAAGCTCCGGCAGGCGGCGGAGAGGCAAATCTGGTTATGTACTGGTGGGGCAACCAGGTTCGTAATGAGAGAACCCAGGCAGCCCTGGACAAATACTGTGAGTTAAATCCTGGTGTATCTATCGATGGACAGTTTGCTGAGTGGAATGATTACTGGAACAAGCTGGCAACCATGGCAGCAGGCCAGGCGATTCCGGACGTTCTTCAGATGGACTACATGTATGTTGACCAGTATGCCAAGAGCAATCTGTTAGTAGACTTAAAACCATATATTGACAACGGAACACTGGATGTTTCCGAGATTTCCGAGAATACCATTGCTTCCGGTACTGTAGACGGCGGCGTATATGCCATCGCAGCAGGTATCAATGCCCCGGCTCTTCTTTACAACAAGACTTTGCTGGATGAGAACGGAATTACAGTAAAAGATAACATGACCATGGATGAGTTCTTTGCACTGTGTAAAGAAGTATTCGAGAAGACAGGCGTTAAGACTGATATCGCTTATGGTATTGCAAACTCCTGGAGCGAGTACTATATGAGATCCTTTGACATCGTTCCTTTCGGTGATAAGAAGATGAACGGCGACGAGACCAGCTGGACTCCATTCTTTGAGATGTATACAAAAGGCCTTGAGGAAGGCTGGCTGTTACCTCCGGATGTATTTGCCGAGATTACCGTCGGTTCCGTAGAACAGACTCCTATGGTATACAACTCCACCCCGGCGACACAGTCCTGGTGTGAATTCTACAACTCCAACCAGCTGGCTGCTATGCAGAATGCAGCTCCGGAAGGCATGGAGATCGGCATCACCACATGGCCGGCTCCGGATCCCAAGAAATCCGCTTACTTAAAGTCCAGCCAGTTCTTCTCTGTAGGCGTACATACAAAGAACGAAGAAGAGGCAGTGAAGGTTCTGGACTTTATGATCAACTCCTCTGATGCCAACAACATTCTGTTAGGCGAGAGAGGCGTTCCGGCTCCGGCTGACATTGCAGCTGAGGTTGCTCCTCAGTTAAGCGAGATCGACCAGAAGGTTACCGCATTCATCAATGATGTTGTGACTCCTAACTGTTCTCCTATTAACCCGCCACAGCCAGACGGCGCAAGCGAGGTTTATGATCTGCTGAACCGTACAGTTGAGAAAGTCTGCTACGGCCAGTTAGATGCAGCGACAGCAGCAGCAGAGTTCTTCACAGAAGCAAACAAGATTATGTCCAGCAAGTAATCTTACAATCCATAACGGGAATGGCAAGAAGGGAGCAGAGGGTTACAGCTTCTCTGCTCCCTTTCAGTTTAAAACTATAAAGGAGGTTTACATATGAAGGGGAAGAAAAACCTGACCTTTAGGCAGTTTATGTGCAAGGAGAGTACAGCCGGAGTTGTATTCTGTGCGCCGTTTATCATCGGTTTTCTGATGTTTATGATTGTTCCTATGGGAATTTCATTCTACTATTCGTTCTGTGACTACAATATTCTGACACCGGCAGTTTTTTCCGGCGCTAAGAATTACATTAAAATGTTTACAGATGATGAAGTGTTCTGGCAGACCATCGGCGTTACCTTCTACTTCGCTTTTGTCTCTGTTCCGCTTCGTCTGATCTTCGCTTTGATTGTTGCAATGATCCTTTTGAAAACGACAAAGGCCACCGGTTTTTATCGTGCCGCATACTATCTCCCTTCCATCATCGGCGGTTCTGTAGCAGTAGCCGTGCTGTGGAAGAGAATGTGGGCTACAGACGGTGTTATTAATACATTGCTCAGTGCCATTGGCATTGAAACCAGCTTCGCGTGGCTGGGAAATACCAACACGGCCATCTGGGTGCTGATTGTTCTGGCTGTATGGCAGTTTGGTTCCTCCATGCTGATCTTTTTGTCCGCCCTGAAACAGATTCCGGTCTCCCTCTACGAGGCAGCCACCGTGGACGGCGCAAACAAATGGCATCAGTTCTGGAGAGTAACCCTTCCTCTGCTGACACCAAACATTTTCTTTAACCTGGTTATGCAGATGATCAACGGTTTCCTGGCATTTACCCAGTGCTTCATCATCACCCAGGGCAAACCTCTTAACTCCACACTGTTCTACACCGTGTACATGTATCAGCAGTCCTTCGAGTTCTACAATACCGGCTACGGCGCCGCCCTGGCATGGATCATGCTGGTGATCATCGGCCTTATCACACTGCTGTTATTTGCAACCAAGAAATTCTGGGTTTACGAAGGGGGGTTCTAAACCATGGGGATGACGACAAAACGTACAATCGGAAAGATAGTTTACCACGTACTGGTATGCGGCCTGGGCCTGGTTATGATATACCCTCTGGTGTGGATGATTATGAGCTCCTTCAAACCCACACAGACCATTTTTACCACAGCCAATCAGCTGATTCCGTCACAGTTTGTACTTGAAAACTATGCCAACGGATGGAAAGGCTTTGCGAAGATTTCCTTTGGTGTCTTCTTCAAGAACTCCTTATTCATCTCCATTATCGCCACCATAGGAACCTTAATATCCTCTGCCCTGGTTGCATTCGGATTCTCCCGATGCAAATTCTTCGGTAAAAGGATCCTTTTCGTGGCAATGCTTCTCTCCATGATGCTTCCCGCACAGGTTCTGATGATTCCTCAGTACCTGTGGTACCAGAAGTTAGGCTGGGTAGGTTCCTACAAACCACTTATCATCCCCTACTTCTTCGCCATCCAGGGCTTCTTCGTATACCAGATAACCAACTTTATCGACGGTATCCCCAGAGAACTGGACGAGGCAGCCAAGATAGACGGATGCTCCTACTACAGCATTTTCTTCCGCATCATATTACCGCTGACAACACCGGCGCTTATCACATCCACAATTTTCTCCTTCATGTGGAGATGGGATGATTTCCTGTCCGCGCTGCTCTACATCAACGAGTCCGCCAAATACCCGGTCAGCTTAGCCCTGAAGCTGTTCTGTGACCCCGGTTCCTCCTCCGACTACGGCGCCATGTTCGCCATGGCCACCATCTCCATTCTGCCCGCAGTCATCATGTTCATCTGCCTGCAGAAGTACCTGGTAGAAGGAATCAGTACGTCCGGTCTGAAGGGTTAAAAGGATAACAGAATAAAATGTTGTTTAGTTTTCTCTGTTTGAGAAATCGTGAAAGGTCCGCCTGAGGCGGAAATCCTATTGTATTCTCCCGGGCACGCTCGCGCTACGTGAAGAGCATAGCGGTACGTAAGGCGCTAAAACACAGCGCCTAAGTACCGATGGTCTTCAAGTACCCTGGAGAATACAATAGGATTCCCTCCTCAGGCTACGTTATCTCTACCAATCAAATGTAACTAAATGACATTAGCCTCTAAATATATTCTTTCAATTCAAGAATCTACATTTCCCCTCCTCACCCCTACAAATCATTACCTTACCTCTAAACACTACGCCCCTATATTTACCTCCAGCGTGAGAAAACCAGCTCAGGACAGAAGCTCCCCGGATTTGCATTTGCAGGAGACCTAGAACCTCTTAGTTTCCGGAAGCTTAGAGGTTCTGTCTCCGAAACCAGCAAATCCGGGGAGCTTCTGTCCTGAGCGTACCTTTCACGCCTACTTCTTCTCATCCTCCTTCTCAATCTTAATCTCCCAATGAATCAAAAACGTCAGCGCCGCCCGTAAAGCAATAATAGCTGCCACCGTAACAATCTCACTTAAATCCCTTACAATCACCGTACGGAGAATCTCACTTCCCAGCTTAAATTCCAGCCCCAGAGCCATCCCCGTAGCAAGATTCAGCCGGATGGAGGGATTATGCTTCACATAATCCCAGACCCCCCGGACTCCCGAAACAATAATAACCCCAACCCCCACTAGCTCAAAGCACAAGATCGTTATATCCACCACATGTCTCATCAGCTCTTCCAGCAATTTATACGCATTCATACTTAATTTGATTTTACCTCCTTCCAAAGGTTATTGTAAACATCATCCGTCTCATCCCCAAGATACTGATACACTTCACACCCCTCCAGAGAATTCCAGTCCGGGAATACTGCCTTATTGTTCTGCATATCCTCATCCAGCAAGTCAAATGCCCCCTGATTAGGAGTAGGGTACGTAATATATTCAAAATTCATCTTGGCGATCTCTGGACGGCACAGAAAGTCAATCCACTTCTCTGCATTTTCCTTATTCTTCGCATTGGCCGGAATCACCCAGGAATCGATCCACACATTGGTTCCCTCCTCCGGGAGAACATACTCCAAATCATATTCCAGCCCTAGATTCTCCACTTCTTCCTGTATATAAAGCATCTCCCCGGAATAGATAACCCCCACGGCTGCTTCGCCGCCGATCATCTTGTCCCTGACCTGGTCGATGACATAAGCCTGAACCAGAGGCTTTTGCTTCACCAGCAGCTCCTTGGCCTCCTCCAGCTGTGCTGTATCTGCAGAGTTCATAGAGTAACCAAGAGACTTTAGCGCCACCATAAAAGCATCCCGCACGCTGTCCTGCATAAGGATTTCCCCGCTGAACTTTTCATTCCACAGATCCGACCATCTGGAAGGAGCATCCTCCGGAGCCACCATGCTGGTGTTGTACAGGATACCTACAGTGCCCCAGCAGTAAGGAACAGAGTACTTATTTTCCGGATCAAAGGCCCTGGACCGCTCCATATACTCAGGAGCAATCTGAGAGACATTGGGAACATTGTCAAAATTGATCTCAGCTAGCATATTATTTTCAATCATCTTCTGAATCATATAATCAGAAGGACATACCACATCATAGGTGACGCCCCCTGCCTCGATGACAGGATACATCTCCTCATTGGTCTCAAACAGGTCATAGATTACCTTGATTCCTGTTTCCTCCTCAAACATATGGATCACTTCTTCATCGATATATTCCCCCCAGTTGTAGACATACAGTTCCCCGGCCCCTTTTGAGGCGGAAGAAGACTTCCCGCCGCAGCCGCCGAGAACACAGGCAATGCCAAGGGAAACAAAAGCTAATGCAGATACGTACTTTTTCATAATCCTTATTTCTCCTTTTTAAAATTCGGTGCAAAATTGGTGATGATAAGCAGTATAAGAACTGCTGAAAATATAATGCTGGACAGAGCATACATAGAGGGACGGATCCCCCGCCGCACCTCGCTGTAGATAAGTGTGGATAAGGTATTGATACCGGCTCCACGGGTAAAGTGGGTGATAATAAAATCATCCAGGGACATGGTGAAGGCTAAAAGAAAGCCTGACAGCACACCAGGCAGGATATCGGGAAACACCACCTTAAAAAATGCATAGATGGGAGTGGCGCCCAGATCCATGGCAGCTTCGTAAATGCTTTTGCTGGTCTGCTTCAATTTTGGCATAACACTTAATATCACGTAGGGAATATTAAATGTGATATGGGCGATGAGGATGGTCTTAAATCCCAGTGAGATGCCAAAGGCAATGAAGGCCAGCATCAGGGAAATGCCTGTTACAATATCCGCGTTTAACATGGGAATATTGGTGATGCCCATAACAATGGTTTTAGGTATCCGCCTCATGCTGTTGATGGCAATGGCAGCTGCGGTTCCGATAACGGCAGCGATAAGCGCAGAGGCAAAGGCGATAATCAGCGTGTTGCTTAAAGCATCCATAACCGTGGAAGCCTCAAACATCTCCTCGTACCATCTCAAAGTAAAACCGCCCCACTGGGTGCGGGATTTGGAGTTGTTGAAGGACAGCACCATCATGGTGACAATGGGGGCATAGAGGAAAATCAGGATGATAACCAGATAAAAATTTTCCACGATTTTCAGTATGTTATCTTTTGTTTTATTCATCAGAATGCAGTCCCCTCCCCGTTTTTATCGTATTTGGCAATGAGAGCCATGCTGATTAAGATAAAGACCATCAGCACCAGGGAAAGGCCGGAGCCTAAATTCCAGTTGCTGCCTCTGGTAAACTCCTGCTCGATGACATTGCCGATGAGAAGAATCTTGCTGCCGCCCAGCAGGTTGGAGATCACAAAGGTTGTAAGCGCCGGCACAAAAACCATGGTGATGCCGCTGATAACACCGGGAACGCTTAAAGGAAACCAGATATGGAACAGAACCTGAAAAAAGCTGGCTCCCAGATCCTTGGCGGCATTGATGGTATTATCATCTATTTTACAGAGAACATTATAAATAGGAAGAACCATAAAAGGCAGAAAATTATAGACCATGCCTAATATGATGGCTCCCCACGTGTTGATCAGGGACTGGGTGGGCAGATGCAAAAAGGATAAAATCCCGTTGATCACCCCGTTTTTCTCAAGAAGGGTCTGCCATGCCATGGTGCGTAAAAGAAAGTTCATCCACATGGGAAGGATGAAGATGAATACCACAAAGCTGCCTTTCCCGATGTTGCGCTTCCGGAGGATCATGGCAAGAGGGTAGGCCAGAACCAGGCAAACCAGGGTACTGATAAAGGAAAGAACCAGTGACAGCCACAATGCTTTCCTGTGCTCCGGCGTGGCGATTGCCAGAATATTGTTTAAAGTAAAAGCGCCGGAACGGTCGGTTAAGCCGTAAAATACGATTAAAGCCAGGGGGATGATGGTGAAACCGATCATCCACGCCAGATAAGGGCCGGATAATAATTTTTTATTCATTGACTCCCACTGCCTCCTCGTCTTCTGAAGCAGGCTTGTTCATGATCTGGATATCAAAAGGATCCACATGGATTCCCACCTTTGTCCCCACAGGACACATATCCGTGCTGTGAACCAGCCATTCAAAGCCATCGGGAGTGGTGACCTCCATCTCGTAGTGAACACCCTTAAAAATCAGATGGGTACATACGCCGCAGAGGGTTCCGTCCTCTGGCTTTACCAGATCGATGTCTTCCGGCCGGATGACTACGTCCACAGGCCGGTTGTTGCCAAAGCCTTTGTCCACACAGGCAAATCTGGCTCCGAAGATTTCCACCAGCTCGTCCCGGATCATAATGCCCGGAACGATGTTGCTCTCGCCGATAAAATCGGCCACGAATGCATTTTCAGGCTCATTGTAAATCTGCTCCGGCGTCCCCGTCTGCTGGATATAGCCCTGATTCATAACCACGATGGTGTCCGACATGGTGAGGGCTTCCTCCTGGTCGTGGGTCACATAGATAAAGGTAATTCCCAGCTCATTTTTTAAGCGGATCAACTCATACTGCATGTCCTGGCGCAGCTTCAGATCCAGGGCCCCCAAAGGCTCGTCCAGAAGAAGGACCCTGGGCTCATTGACAATGGCTCTGGCAATGGCGATTCTCTGCTGCTGGCCGCCGCTTAAGGAGTCCACGCTGCGCTTTTCGTAGCCTTCTAAGTTCACCAGCTTCAGGGCATATTTGATTTTATCATGGATATAAGGCTTGGGCTTGTTCTTGATCTTTAAACCAAAGGCAATGTTCTCTTCGATATTCATATGGGTAAACAGCGCATACTTCTGGAATACGGTGTTTAGCTGACGCTTGTTGGGTGGCAGGCAGGAAATATCCTGGCCGTCAAATATTACTTTTCCCGTGTCGGCATGTTCGAAACCGCCGATAATCCGCAGGGTGGTGGTTTTCCCGCAGCCGCTGGGGCCCAGCAGGGTGACAAAGGTATTCTCTTTTACGGAAAGATTCAAATCATCCAGTACCATTGTATTGTCAAAGCTTTTTGAGATATTAATCAGATCAATAAGTGGCTGACCCATATTATGTATCCTCCTGAAATTAAACGTTACAGACCATTAAAAACTAGGCGGAGAGCTGACCCAGAGAAGGACGGCTCCGGTCTTGCTTGTCAGAAAGTGCTTTTTGCCCGGTGTAAAATAGAAGGATTCTCCCTTTTTGACCCGGTGAAGCTGGTTGCCCAGATGGATGGTGACACCGCCCTGAAGGACATATCCGAATTCCTCCCCCTCATGAGGGTTGTCAGGGTAGGTCTCGCCGCCTGCCTCCAGGGTCAGAAGAATAGGCTCCATCACATTCTTCTGGGCGTTTGGAATGATCCATTTGATTTCATTTTTTAATTCCGAATCATACTTTTCAAAATAATCGGCTTTTCCGAAAACAATCTGCTCTTCTGAGGGCTCTGCAAAAAAATCTGCGGTGGAAACCCCCAGGCATTGAAGAATATCCATCAGGGTGGCGATGGAAGGGGAGGTGAGATTGCGCTCTACCTGGGAGATAAATCCCTTGGACAGCTCGGCGCGGTCTGCCAGCTCTTCCTGTGTCAAACCTTTCAGGATACGAAGTTCCTTTAATCTTAGTCCGATGTTCATATTCGGCCTCCCTTGTTGATAGACTCCCGGAATTTCTCAGCATGCTAACCTAAAAGTTTAGAAATACTAACTCACAATAAAAATAATCCAGAAGTTTAGCAATAATAAACACAGCGTAAAACCTATTATACAGAAAAATATATGACTGTCAATAGATTTTTTGATAAATATATGGTATGATAAACGAGAAGCAGCGGGGCAGCAAAAAGTAGAGGACTGCTGCGGATAATTATTATGTAAGAATCAGGAGGATTGTACAGATGAAAGAGATGTATATGGCTTATGTAGGTTCTTACTCCTATACGGGAAGCGCCAAGGGAATCACCATTTATGATGTGGATGTGGAGAAAGGCATTTTTAAGAAGAGATGTGAGACAGAGATAGACAACTCTTCTTATTTAGTGGCATCGCAGGACGGAAAAATGCTGTATTCGATTGCTGATGAAGGTGTGGTGTCTTATAAAATCCATGAGAACGGAAGCATTACCAGGTTAAACAGTGCCAATATCCGCGGCATGCGGGGGTGCCAGCTGTCTCTGGATCCGGACGGGCAGTTTCTGTTTGTGGCCGGGTACCACGATGGCAAGGCTACGGTGATGAATCTGAATTCAGACGGAAGCATAGGAAGCGTGGCGGCAGGGATTTATCACAAGGGGCTTGGAAGTGTGGCGGAGCGTATGTTCCGTCCCCATGTGACCTGTGTCCGCATGACCCCGGATAAGCAGTATGTCATGGTGGCAGATGTAGGCGTGGATCAGGTGAAGGTATACCGTTTAAGCGACGGGAAAGATGCGCTGGTTCTGGTAGATACCATCCCCTGCGATCTGGAGTCCGCACCTCGGCATTTTATTTTCAGCTCTGACGGGAAATATATGTACCTGCTGTATGAGGTAAAGAATGTAATTGATGTGTACACCTATGAGACAGGCCCCAGAGTGCCTAAGCTGGAGAAGATTCAGACCATCCCTACTACAGACGGAGATGACGTAAGCCAGCTGACGGCAGCCTGCGCCCTGCGTCTTTCGGAGGATGAGAAGCATGTGTTCTGCAGCAATGCAGGGGATGATACCATAACGGTCTATTCCAGGGATCCGGAGACAGGACTTTTGGAGATGCTGTGCAGCCTGCCTGTCAGCGGGGAGTATCCCAAAGACGTTGCGATTTTCCCTGACGGAAAGCATGTGGCATCCATCAATCACGAGACAGGAAGCATTACCTTCTTCCGTGTGGACTATGAAAAAGGGCTGCTGGTCATGTGCGCCAACCCGGTATTTGTGGATGAGCCCAACTGCTGTGCGGTTGTGAAAGTAGGAGGTTGACGGTATGGCAGGCTCTTCATGGGGAACACTGCTTACTATGACAACCTGGGGCGAGTCTCACGGGGAAGGCCTGGGGGTGGTCATAGACGGATGTCCGGCAGGGCTGACGCTGCAGGAGGAAGATATACAAAAATATCTGGACAGGAGAAAGCCGGGGCAGAGCAGATACTCTACGAAACGCAGGGAAGGCGATGAGGCAAAGATTCTGTCCGGGGTATTTGAAGGAAGAACCACAGGAACGCCCATATCCCTGGTTGTACGGAATACGGATCACAGATCCGGGGACTACAGCCAGATCAAAGACGTCTACCGTCCGGGACATGCAGACTATACATTCGATGAAAAGTATGGCTTCAGGGACTATCGGGGAGGAGGGCGCTCCTCAGGGCGTGAGACCATCGGCCGGGTAGCGGCGGGAGCCGTGGCTGCCAGATTGCTGGAGAGCCTGGGAATCCAGGTTATGGCTTACACCAGATCCATAGGGCCGGTGGAGATAGAGGAATCCCGGTTTGACAGGGAAGAGATCGGAAGGAATTCCCTGTGTATGCCAGATGCGGCCGCGGCCTTTCATGCAGAAGAGTATCTGCAGCAGATGATGGGGCAGAAGGACTCTGCAGGCGGTGTGGTGGAGTGTGTGGTAACCGGCATGCCTGCCGGGGTGGGAGAGCCGGTATTTGAGAAGCTGGACGCCCGCCTTGCCCACGGGATCATGTCCATAGGCGCTGTAAAAGGAGTGGAGATCGGCGACGGGTTTGCCGCCGCTAAAAGCAGGGGAACCCAGAACAACGATCCCTTCAGGATGAAAAAGTCTGAGAAAAAGCCTGTAAAGACCACGAACCACGCAGGAGGCATACTGGGCGGTATCAGTGACGGCGACACCATCGTATTGCGGGCCGCTTTCAAGCCTACCCCGTCTATTGGAGCTTCCCAGCAGACGGTGAACCGACAGGGAGAGAATGTAAAAATTGTCATCGGCGGGCGCCACGATCCCATAATTGTTCCCAGAGCTGTGGTGGTGGTGGAGGCGGTGACGGCGTTTACCATTGCAGACATGCTGCTGCAGAGTATGACATCCCGGCTTGACAGGATTCAAAAGTTTTTTTCGCAGGAATAAAAAGTGTCTGAAAGGGGCAAAAAGAGTGAAGATTGCGATTGGGAATGACCATACGGCACTGGAAATGAAAAGGGCCGTTAAAGAGCATTTGGAGCAGAGAGGATATGAGATACTGGATTTGGGAACAGACTCTTCGGAAAGCTGTGACTATCCTGTGTACGGCGAAAAGGTGGGGAAAGCAGTGGCGTCAGGGCAGGCGGATCTGGGAATCGCCATCTGCGGAACCGGCGTAGGCATCTCCCTGGCGGCAGGCAAGGTAAAGGGGATCAGGGCCTGCGTGTGCAGCGAGCCCTATACGGCCAGGCTGTCCAGAATGCACAATGATTCCAATGTACTGGCCTTCGGTGCCAGAGTCATCGGGATCGAGATGGCAAAGATGATAACAGATGCCTGGCTGGATGCCACGTTTGAAGGCGGCCGCCACCAGAGAAGAGTTGATATGATTATGGCTATAGAAAATCAGGCCGGATGAGGGCCGGGAGGAAACGGATGAACCGTATATTAGTGATTATTCCTGTGGAGGAAAAGCATAAAAGGTATCTGGAGGATATAGGAAAGTCCTGCCTGTTTGAATACACGTCCCCTGCTTTGGTGACGGAAAAGCAGGTGCAGGCAGCTGACATTATCATCGGCAATGTAAACATTTCCATGCTTAAAGGAGCCGAAAACCTCCAGTGGATCCAGTTAAACTCAGCCGGCTCAGACAGCTACTCCAGGCCGGGAGTCCTGAGGGAAGGGGTCATGCTGACCAACGCTACAGGGGCTTATGGACTGGCTATCTCCGAATATATGGTGGGCATGTCTTTCATGCTGCAGAAAAAATTTTATCAGTATTACAGCAACCAGATTAAGCATCAGTGGAAGGACCAGGGGACTGTGACCTCCATATATGGATCCGTCACGCTGGCTGTCGGGCTGGGGGATATCGGAGGGGAGTATGCCGCCAGGATGAAAGCCCTGGGCAGCTACACCATCGGTGTCAGGAGAACCCAGGGCAGGAAACCGGATTATCTGGATGAGCTATATACGACAGAACAGCTGGATGATTTGCTTCCCCGGGCAGATTTTGTGTCTCTTTCTCTGCCCAATACGCCTCAGACCTTCCACCTTATGGATGAAAGGCGCCTGCGCCTGATGAAGCCGGGGGCGTTTCTTCTCAATGTAGGCAGAGGCAGTGTCATTGATACAGACGCCTTGTGCAGGGTTCTTCAGGAAGGGCATCTGGGGGGCTGCGGCGTGGATGTGACGGATCCGGAGCCTCTGCCGGCGGATCATCCGCTGTGGGATGCTCCCAGGATGGTTATCACGCCTCATATTTCAGGCCAGTATCATCTTCAGGAGACCTTTGAGCGGATTGTAAGGATTGCAGGGCGCAATCTGGAGAAATTTTTGGCAGGGAAGAAAGAGGAGATGGAAAACCAGGTGGATTTTGAGACCGGATACCGGAGAAAGTGAGGATGGGGCAGATGAAGAAAATCGGATTTATAGGGGTTGGGATTATGGGGAAATCCATGGTCCGCAACCTGATGAAAGCAGGATATGAGGTTTCTATTTATACCAGGACAAAGGCCAAGGTGGAGGACGTGATCGGAGAGGGAGCCCTCTGGTGCCAGAACGTGGCAGAATGTGCAAAAGGCAGGGATGCGGTGATTACCATCGTAGGCTACCCAAAAGATGTGGAGGAGGTTTATTTTGGAGAGAAGGGCATCATTGCCAATGCAGATGCCGGATCCTACATCATTGACATGACTACCACCAGCCCCAGGCTGGCAGTCCGCATCTATGAGGAGGCAAAGAAGGCAGGGCTTCATGCCATGGATGCGCCTGTGACTGGAGGAGACAGCGGAGCAAAGGCGGGAACCCTGACAATTCTGGCAGGCGGGGACAAAGAAGATTTTGATTCCTGTATGCCGGTATTTCAGGCGATGGGCCAAAACATTAACTATATGGGAAAAGCAGGCAACGGACAGCACACCAAGATGTGCAACCAGATTGCCATTGCAGGAACCCTGGCGGGAGCGTGTGAGGCGTTTGTGTACGCCAAAAACACAGGGCTCGCTGTGGATGCCTGCTTTGAGGCCATATCCACAGGCGCGGCGGGAAGCGCCCAGATGAACAACGTGGTGTCCAAAGCACTTAAGGATGATTTCAATCCGGGATTCTTTTTAAAGCACTTTATCAAGGATATGTCCATCGCGGATGAAGAGGCAGAGGCAGCGGACGTGGAGCTTAACATTCTTAAGCAGGTGCTTTCCATGTGCAGGAGCCTGGAAGAGGAGGGGATGGGAGACCTGGGAACCCAGTCCCTTATAAAGCATTATAAATGGTAAGGAGACCAAAAGCCATGAAAAAGATGATATCCTGGAATGTAAACGGGCTTCGGGCCTGTGTGGAAAAAGGCTTTCTGGAATATTTCAGGCAGGCGGATGCAGATGTTTTCTGTATTCAGGAGAGTAAGCTTTCAGAGGGGCAGATAGAACTTCCTCTGGAGGGGTATTATCAGTACTGGAATTACGCGGAGAAAAAGGGATATTCCGGAACCGCCATTTTTACAAAGGAGGAGCCCATCTCAGTGACCTATGGGATCGGCGTGGAGGAGCATGACCATGAAGGGAGAGTCATCGGGGCAGAATTTAAGGAGTACTATGTGGTGACCTGCTATACGCCTAATTCTCAGAATGAGCTTGCCAGGCTTCCCTACCGCATGACATGGGAGGATGCATTTCTCTCCTATCTGAAGAGGCTGGAGAAAAAGAAGCCGGTGATTTTCTGCGGGGACTTAAATGTGGCCCACAAAGAGATTGATCTGAAAAATCCGAAAACCAACAGGAAGAATGCCGGCTTTACCGACCAGGAGAGAGGCAAATTTACTGCTCTTCTGAATGCCGGCTTTGTGGATACGTACCGGTATTTTTATCCCGATACGGAAGGGGTGTATTCCTGGTGGTCTTACCGTTTTAAAGCCAGAGAGAAGAATGCAGGGTGGCGGATCGATTATTTCTGCGTGTCTGAGTCTTTAAAGGACCGGCTGGCAGGCGCGGCGATCCATACGGAGGTTACAGGCTCTGATCACTGCCCGGTGGAGCTGGTGATAGCATGAATTTAGTGACTATTGAGCATTTGACAAAATCTTATACAGAACGGCTGCTGTTTGACGATACGGATTTCAGTATCAATGAAGGTGAAAAAATAGGCCTTATCGGAATCAACGGAACGGGAAAGTCTACCCTTTTGAAGATTGTGGCGGGATTGGAGACACCGGATTCGGGCACCCTGGTTCACGGAAGGAACCTGGATGTGCGGTATCTGCCTCAAAATCCTCAGTTTACGGCCGGGGATACCATCATGGAAAGTATCTTGCGGGACAATGAGAGGCATCCTCATCTGTGGGATATGGAGAGCCAGGCAAAGGCCATGCTGACAAAAGTAGGTGTGGAGGACTTTGACCAGAAGGTGGAAACCCTGTCCGGAGGACAAAGGAAACGGGTGGCTTTAGTCAGCACCCTGATGGCAGACACGGATATTCTGGTGTTGGACGAGCCTACCAACCATTTAGACAGCCAGATGGCAGACTGGCTGGAGGAGTATCTGGGCAGATTCCGGGGCGCCATTCTCATGGTAACCCATGACCGGTATTTTCTGGACAGCGTGTCCAACCGGATCGTGGAGCTGGATAAAGGAAAGCTGTACAGCTATCAGGCCAATTATGAAGGGTATCTGAAGCTGAAGGCAGAGCGGCTGGACATGGCTCTGGCATCGGAGAGGAAAAGGCAGTCTATTCTCAAGGTGGAGCTGGAATGGATGCAGCGGGGAGCCAGGGCCCGTTCCACCAAGCAGAAGGCCCATATTCAGAGATATGAGGCCTTAAGGGATCAGAAAGGGCCTGCGTTTGACAGGGAGGTGGAGCTGGAGTCTTTATCCAGCAGGCTGGGGCGTACCACAGTAGAGATCCAGAATCTGGAGAAGGCCTATGGATCTCATGTGCTGATAAAAGATTTTTCTTATATTTTTTTGAAAAATGACCGTATCGGCATCATCGGCCCCAACGGCAGCGGCAAGACGACGCTTATGAAGATGATTGCCGGATGGGAGAAGCCGGCCGGAGGTACCATCCAGATGGGGCAGACAGTAAAGCTGGCATATTTTTCCCAGGAAAATGAGGACATGGATGAAAGCCTGAAGGTCATCGATTATATCCGCAATGTGGCGGAGTACGTAAAGACCAGGGACGGAAAGCTCAGCGCTTCCCAGATGCTGGAACGCTTTTTATTTCCTGCCAGCGTCCAGTACACCACAGTCAGCCGGCTGTCCGGAGGGGAAAAGAGAAGGCTTTATCTGCTCAGGATTCTCATGGATGCTCCCAATGTGCTGCTTTTAGACGAGCCCACCAATGATCTGGATATTCAGACCCTGACTATACTGGAGGATTATCTGGACAGCTTCCAGGGGATTGTCATTGCCGTATCCCATGACCGGTATTTTCTTGACCGGGTGGTAAGACGGATCTTTGCTTTTGAGGGCGGGGGAAAGGTGACCCAGTACGAAGGCGGATTTACGGATTACCAGGCCAGGCTTACAGCGGGGCAGGCAAAGGAGGCAGAGCCGGGCCCGCGGCCCAGGGAGGAGAAGAAAGCCTCCAGGAAGACCTGGGGCAGCGTGAAGAAGCTTAAGTTTACGTACCAGGAGCAGAAGGACTGGGAAGTGATAGAGAGTGAGATAGAGGCACTGGAGGAAGCCATAGGGGATGTAGAAAAGCGCATGGAGGCAGCCGCCAGTGATTTTGTAAAATTAAAGGAACTGATGGAGGAGAAAGAATGCCGGGAGGCGGCTCTGGAGGAAAAGATGGAGCGGTGGATGTATTTAAACGACCTGGCTGAAAAGATTGCAGAAGAAAACAAAAAGCAGCAGTAAGGGGATAATGGCTGCTGCAGCCGGCAATGTATTCTCACAGTCTCTCCGGGCCTGAAACAGGTGTATAAGCAGGCTAAAGAGAGGGGATGGAGTACATGATGAGACGTGGAGGTAAGAGTGAAGCATTTACGAGTTGTGACAGAAGAAAATGGGAGATATCCCATGGGGCTTACCGTAACTAGAAAAAGATTTCATGTGTCTGTGGAATGGGCAGGAAAGACCTGTAGTCTTGTGTTGTTTGAAAAGGGGGAAGAGGCTCCGTGGCAGAAGTTTGCCATGGATGAGAAAGCGAAAATCGGGGATGTGTGGAATCTGACGCTGGAGTCAGACGGGGTGTTTCCCGTGAATCTGGAATATTGTTTTGAATTGGACGGGGAGCTTGTGGCCGACCCTTATGGCCGTTCAATTCTGGGATGGGAGTCATGGGGGGATATGGAAAATATCCACAGGCATTTAAGGACTCCCGCAGAGGAAGAAAAATTTGACTGGCAGGGAGATGTACTGCCTGAAATCCCTTATGAAGAATGTATTATGTACCGCGCCCATGTCCGTGGCCTGACAAAGCATGACACCTCCGGAGTCCGGGAAAAAGGGACATTCCGGGCGGTGACGGACAAGATTCCTTATCTGAAGGAGCTGGGGGTTACCACCCTGGAGCTGATGCCGGTGACGGAATTCGGGGAGATTATGGTGGCTGAAAAGGCAGCCGGAATGCCTTATAAGGTGAAGGCAGCTTTGGACGGCAGGACAGCCGGACAGACAGGGAGGCCTGTTTCAGAAAAAATACCTACGGGACTGATAAATTACTGGGGATATGGAGACGGATATTATTTTGCACCTAAGGCGTCCTACAGCTCCGGGCGGAAGAAGAATCCGGTTCGTGAGCTGAAAACCCTGGTGCGTGAACTGCATAAAAATGGAATGGAGCTGGTGATAGAGCTGTACTTTAAAGGAACGGAGCCCCCTTCCTTTGTGCTGGATGTGGCGCGGTTCTGGGTACAGGAATACCATGTGGACGGAATTCATCTGGTGGGGCAGGCGCCCCTTGGGCTCATAGGACAGGATCCTTATCTGAGCAGGACAAAATTGTTTGCCACAAGCTGGGACGGTGTGGACAAGGGAGAGCTGCGCCACCTGGCAGAGTACAATGACGGTTTTATGCTGGATATGCGGCGCTTTTTAAAGGGGGATGAGGATCAGATAAACCGTCTGACCTTCCGGACCCGGAATAATCCGGAAAAGTGCGCTGTCATCAATTATATGGCCAACACCAACGGATTTACCATGATGGATATGGTTTCCTATGACAGGAAGCATAATGAAGCCAACAGGGAGAACAACCAGGATGGCACCAACTACAATTTCAGCTGGAACTGCGGCACAGAGGGGCCCTCAAAGAAGAAGAAAATTGTTGAGCTGCGCAAAAGGCAGCTTAGGAATGCCATGCTTCTTTTGTTCTTAAGCCAGGGGACACCGCTTTTGCTGGCAGGAGATGAGTTTGGCAACTCCAAATCAGGGAATAATAATTCTTACTGCCAGGACAACCAGATTTCCTGGCTGAACTGGAGGCTGCTTAAGACCAACCGCGATTTATATGAGTTTACAAAGAACTGTATTGCATTCCGGAAGGCCCACCCGGTATTTCATATGAGAAAAGAGGCCATAGGCATGGATCTGCTGGGGTGCGGAAACCCGGATATCTCATACCACGGCGTGAAAGCGTGGAGGCCGGAGTTTGAGAGCTTCAGACGGCAGCTGGGGATTCTTTACTGTGGGGAATACGGAAAGAAGCCGGACAAAACGTGTGACGATTATTTCCTGGTGATGTACAACATGCACTGGGAGCCCCACGAATTCGGGATGCCCAAAGTACCCAGAGACAGAAAATGGCATCTGGTGGTGGATACAGGCCGGCAGGAGGCCATGGACTTTTTTAAAGAAGGGCAGGAACCGGAGCTTGAGGATCAGATGCTGTATCAGGTGGAGGCCAGATCCGTTGTGGTGCTGATCGGGAAGATTCATGAAGGGAGTAGCGATGAAAAAGTATGATTATGTGATCGCAGGCAGCGGCCTTTTCGCCGGTGTCTGGGCCTATCTGGCCCGAAAAAAGGGGAAGACCTGTCTGGTGCTTGAGAAGAGAGACCATATAGGGGGCAATATTTACTGTGAAGAGCAGGAAGGGATTCATGTCCACAAATACGGGGCCCATATCTTCCATACCAGCAACCGAAGGGTGTGGGATTTTGTCAATGAGCTGGCTGAGTTTAACCGCTACACCAACAGCCCTGTAGCCAACTATAAAGGCCAGATGTACAATATGCCCTTTAATATGAATACCTTTTCAAAGATGTGGGGGATCTCCACACCGGAGGAGGCCAGGGAGATTATCGCCAGGCAGAGGGCGGGTATTGTGGGAGAGCCCAGGAACCTGGAAGAGCAGGCTATCAGCCTGGTGGGGACAGATCTGTATGAGAAGCTGGTAAAGGGATATACGGAGAAGCAGTGGGGAAGAGACTGCAAGGATCTTCCTGCGTTTATTATCAAGCGCCTCCCTGTGCGGTATACGTATGACAATAATTATTTTAATGATCTGTACCAGGGAATTCCCATAGGCGGGTATAATGTGATTATCCAGAAGCTGTTTGAGGGATGCGATATAAAAACCGGTACAGATTACCTGAAGAACCGGGAAACGTATGCCGGCATGGGGGATACAGTGGTTTACACAGGGACCATTGATTCCTATTATGACTACTGCTACGGAAAACTGGAATACAGAAGCCTGAGATTTGAGACGGAGATTCTGGACAAGGAAAATTATCAGGGAGTGGCTGTGGTCAATTATACAGACAGGGAGACTCCCTTTACCAGGATCATTGAACACAAGCACTTTGAGTTCGGAACACAGCCGAAGACTGTGATTACCAGAGAGTATCCGGCAGACTGGCAGGAAGGGATGGAGCCGTATTATCCGGTGAATGATGAGAAGAATCAGAAGTTGTATGAAAAATACGCCCAACTGGCAGCGAAAGAGGCCAGGGTTATCTTCGGAGGGCGTCTGGCAGAATATAAGTACTATGACATGGACAAGGTGATTGAATCGGCGCTTTTGAGGGCGGGGGGTTTACAGTAACCCCCCTTCCCTTATCCCTTTTTCTTTGTTACAGGTATCCATACCTCATACTGTGCGTTCTGTGGGTCTGGGTTTAAGTAAACCTCAATATCGGGAGCGTTGGCATATTCATATCCAGAGGTTGGAAGCCACTCTGTTATAATCCGCTGCTCCAATTCCTGTATGGACTGATTTGTGCCTGTTCCGGAAAAGATTGCCCAGGTGGATGCAGGAACCGTATATTCTTCATACGTATCACTTGTTTTTGTACTGGAAACGGCGATAAAATATTTCCATTGTTCTTCATCATTGCAGACACTCACGCCTAAAAGCCCCATTGGCGGCGCATCCATCATTCCTGCCAATTTCTGTATTGTTCCATTTATAGCGGCGTTCTGCCACATTTCAGGCACAACCATAAAATTATTTTCGATTTCCTTATCAAGCGGTGCAGATACACCAACAATGCGGAATGCTTCTCTTGTTTCAATCCTGTAATTCATTTCTGTAGCTCCTTTCACAGCAATTCTAAACACAATGGGGGAAAAAGATTTCACAGATACCCCTTCGCCTTTCACGGATGAGGGAGCTACCCCATGAAA
The DNA here is from genome assembly GCA_910585435.1 of uncultured Hungatella sp. GTDB lineage: Bacteria > Bacillota > Clostridia > Lachnospirales > Lachnospiraceae > UBA3402. The sequence goes on along the minus strand of CAJUEJ010000002.1, from coordinate 98,544 downwards.
AGACTGAAATGCTCTGTTAAATGCAGTGGGGGAACGGTAGCCATACTTCTCTGCAATGTCAATAATCCGTTCATCTCCACCCTGCAAGTCTACCGCTGCTAATGACATTCTTCTTCTTCGGATATACTCTGCCAGAGTGATACCTGCCATATAAGTAAACATTCTCTGATAATGATAAGCAGAGCAGCAGGCAATCCGTCCAAGCTGTTCATAGTCAATTTCTCCTGCCAGGTGTTCCTCGATATAATTCATGCTTTGGTTTAATCTTTCCACCCATTCCATGAGATACCTCCTTATCCGTATATGCTTTACTCTGTGGACATAAAGCTTCCTTTCTTATTATAAGACTTATCTTTAAATTTTTCCTCTCAATCCTTGCACAAAAAAGGGAACAAATCATTTCTGATTCATTCCCTTAAGCCCAAAAATCCTTAAAAATTTGGCTTTATGATTAGCCGAAATATCTCTTAAGAAGTCCTTCAAATGCCTTGCCGTGTCTTGCCTCATCCTTGGCCATCTCATGAACCGTGTCATGGATTGCATCCAGGTTGGCTGCTTTGGCTCTCTTAGCCAGATCAAACTTGCCGGCGGTAGCGCCGTTCTCGGCAGCAACTCTCATCTCCAGGTTCTTCTTGGTGGAGGAGGTAACAACCTCGCCTAACAGCTCTGCAAACTTGGCAGCATGCTCTGCCTCTTCGTAGGCAGCCTTCTCCCAGTACAGGCCGATCTCAGGATATCCTTCTCTGTGGGCAACTCTTGCCATAGCCAGATACATACCAACCTCAGAGCACTCGCCCTCGAAGTTTGCGCGCAGGTCAGCCAGAATATCTTCAGAAACACCCTGAGCAACGCCTACCTCATGCTCGCATGCCCAAGCCAGGCCCTCAGAAGCCTGCTCTTTGAACTTGGAAGCCGGAACACCACACTGTGGGCACTTCTCCGGTGCATTCTCGCCTTCATAAACATAACCACATACTGTACAAACCCATTTTTTCATAGATAGTATCTCCTTTTTATATTCATTTTGAAATAATAATAGTAATTGTTACTGATATTAATCTACCACAGGATAAAAGACTTGTCAATACCTAATCGATATTTTTTTCAATTACTTGCGAATTACTTTTTCGCCATACCTTTTTTGGCTGGCACAACAGCGTCTATTGAGAATCGGAACGGTTACCGGCTGTTTTCTCGCCGGGTTCTGTCATACATGCTTCGCAGATGCCATAAAAATAGGTGATATGGCTGTCAATCCGGCCGCTGCAGTGCTGCTGGGCGCTGGTGTTAAGCTGTCCTGAGGTTTCCATGGACAAATCCTGAACCTGCCCGCACTTTCTGCATACAAAATGGTAGTGAGGATGAATATCTGCGTCAAAACGGTCAGGGCCATTGCCGCAGCTTAGCTTTCGTATCTCCCCTAGATCCACTAAAAGATTGAGGTTTCGGTACACAGTTCCCAAACTGATGTTGGGAAACTCTTCCCGTATATTCATATATAAGGTATCTGCAGTAGGATGGTCATGGCGATTCATAAGGCATGCTTTAATCATCTCCCTCTGCCTGCTGTACTTCAATGTTTTCATGGGAACTCCTTGTTAACAAAAATAATAACGATTACTATTATATAATAGCAGACAGGAAATCATTTGTCTACCCTTAAGAAAAAATTTCCAGTGGGTGGAGTGACTGTGAATAGTAACGGAGTGTATAAATATAAATAAATATTTTTAAAAATAAAACAATAAAATGGTAGGTGAAAACGAAAAAATGTGGTAAACTATAAATAAAACAGGTAACGAGGGAGGAACCAGCCATGAACGAAGATGGAATCAAAGAATTACAGGAGACAGAAGGGGTGAAGACGGAGTCAGCAGAGAATGCACCCCAGGAGACGGAAGCAGCTGCAGTGGCAGAAGCTGCAGAGCCTGCAGAAACGATGGAAGATTATGCCAAGGAGTTGGAGGCATCATATAAAGAGTATGACCAGCGCCGCAGCCAGACTTATGTGGAGGAGGAGTCTCCGGATGCCCAGAAGTGGCAGGAGATTAAGCAGATGCAGGCAGATAAGTCTGTGGTGAAGGTAAAGATTAAAGAGATTGTCAAGGGCGGAGCCGTTGCCTATGTAGATGAGATCCGGGCTTTTATTCCGGCATCCCAGCTTTCCCTGGAATACGTAGAGAAGCTGGAGGACTGGACAGGGAAATATATTGAAACATACATCATTACGGCGGAGCCGGAGAATAAGCGCCTGGTGCTTTCGGCCAAAGAGCTTCTGAAGGAGAGAAGGGATGCCCAGAGAAAGGAAAGGATGTCCGCGTTTAAGGCAGGGGATATTGTGGAGGGCACTGTGGAGAGCCTGAAAAACTACGGCGCGTTTGTGGAGCTGGCAGACGGGGTTACAGGTCTTTTGCACATCTCCCAGATCAGCAGCCAGAGAATCAAGCATCCCGGAGTTGTCTTAAAAGAGGGGCAGAAGGTAAAAGTAAAAATTCTGTCTGTGGAGGAGAACAAAATCAGTCTCAGCATGAAGGCGCTGGAGCCGGAAGAGAAGGAGGAGACTGTGGATTTTGAATACAAGAGCACAGACAAAGTATACACAGGATTAGGGGATCTTTTGAAGAATATAAAATTATAAAGAGCTACATTAATTATGCTGGGAGGGATACGCATGCCTAATATCCCCAAAACACGAGATCAGATTGACCAATGGCAGTCGCTGATGTTTTTATACAATTCCGCACTGAAGGAGATAAGTGTAAAGATAGAGATTCTGAACAATGAATTTATTCAGATATACAAGTACAATCCTATTGAACACATAAAAACCCGTTTAAAGACAGCAGAGAGTATTGTCAAAAAACTAAAGCTTCACAATCTGGAGGCAACGGTGGAGAATGTGGAGGAAAAGATCAATGATGTGGCCGGAATCCGTATCATCTGTTCCTTTATACCGGATATTTACCAGATTGCAGACATGATTTCCAATCAAAGTGACGTAACGGTTCTCTACGTAAAAGATTACATCAAGCATCCGAAACCTAACGGCTACAAGAGCTACCATATGGTGGTGACGATTCCCGTATATTTATCCGACGGCCCGCAGGAGACGAAGGTAGAGATCCAGATTCGGACGGTAGCCATGGACTTCTGGGCTACCTTGGAGCACAAGATTTACTATAAATCCCAGGGAAAGGCGCCGGATTATCTTCAGCAGGATTTAAAAGCCTGCGCCGATGTGGTGGATGTTCTGGACGCCAAGATGTACTCCCTGAATGAGGCGATTTCAGCCTGGAATAATGAAGAGAGGACATAAGATTTAACCCCGTAAAGCTGCACAAAAAGGCGTTGAAAGGGATGCGTACAGGATGAAAACTTTAGTTAAAGAGACGTATCAGATCATGGGATTAAATTTCAGAAATTTGATATTGTTTGAGCTGGTATACAGGGCCGTCACAGGGACTATTTTTTACCAGCTGGTGAATATAGGATTAAAGTTTTCCCTGAAGATGTCCGGATACAGCTATCTGACTCTTGGAAATGCCGGATATTTTTTCCTGAAGCCATGGAGCCTTCTGACTTTTCTTTTGTTGGCGCTTTTAGGGCTTATGCTGATATTGCTGGAGATAGGCGGTCTGATTACCCTTTATTCGGGGGCCGCCTATTCCCTTTGTCTGCCTCTGGGAGAGATCTTCCTGGGGGCGGCCGGCAAGCTGGCAGATGAACTGAAAGCCGGGAATTTCCGGCTTTTTGTCCTGGGGCTGGCAAACTATATTCTGGTTAATCTGTACTATCTGTATCGTACGCTGTCTCATGTAAAGCCGCTGAATTTTGTTATGAAGGAGCTGTGGGCGTCCCCTTTAACCAGGCTGGGGCTCCTCCTTGTTTTAGTGGGCCTGGCGGCTCTTGTGATCCCTTCCGTCTTTTCTTTCCATGGCTGCATGATCGAGCAGAAGTCATACAGAGACAGTCAGAGAAGAAGCCAGGAGCTTTTGAAGGGCAGGCTGTTTCCCACCCTGTTTCGCCAGGTCAGCTATCAGATAGTCATGGCGGGAGCATTTATTCTCACATATCTGGGGTGTATGGCAGTGATTGCCTTGGGAGTGGCATTTCTGGTGAGACAGGATATGAAGCTGGCTCTTCTTCTGCAGATTGCAGACCATATGGAGTGGGCCTTTTTACTGGTGGCAGGAGCTATGGCCATGGCTGTCCACATAGCTCTTGTGACGGTGGAATATTATCAGTACGAAAGCCTTAAAAAGCATCCGGGCCAGGGATGGGATTTTTTTTATACCAAGCGCCCTCTCATCAACAGAAACAGCGTACTGGCCTTTGTGACGGCCCTGGGGCTTGTGGGAGGCCTGTGCCTGTTTGAGACTGTGTACAACGGAAATTCCATTGATAAATCCATAACTGTCCAGACAGGGATCACGGCTCACCGGGGAGGCTCCCTGACAGCGCCGGAAAATACTATGGCTGCTATGGAAGCAGCTGTAGAGCAGATGGCTGACCGGGCGGAGATCGATGTGCAGGAAACAGCAGACGGAATCGTAGTGCTGTTCCATGACGGTACGCTGAAGCGGCAGACAGGACTCAGCAAGAAGGTGTCGGACCTGACACTGAAAGAGCTGCAGGCCCTGGATGTGGGCAGCTGGTTTTCCCCGGAATTTGCCGGAGAGAAGATTCCTACTTTAGAGCAGGTTATGGAATTTGCAAAGGGAAAGATCGATTTAAATATTGAAATCAAAAATATGGGAAACAACAGCTATCTTCCTGATAAGGTGTTGGATCTGGTGGTGAAATATGAGATGCAGGATCAGTGTATTATCACCTCCACCAATCGGAATTATCTGGAAAAAATAAAGAAGATGGATCCGGATGTAAGGACAGGGTATGTGATAGCGGCAGCCTACGGAGACTATTATTCAGATGAGTTTATAGATGTGATCAGTATCCGCTCCAGCTTTGTCACAGGGAAAATGGTGGAAGCGGCTCATGAGGCGGGAAAGGCTGTACATGCCTGGACGGTCAATGACAGGGCGGAGCTGGAACGGCTCAGTGCCCTGGGGGTAGACGGGGTGATTACGGACCGGCCGGTGCTGGCACGGGAGGTTTTATACGGAGAAGAGTCCGCCAGGGGAGTGGCAGAGTATCTGTTGCTGATACTGCGCTAGACTATGAGAATACATGAAGGAGGAATGGCAGATGAAGGCAGTTCTTCAGAGAGTGAAACAGGCCCGGGTGGATGTGGAAGGAAAGACTGTGGGGCAGATAGATCTGGGATTTTTGATATTGTTGGGAGCAGAAGATTGTGATACTATAGAGACGGCGGATCGGATGGTGGACAAGATCTGTAAGCTGCGGATTTTTCAGGATGAAAACGGCAAGACCAATCTGTCGCTGGCTGATGTAGGCGGGCAGATCCTGGTAGTCAGCCAGTTCACTTTATATGCTGACTGCAAAAAGGGAAACAGGCCCAGCTTCGTGAAAGCAGGAAATCCGGCCCATGCCAACCAGCTGTATGAACATGTGCTTGAGCGGTGCAGGATGCATGTCAAAAAGGTGGAAGGAGGGATCTTCGGAGCAGAGATGGAAGTCCGGCTGGTGAATGACGGACCTTTTACTCTTGTACTTGACAGCAAAGAGCTTGGTTTTTAAAGCACACCTGAATTTATGCCGCTTAATCAGTGGTGGACTTTTAAGAAAAAAGGAGAAATGAAAATGACAGGGAAAGAGCTGCAAAAGGAACTGACTTGGGAATTCCCCCATATCGGGAGAAAGGAGCCTGGGCAGGTGGAACAGGCTGCCGGCTTCTGCGAAGGCTATAAGACGTTCCTGAACCAGGGGAAAACAGAGAGAGAATGTGTAAAGCTTGCGGTAGATATGTTAAAGGAAGCCGGGTATCAGGCATTTGAAGAAGGGAAAAAGTATCATTCAGGGGAAAAAGTGTACTATGTGAACAGGGGTAAATCCATTATAGCCACCACATTCGGCACCCATCCGGTGAAGGACGGGGTGCGTATGAACGGTGCCCATATCGATTCCCCAAGGCTTGACTTAAAGCCGAACCCTATGTATGAAAAGGATGAGATTGCATTATTCAAAACCCACTATTACGGAGGAATCCGCAAATACCAGTGGGCTACGGTTCCTCTGGCCATGCACGGTGTGATTATAAAGAAAAACGGGGAGATAATAGAGCTTAACCTGGGGGAGAATCCCGGCGATCCGGTGTTCTGCGTCACAGATCTTCTGCCCCATCTGTCCGCTGAGCAGAATGAGAGGAAGTTAAAAGACGGGATCAAAGGGGAAGAGCTGAATATTGTTATCGGCTCCGTTCCATATGTGGATGACGAGGATGAGAAGCTGAAGGAGCCGGTGAAGCTGATGGCCCTGAAGCTTTTAAATGAGCAGTATGGGATTACGGAAAGTGATTTCATGCGGGCTGAGATAGAGTTTGTGCCGTCTCAGAAGGCATGTGATGTGGGACTGGACCGCAGCATGGTAGGCTCCTACGGACAGGATGACAGAGTCTGTGCCTATACGGCTCTGATGGCGGAGATCGACACAAAGACGCCTGATTATACGACAGTGACGATTCTGACAGATAAAGAGGAGATCGGTTCAGAGGGGAACACTGGGCTGAATTCCAATTACGTGGGAGATTACGTTACATTTTTGGCAGAGGCAGAAGGGGCCGATATAAAGGAAGTGTTCCGCAATTCCATCTGCCTGTCTTCTGATGTAAATGCAGCCTTTGACCCTACCTTCCCTTCTGTATATGACCCGCGCAATTCCAGCTATATTAATAAAGGCTGTGTGCTGACCAAATATACAGGCGCCAGAGGAAAGTCAGGCTCCAATGATGCCAGCGCGGAACTGATGGCGAAGGTGATTGCCATGATGGACAAGGAAGGCGTGTACTGGCAGATCGGAGAGCTGGGAGCAGTAGACGCAGGGGGAGGCGGAACCATCGCCAAGTTTGTGGCTTCCATGAACGTGGACGTGGTGGATCTGGGAGTGCCCATCCTGTCTATGCATGCGCCTTTTGAGCTGGCGTCCAAGCTGGATGTGTGGAATACATACCTGGCCTTCAAGGCGTTTTATAAAAATTAACAGTTACTGAATTTTTTGTGAATTTTCAGGAATCTCTTTTTTTTAGGAACATTGTGTGATATACTTGTCGTTGCGTGCCTGGCAGGAGATAAAAGAGAGCTTTTGCCGGCGGCGGGATTTTTACACATGTTCCGGAAAAATTAATTTAAGAAAAGAGAGATGGTAATCTATGAGGAAAGTATTAAAGATAGCAATCTGCAGCCTGACGGCAGCCGCACTTCTGGCAGGCTGCTCTGAAAAAAGCCAGGATGTGAATCAGACAGAGGCCCAGACAGAAGCTGTGACGGAAGCTGAAACAGATACAGGCAGTGAAGCTTCATCCGGGCAGGACAGCGTAACGCTGGGAGAATATATAGGGGTATCCTTTACCCCGGTATCCACAGAGGTGACAGATGAACAGGTAGAAGCGCAGCTGCAGGCGCTGGTAGATGCCAACCCGGATTTCACGGAAGTGGATCGGGCTGCCAAAGAGGGCGATGTGGTAAATATTGACTTTGTAGGCATGAAGGACGGGGTTGCATTCCAGGGAGGCACCGGCGCAGACTATGATCTGACTCTGGGATCCGGAAGCTTTATTGACGGGTTTGAGGACGGGCTTATAGGAACTAAAAAGGGCCAGGAGATAAGCCTGAATCTGACCTTTCCGGAGAATTATCACAGCGCGGAGCTGGCAGGCCAGGATGTGGTGTTTGATGTGACGGTCAACCAGGTGAAGGAGTCTTCTCCTGCGGTTCTGGACGATGCATTTGTGGCTGACAATACAGAGTATGCCACCTTGCAGGAGTGCCGCGCCGGCATACGCAAAGAGCTGGAAGCGTCAGAAGCCGCCTATGCAGAGAATCAGAAAGCCAATGAAGTGTTTCTGAAGGTGATGGATGCCTCACAGGTGACTGCCTCTGACCAGACGGTTCAGAAATACTATGATGAGCAGCTGCAGGCTTATGAGAACCAGGCTGTCAGCTTTGGCATGGAGCTGAAGGATATGGTGGAGGATATGGAAACCTTCCAGTCCCAGCTGATGGATATGTCCAGGGAGATAGCCAGACAGAACCTGGTTATCAATGCCATTGCCCAGAAGGAGAACATCGTGATTGAGGACTCGGACAGAGACGACATGGCTGCAGAGTTCGGATTTGGCAGCGGGGAAGAGATGGTTCAGGCTGTGGGCCAGGAAGCGGTGGACAGCTATCTTCTTCCTGTTAAGGTCATGGATTTTCTGGCTGAAAATGCCGTAGAGGAATAGACATCCTGATAAAAGGAAATGTATAATGCATAAAAGAAGGGGCTGGAACAAAGCATTTTGTGACGGTCTCTTCTTACATCATACCATAGCAGAAAGATGTACTCCCGGAATCTCTCCTGTACCTGCCTTTGCGGCTGAAAAATCATCTCACAAAATCAGGCACAGAGAGACTCCGAGAGTACATAAAGAGGAAAGGGACATGCAGCGTCAACTATATCTGAAAGGAATGAGGGAAGGGATTCCTGTGGCACTGGGATATTTTGTTGTGTCTGTCACCATCGGCATTGCAGCCAGGATGGCGAACCTGACACCGGCTCAGGCAACCGTCATGTCTTTGACAAACCTGACGTCAGCAGGACAGTTTGCATCTTTTGGGGTTATTGCAGCAGGAGCCCCCTATCTGGAGATGGTAGTTTCCCAGGTGGTGATTAATCTGAGGTATTGCCTCATGTCCTGTGCCCTGTCACAGAAGGTGGATACAAAGCTGCCGTTTTACCACCGGCTTATTATGTCCTTTGGGATCACGGATGAGATTTTCGGGCTGTCTATCTCTCAGAAAGGGAAGCTGAACCCCTGGTATACCTATGGCGCCATGAGTGTGGCCATACCGGGATGGACTCTTGGGACGCTGGTGGGAATACTGTCTACCAGTATGCTGCCCCAGAAGTTTTTAAGCGCCATGAACATGGCTTTGTACGGAATGTTTATTGCGATTTTCATGCCGGCAGCCAGGGAGAACAAGCTGCTTCTTCCGATTATTTTTCTTTCCATGGCCCTCAGCGCCCTGTTTCACAGGCTGCCCTGTTTCGATTTTATCTCATCAGGAATGAAGATTATCATCCTGACCCTGGTGATCTCCATGGGAGCAGCGCTTCTGTTTCCTGTAAATGAAGAGGAGGATAGGGAAGGCAAATGAGAAATTATGGATATATTCTGGTGATGGCTGTGACTACATATTTGATCCGGGTGATTCCCATGACCCTGTTCAGGGAAGAGATTAAAAACAGAACCTTCCGTTCCTTTCTGACCTATGTGCCCTATGTTACGCTGGCGGTGATGACATTTCCGGCGATTTTAGAGATTACAGATGTGCCCTGGATTTCCTGGGTGGGATTTATTACGGCTATGGTACTGGGCTATCATAAGGTCAGTTTGTTTGCAGTATCCTTGGGGTGCTGCGGCCTGGTGTTTTTGCTGCAGTTGATTTAGGGTTTATTATTTAGTATGGAAAGGGGAAACTATGGTGAAAATGGGGATTTTGGGAGCAGGTAATATTGCTTCCACCATGGCGTCTACGATCCGGGAGCTGGACAGTGTGGAGTGCTATGGAGTGGGGGCCAGGGATCTTGACCGGGCGGAGGTATTTGCCCGGAAATATGGATTTACGAAGGCCTTTGGCTCCTATGAGGAGCTGGTAAGGGATCCGCAAGTGGAGCTTATCTACATTGCCACCCCTCATTCCTTCCACTATGAACACATAAAGCTGTGTCTGGAACACGGAAAGCATGTGCTGTGTGAGAAGGCATTTACGGTCAATGAAAAGCAGGCCGCAGAGGTATTTGCCATGGCCAGGGAGAAAGGGCTCCTTTTGACGGAGGCTATCTGGACCAGATACATACCGATGAGGAAGCGGCTGGAGGATGTGTTAAACAGCGGGATTATAGGGAAGCCCTATATGCTGACAGCTAATTTAGGATATGTAGTCAGCTGGAAGGAGCGGATCGTAAGCCCTCACCTGGCAGGCGGAGCTCTTTTGGATCTGGGGGTCTATACGCTGAACTTTGCGTCCATGGTCTTTGGCAATGATGTGGCTGCTATCAGCGGAACCGCAGTGAAGAATGATGCAGGGGTGGATATGCAGAACAGCATAACACTGACCTACAAGGACGGCAGGATGGCTGTTTTAAACAGCAGTGCCATGGGGCTTGGCGACAGACGGGGGCTTATATGCGGGGACAAAGGGTACATCGAAGTCCAGAATATTAATAACTGTGAGGAGATCCGGGTATTCGACCTAAAGCGAAGCCTGGTGGCGGCTTATGACAGGCCGGAGCAGATCAGCGGGTATGAGTATGAGGTGGAGGCCTGTGTCTACGCCATCCAGAGAGGAGAGACCCAGTGCCCCCAGATGCCTCATGAGGAGAGCCTTTGCATGATGAGGTGGATGGATGAGCTGCGGCGGCAGTGGGGTATTGTATTTCCCGGAGAATGATTTAAATGCTTGTATCATTGGCAGGATGGTAGTAAAATTATAATACACAAAAAGATTAGCCTGCGGTTTAGGCGGAATGGAGAGTATATGAAGATAGCATTGATCAATGAGAACAGCCAGGGCGGAAAGAACAGCATGATTGAGGCGGCCCTCAAAAAAGTAGTGGAGCCTATGGGACATCAGGTGTTTAATTACGGCATGTATGCAGCTGACGATGAGGCACAGCTGACCTATGTGCAGGTGGGAATTCTGGCTGCGGTTCTTCTGAATTCAGGGGCTGCAGACTATGTGATTACCGGCTGCGGCACAGGCGAGGGCGCCATGCTGGCATGCAACTCCTTCCCGGGGGTTATCTGCGGCCATGTGGAGGATCCTCTGGATGCGTACACATTTGCACAGATCAACGACGGCAATGCCATTGCCCTTCCTTTTGCAAAAGGCTTTGGATGGGGCGGCGATCTGAATCTGGAGTATATCTTTGAGAAGCTGTACTGTGAGGAAAGCGGGCAGGGATATCCCAGAGAGAGAGCCGTGCCGGAGAAGCGGAATAAAAAGATTCTGGATCAGGTAAAGACAGTGACCTACCGGGATATGGCTACGATTCTGAAGGAACTGGATCGGGAGCTGGTGAAGGGAGCTTTGGCCACCAGGGGATTCGGTGAGTTTTTCTGGGACAACTGTAAGGATGAGAATCTGAAAAAGGCAGTGGAGGAAGTCTTGAATTAAAGAAGGCGCCGCCGGCAGTGGATACAAGCTGCCGGCGGCGTTTAAAATTCTCATGATACGATTCGGATAAGCTTTTGTTAACGGATATTGGGAAGCTGCTTCAGGCAGGTGTCTATCCGGTGGATTTCTTCCTGGGAAAAGTTTGTGTTGCTTAAAACCTCCTGGAAGGTCCGGCTGTCAGCCAGCTGATACAGGCCCTCCATCCCGTATTTGCACGTTCTCTCATAGGCGGCCGGGCCGATATGCCGTGCCACCTCTTCTCTGTGTTCATCCAGCCATGCTATGAACGGGGCCATGATTTCCCGGGCATTTGCACAGCTTCTCAGATATCCAAAGGTACACTGGATGGAAAGCATGGGGTCATAATCGCTGGTTACATGCTTTTTGCACGCAGGCTCTGTCATGGCATCCTGATCAAAGTCTCCAAACATATCCTTTAACCATTCAATGCTGTCTTCCACCCAATGAGGCGCCCGGCTGCACAGGAAGGTGTCCCGGTGCTGTACGGAAGTATCGCCTGTGGAGAATCCGTGAGGCCCGTATGCATAGATATGGCTTTCAAAGGAAATATCATACTTTACAAGAGCCTGTGTAAATTCAATGGTATTGATCACAGGCACTACCTGGTCCGTGCGGGTGGCGAATAAAAAGCAGGGGCTGGTATGGTAATCTACGGCAGATACTACATCCGGCGCGGTTACCTCGCATTGGTGAATCAGATCCTCCTTGGTAACAGCATATCCTAAAATGGCGGCATCCGGCTTATTCTTTGCCATGGTGGCCGCACAGCCTGCCAGATGCCCTCCGGCGGAGAAGCCGATCACAGCCACTTTGTCTTTATACAGATGCCATTTTTCATCATTGGAACGGATCAGCTCCATGGCCTGCTCATAATCCTCCAGAGGATTGGGCCATTTGGCATTTTCTTTTACGGAATATTTAAGAATAAAGACCTGGTATCCTGCCTTCAGATAAGCCATGGCTACCGGATCCGCCTCCCGGTTGGTACAGTACTGGTATCCGCCTCCGGGAAGGATCAGGATTGCCGGTCTTTTGGAAATATAGCGGAAATCACCTTTGACCTCCTGAATATAGGCAGCCAAGGTCACGTTTCTCTTTGGATTCAGGGTAATAAACTCTGTCTGCATTGTCTGTTCTTCCTTTCCTGCCCCTGGTGGACAAGGGCATATGATAGTAATTATTGTAGGACAATTCTGAGATTAAAACAACTGTTTTTTATCAGAAGGACTAAATTATCCGGCCTTTGCATATGATGTAAAAAACATTTCCAGGGGGAAAACCTTGAAGGAATATATCGAGGAACGTGCGGTGGCCATTGCAAATTATATCATAGACCACAATGCCACGGTGCGGCAGACTGCGAAAAAGTTTGGGATCAGTAAATCGACGGTACATAAAGATGTAACAGAACGTCTCGAGCACATCAACCCATCTTTAGCGTCCCGCACCAGGGTGGTTTTGGATATCAACAAATCCGAGCGCCACATTCGCGGCGGGCTGGCCACAAAAGAGAAATATCAGCAACGGCTGGCCATATGCAGCAAGGAGGATGAATAAGCTTTATGAGACATTATTTGGAAAGGAAAGTCAGACACCCCATATATCTGCTTCTTTCTGTTATGCTGCTGCTTTTTCTGTCCGGCTGTAACGTGAAGAAAGAGGACGGGGAAAAGGTCAGGGATCTGGAGTTTACGGTGCTGGGGGAAAATGACGTTCCGCAGCAGCTTAAGACTATCCTGGCGGAGAAACGGACACAACCCTTTAAGATGACCTTTACAGATGAACAGAACCTTTACATTGCGGTGGGATACGGTTCTCAGCAGACAGGCGGATACAGCATTCAGGTGGAGGAGCTTTATCTGACAGACAATGCCATTGTGCTGGATACAGAGCTTATGGGGCCTGGCAAGGAAGAAGCCGTGGCGCCGGAGACCTCCTATCCAACTATTATCATCCGCACAGAGCTGCTGGAAAATCCGGTGATTTTTAAATAATCCTTTTTTATTCTTTCAACATATGCTATACTAATAAAGTTTTGTAGCGACAAGGTTTGTCTGTAGGCTTTCATATATAGCGATGAGGGAAGAGATATGATTTTTAAAGATATTTGGATGGATGTAAAAGCCGTGCAGGAGAGAGATCCGGCAGCACGGAATGCTTTGGAGGTACTTCTTTTATACCAGGGGGTTCATGCATTGATATGGCATCGGTTTGCCCACTGGTTCTACAAACACCGCCTGTTTTTTATTGCCAGACTGATCTCCCAGCTGGCCCGCTTCTTTACGCTGATCGAGATTCATCCCGGGGCGCAGATGGGCCATGGGATTTTAATCGACCATGGATGCGGTGTGGTTATCGGAGAGACCACAGTAGTTGGAGACAACTGCACCATCTACCAGGGAGTCACCTTGGGTGGCGTAGGCACCCAGAAGGGGAAACGCCACCCGACTTTGGGAAACAATGTGACTGTGGGAGCCGGGGCAAAAATTCTCGGATCCTTTGAGGTGGGAGACAACTGTACGGTTGCCGCCAATGCAGTCCTTTTAAAGCCGCTGGAGGACAATATCACTGCCGTAGGGATTCCCGCCCGTCCGGTAAAGAAAAACGGTGTGCCTCTTCCAAAGGAGGAGAAAAAGACAGTGTCCATGGAACACTACTGCAGGATGGAGGAGCGGGTAAAGGAACTGGAGCAGCAGCTTGAGGAGCTGAAACAAAAGCTGGAGGACGGCCCGGAGCCTACCAGGTGATTATCTTGTCCAGCAGCTTCTGCTGTTCCTTGCTGGAGCAGGTCAGATAAATCCGGGTGGTCTCGATGCTGCCATGTCCCATCAGGTCAGCCAAAAGGGCGATATCATTAAAACGTGCCAGAAAATTTTTGGCAAACCTGTGGCGGAAGGAATGGGGATAGACAGTGTCGGGATTGATTCCGTATTGCAGGGCATAGTGCTTTAACTGGCTGTGTATTCCCCTGGGGGAGATAGGCTTCCCCCTTCTGTTTAAAAATAAAAAGCCGCTTCTCAGTTCCCGGCGGCAGCACCATTCCAGCGCTTCTTCACAGAGAAAATCAGGGATATAGATCCGCCTGATTTTGCCGCCCTTGGAATACAGATCCAGATAGCCGTGGGAGAGATGCTCTACCTTTATTTTAGTCAGCTCGCTGACCCGGACGCCTGTAGCAGCCAGAAAATGGACAACAAAATACCAGAAATCATTGCCGTCTGCTTTCAGGCGGCATTTTAACAGCTCATAATCTTCGTTTGAGATGGTATCATCCTGAAAATTTTTTTGCTGGATTTTTATTGTGGACAGCCGGTAGTTTTTCAGAAAGAGAAATTCCTCTTCCCTGGTTTCAGTGAGAAAACGTATGTAATTGTTGATAGCATGGATTCTCTGGTTGACAGTGGCCGGTTTGTAGCGGGAGATCAACAGCCCCCGGTATTTTTTCAGATTTTTCAGAGAGACCTCCTGATACATGCTGAGGAACAGACGCACGCTGCTGGAATAGGTACTGATTGTGTTAGGCGCTAAATTTTTATTTCTGAGATATTCCTGGAAATCACTTAATTGATCCTTTTTTTTCATATGTCAGCAAATCCTTTCGATTCTCCAAAAACAGGAAACATAGTATAGGTTATAAACCTACCAGTTTACCACCTGGTTTATGATTCTTTTTTGCTCGGCACTGCTTCTTTGCAGGTAAATCCGGGTGGTTTCAATACTTTCATGTCCCAGGATATCAGAGAGCATACTGATGTCTCCATGGGCCTTCAGGAAGTTTTTGGCAAATAAATGTCGGAAGGAGTGGGGATAGACTACAGATGGATCCAGACCATACAATACGGTGAATTTTTTTAGCTGTCCCCGGATCCCGGCTGGTGTAAGCCGGTCTCCATACCGGTTTAAAAATATATATCCGGAGGTTCGGGGAATATTTTTCAGCCAGTTCAGACAGTCTTTGCGGACTTTTTTAGGGATATAGATGCGCCGGATTTTATTATCCTTAGAGTAGATATCCATATGCCCCCGCTTCACGTCCTCCGCCTGAATCTGAACCAGCTCACTGATACGCATTCCTGTAGTTGACATGATGCGGATGACAAAATAATAGAGCAGATTGCCGTCCCGTATGAGACATTTTTTCAGGTACTCGTAATCAGCCTGGCTGATAACATTTTCCAGAAACGGCTTCTGCTGAACCCGGATCATGAGAATGCGGGAGGCGGAAAGGTGAAGGGATTCCAGGAGGCAGTTTACTGCCCGTATTCTCTGATTCACGGTCTGGGGCTTGTAATGCTCCACCAGATAACATTTATAGAGCATCAGGTTGTCATGGCTGATTGCGCCGTACATGGTAAGGAACTGCTCCGCCCCATACAGGTAGGCATGAATGGTATTTTCCGACATATCGCGATATTCCATATATGTCCGGAAATCCTGTAAAATGGCTTCCACGCTGGAATTGTTTTCTGTTTTCATTGTTCATCATCCTCTTTTGTATAAATTTGTTGGTATAATATTGAAATAAACCACAATATTATCAATAATTTATGAATAAAATATGAAATTGTCAATAAGGTTTTCTAAAATTGCCGGTATAAACAGGGGGAAATATACATACATTGTCATAAAAGGCTGCCGGTGTCTTGCCTGGATATATTTAGCTGAAAGTAAACCAGACAGGACACTAAAGACAGACAGGAGGATGTATTAACCATGATGGAACTGGTAAAGAAAAATATACGCATGAATCGTTTTAAAAGCAGTACCTCTACGCAGGTGACTATGGATGACGATTTTATTGTTCCGGATACGATGGATGATATGGCACAGGTGATTTTAAGCTCCGGAGATATGGTGATAGAATCGGTGAAGAATCAGGGAGAACGAGTGCTGATTAAAGGAAAGCTGGCCTTTCAGGTATTGTACCGGAAGGCAGAAGGCGGCTTGCAGACCCTGGCCGGAAGCATACCCCTGGAGGAGCCGGTAAATGTGCCGGAGCTGGGAGAAAGGGACGATATCAGCGTGTCCTGGGAGATAGAGGATCTGACGGCAGGAATGATCAACTCCCGCAAACTGAGCATAAAGGCCATTGTCACTCTGAACGTAAGGGTGGAGGCTCTGTGCGACGGGGAGGCTGCCGTGGATGTGGAGATGAACGGGGAGACAGCGGAGACCTTGAAACGGACCATAGATGTGGCAGCTATTGCAGTCAGAAGAAAAGATACATACCGGATTAAGGAAGACATTTCTCTGTCCAGCAGCAAGCCCAGCATCGAACAGATTCTGTGGAGCCAGATGCAGCTTATGGGCGCTTCCACAAAGCCTCTGGACGGCCAGGTCCATGTGGAAGGTGAATTGGCGATTTTTCTGATCTATACCGGTGAGGGAGAGAACACTCCCGTCCAGTGGCTGGAGGAGTCTATTCCCTTTGCAGGGGACGTGGATTTGCCGGAAGCAGTGGAAGGGATGGTTCCGTCTATTGCCCTTCGCCTGGTACATAAAGATCTGGAAGCAAAACCGGATTATGACGGTGAGATGCGGGATCTGGAGATAGACGCTGTTTTGGAGCTGGACATGAAGCTTTATGAGGAACAGCCTCTGGAGCTGTTAAGCGATCTTTATGCAACAGACAGAGAGGTCGTGCTTCAGAAAGGCCAGGTGTGCTTTGACCGCCTTCTGTCTAAGAACACAGGAAAATGTAAGATTTCCGAGCGTGTGCAGATGGAGCCGTCGGAACGGATTTTCCAAATCTGTCACAACGATGCGTCCATTAAAATCGACAACGTGGATATCAGGGAGGATGCCCTGAACATCGACGGGGTTTTGGAGGTATCCCTGCTGTACATGACATCTGACGATACGGAGCCTGTAAAAGCATCCACAGCTGTACTGCCCTTCCAATATACGGCAGATGCCTCCGGAATTCAGGAGGACAGTGTATACCAGTTAAATACCGGGGTGGAGCAGATGACAGCTGTCATGGCTGGCGGAGATACGGTGGAGATCCGGGCCGTGTTGAATCTGGATATTCTGGTGCTGCAGCCAACCAGTGAATCTGTCATTGTCAATGCCAGGGAGGAGCCCCTCAATTTAGAAAAGCTCCAGGCTCTTCCGGGAATCGTAGGATACATCGTCCAGCACGGAGACAGCCTGTGGGATATTGCAAAACGGTTCCATACCACCATGGGCCGTGTGATGGAGACCAACGAGCTTGCAGATGATCAGATTCACCCGGGAGATAGGCTGCTTCTTGTGAAAGAAGTGGCAAAGGCATAAAAAATATAGTAAAATTTTAATATAAAGAAGGAAAAAGGTGGATGCACAAAATCCGGCATGTGGGATATAATACAGTATAAGGTTTAATGAACATCGGCAGTTTACCATCGGCAATGCCGGGTCCGCATCCAGCTGGTGCTTCAGATAGATTCAGGGAAACCTGGGCGGTAGAAACGTATTGCAAGCGTTGCTGCCGTTTACATAGACAGACACGAGAGGAAACTATGAATTATACGTATATGGCAGAGTGCTGTGACGGCACTCTTTACTGTGGTTGGACGAACCATTTAGAACAGAGGATAAAAGCCCACAATGCCGGAAAAGGCGCAAAATATACAAAAGGACGCCGGCCGGTCAGACTGGTCTATTATGAGGCTTTTGAGACCAAACAGGAAGCTATGGGGCGGGAAGCAGAGATAAAGCGCTTAAGCAGGCGCGAAAAATGGGAGCTGATAAAAGCGCGCCCGTTCTGCAGTATGCCTTCTGCAGGGCAGGGCGTGTAATTTTTTTGAAAAACTATTGATTTTTTTGACATGCAGTATATAATATACTGTATACAATATACTTTGAACCAAGGAGACAAAGGGTATGACGAAGCGTCTGAACTTAAAGGCATATGGAAAGATCAATCTGGGGTTAGATGTACTTCGGAAACGGGAGGACGGCTACCATGAGGTCCGTATGATTATGCAGACAGTGGGAATATATGACAAGATTGAGCTGAGCCTGCAGGAGAAACCGGGGATTACGGTGGAGACGAACCTGTACTATCTTCCCAATAATGAAAACAATCTGGTCTACAGGGCGGCGGATCTTCTGATGAAGGAGTTTAAGACAGAAGGAGGCGTCCACATTAATCTGAAGAAATTCATTCCTGTGTCAGCAGGAATGGCCGGGGGAAGCAGCGATGCCGCCGCAGTCCTGGTAGGGCTTAACAGGATGCTGGGGCTGGGGCTTACCAGGGAACAGCTGATGGAGCGGGGGGTGAAAATCGGCGCGGATGTTCCTTACTGCATTATGCGGGGGACAGCACTGTCAGAGGGAATCGGGGAGATCCTGACCCGGCTTCCCCCTGTACCTCAATGCCAGGTTCTCATCGCAAAACCGGGGATCAGTGTGTCTACCAAATTTGTGTACGGAAATCTTCATGCAGACAGGCTGAAAAAAGGGGAGCACCCGGATATTGACGGAATGGCGGAGGCGATCCGAAGGAAGGATTTACAGGGAATCGCCGGCAGACTGGGCAATGTGCTTGAGACGGTGACAGTTCCGGCCTACCCTGTTATACAGGAGATAAAGGATACAATGGCAGATTATGGGGCTTTAGGTTCTTTGATGAGCGGAAGCGGGCCTACTGTTTTCGGCCTGTTTACTGACAAAAAGGATGCTGAGAGGGCATATGAAGAACTGCGGTACGGGAAGAAATCTGAGATTGCCAAGCAGGTATATCTCACGGACTTTTATAATGTGGAGGACTAAAGAGGGGTATGGAATACAATTTAAATGTAAAGATGAGTGAATATCTGCCTCTGCGGGATGTGGTATTTAATACACTGCGCCAGGCTATATTAAGAGGGGAGCTGGCTCCGGGGGAAAGGCTGATGGAGATCCAGCTGGCAGAGCGTCTGGGGGTCAGCCGCACACCGATCCGGGAGGCTATCCGGAAGCTGGAGCTGGAAGGGCTGGTTTTGATGATCCCGCGGAAAGGAGCCGAGGTGGCCAGGATTTCCGAGAAGAGCCTGAGGGACGTGCTGGAGGTCAGGCGCTCCATCGAAGAGCTTGCCATCGAGCTGGCGTGCCAGCGTATGGGGGAAGAAGATATTCAGAAGCTGGAGGAGGCTCAGAAGGTATTTGCGGCAGCCATCGTATCAGGGGATGCCATGGAGATCGCCGAAAGCGATGAACAGTATCACAGTGTCATCTATGAGGGGACAGACAATCCGCGGCTGATACAGATTCTCAACAATCTGAGAGAGCAGATGTACCGGTACCGTTTAGAATATATTAAGGACGCGGATCTTCAGATTCTTCTGGTAGAGCATGAGGAGATCTTAAAAGCCATCAAATACCGCCATGTGGCAGAGGCCAAAGAGACGATGCGGGCTCATATTGACAACCAGGCTATCACTGTATCTAAAAATATTAAAGAAAAATAATAACCAAAATATTACAAATTATAAAATATTTATAACCTCTATTGACAGGGTGACAAGCTGTCACTATAATAAGTGACAAGCTGTCACTTTTTTGTTTCATAAGGTGCGCCCTATGAAACAAAAATGCTCCGCGAAGCTCGCACTGCGGCGGAAAGGAATTATGTCGCTGAAGCGACCCGCCGCAGGCGGAGAATCCTGCGGAGCATGATTCTTTTTGGCTCAGGAGAATTTCTCCTGGGACAGAGTATGATTGGGGGATGAAAATGGCAAGTGAACGTTTTTGGCGGCTGCCGCCGGAGAAACAGAAGGCGATTTATGAAGCAGCCATAGAAGAATTTATCCAGGTGCCTTTTGAGAAGGCTTCCATCAATAAGATCATTCAGAAGGCAGGAATATCCAGAGGAAGTTTTTATACATACTTTGAAGACAAACGGGAGCTTTTGTCGTTTGTATTAGAGGATACGAAAACCCAATGGTTTAATTTCTGTATAAACTATCTGAAAAAATCCGGGGGGGATTTTTGGGGCATGATGGAAGCCATGCTGGACAAAGCCATAGAATTCTGCAAGGTGAATGATGTTTTCCGTTTCCATCAGAACTTAATGATGTATCAGGAATTTACGGTTATGGAGATGCCATCGAAAAAAGAGGCTTCAAAGATGGTAAAGAGTCAGCTCCATCCCCTGGTGGATCATGGATCCTTTCGGGAGGAATCGAAGGAATATTTTGTTATGGTGATGGAACAGTCACTTTTTGTAGTGTTTTCCAGCATTGCCTGTTACTACAAAGATCCGCAGGCAGAGAAGGAGATCAGGGAAGATTACCGAAGAAAGATAAATATACTTCGGTATGGGGCATGTAAGACCTTGAAAGAAAATCAGATGGAGGAACAGAAAGCGCAATGAAAAAAGGTGTGATAATAGCCATTGGGGCAGTGTGCATTGTGGCGGCCGGAGCATTTGCAGTGTCTTATTTTAAGCCTTCCGAAGAGGTGACAGAGGTGATTGCTCCTCCGGCAGTGAAAGCAGAAAACCCTGAGATTGGGGATATTGAATTGTTCCGCAGCCTGACCGGTACGGTTGAACCCTCCGACCAGGTCTATGTGATTCCCAAAGCCGCAGGTGAGATTACGGCGGTTTATGTGAAGAACGGAGACTATGTGACAGAAGGACAGCTTCTGTGTGAGATTGATACGAAGCAGGTAGACGCAGCCAGGCTCCAGCTGGAGGCGGCACAGGTACAGTTAAAGGACGCCCGCACCAACCTGGAAAGAATGCGGGTATTATATGCCAGCGGAGATATTTCCGCCCAGGCCTATGAACAGGTGGAAAGCGGTGCCAAAGCTGCCCAGATCCAGTACGATTCAGCCAAGCTGGCTTATGATTATCAGGTGGAGTTCAGCAGTATAACTGCCACGATTTCCGGCAAGATTGAGTCCAGCAATATGGAAGTCCACAGCATGGCCAGCCAGACCAATCCGCTGTGCGTCATTTCCAGCGAGGGAACCAAGGTGGTGAATTTTGCCATAACAGAGGCTGTTCTGAATAATGTAAAAGAGGGAGACCCTATCCGTATAGAGAAAAGCGGAAGTGAGTACACAGGAACCGTAACAGAGGTGAATACCATGGTGGATGCAGCCACAGGCCTTTTTAAGGTCAAGGCGGCAGTGGAAAACGGCGATGCTCTGGTGAACGGCGCCACGGTAAAGCTGTATGTCACCTCGGATAAGGCGGACAGAGTCCTGACGATTCCCGTGGATGCAGTGTATTATGACAGCGGGGATCCGTATGTATACACATTTGAAAACGGTATGGTACATAGAGTGGATGTAGAGACTGGCATCAGTGATTCGGAGAGGGTGGAGATCATCTCAGGCGTGTCTCTGGATGATTCGGTGATCGTCACCTGGAGCCCGGAGCTGTATGAAGGGGCGCCGGCAGTTCTGGCAGATGAAGAGGAGCCCGGGGCAGCTGCACAGACAGCACAAGAGGCAGAAACCACGGCAGCTGCACAGACAGCACAAGAGGCGGAAACCACAGCAGCTGAGTCAGCAGAAACCGGGGCAGCCGGGGAGACTGCGGCGACGGCTCAGGCAGAAGCCCAAGAGTAGAGGAGGTATCGTATGAATCTAACGAAAACTGTCCTCAAACGGCCGGTAACCACCCTGATGGTGATTTTATGTCTCATAGTATTTGGCCTTACATCGGTGCTCTCCTCCAAGCTGGAGCTGATTCCGCCTATGGATATGCCTATGCTGATTGTATTTACCACCTATCCGGGAGCCAGCCCGGATGATGTGGATGAGCTGGTCAGCCAGACTATTGAAAATGAGACAGGAACTTTAAACGGAATCAAAGGAGTTACCAGCGTCTCCAACGAGAACTATTCCATTGTACTTTTGGAATATGAATACGGAATCGACACCAACGATGCCTACGATGATCTGAAAAAGAAGATGGACACCATTCAGGCCCAGCTTCCAGATGATGTGCAGGATCCTGTGATAATGGAGATGAATATTAATGACATGCCCAGTATCACATTTGCAGTAAATAATGATTCCCAGAGCAACCTGTACAATTATGTAAACGACACCATTGTCCCTGAGTTCGAGAAGCTTTCTTCCGTAGCCAGCGTGGACATCAGCGGCGGCCAGAAAGAATATGTCAGCATTGAGCTGATTTCAGAGAAGCTGTCCCAGTACCACCTGAGCATGAACAGTATCGTTTCCGCCATAGGAAGCGCGGACTTTACATATCCTGTAGGGGATACCCGGGTAGGCAGGCAGACGCTGTCCCTGTCCGCAGGAGTCACCTACGATACGGTGGAAAGCCTGAAAACCATTCCCATCATGCTGGGAGGCGGCAATATCATCTATCTGGAGGATGTAGCCAACATCTACCCGGCTTTGGAGGAGGCCAGCGGTATCGGACGCTACAACGGCCGGGATACTATCTCGGTGCAGATCAAGAAGCAGCAGAGCAGCAGTGATGTGGAAGTATCCCGGGATGCCATGAGGATTGTCAGACAGCTGCAGGCAGCTGATGAGAACCTGGAGATGATTGTCGTAGATGACAACAGTGAGATGATTAAATCCTCCCTGACCTCCGTGCTCCAGACCATGGCCATGGCAGTTGTGGTCTCCATGGTGATTATTTTCCTGTTTTTCGGGGATTTGAAGGCATCTCTGATTGTAGGTACCTCTATTCCTATTTCCATTCTGGCAGCTCTGATTTCCATGAGCGCCATGGGATTTTCATTAAATGTAATCACTCTCAGCAGTCTGGTGCTGGGAGTCGGCATGATGGTGGATAACTCCATCGTTGTGCTGGAAAGCTGCTTCCGTTCCACAAAAGGCGTGGGATTCAGGGAATATACGGATGCGGCCTTAAAAGGAAGCGAGACTGTGCTTCAGTCTGTTATCGGAGGAACCATGACTACCTGCGTGGTATTTTTGCCGCTGGCATTTCTGGCAGGAATGTCAGGGCAGATGTTTAAACCGCTTGGGTTTACCATTGTATTCTGTATGCTGGCATCTCTGATTTCCGCTATGACCATAGTGCCTCTGTGCTATACCATGTACCGCCCCAAGGAGAAGGAGCGGGCGCCCTTATCCGGTATGCTTACAGCGCTTCAGAACGGGTACAGAAGCATTATGAAGGTACTTTTGCCAAAGAAAAAGACGGTTATCTTCACATCCGTCGTTCTGCTTGCAGCATCCATCGCCATGGCTACGCAGCTTGGAATGGAGTTGATTTCTTCGGCTGATGAGGGCACAGTTGCCATATCCGTGGAGACGAAGCCAGGCCTTAATATAGAAGAGATAGACCAGATTTTTCAGAAAGTGGAAGCGGTGGTAACTGCAGATGAGAATGTGGATTCCTATATGCTTTCCTATGGCTCCACAGGATTAAGCATGGGAAGCTCTTCCACATTGTCCGCTTATCTGTCAGATGACTGCAAACTGCCTACAGAAGAAGTTATCCGGATGTGGAAGCCTTTGATGGCTCAGATTCCGGATTGTGACATCACCATGGAATCCAGCAGCATGATGAGCTCTATGATGGCTACAACCAGCGGCTTCCAGGTGATTTTAGAGAGTACCCAATACGATAAGCTGAAGGCTGCGTCAGACAGTATTGTGGAACAGCTTATGGACAGAGGAGAGGTAACCAGGGTCCATTCTACTCTGGAGAATGCGGCTCCTGTTCTTAAAATCGAGATTGATCCTGTCCAGGCTTCTGCGGAAGGCCTCTCTCCCGTGCAGACAGCAGGCCTGATAAATACCATGCTGGGGGGAACGGAAGCCATGACCCTGGAGGTAAACGGCAATGAGATCAGCGTCATGGTGGAGTATCCAAAAGGAGAGTATTCCACCCTTGAGCAGGTAAAGGGAATTGTGATTCCAACAGCCACAGGTGCTTCCGTAGCATTGTCGGATATTGCCGAGGTGGTATTTCAGGACAGCCCCTTAAGCATTACCCGTTCAGACAAACAGTATCAGGTGACCGTCTCGGCGGATTATACAGATATGGTAAAGACAAATGACCGGAAAGACGTGGAACGGGTCAGAAGCCTTCTTATGGAGGAGGTGGTAAATCCATCGATGACGCCGGACATCACCATCGCCCAGAGCGCTGTGGACGAGAGCATGATAGAAGAGCTGGGAGCTTTGTTTCAGGCAGTGCTCATAGCAACATTTTTGGTATTTGTTGTTATGGCGGCACAGTTTGAGTCTCCCAAGTTCTCGCTGATGGTAATGACTACCATTCCGTTCTCACTGATCGGTTCCTTCAGCCTTCTGTTTTTGGCAGACGTAACCATCAGCATGCCGTCCATGCTGGGATTTCTGATGCTGGTGGGAACCGTGGTAAATAACGGTATTCTCTATGTGGATACGGTCAATCAGTACCGGCAGGAGATGGATATGAACACAGCATTGATTGAAGCCGGCACTACCCGTCTCCGCCCTATTCTCATGACCACCTTAACCACCATTGTGGCGATGATCCCCATGTGTCTGGCTTACGGTGACGCAGGCGAGATGATGCAGGGGCTGGCGCTGGTAGATGTGGGAGGCCTGGTTGCCTCCACGGTTTTGGCATTGCTGATGCTGCCGGCCTACTACTCTGTCATGAGCTACAAGAAAAAAGAGAAACCCATCGTAGATTAGCACACTGGTACATGCAACAGCACACCTACCCACTGACAATACGGCAGGCGGCGGAGCCGGAGGACGGGCCGGCACAGTATATGAGGAGATGATATGGATATGAAGAGAAGAAGGAAAGCAGGAATTTTGTCACTTTGTGTAGGCACGGCATTAAGCCTTCAGGCTCCCCTGATGAGCTTTGCCGCAAGCCCGGAATTTGCCCGGACTTCCGAAGAGTGGGCACGGCTTCGGGATAATGTATTGGAATACGATGAGCTGGCTGACTTGATTCATGAGTACAATGTGACGACCCAGAAGAATCAGTACACAGCCAGCCAGATGGACTCAGACCTGACCCTCAATGAACTGGTGGGGGATCAGCTGGGGGCAGCCCAGCAGATGTACCAGGCAGCAGCCAATGCCACAACCGAATACGAGAGAATCACCGCCGAGGTACAGGCCAGACAGGCAGAGCTGGGGGTACTGAGAAGCTATGACAGCATGACAGACGCAGATTCCCTCAAATGGCAGAATGCCAAGACAGAAGGCCTTCTGGTACAGGAGGCCCAGAACACCATGAATTCCTACTACCAGCTAAAGCAGCAGCTGATAGCAGCGGAAAAAGGAAAGGAACTTCTGGAAGCCCAGCTTACATCCACCCAGACCCGGGTGTCACTGCAGATGGCCACACAGGCAGAGCTTCTGTCCGCCCAGCAAAGCCTTCAGAATGCAGAAGCCCAGATTCTTTCCCTGAAAAGCGACATCGAGTCCACCAGGCAGAAGCTGATCATCATGACAGGCTGGAAGCAGAGCGACAACCCTGAGATCCGGGAGATACCGGAAGTGGATTTCGGCAGGATCACAGCCATTGACCCTGCCAGAGATCTGGAGACGGCTCTTGCCAATGACTATCAGCTGAAGCTGGACAAAAACAAATCCACCTATGTCCCCAACAAGGACTACCGGAAAGCATACGAGGTAACCGTAGACACAGACAAAGAGCAGATCGCCAATGTGCTGAACAATGCCTACCAGGCCGTACTTCAGGCCAAGACAGCCTACGACGAAGCCGTCCTGGCCCTGGACGTAGCCACAAGAAATATGGCTACTGCCTCCAACCAATACGGACTGGGAAGCATCAGCCTCCTGGAATACCGCCAGGCAGACAACGAGCAGGTAACTGCCCAGACCGGCCTGGAGATAAAAAAGCTGGCCCTTTTGCAGGCCCTGGAAGCCTATGACTGGATTGTTAAAGGAGTGAGATAAATGAGAGCAGGAAGAAAGATAGCCGCCATGGTTTTAACCGGCATGTT
Source organism: uncultured Hungatella sp. (assembly GCA_910585435.1). Classification (GTDB taxonomy): domain Bacteria; phylum Bacillota; class Clostridia; order Lachnospirales; family Lachnospiraceae; genus UBA3402. The sequence continues at coordinate 72,329 of CAJUEJ010000002.1, read as the reverse complement.
TTCTCTGTCGGCCCTTACCTCTTCCTTTGCCGCAGAAAAACCAGACGGCATGGACGACGCCATATGGGCCAGGCTGCAGGACGGAAAGATCGAATACGACGAGATTGAAAATCTGGTACTGTACTTCAACCCCAACTACCGTCAGGCCATCGAATACATGGATGTCAGCACAGGCCTCCAGGACATGGAGCGATCCGCCGAAGAGCTGAAAGCCGAGATCAAAAACATAAAAAAAGAAGCCGACTATGCGGAAGAAGAAGGCGATGTCCTGACATACATGTACAACACCGCCCTGGCCAACACCCTTGAAAAACAGGCGCTGCGGCAGTTGCGCTCCGGAATCAACATGATCAACTCCAGCAAAAAAGAAAACTTCAGGCCCGTCCGGCGCCAGCTGACCTCAGCCCTCCAGCAGATGATGATCGGCTACCACATGGCCTTATCCTCCAAAGAGCTGACAGATACGGCCGCAGAACTGGCAGACGCGGCATACCAGTCAACCATAACCCAGAAGAATCTGGGAATGGCCACTGACACCGCAGTCCAAAATGCCGAGAAATCCCTGGTAGCCGCCAGACAGCAGCAGCAGTCCCTGGACAGCACCCTGACCAGCCTGCGCCAGAACTTAAGCATTATGACCGGAGGAACCGCCGACACCCCCATAGAGATCGGCCCCATTCCCGCCCCGGACCTAAGCCGTATCGCCACCATGAACCCGGACACAGACATAGACCAGGCCATCCCCTACTGCCAGGAGATCAAGTCCCTGCGCCACACCTCCGAAGCCAGCCAGGCCCTCTACGAGAACAAGACCCTGTCCCTGGCTGAGACCAAAGGAAAGCTGAAAACCAAGCTGGAATCCCTGTACCAGAAAGTCCTGGAAACCAAAACCTCCTACGAGGCCGCCCAGACAGCCCTGGAAAGCGCCACCATCACCATGAACGGAAACGATCTCAAATACCAGATGGGAATGCTGGGCCGCCTGGAATACTTACAGACAAAGGTAGGCTACCTGCAGCAAAAGATGACATACGATATGGCTGTATTGAATTTAAAACAGGCCATAGAAAACTATGATTGGGCACTGTACGGAATTGTGGAATTAGAGTAGATGTTGTGTAAGGTCCGCCGGGAGAGGGACTTATGTTGTTTTCTCCCGGGCACGCTCGCGCTACGTGAAGAGCGTAGCGGTACATAAGGCGCTAAAAGACAGCGCCTAAGTACCGACGGTCTTCAAGTACCCTGGAGAAAACAACATAAGTCCCTCTCCCGGCTACGTTATTCCGAAAGGTCAGGTGTTATCTAAATGCTATCGGTTCTTTGCTTTTAAACTTTATGCATGGCAGCTGCCAGCTCAGGAAGACTCCGCCTCCGGTTTGCATTTGCAGGAGACCTAGAACCTCTTAGCAGGCAGGAATCTGCGTTAGGGCCAAAAATCCGCATGTCTGAGCGAAGCGAGTTCGGATTTTTGGCCCTGCTTTTAGCAGATTTCTGCCGACTTAGAGGTTCTGTCTCCGAAACCCGCAAACCGGAGGCGGAGTCTTCCTGAGCGTAACTTCCGCGAAACCCCACAACCCCAACAATCTCACCCCTCAAAAATCTTCTCCGCCATCTCCTGCAGCCAAAACCTAACCTTCACATTCCCCATCCCCCTTCTCTCATCCACCAACCCCCAAAACGTCTCATCCCCCAGCAACTCCCTCAAAAGCTCCTTCGACTCCTCCGGCACAACCCCATGCTCTGCATCCACAAAACAAAGCCGCGGATACAGCACACACCACCAGTTTCTCCCTCTTCCATCCCCCAGCCGCACATTCACCGCATCATAAACCCCCATAGGCAGAACAATATCCCCATAAGCCTTGGCCGGAAAATAACTTTCCCCCACCGTAATTTCCGCCTCATAAGAATACCCCATCCTCTCCATAAACTCCCGCGCAGCCTCTTCCAGCTCCTCCCGGTGTTCGGTAACATACCCACAATATTCTTCCTTACTGTCCGCCCCCGTATCCGCCAGCTCCTCCAGCAAAAACGTCTTAACCTGCACCTTCAGCTCCTGATCCTCCCTGGTATTGCTGTTAGCCAGCACATGAAACCGAAGAATATCACCGGAAATCCTCCCGGCCATGTTCTCTTCCTTCTGCCTCAGCCATATCATAGAACATAGAAAGGCAAGAAGGAAACAGGTGACAGACAGAGTCAATTCTCTTTGATGTCTCATGATTCCAACCCCTTTTTTTAGATTTTTCTAATTGTAATTGTTACCAGGTATGGTATAATTAAACACGCATATGTAAAAAAGAGAATGATTTCTTTTTAAAGGAGAAAAACATGAAGCAGACATTAGCAGTACTTTTTGGAGGACAGTCATCAGAGCATGTGGTGTCCTGCATGTCGGCAGTCAATATTATTGAGCAGATAGATATAGAAAAATACCAGCTTCTCCTGATCGGGATTACAAAAGAAGGCCGTTGGCTTCTGGTTCCGTCCATCGAAGAGGTTCGAAGGGGAGACTGGGAGAACGGGCAGGTGGAAGCAGTGCTGTCCCCGGATGCCACAAAAAAATGTGTCATGGTCAACCGGGGCAATCACAGGGAAGAGATAAAAATAGACGTGGTATTTCCTGTCCTCCACGGACTGTATGGGGAAGACGGCACGGTTCAGGGCCTTTTAGAGCTGGCAGGTATACCTTATGCAGGCTGCGGCGTCCTGGCCTCTTCCCTTGCCATGGATAAACTGAGTACAAAGATTATGGCAGACGCCCTGGGGATCCGGCAGGCTGCCTATGTGCCGGTCATGCGGTGGGAGCTGAAGGAGATGGCCCTTGTGGCAGAGAAGGTAGAGAAAAAGCTTTCCTATCCTGTGTTTGTAAAGCCTTCCAATGCAGGCTCCTCTGTGGGCGTCAGCAAAGCAGAAAACCGGGAAGGGCTGGAGAAGGCTCTCCTGGTGGCTTCTGAACATGACAGAAGGATTCTGGTGGAGGAAGCCATCGTGGGCCACGAGGTAGAATGTGCAGTGTTCGGCGGAGGAAAAGAAGAGGTCATTGCCTCAGGCGTGGGGGAGATTCTGGCAGCGGCAGATTTCTATGATTTTGACTCCAAGTACTACAATGAAGAGTCCAAAACCGTGGTGGATCCCAGGCTTCCCGGCGATGCGGCAGAGGAGATTCGGCAGAAGGCCATAGCCATCTTCAAGGCCATCGACGGATACGGCCTTTCCCGGGTGGATTTCTTCGTGACAGAGGATGGGAAGGTGGTATTCAATGAGATCAATACCATGCCAGGCTTTACGGCCATCAGCATGTATCCCATGCTGTGGGAAGCCAGAGGGATCACAAAGAAAGAGCTGGTGGAAAAACTGATTGCCCACGGGAGTGCCCGCTATGACCGATAGAAACGCACCTATCGGAGTGTTTGACTCCGGAATCGGAGGGCTGACTGTCGCCAGAGAGATTATCCGCCAGATGCCGGAAGAGAGAATCGTCTACTTCGGCGATACGGCCCGCCTGCCTTACGGCAGCAAATCCCAGGATACCATCGTCCGCTATGCCAGGCAGATTATCCGCTTTCTCATGACAAAAGAGGTAAAGGCCATAGTCATTGCCTGCAATACAGCCAGCGCATACGCTCTGGACGTAGTGGAAAAAGAGTACGATATTCCCATTCTGGGGGTGATTAACGCGGGGGCTCACACGGCAGTCCAGGCCACCCGCAACGGAAAGATAGGCGTCATCGGAACCGAAGGCACCATAGGAAGCGGCATTTACACAAAGGTGATGAAGCAGATGCGTCAGGACATCGAGGTTACCGGGAAATCCTGTCCCCTGTTTGTGCCTTTGGTGGAGGAGGGCCTTCTCCATGACTCTGTCACAGATGAGATAGCATCCCGGTATCTCAGCACTTTAAAAGGACGCTTTATAGACACTCTGGTTCTGGGATGCACCCATTACCCCCTGATCCGTTCCACCCTGGGACGGCTGATGGGAAATGAGGTGACGCTGGTAAATCCGGCCTATGAGACAGCCATTGAGCTTAAGACCTTGCTGGAAGAAAGGGAGATGACCTGCCTGCCGGACGGGGAGAACAAAGAAAAATATCAGTTTTATGTCAGCGACCTTGCGGAAAAATTTACTGCTTTTGCTACCTCCATTCTGCCTATCGAAGCAAAAGAGACGAGAAAAATTAATATTGAGGAGTACTGATTATGACAAGAAGCGTACTGATTAGTATCACCGGTACCCAGATTTCCGGCGGCGATCAGGAAGAGGTGGAGATGCTGACTACCGGAGATTATTTTTTTAAAAACGGGAAGCATTATATTTTATATGAAGAGATTGAAGAGGACAGCAGGCAGATCACGAAAAATACTATCAAAATAGACGGGGATTCCATGGATATCATGAAAAAGGGAAACATTAACACCCACATGGTATTTCAGAAAGATAAAAAAAACCTGTCCTGCTATATGACCCCTTTCGGAGAACTGACGGTGGGGATCCACACCAGTGAGGTTCACGTGGAAAAGGAAGAGGATACTCTGACAGCAAATATCCGGTATGCCCTTGACATTAATTATGAGCATGTTTCCAACTTAAGCATTACCGTAGAAGTCAGATCCAGAGAATGAAGAAAGGAAAAACAGGCGATACAAATGCCGCAGAACCAATCCTGATACAGGTTGATTCTGCGGCAGCTTTTATGTTTCTGGGATGAAACTATTTGGTTTTTTTATCATCCTTCTTCTCTTTTTTAAATCTTTGAAAGAATCCCTTTTTCTTGGGAGGAGTGACAACAGCGCCTCCTCTTACGCTCTTGATTTCCGTGATATAGATTCCGCTGACTACCACTTTGGCCTCTGTCTTGACAGGAAGGGCCTGAAAGACTTTCTCATCTGCCAGAAGGGTCATGACCCTGGGGCCTACCTTGGCTTTTACTACCGGGACCTTGGCCCAGCGCATGTACTTAGGTGTCTGTTCCAGTACCATCTTGGGAAGATTGGAATCCTGAATTTTCATCTTCTTTTTATCAATAACCAGCATAGATACGGTCTGTGCGGCAGCTTCCAACAGGGCCTGCTGCTCTACCTGGCGCTTTTCCAGCTTTCTTCCAAGAAAATACAAAACAGCCAGAACAACCACAACCAGAATGAGAATAACAAGTAAGACATTTAAAACTGTGCTCATGGGGAATACCTCCAACTGTGTACTTAAGCACTTCCAGGCTCACCTTCCGTAGAGAAGGGCCTCCGGGAGTGCTTTGCTTAGGCAAGGCCTACTTATGAAAAGTATACCATTTCCCGCCAAAAAAGGCAAGAAAAAAATACTTGACACCAATAATTCATTATGTTAATATGGAATGTACACTATCATGGAATCGTGTGTATATAGGGTTTGTATGCCCAAAAATCAGTTAAAAATGAATAGAAAACAGGGGTGAAACGTCAATGGAGAAAAGCAGAATGCGTCCTGTGAAGGCAGGGAAAAGCGTAAGAATGAGCTACTCAAGACAGAAAGAAGTACTTGAGATGCCAAACCTGATTGAGATTCAGAAGACCTCGTATCAGTGGTTTCTTGATGAAGGCTTAAAAGAAGTTTTCGAAGACATCTCTCCCATTGCTGACTTTGCGGGGCACTTGAGTTTGGAATTCGTTGATTTTACATTATGTAAAGATGACATCAAGTATACCATAGAAGAATGCAAGGAACGGGACGCAACCTATGCGGCTCCCTTGCAGGTGAAGGTAAGACTGTGTAATAAAGATAAGGATGAAATCAAGGAACACAAAATCTTCATGGGCGATCTTCCGCTTATGACAGATACAGGCTCATTTGTCATCAACGGCGCAGAACGTGTCATTGTCAGCCAGCTAGTACGTTCCCCTGGTATTTACTATGGCATTGGACATGACAAGATTGGCAAGGAACTGTATACCTGTACCGTGATCCCCAACAGAGGGGCATGGCTGGAGTATGAGACAGATTCCAATGACATTTTTTACGTTCGTGTGGACAGAACCAGAAAAGTACCGGTCACAGTATTGGTTCGTGCCCTTGGCTACGGCACCAATGCCGAGATTATAGATTTGTTTGGTGAGGAACCAAAGCTATTGGCCAGCTTCGGTAAGGATGTTTCCGATAATTACCAGGATGGCCTGTTGGAGTTATATAAGAAGATCCGTCCCGGCGAGCCCCTGTCTGTGGACAGCGCGGAAAGCCTTCTTAACAGCATGTTCTTTGATCCCAGAAGGTATGACCTGGCTAAAGTGGGACGCTACAAATTCAACAAAAAATTACTGTTTAAAAACCGTATCACCGGACATACCCTGGCTGCGGACGTAGTGGATGAGGAGACAGGAGAGATTCTGGCCCAGGCAGGTACTTCCGTGGACAAAGAGCTGGCGGATGCCATCCAGAACGCAGGAGTTCCCTTCGTGTGGATTCAGGGCGTTGAGCGCAACGAAAAGGTACTGTCCAATATGATGGTAAACCTGTCTTCCTATGTTTCTTTTGATCCGGCTGAGGCTGGTGTTACGGAGTTAGTATACTATCCTGTGCTTAAGTCTATTCTGGCAGAATATGGACAGGATCAGGAAGAGCTGAAGCGGGTGATCCGCAGGAATCTAAGCGAGCTGGTGCCCAAGCACATTACAAAAGAAGATATTATCGCATCCATTAATTATAATATGCATCTGGAGGAGCAGATTGGTACTGCTGACGACATCGATCATCTGGGGAACAGAAGGATCCGCGCCGTAGGCGAGCTTTTGCAGAATCAGTACCGCATCGGCTTATCCCGTATGGAACGTGTGGTGAGAGAGCGTATGACCACCCAGGATATGGATGACATTACGCCTCAGTCCCTCATCAATATTAAACCGGTGACCGCTGCTGTGAAGGAGTTCTTCGGAAGCTCCCAGCTGTCCCAGTTTATGGATCAGAACAACCCTCTGGCAGAGCTGACACACAAGCGGCGTCTGTCAGCCCTGGGGCCAGGCGGTCTGTCCAGGGATCGTGCCGGATTTGAGGTCCGGGACGTACACTATACCCACTATGGGCGCATGTGCCCCATCGAGACCCCTGAGGGGCCCAACATCGGCCTGATTAACTCTCTGGCTACCTATGCCAGGGTGAATATCTACGGATTCGTGGAGGCTCCCTACCGTGTGGTGGATAAGACGGATCGGCTGAATCCGGTTGTTACGGATGAGGTGGTTTACCTGACGGCAGACGAGGAGGATAACTTTATCGTTGCCCAGGCGAACGAGCCTTTAGATGAGGAAGGACACTTTGTTCACAACAATGTATCAGGAAGATACAGAGACGAGACCTCTTCCTTCCAGAAGAAGAACATTGATTTGATGGATGTGTCTCCCAAGATGGTGTTCTCGGTTGCCACCTCCATGATTCCCTTCCTGGAGAATGACGATGCCAACAGGGCTCTGATGGGATCCAACATGCAGCGCCAGGCCGTTCCGCTTCTGACCACAGAGGCTCCTGTGGTGGGAACCGGCATTGAGGGGAAGGCTGCCGTAGACTCTGGTGTCTGCGTCGTGGCAAGGAATGCAGGCGTTGTAGAGCGCTCCGCGTCCAATGAGATTATCATCCGCAGAGATTCTGACGGAAACAGAGATGTGTATCATCTGACAAAGTTTAAGAGAAGCAACCAGTCAAACTGCTATAACCAGAAGCCAATCGTGTTCAAAGGCAACCATGTGGAGAAGGGAGAGGTCATTGCCGACGGCCCCTCCACACAGAACGGAGAGATCGCCCTGGGCAAGAACCCTCTGATCGGGTTCATGACCTGGGAAGGCTACAACTACGAGGACGCAGTCCTCTTAAGCGAAAGACTTGTGCAGGAGGATGTTTACACATCCGTTCACATTGAGGAATATGAGGCAGAAGCCAGAGATACCAAGCTGGGGCCCGAGGAGATCACCCGGGATGTTCCCGGCGTAGGCGAGGATGCCTTAAAGGATCTGGATGAGAGAGGTATCATCCGTATCGGCACCGAGGTTCGCGCCGGGGATATCCTGGTAGGCAAGGTAACCCCCAAAGGAGAGACCGAGCTGACTGCCGAGGAGCGCCTGCTTCGCGCAATTTTCGGGGAGAAGGCCAGAGAAGTCAGGGATACCTCCCTGAAAGTGCCTCACGGTGCTTACGGTATTGTTGTGGATGCCAAGGTGTTTACCAGAGAGAACGGAGATGAGCTTTCTCCCGGAGTAAACCAGACCGTACGCATCTACATTGCTCAGAAGAGAAAGATTTCCGTGGGCGACAAGATGGCCGGACGTCATGGAAACAAGGGTGTTGTCTCCCGCGTCCTTCCGGTGGAGGATATGCCTTTCCTTCCCAACGGCCGTGCCCTGGATATTGTGCTGAATCCTTTGGGCGTGCCGTCCCGTATGAATATCGGGCAGGTGCTGGAGATCCATTTAAGCCTTGCAGCCAAGGCTCTGGGCTTTAACATTGCTACTCCGATTTTTGACGGCGCCAATGAGAATGACATTATGGACACTCTTGACATAGCCAATGATTATGTCAACTCTTCCTGGGAAGAATTTGAGGAGAAATATAAAGATACTTTGAAACCGGATGTGATGGATTATCTGGGCTCCCATCTGGAGCACAGAGAGCTGTGGAAGGGTGTGCCTATCAGCAGGGACGGGAAGGTCCGCCTCCGCGACGGGCGTACGGGAGAGTATTTTGACAGCCCGGTTACCATCGGACACATGCACTATCTGAAGCTCCACCATCTGGTTGACGATAAGATCCATGCCCGTTCCACCGGTCCATACGCCCTGGTTACCCAGCAGCCTCTGGGAGGCAAAGCCCAGTTCGGCGGACAGCGTTTCGGAGAGATGGAGGTCTGGGCTCTGGAGGCCTACGGTGCTTCCTACACACTGCAGGAGATACTGACTGTAAAGAGCGATGATGTGGTAGGCCGTGTGAAGACCTATGAGGCAATCATCAAGGGGGAGAATATCCCTGAGTCCGGTGTTCCGGAATCCTTCAAGGTTCTCTTAAAAGAGCTTCAGTCTCTGGGGCTGGATGTTCGTGTGCTTAAGGACGACGGCACAGAGGTGGAGATGACGGAGAATATTGACTACAGTGATATTGATCTCCGATCCATCATCGAGGGTGACCGCTCTTATGGAAATCAGGGGGATTCTCTTGGCAGCCAGGGCTACCAGTATCAGGAGTTTAAGGACGGAGAGCTGGTAGATGTGGAAGAAGAGCCGGAGGAAGAGGATCTGACAGATGACATAGATATAGATGATGAGGTAGATGACAGCGAAATCGAAGAGGATCCGTTTGATGATTTTGATGTTTCTGATGATAATGAATAGGAGGGAGTTCACTCATGCCGGAGACGAAAGAAACTTATCAACCATTGACGTTTGATGCAATCAAGATTGGTTTGGCTTCTCCTGAGAAAATTCTGGAGTGGTCCCATGGCGAGGTGAAAAAGCCGGAAACCATCAATTATAGAACTTTAAAGCCTGAGAGAGACGGCTTATACTGTGAGAGAATCTTCGGGCCCAGCAAGGACTGGGAGTGCCATTGTGGAAAGTACAAAAAGATCCGCTACAAAGGCGTGATCTGTGACCGCTGTGGTGTTGAGGTGACAAAGTCAAGCGTGCGCAGGGAGCGTACCGGGCATATTGCATTGGCTGCCCCTGTTTCCCATATCTGGTACTTTAAGGGAATACCCAGCCGGATGGGGCTGATTCTGGATATTTCGCCCAGAGTCCTGGAAAAGGTACTGTATTTTGCCTCCTATATTGTGCTGGATCCAAAAGATACAGGGCTGCAGTATAAGCAGGTTCTTTCCGAAAAGGAATACAGGGAAGAGTTGGAGAAATACGGAGCCGGCAATTTCCGTGTGGGAATGGGAGCCGAGGCCATTCAGGAGCTGTTAAAGGCCATTGATCTGGAGAAGGATTCCGAAGAACTGCGGAAAGCCATGAAGGATGCCAGCGGCCAGAAACGGGCCAGGATCATCAAAAGGCTGGAGGTGGTGGATGCCTTCCGCAGCTCCGGCAACCGGCCGGAATGGATGATCATGACGGTGATCCCGGTGATCCCTCCGGATATCCGTCCTATGGTTCAGCTGGACGGCGGCCGTTTCGCCACCTCGGATTTAAATGATCTGTACCGCAGGATTATCAACAGGAACAACCGCCTGGCAAGGCTTTTGGAGCTGGGTGCGCCGGATATCATTGTCCGCAACGAGAAGCGTATGCTTCAGGAGGCGGTGGATGCCCTCATCGACAACGGAAGAAGAGGCAGACCGGTAACAGGCCCCGGCAACCGTGCGCTGAAATCCCTTTCCGACATGCTGAAAGGAAAGCAGGGCCGTTTCCGTCAGAACCTGTTGGGCAAACGTGTGGACTACTCAGGGCGTTCCGTTATCGTAGTAGGGCCTGAGCTTAAGATCTACCAGTGCGGCCTTCCCAAGGAGATGGCTATCGAGCTGTTCAAGCCCTTTGTTATGAAAGAGCTGGTTTCCAACGGAACTGCTCACAATATAAAAAATGCGAAGAAGATGGTAGAGCGTCTGCAGCCGGAGGTGTGGGATGTTCTGGAAGAGGTGATCAAAGAGCATCCTGTTATGTTAAACCGTGCTCCCACACTGCACCGTCTGGGGATCCAGGCATTTGAGCCGATTCTGGTTGAGGGCAAGGCTATTAAGCTCCATCCTCTTGTGTGTACGGCTTTCAACGCAGATTTCGACGGAGATCAGATGGCTGTCCATCTGCCCCTGTCTGTGGAAGCCCAGGCAGAGTGCCGTTTCCTGCTTCTGTCGCCGAACAACCTGTTAAAGCCCTCAGACGGCGGCCCTGTGGCAGTTCCGTCTCAGGATATGGTTCTGGGAATCTATTATCTGACCCAGGAGAGGCCGGGAGCCAAAGGGGAGGGGATGTTCTTTAAGAGCCCCAACGAGGCTATCCTGGCATATGAGAATAAAGCAGTTACCCTGCATTCCAGAGTCAAAGTGAGAGTGCAGAAGACCATGGCGGACGGCACAGTCAAATCAGGTATCATTGAGTCTACTGTGGGACGTTTTATTTTCAACGAGATTATTCCGCAGGATTTAGGGTTTGTGGACAGAAGCATTCCGGAGAATGAGCTGAAGCTGGAAGTGGATTTCCATGTAGGCAAAAAGCAGTGCAAGCAGATTCTGGAGAAGGTTATCAATGTTCACGGGGCCAGCCAGACGGCGGAGACCCTGGATGACATCAAATCCATCGGATATAAATATTCCACCAGAGCGGCCATGACCGTATCCATTTCTGACATGACCGTACCGCCCAGCAAGCCTCAGCTTATTGCCGATGCCCAGGAGACGGTGGATCGGATCGCCAAGAACTTCCGCCGCGGCCTGATTACAGAGGAAGAGCGGTACAAAGAGGTTATCGAGACGTGGAAGAATACAGACGATCAGCTGACCCATGATCTGCTGACCGGCCTTGACAAGTACAATAATATTTTTATGATGGCAGATTCCGGAGCCCGTGGTTCCGATAAGCAGATCAAGCAGCTGGCAGGCATGCGTGGACTGATGGCAGATACTACCGGACACACCATCGAGCTTCCTATAAAGTCCAATTTCCGTGAGGGATTAGACGTACTGGAGTATTTTATCTCTGCCCACGGCGCCAGAAAAGGATTGTCTGATACAGCCCTTCGTACGGCTGACTCCGGATACCTGACCAGACGTCTGGTAGACGTTTCCCAGGATTTGATCATCCGTGAAGTGGACTGCTGCGAGGGGAAGGAATTCCCTTATATGGAGATAAAGGCCTTTATGGACGGTCAGGAGACTATCGAAAGCCTGGAAGAAAGACTGACGGGAAGATATATTGCAGAAACCATTACAGATCCGGATACAGGAGAGGTTGTGGTGAAGGCAAATCACATGTGTACTCCCAAGCGTGCGGCCGATGTGATGAAGGTGCTTAAGAAGACAGGGAAGGATACGGTGAAGATCCGTACAGTCCTGACCTGTAAGTCCCATATCGGTGTGTGTGCCAAATGCTACGGGGCCAACATGGCAACCGGCCAGCCTGTGCAGGTAGGTGAGGCTGTAGGTATCATTGCAGCCCAGTCCATCGGTGAACCAGGTACACAGCTGACCATGCGTACCTTCCACACCGGCGGTGTGGCCGGCGGCGATATCACCCAGGGTCTTCCCCGTGTGGAGGAGCTTTTTGAGGCGAGAAAGCCAAAGGGCCTTGCCATCATCACAGAGTTTGGCGGCGTGGTGGCCATCAAGGATACGAAGAAGAAGCGGGAGATTGTGGTTACCAATAATGAGACAGGGAATTCCAAGACTTATCTGATTCCCTATGGCTCCCGTATCAAGGTAAGCGACGGCCAGGAGATTGAGGCCGGCGACGAGCTGACAGAGGGAAGCATTAACCCACACGACATCTTGAAGATCAAAGGCGTCCGTGCGGTTCAGGATTATATGATTCGGGAAGTACAGCGTGTATACCGCCTTCAGGGAGTGGAGATCAATGACAAGCACGTGGAGGTCATCGTCCGCCAGATGCTTAAGAAGATTAAAGTGGAGGAAAGCGGGGACAGTGATGTGCTTCCGGGAATCTCCATGAATGTTCTGGAATTCAATGATATGAATGAGAAGCTGATAGCAGAAGGCAAGAAGCCGGCGGAAGGCAAGCAGGTGATGTTAGGTATCACCAAGGCTTCCCTGGCTACGGATTCCTTCCTGTCTGCAGCATCCTTCCAGGAGACCACCAAAGTTCTGACTGAGGCGGCTATCAACGGCAAGGTGGATCATCTCATCGGCCTGAAGGAGAATGTCCTCATCGGTAAGCTGATTCCTGCCGGCACCGGTATGAAACGGTACCGTTCTGTGAAGCTGAATACGGATGTAACCATGGAGGATGAGATCGAGCTGTCTGACGACGATGAACTGATGCTGTCTGACGACGATGAACTGATGCTGTCTGAGGATGACGAGATGATGGAAGAGGCAGAGGAAGTTCTGGATCTGGATGAAGGAACTGAAGAAATTTAAAATGCGGCGCCCTTAAGAGAAGATATTTCTTAAGGGCGCTTTTTTCTTGACAGTTTCGACAAAAGACGCTATAACATTAATGAGTATTTACAACGACCGAATCAGGAGGGGCATGAATGCAGACCAATATATTGGAATATCTGGAAAAGACGGTGGCCCGTGTGCCGGATAAGGTGGCCTACGCAGATGATAAGACGGCGATCCCCTTTCGGGATGTGTATCATCACAGCCGGTCTGTAGGCAGCTTTTTGCATGCCAGGGGAATCTACAGGGAACCGGTGATCGTCTTTATGAAAAAGACTCCTATGGCGGTTGTGGCCTTTTTTGGGGTGGTTTACGGCAGGAATTTTTATGTTCCCCTGGATGATGAGATGCCCAGGTACCGCTTAAAGCTGATTATGGAAAATCTCCATGCCAGAGCTGTCATCTGTGATGACAAGACAAAGAAAATCATGGAGCAGCTGGAGTTTCAGGGAGACATTTTCCTGTATCAGGATATGACAGAGTACCAGGAGGATGACAGAGAGCTTCAAAAGATCCGGGAGGAGGCCCTGGATGTAGACCCTGTGTATGTGGTGTTCACGTCAGGCTCCACAGGGATTCCCAAAGGTGTGGTGGCATGTCATCGATCGGTTCTTGACTATGTGGAGAATCTTTCCCAGGTTCTTGGGTTCAACCAGGATACGGTGTTTGCCAACCAGAGCCCGTTTTATTTTGACGCCTGCCTGAAGGAACTGTATCCCACCATGATGTTTGGGGCCACTACCTACATTGTGCCCAAGCCCTTGTTTATGTTCCCGGTGCGTCTGGTGGAGTTTTTAAATGAACACCAGGTGAATACAATCTGCTGGGTTGTATCGGCCCTGACCATGATCTCTTCTTTCGGAACCTTTGATACGGTGAAGCCGGAATATCTCCATACCATTGCCTTCGGAAGTGAGGTGTTTCCTATCCGCCAGTATCACATATGGAAGGAAGCGGTTCCCGGCGGCCAGTTCTATAACCTGTACGGGCCTACGGAAGCCACAGGCATGTCCTGCTATTACAAGGTGGACAGGGAGTTTGCACCGGACGATGTGATGCCTATCGGGAGGCCCTTTAAGAATACGGAGATTCTGCTTCTGGGTGAAGACGGAGGGCAGGCCAGGGAGCAGGGAGAGATTCTGATCCGCGGCACAGCTGTGACCTTCGGATATTATAACAATAAAGAAAAGACAGATGAGGCATTTATCCAGAATCCGTTTAATCCTTATTATACAGATATTGTGTACAGGACAGGGGATATAGGAAGATATAATGAGCGGGGCGAGCTGGTATTCGTCTCAAGGAAGGATTACCAGATTAAACATATGGGACACCGGATAGAGCTGGGAGAGATCGAGGTCCATGCCAATCGGATCGAGGAGGTGCGGATGTCTGCCTGTATCTATGATGAGGAGAATTCTAAAATTATCCTGTTCTATATGGGGGATGTCACTGCTGCCGCTGTTATGGGCCAGCTGAAGGAAAAGCTGCCCAGGTATATGCTGCCCAACCGGATTGAACCTATTGACCAGATGCCCTTTACGGCCAACGGCAAAATCAACCGGATGGCATTAAAAGAATTAATAAAGGAGGAAGAGTGATGGACGAGATTTTAACAATCTTACAGGATTTGCACCCGGATGTGGATTTTGAGAGCTGCGATACGCTGATTGATGACGGGATTCTGGATTCTTTTGATATCGTTACAATCATAGCGGAGATCAACGATGAATTTGACGTGAAAATAGGGGCAGAACAGATTGTGCCGGAGAACTTTAATTCTGCGGAGGCTATCTGGGAACTGGTGCGCCGGTTAGAGGATGATGAGTAAGCCATGCTGTTTACATCGTATGAATTTATTGCCTTTCTGATCTGCGTGATTATCCTTTACTATGTTCTGCCCTCCAGGTATCAGTGGAAGCTTCTGCTGGCTGCCAGCTATGTATTTTATTTCGTCTCAGGCTGGAAAAACTGCTTCTTTATTCTTCTGACTACAGGCAGTACCTATTTTTTAGCAAGAAGAATCGACGGGCTTCACAGGGAACAGGCTGCTTATATAAAAGAACACAAGAAGGAGCTAAGCAAAGAGGAGAGGAAGCGTTATAAGGAGAAGATAAAATCCCGTCAGTGGCGTCTTCTGCTGACGGGGCTTTTTTTGAATTTCGGAGTCCTGGCAGTCTTAAAATATTCGAATTTTGCCATCGCCAATTTAAACTTTGGCTTGTCCCTGCTTGGAAGCCAGAGGCAGATTGGCTTTTTGTCGTTGCTTCTTCCTCTGGGGATTTCTTTCTACACCTTTATAACCATGGGATACCTGATCGATGTGTATCGGGGGAAATATCCGGCAGAGCCCTGTATCGGAAAGCTGGCTTTGTTTGTCTCATTTTTCCCCCAGCTGATCCAGGGGCCTATCAGCCGCTTTGATCAGATGAAGGAAACCTTGTTCTCAGAGCATTCCTTTGACAGTAGGGAGGTTTCATTTGGGCTGGAACGGATTCTGTGGGGATTTTTTAAGAAGCTGGTGATTGCGGACCGGATTCTGACAGGAGTCACCACCATTATACAGCAGCCAGAGACGTATAACGGGATTTATGTATTTGTGGGAATGATGTTTTATGCCCTTCAGCTTTATGCGGATTTTACAGGAGGCATTGATATTACCATAGGGATTGCCCAGACGCTGGGGATAAAGGTGCAGGAGAATTTTATACGGCCTTATTTTTCCAAGAATATAGCAGAATATTGGAGAAGATGGCATATTACCTTAGGCACCTGGTTTACAGAGTATATTTTCTATCCTGTATCCGTCTGTCAGCCTATGCTGAGATTCTCCAGGTTCTGCCGGAAGCATCTGGGAGACTATGCAGGGAAACGGATGCCGGTCTATGTGGCAAGCCTTGCAGTGTGGTTTACCACAGGTATCTGGCACGGCGCCAGCTGGAATTTCGTGGTTTGGGGCCTTTTAAACGGGATTATCATTATTTTGTCTCAGGAATGTGAGCCTTTGTATGCCAGATTCCACGCCAGATTTCATGTGGCGCAAAAAAGATGGTATGCAGGGTTTCAGGTAATACGCACTGTGCTATTGATGAGCAGCCTGCGCATGCTGGACTGTTACCGGGATGTACCGCTGACATTCCGTATGTTTGGGGACATGTTCCTTCATTCCCGCGTAAGCCAGCTGTTTGACGGAAGGTTCATGAGCCTGGGGCTGACGGTCAGTGACTACATAGTGCTTATAGTCGGCACCCTTATTTTGCTGGGGGCCAGCCTGGCGGGACGCAGTGGAAGCCTGCGGGAAAAACTGGCGTCAAAGCCTGCACCGGTAAGGTATGCGTTGCTTTACAGCCTGTTTCTGTGTACACTGCTTATCGGCGCCTATGGTGTGGGGTATGATTCCAGCCAGTTTATTTACAATCAGTTTTAGGAGAAACCATATGAGACGAAGGATCATGGTATGGCTCTGCTTGACAGCCATAATCGGAGGGAGTCTGGCTTTTCTTTCCAGTCTTCTGAAACCCAAGTATATGGGGCGTATTATAGAAGGGGCTTTGATCGGGGAATATTATGAAGAGACCACGGAGCATGATGTGATCTTTATCGGGGATTGTGAGGTATATGAGAATTTTTCTCCCATCACTTTGTGGGAAGAATACGGAATTACTAGCTATATCCGGGGAAGCGCCCAGCAGCTGATCTGGCAGTCCTATTATCTGCTGGAGGAGACTTTAAAGTATGAAAAGCCCAGGGTAGTAATTTTTAATGTGCTGTCCATGAAATATGATAAGCCTCAGAAGGAGGCATACAACCGGATGACTCTGGATGGGATGAAATGGTCTTTGTCCAAGGTGAAGGATATCCAGGCTTCCATGACAGAGGATGAGAATTTTATTGAGTATGTGATACCCCTGCTTCGGTATCATTCCCGCTGGAGTGAGCTGACCAAGGAGGACTGGAAGTATCTGTTTCATAAAGACAAGGTATCTCATAACGGATATTATATGCGGGTGGATGTAAAGCCGGCGGGAACATTTCCCAAGGAAAAAAAGCTGGGGAATTATCAGTTCGGCGATAACGCGTATGAATATCTGGACAAGATTACAAAGCTGTGCAAAGATAATGATATCCAGCTGATTCTCATAAAAGCGCCTTCTGTCTATCCCTCCTGGTATGAGCAGTGGGATCAGCAGATGGCGGAATATGCCAGGAAGAATCAGATTAGATATATAAATTTCCTGGATCTGCAGGAAGAGACAGGCATTGATTTTCAGACGGATACGTATGACGGAGGGCTTCACCTGAATCTGTCAGGGGCCAAGAAGGCTTCTGAATACCTTGGAAAGCTTCTGAAGGAGGCGTATCAGCTTCCGGATCACAGGGAGGATGAGAGGCTGGCCCAAGTCTGGAAGGAGAAGACGGATTTTTACTATCAGATGAAGGCAGAGCAGGAAGAGGATTTACAGAAGTATGGCTACATAAGAAAATTTCATGAGGAGTAAAGGATTATGAGAAGAAGGATGTACTTGGCTGCGGCAATGCTTACCCTTGCTTTGGGGCTGGCAGGCTGCGGCGGGAAGAGTCAGGAAGCCGCAAATGGGGCAGAGGCTGGGGCGACAGAAGCTTCCCAGGCACCGGAGGCAGAAGAGGGCGGCAAAGAGGGACAGGAGGAAACCCAGGCTGCGATGACAGAGGCACAGAAATCAGAGACAGAAAAAGCCGGAACCGAAGGCCAGGAGACCTCCGGGGAGGCTGCTGCTGCGGTGAACCACAGCGGATTTCTCTTTGAAAGCGGCGGTGTCACCATGGGCATGAACGAGGATGTGGCGCCTATAGTAAGCGGCCTGGGCGATTACAATAATTATGCAGAGTCTCCCAGCTGTGCGTTTAACGGGCTGGATAAAATATACAGCTACAATGGGTTTGATCTGTATACCTATCCCAAGGGAAAAAAGGATTATGTGAATTCGGTTTATTTTACAGATGATACGGTATCCACGCCGGAAGGGATCCGGCTGGGCTCTACCACAGAAGAGATGCTGGCAGCATATGGAGAGGACTATACAGAGGAATACGGCGTGTATACGTACACGAAGGAAAAATCGGCGCTGTCTTTCATCGTGACAGACGGGATCATTGAGTCCATCGAGTATGTGGCGATTACAGAGTAATGTACTCTCGGAATCTCTCTTGCACCTGCCTTTGCGGCTGATTTTCCGTCCTATGCACCTAAATTTAATCAACGTACGTTCCACGTACGCCTCATAAATTTATGCACATAGGACAAAAAATCATCTCACAAAATCAGGCACAAAGAGACTCCGAGAGTACATAGTAGGAAGAAGGAGGAAAAGGCAATGAAAAGATGGAGTGTGGTTTTGGCGGCTGTTGTGTTGGCCGTATCCTGTAGTTTTCCGGTTATGGCGGCAGAAGCCGGGCCGGGGACCATAGGGAGATGGGGACAGGGAGAGAATGGGAAATGGTACTATCAGAATCCGGATAAAAGCTATCCTGCCTCCCAGTGGCTGGAGATTAAAAAAGTGTGGTATTATTTTGATGAGGAAGGGTATATGAAGACCGGCTGGATTGAGGACGGGGAAAATAAATATTATGCCGACGAGACCGGAGCCAGAGTTGCAGATACAACCCTGACCATTGACGGCATCCAGTATACCTTTGATGAGAACGGTGTCTGCAAGGCCAATTACAAGCAGCCTACAGTGATTCCCCCGGAGGAGGAAAAGACTGAGACCCACCATGCAGTAGACGCCATGGCTGATAAGGTGCTGGCCAAGATTACCAATGAAAAGATGAGCAAGAAGGAAAAGGCCACGGCCATCTACTCCTGGGTGAGAAGCAACATCCGCTATGTGTCCAGCTCCCAGAAAGGAGACTGGGTGAAGGCCGCCTACGATGGCTTCCGCAAAAAATCCGGTGACTGCTATACCTACTATTCTGTTGCCCTGGCTCTGCTTAGCAGGGCGGATATCCCCAGCATCGAGGTGATCCGGCTGGACGGGCATCACTGGTGGAACCTGGTTGACTGCGGAGACGGATGGTATCATTTTGACACCACCCCCAGAAGCAGCGGAGGTACCTTCTGTCTTCTTACAGACGCACAGCTGGCAGAGTATTCCGACAAGCATGTGACAAGCCGCATGCCTTACGGAACCCATGGATTTGATACCAAACTGTATCCGCCCACACCGCAATAGCACTAATACTGAGAAGAAACAGCTTTGATTTATGGAATAATAAATCAGGGCTGTTTTTTTATACAACTAAAATTTCCTATTGCATCCATGGGGCAGCCAGCAAAAGGCAGAGATTTCACAGAGAGAAAAGAATATGTGCAAAATCCATATAAAATGAAGGAGGCTGCTATATTTATATAATAAAATTAACAAATAGTTCTTGACAAATATAGGGAAGTATGCTTTGTTATAATTAACTTAATTAATTAAATGTAAGGAGGAATGCAATGAGCGGCACGATGTATGATTATATTTTTGAGCAGCCAATGGCATTGAGGCGCGTGTTCGATCACCGGAAAGAAGATGCGGCAGTTTTTACAAGGTTGTTTCAGAAGAGTAAGCCTGGAAGAATTTATCTGATTGGCAGCGGATCCTCTCTGAACGCGGCAAAGGCGGCAGCGCTGGCGATGGAAGAGCTGTTGGATATAGAGGTTACCCCGGTAGCCTCCTCAGCAATTCCCAAATTTCGGGATAAGAGTCCCTTCCTGATTTTTATTTCACAGGGAGGAAACTCTACCAATACGATTGCCGCCATTAAACAGCATCTTCAGTATCCTCATATGGCGATTACCGGTGAGGAGAAGTGTACGATCAACGACATTTCGGAGCATGTGCTGATACGGTGCGAAGAAGAGAAAGCGGGGCCAAAGACAAAGGGGTATGTAAGTACATTTTTCCTGCTCTACTGTATCAGCCTGGAGGCAGCCAGAGAGCTTGGAAGCATTTCTGAAGATGAATATCAGAGGAGAGTCACGCAGGCAGATCAGGCAATCCAGCAGATGACAGGCAATATTCAATCTGCAGTCACATGGTTTGAACGACATGCCCAGGAGATGAAGAAGATCAGGAAATGTATTTGTGTAGGCAAGCATATAGGGCAGGCGGCAGCTCTTGAGTCTGCACTGAAGCTGCAGGAGACAATGCTGATTCCTGCATCAGGTTATGAATACGAGGAATTTTTGCATGGCCCGGATATGGCGCTGGATGAGGAGATGGCCGGCCTATACCTGATACCGGAGAAAAGTGACAGCGATTACGAAAGATTTGTCGGACTTGTTGAATACCACAGAAGTAAATCGCCCTATGTATATACAGTAGGAGGCGGCGAAGGATTTGACAGCGAGAAGGATCTGAGGATTGGCGAGATGGATTCGGAGGCATTGAAGCTGTTTTGCTGGTGTCTGCCAAGCCAGATTATGGGAGCGAAAATCCCGGCCCTTACAGGGAAAGAAGGCAAAGGACACATTATTTTTGAAGAGCTTGATAAAATCCTGGCAATCAAAGCAAAGCATCAAAAGTGAGATGGGGTAAGACGTGGAATATGTAATTGGAATCGACAGCGGAGGCACAAACTACCGGGTACAGGCAGAGAGCCTGAACGGTGAACTATTGGGAAATTATGTGGGAGCCAGCGCAAGCCATTATACGTATCCGGAGGAAGAGATAAAGATTAGGATCAATCACCATATTGACAGATGTCTGGCCTCCTTTGGAGGAAAACGGGGAGAGTGCAGATATTTGGTTTGCGGAACCACAGGGCTTGACACAGAGGAGGATGATACCTTTTTAAATCAGCTTTATCAGAATCTGGATGGATTTAGCTGCCCTGTCGTGGTGAAGAATGATGCGGAGATTGCTCATTATACGGTTATTGGCGGAGCAGGAATATTGGTGATTTCAGGAACCGGCTCCATTGCCTTTGGAGTGAACCGCACAGGAGAGACAGGAAGAGTCGGAGGATGGGCATTTTCCATCATGGGTGAGGAGGGATCCGGTACCTGGGTGGACAGGAAAGCCTTGCGTTATCTGGCGAACTGTTACGACAAGGTGGCAAAGGAAAGCCTTCTGGCAGATATATTAAAAGAGAAGCTGGGAATCAATACTGTAAAAGATTTGACAGACTACTCTGCATATTTAATGAAACATAAGAATGGAAAAATCAGTCTGGGAAAGATTGTAAACTATGCCGCAGAAAAAGGAGACAGGAATGCAGCTGAGATATTGAAGCTGGCGGCAGAGGAAACGGCAAAGCTTGCGGATAATATGATCCATGTACTGAATATGGAACAGGATCCGGAGATAGCAGTAGGAATATGGGGCAGCAATATTGTTCAGAGCCCAATCCTTTTGGAGGAGTTTGAACGTCTGATAAAGGAGAAATATCCTCAGACAGTAATCAAGAGACCGATGCAGGAAGCCGTAGATGGCGCAGCCAGAATGGCCAGAGAGCTTTGCAGAAGTGAAAGAATCGCTATGATGTAACAAATATTAATAATTTAAACCAAGGAGGAAAACATGAGAAGGTACGCGGCATTAGCAATGACAGGTGTGATGGCACTTACTTTACTGACAGGATGTGCATCACCTCAGAAAGCTGCAGAGAATGACACAACTGCAGCACCCCAGACAGAGGCACAGGGGGCAGAGACAAAGACAGAAAGTGAGCCAAATGCAGGAGCAGCAGATGGAACAAGGGAAGTTGTCAACTACTGGCATATTCATACAGGCGATGAGGCCAAGGTGGAAGATGATCTGATTGCAGCTTACAATGCTTCCCAGGACAAGTATGAGGTGGTGGGCCTTTCTATGAACGACCAGCAGAAGCTGATTGTGGCAATGTCCAGCGATGAAGGCCCAGATGTGATTTTCAGCAGCAATTCCAATCTGACAACCTATTATTTCAATGGATTATTAAAGGATCTGCAGGAGTATGCGGACAGAGATCAGCTTGATATGAGCCAGTGGACAAAGAAGTCTATCGAAGCCTGTACATTTGACGGCGATCTGTATGCGATACCGGAAAGCGGCGGCAGCCAGATTCAGATGTTCTACAATAAAGACCTTTTAGCAGAGGCAGGATACAGCGAACCGCCGGCAACTATGGAAGAGCTTTACGAGATGGCGGAGAAGATTACAAAACTTGATGCAGACGGCAACATTGAGGTGCTGGGATATCCGCTGTTCCCGCTGGCAAGTGCAAGACAGGAGCTGATCTATGCATTTGGAGGGCGCTGGTAGGATGATGAAGGCAATCTGACTCCGGAATCCCAGGGGATTCTGGACAGCCTTCATATGAATATGCAGGTACGTGAAAAATATGGTGTGGAGAAGGTTCAGGCATTTGTCGGCACGGCAAATACCAACCGTTACACGGAACAGGATATGTTCTTTACCGGCAATCAGGCGTTTCGTTTTGACGGGGCATGGCTTACGGCTATGATTCTTAACAATAATCCGGATTTAAACTATGGCATTGCAATGGTGCCTGGTACGAAAGCACACCCGGAAAATCAGGGAATTTCCCGCTATGAGGCAGGTACGCTGGCTATACCGGTTAATGCAAAATGCAAAGAGGGGGCCTGGGACTTTATCAAGTTTGCCGGAGGCATTGAAGGCTCCAAGATCATGGATATTGGAAGAAGCGTAACGCCTGCCAGACTGGATTTAATGGATGATCCTGACATCAGGGCAATTCCCGGACTGGATGAGTTCATTGAAGCAACCAGGCTTGAAAATGGTATTAACTATCCGAAGATTAAAGATTATGCAAAATATGTCTCTTTGATTGACAATGCGTTGGATCTTGTTTACAACGGCTACCAGACACCGGAGGAAGCGATAGCTGATCTTGCAGCACAGTGCAAGAGTCTGGAGTAACCAAAACAGACGCATCTGTCGAAAAATTCGACAGATGCGTTTTCTGAAAGGAGTTCATTATGAAGAAGCAAAAGAAGTATACTGCAAAGAGCAGTCGTAATAATATCAATGGACTTCTGTTTGCACTGCCGTGGATCATCGGGTTTTTGTGCTTCAGTGTCTATCCGCTGGCATGCTCACTGTATTATAGTTTTACATCCTTTAGTCCTGTATCGGCCCCGGAGTGGATCGGTATGAAAAATTTTCAAAATATTTTTAAGGATCCCCTGGTAGTGAAATCATTGAAAAATACATTGCTTATGTCCTTTATCTCCACACCTCTGAATCTTCTGTGTGCTCTTTGCCTGGCCCTGATCTGTGCAAGGCAGAGGCGGGCAAAAGGGGTAATCAGAACAATTTATTTTTTGCCTTCAGTTATTCCTATGGTTGCCGGAACTATGGTTTGAATTTGGATGTTTGACCCTACTTACGGAATTATCAACACCGTGCTTTCAAAATTCGGTATTCATGGCCCTGCCTGGCTTTTAGATCCGAAAACAACCAAATGGTCTCTTGTCATGATGGGGATGTGGCATGTGGGTACGGCAATGCTGGTAATTATGAATGCAGTACAGGAAGTCTCTAGCAGTTATTATGAAGCGGCAAAAATTGACGGTGCAAATACATTTGAATTATTTATACATATTACTATTCCGGGTATTGCACATGTCATTGTTTATCAGGCGATTTTAAATCTGATAAATTCGTTCCAGTATTTCCAGCAGGTCTATATCATTGTCCGCGCAAGCAGCGGCAATGCCATCGGACTTGCAAGCGGAGGGCCTGCCAACTCTATCCTGATGTATCCGCTCTATATTTTCCATAATGCGTTCGTTTACATGGATATGGGCAAAGCTTCTGCGATGGCCTGGCTTCTGTTTATTGTAGTTGCGATTATGACTGTGATTATGACAAAGGTTACGAAAAAAGTGACGGAAGGAATGGGAGGTGAATAGGATGAAATCGATCCGCTACTATCGCACGAAAAAAACAATCCTTTACTTGCTAAAGGGACTTATAATCATCCTTTTATGCATCGTTTTTGTCACGCCTTTTATCGTTATGATCAGCACTTCCTTCAGGACCAATTCAGATGCTTTTACAAAGCCGGTAACCTTGTTTCCGCGTATCTGGACGCTGAAGAATTTCCCGGAGGCGATGAAGGTTATTCCATACTGGAGATACATGGGAAATACATTATTTATTACCATATTGTCCATTGCCGGGAATCTGATTTCTACTCCTATGGTGGCCTATTCCCTGGCTAAGATTAAATGGAGGGGAAGCTCCGTGATAGCAGGCCTTTTGATGGCAACCATGATGATTCCCTATTCAGTTACCATGATTCCGCTGTACAGAGTTTACGCCGCGCTGCATCTGACCAATACCTATGTGCCTCTGATTCTGCCCACATTTTTTGGAAGCGCTTACTTTATCATCATCATGCGGCAGTTCATGGCAGGGATTTCTGATTCCCTTCTGGAGGCGGCCAAAATTGACGGCGCCAACGAGCTTCAGAGATATACCGGGATTGTACTTCCGCTTTGCAAACCGGCTATGACTACGGTTGCCATCTATGCATTTATGAATGCATGGTCCGATTATCTGGCTCCTATGATCTATATTACCAAGACAGAGAAGCTGACTTTGTCTTTGGGACTGCAGCAGTTTATGGGAGAATATTCTACGGACTGGGCCAGGCTGATGGCAGCGGCTCTGATCTTCGTTGTCCCGGTTGTGGTATTCTATATCATATTCCAGAGAAACTTTGTGCAGGGAGTTTCAACAAGCGGACTGAAAGCGTGACAAGCTATATAGGACAGGAAATACATGTTTACTTAAAGAAAAGAGGAAGGGAAAAGAGATGGATCAGAAATTTCAGGAAGAGTTGCAGGAGTCTCTGTATATTCATATTCCGTTAAAACCGGATATGAAAAATTCGCTGGAGACGCTGGATTTGAAAAAGGATGTGCTGTCAGAGATTGTTATCTGGGATGGAAAGGATCTGACTCCCTGGACATTTGACGGTGAGGGAAGGGCAAAGGCAGAAGATGGAAAGCTGGTATTGAAGACAGGCACCAGAAACAATCACTGGCCTGGAGAGGAAGCGCGCTCTGTCAACGCGCCTTCAGGAATCTATGCCACCTTTGGTTCTTATGAGGCGAAGCTGAATGTGAAGGGAATGGATCTTTCTCAGTATAATCGTCTGTATTTTAAGATTCGTCCTGCCTGTAAAGGAATGCACAGTCCATGTGTGCGTGCTGCCTTCATCAACAATGGAGAGGTTAAGATCCCGGATGTTTACTCCCGTGAAGGATGGAACTGTATCAACTTAAAGAATCATGAATGGAATACCTGCACATGGGAGATAGATTCGATTGCCCATGACAAGGTTGAAGAGGTTTCCTTTATTATTCATCGCTATGGTATGGAAGTATCCAGCTGCGAGGATCTGGACTACGAGATTTGTGACATCCGTCTGCAGAAAATAAAACCAAATGTTGTAAGCGGATGGCAGTGCCAGGAGGAGACAGCGGTATATTCTACAACGGGATACGATGTAAAGGGAACAAAAACTGCAGTTGCCAGCACAAAGGAAAAGACATTTACGGTTGTTGAGGCAGAAAGCGGAAAAGCAGTATATACAGGGGAAGTCAGCACGGTACAAGTTTTCCACGGCAAATTCCAGGTGCTGGATTTCAGCCAGAGTGAAAAAGAAGGAACCTATAAGCTGGTGATGGGAGCCTTTGAGAGCCAGCCTTTTAAAATCTCCTCTGATATTTTTACCACAACCGTTCGGAAAATCATCAATTTCCTGTTTGGAGAGAGATGCGGATGCCCGGTTCCAGGCAAACACGGAACCTGCCATCAGGATGTAGTTGCTCGCCACAGAGATGTTTCCATCGTCTATGCCGGCGGATGGCATGATGCGGCGGATGTAAGTCAGGAGAGCGTACAGACCTGTGAGACGGCGGATGCCCTGATGAGCGTTGCCAGGGCTATCAAAGCGGAGAACCCGATTCTGGCGGCCCGTCTTCTGGAAGAGGCAGAGTGGGGAGCAGATCTTATTCTCAGGACTCGCTTTGGCGACGGCTACCGGGTAAGCGGAGCAGGGATGAGGCGCTGGACCGATAACTTTATGGGCAATTTTGACGATGTGGAGGCCCGTGTTTCTAATAACTCGTTTGTGAACTTTACCATGGCAGCCTGCGAGGCAGATCTGTATGATGGTTTCCGTGACTTTGACGGAGCCCTTGCCTGGAAATGTCTGGATGCGGCAAAGGAAGATTTTGCATTTGCTTATGAGCGCTTCAGCAAAAACGGTATTGAAACCTATGAAATGATGGAGCATGCACATGGATCGGCGCTCAGCCAGTACTATGCGGCAGCATTATATGGGGCATCCCTGTTATATCGTTATACAAAGGATACGCAATATATTGAAAAGATCCATGAATTTTCAGACAGCCTGATCCTGTGCCAGGAAAACGGGGAAGGAGACCTTCCGATGAAGGGATTTTTCTATCGGGATGAGGCCCATTCTCAAATCATGCACTCTGCACATCAGTGCCGGGAACATCTTTTTGCAGCGGCTTTGACAGCAGCCTGTGAAGCGCTTCCTGATTCCCCCAGGAAAGGGGAATGGGAGAATGCCCTGAAACTGTATGCAGGATATTTAAAGGATTTGATGAAGTATAATGCTCCTTATGGTATGATTCCCGCCGGCATCTATGAGATGCGTGAGATTCATGATAAAGAGGCGTTCCGCCGTGTACATGAAGATCGTGTCGTATACGAAGAGGAGGTTGACAACTATATCCAGCAGCTAAAGAATAGAATTCCTCTGGGCAAGGACTGCTATATGAAGGCATTCCCGGTGTGGTTCTCCTTCCGCGGCAATTCTGGTGTTCTTCTCTCCATGGGCAAGTCAGCAACCATTATGGGCAGATACTTTGGCGATGAGGAATTGATGCAGATTGGCCGTGAGCAGTTGTACTGGACTCTTGGCAAAAATCCTTTCGGACAGTCCCTGATCTATGGCGAGGGTCACCGGTATGGACAGATGTATACTGCACTTCTGGGAGAGACCGTAGGTGAACTTACAGTGGGTGTGGAGACCAAGGCAAATCTGGATGAACCTTACTGGCCGCCGGCAAATATTGCAACTTACCGGGAGGTTTGGACGACACCGCCTACCAGATGGCTGTGGATTGCAGCAGATATTATGTAACCATTTTTTTGGTACGGCAGCCTGAATTTGGAATAGTTTTTATTTTCAATAACAGCAGAATATGGTATATATTTATTAAGGAAGTTAAGAAAAGGGGAATAGTATATGCCATATGTGCAGGGAAGCATGAAAGAATTAAATCGAAGAACCGTTTTCCGGTTAGTTGCCGAACAGCAGGAGATCACCCGTACGGAAATTGCAGACCGAACTAAGAGCAGTGTCCCGACCGTATTAAAGATCACTAACTTTTTACAGGATGAACATATTATCTCCCTCGTAGGCAGTGAGAGAACTGCCAGAGGGAGACATCCCCAGATATTTCGCTTTGAGCCGGATTCTATTCTGGGGGTAGGGATTTTTTATGATGGAAGCCATATGTCGGCAGCGCTGGTAAATTATTATGGGGAAGAGAAAAAGCGTATAGAAGAGGATGACTGTGAAACATTTGATTATATGATGGAAAAACGGTTTCAGAGGGTGATTCAGGAACTGGTTAAGGACGTGCCAAAGGGGTATGTCAGAGGCGTGGGAATCTGTATAAGCGCTGCTGTTGATACGGAGCATTCCCGAATTCATACAGTTGGTTTTTCTAAATTAGCGGTGGAGAGGGATACTGTGGAGAGTGTACGGATACTTTCAGGCCAAGTTGGCCTGCCGGTGTATCTGTTCAATGACGTGAATGCTGCCGCTGTGGGGGAGTATGTTCTCCGGAAAATGAAAAACGAAGATTTGGTGTACGTCTACATCAGCAATGGAATTGGCGCAGGCATAATTCTTGAAGGAAAGCTTAGAACCGGCCAGAAGTTTTACAGCGGGGAGATTGCCCACATGGTGTTTGAACCGGATTATGTAACTGACCGGAGTAAGGCAGGCTGGATGGAGAGAAAGCTTGCTCCGGAATGTATCAGAGACAGTGCAGATACAAGGGAAGGGCAGATTGAGTATGCGGCGCGGTATATCAGTTTGGTGATTGCCAATATATGCAGTACCTTAGACATCCAGAATGTTGTGCTGGGCGGGGAGACGGTCCGGAAATTAGGAAAGGAACTGTTTAGAAGGACGGAAAAATACTTAAACCATCTGCTTCTGTTTCCGGAGATAAATCTGAACAGATATATCAATGAGAATTCAAACCTTATAGGAGCCGCCCATTTGGCAACTGAACGGCAGCTGGCCAATATTCTGGCTGATGGTGATTAGGCTGCAGGGGTAATATTGAGGAGAGTACATTAAGAAGAAAAGAGGATCAGATTATGAAATACCGCGGTAAGATGGTGGACTCCCATCATCATATGGTTGGATGCTACGGAGAGGGGCTGCATTTTTATGAGACCTATCAAAAGCAATTAGAGCTGGAAAAACTGCAGGCCATCCTTTTAAAGACTCTGTATCCGGGAAAGTTTTATTCTTATGCCGGCTTTGACTACTATATGCCAGAAGGAAAGAAGCAAAAAGATATTGAACTTCAGGCAAGGCAGTACCTGGATATGGGATTTGACGGTATCAAGATGGTGGAATTAAAGCCCATGGTATACAGGCAGCTGGGGGGCCCTGTGTTAACCTCTGAAAAGTATGAAGGAATGTGGAAGTTTATGGAGGAAACCCAGGCTCCTGTCCTGTTCCACATGGGAGATCCGGAAACATACTGGGATATTAACCGCTGTACGAAATTGGCATTGGACAGCGGATGGTTCTGCGGCGACGGCACATATCCGCCGCTGGAAGATTTTTATGCCAATATTGAGAGAGTCCTGGACAAGCATCCCAGGCTGAATATTTCCATGGCCCATTTTTATTTCTTATCGGATCAGATTGAGCAGGCTGAAAAAACGCTGGATAAGTACCCCTTTGTCAGATTTGACCTGACTCCGGGCCGGGAAATGTATGAGAACTTCTCCAAGAGGCCAGATGAATGGCATGATTTCTTTATTAAATATCAGGATCGCATCCTCTATGGAACAGACAACGGGTGGGGCGGAACAACGGATGAAAATGAAAAATATGAGCTGGCAAAGCTGAATGCATCCGTCCAGCATCGTTTCCTTCAAACTGCTGACGTATTTGAGGGATATGGATTTACCATAAAGGGAATCAATCTGCCCCATAAGGTTTTGGAAAAGATTTATTACAAGAATTTTGAGAAGATGGCAGGAAAGGCTCCAAAAGATATGGATTCCAGGAAAGGCCTTGGATATGTTGAAGAAATGATACAGGTTTACCAGGGCGCCAATATTCCTTATTACGATAAGGAAATGGAGATGATGGAGTTTATTCAGAAGGAGTTAAGGGATTTTATTGCACAGGAGAAGCTGTAATGAAAAAATTAAAGGTTTTATTGCTGGGAGAGAGCTACAGTGCAACGCATACCTTTGTCCGAGGCAGAAATTATGTGACGCTGCCTCAATATGGACATTTCGGAACGGAAATTGTTGCCATGCTGGAGAGAGAGGGATTTGATGTTACACTGATACTCACTCATGATATTCCGGAAAAATGCCCGATGCAAAGGGAAGCTTTCGCGGCATATGATGTGGTTATCTTAAGCGATGTGGGAAGCGACACCATGCTGACACAGCCAGGCAATGAAGACGGCACAAGGAACCCTAACCGTCTGCGTGAATTAGTTCACTATGTGGAAAATGGCGGCGGGCTTATGATGGTAGGCGGATATTTTGGCTTTTCCGGTATTGGAAATCAGGCAAGATATAATATGACCCCTCTTGCGGAAGTGCTTCCGGTCCATATCCTGAATTATGATGACCGGGTAGAGTGCCCTGAAGGGGTAAAGCCGGTTGTAAACCGTGACTGCGATACAAAGATTTTTGAAGGAATTCAGATTCAGGACTGCCCGGCATTCGGCGGCTACAACAAGACTGTGATAAAAGAAGGCGCAGAGCTGTTTGCCACCTTCTATGGAGATCCGTTTCTTGCCGGAATGAAGTATGGCAAAGGAAGAAGCTTTGCATTTACTTCAGACTGCGCACCGGATTGGGCGCCGCTTTCTGTGCTGGCATGGGAAGGATATTCAAAAATGCTGGCCAATGTGATTCGATGGACAGCGGGAGACCGCATGGAATGAAATAAAAAGTATGGAGGCTCTGCCTGCCTTTGGGCAGACAGAGCCTTTCTGAGTGAGGGAATAGAGTATGACGATTGACGGAAATCCAAAAGAGAAAGAGGCTATGGCAGCATATCAGCGAGGAGACCGGGCAGAGGGGCACAGGCTGCAGACAGAGTTTATCACCGAATTTCGTGAGGAGTACCAGAAGAAGGATCACTGTCCGTGCAAAGTGGCCTGCCGCTATCATGGAAACTGCCGGGAATGCATCACGATCCACAGAGGCCACCAGGATCATGTACCTAATTGTATGCGGGATATGCTGAACCAGAAAATTCGGCTTCTGTCAGGCCTGACAGAGCATAGTATTGCAAATGAAATTGAACCGCCAAAGGAAATAAAATTGAAAAAATGAAAAGAAAGAGAGGCTTTAAAAATGGCAGACATTTATGAAAAGATGAAAGAATTAAATATTACACTTCCTGTTCCTCCAACAAAGGGGGGAATCTATACACCGGTTATGGAATTCGGTGACCATCTGTTATACTGCTCCGGATGCGGCAATGATATCGGCGACGGAAAGCAGCTTCTTGGAAAGGTTGGGAAGGATTTAACATTGGAACAGGGCCAGCAGGCGGCGAAATGCTGTATGCTGAATCTTCTTGCCAATCTGCAGGAAAAACTTGGTGATTTAAACCGGATTAAGCGGTGTGTAAAGGTTCTGGGGTTTGTGAACTGTACCGATGATTTTACACAGCATCCTCAGGTGATTAACGGAGGCTCCGGGTTCCTTTTAGAGCTGCTGGGAGAAGAGAAGGGACTGCCGGCCAGAACCGCTATGGGGGCCAATTCCTGCCCCGGCAATATTCCGGTTGAGATTGAAATGCTTGTTGAGTATGAGGATTAGGAGGATATAAAAGTTGGATGAGAGATTTAAACAACGGCTGGAAGAATCTATGTGGATTCATAAACCGCTGACAGTGGATGAGACCCAGACTGTAGAATATATTAATAAAAATAAAAAAGTAATTCATGATACTAAGGTGTGGGATGGAAAGTCCCTGGATAGATGGAGCTTTGACGGAGAGGGAACCGCAGAAGTGATGGAGGATGGCGCCATTGCATTGACCACAGGAGCGAGAGCAGAACACTGGCCGCAGAATGAGGTTCGCTCCGTAGATGCGGCCAGGGGCTTCTACGCCACGTTTGGATCTTACATTGCAAAGCTGGAT
This sequence comes from uncultured Hungatella sp., assembly GCA_910585435.1. Classification (GTDB taxonomy): domain Bacteria; phylum Bacillota; class Clostridia; order Lachnospirales; family Lachnospiraceae; genus UBA3402. Next base: position 40,794 of record CAJUEJ010000002.1, on the reverse strand, counting down.
GTGTCGGATGTGGATATGTCCAGAGGGAACCGGATCTGGTTTCAGATTCGCCCTCTCTGCCCGGGGCTTCACAGCCCGATTATCCGGGTCGGGTTTACGAATAACGGTGCTGTCAAGATTCCGGATGCTTATTCCAGAGAAGGCTTTCATGCTGTCAACTTAAAAAACAATCAGTGGAATACCTGTATCTGGGAGATCGAGTCCATTGCCCATGACAAGATCCAGGAGATTTCCTTTAATGTTCACAGGTATGGACAAGAATTAAGCGGCGGTAAGGAGCTGCGTTTTGAGATTCGCGATATCCGCTTCCAGGAGGCGGAGTACTGCAATGTGGTACATGGATGGCAGTGCCGTGAAAATACGGTAGTTTATTCTACAGCCGGATATTTTACAGATGGCGTAAAGACGGCGATTGCCAATACGTCCAGCAGCACATTCTCCATCTTAGATGCTTCTGGCCATCAGGTTGTCTATACCGGTAAAGTGGAATATAAGGAGAATCATTATGGCAGGTTCGGGGTTCTGGATTTTACGGATTTGAAGGAAGATGGGATTTATCGGATTCAGGCAGGCGATTTTGTCAGTGAGAAGTTTCCTGTTTCCAATACAGCTATGGATGAAGTGGTGTGGAAACTGGTGAATTTTTTGTTTGGCGAGCGCTGCGGATATCCGGTTCCGCAAAAACACGGAGTATGCCACGGAGATATTCTGGCACATCATAACGGGCTGATGCTGGCATACCAGGGGGGATGGCATGATGCGGCGGATGTATCGCAGCAGACCATTCAGTCTGCAGAGATCACCCATGCATTGCTGCAGACAGCCCACACAGTAAAGGGACGCAATCCGCTTTTGTACGGCCGGCTGATGGAAGAGGCAGACTGGGGGCTGGATTTTGTGCTTCGAATGCGTTTTGGCGATGGATACCGGGCAACCGGTGCCACGATTCGCCGCTGGAATGACGGATTTATCGGTAATATGGATGACTGTGAGGCCAGAGTCCATAACCGCAGCTTTGATAATTTTGTAATGTCTGGTGTGGAAGCCTATGCAGGAATGGAGTTTGCAGAAGAAGATGAAGCCCTGGCATGGAAATGTATGGATGCGGCAAAGCAGGATTACCATTTTGCACTGTCCCGTTTCCGCAAGGTCGGACTGGAAGAACCATATACAAAAGAACATACAGCCAATGCCAGTTTATCCCAGTACTATGCGGCAGCCGGCTGGGCGGCAGCAGTTCTTTATAAGGCGACAAAGGAAGAAGAATATGCCCGGTGTGCCGCGGAGTTTGCGGACAAGATGATTGTATGCCAGGAGACGGACAACGAAAAACTGCCGATCCATGGGTTCTTCTATCGGGACGAGAGAAAAAAGACGATTGTGCATTTCTCACACCAGAGCCGGGATCATATTTTTGTACAGGCTTTGTATGAGGTATGTACCGCTCTGCCGGAGCATCCGGGCAGAGCGAAATGGGAGGCTTCCATGAAGCTTTACGGACAGTATCTGCTTAATCTGATGAATTATACAGCGCCTTACGGGATGGTCCCGGCAGGGATTTTCTCAGAAGACGAGGCAGAGGATTATGATACTTTCCAGCTGATTCATCCAAAGGTAGACTTTGAGAGAGAAAAGCCTAACTATCTGGAACAGCTGAAGCAGGCGGTTTCCCTGGGCAATGGCTATTATCTCAAATGCTTTCCTGTATGGTTTTCCTACCGGGGAAATTCTGCCCTGCATCTGTCCATGGGAAAAGCGGCTACTCTGATCGGAAAATATTTTAAAGATGACAGGCTGACTCAGATAGGAAAGGAACAGCTATACTGGACAGTAGGAAAGAATCCGTTTGGACAGTCAATTATTTATGGTGTGGGCACTTTCTACGGCCAGCAGTATACGGCGCTGCTTGGAGAGACGGTGGGAGAGATCCCGGTAGGTGTTCAGACGCTGGCCAATGAGGATGTGCCCTACTTCCCCCAAGCGAACATTGCTACCTACAGAGAAGTATGGACAACACCGGCGGGCCGCTGGCTTTGGATTGCAGCAGATGTATTATAAGGAGAAGTCACTGCATTTGGAGGAAAAAGGATGAGAAGAGTGATTGACAGTCACAGCCATTTACATGGCGGCTATACAGGGCTTAACCAGTTTTTGGAGGAATCTGCAGCTTTATATGAGGAAGCCAGAGTCGTACAGGCAGTGGCAGCAGGAGCTTTTGGTGAGTGAAAACGGGACGGTGGCCATAATTATCCAGAGTATGCAGCCAAGCGATATTGACGCCGTTGCCAGACTGCCGTACAGCTGTGTGATTTCGGATGCCATCTATGCGGAGACAGACAGGCCTCATCCCAGGATGTACGGAGCATTTCCTCATTTTCTGCATGATTACGGTGTTATGCGAAAGGTGCTTCCCATCCCGGAGGCCATTGCCAAGATGACAGGGATTCCTGCCAAGAGGATGAAGATTAAGGACAGAGGATTCTTAAAAGAGGGGTACAGATGTGATATCAATATTTTTGACCTGAATGAGCTTAAGGGGCAGGCTACCTATATGAATCCCACAGAATATGCAACGGGAATCAGATACTGTATTATAAATGGAAAGATTGCGGTAAGGGATGATGTGGTTTTGAACCAGTCATCAGGAATGCTGCTGAAGCTTTGATTTTATAAAATTCCCCCTTGACATACTTCCATAATCTGTATATAATGAGGAAGCGTGCGAAAACATGTTTTATTTTTTTGTGTGCAAAAGTGATTTACAGCAACCACAGACAATATCACAGGAGGTGAAAAGAATGCCAACATTTAACCAGTTAGTTAGAAAGGGAAGACAGACATCTGTAAAGAAGTCTACTGCACCGGCATTGCAGAAGGGTTACAACTCTTTACAGAAGCGCGCTACAGACCAGTCCGCTCCACAGAAGAGAGGCGTATGTACCGCTGTTAAGACTGCCACTCCTAAAAAGCCTAACTCCGCTTTGAGAAAGATCGCCAGAGTACGTCTTTCCAACGGCATCGAAGTAACAAGCTATATCCCAGGCGAGGGACACAACCTTCAGGAGCATAGCGTTGTTCTGATCCGCGGCGGAAGAGTAAAGGACCTGCCAGGTACCAGATACCATATCGTAAGAGGTACGTTGGATACTGCAGGCGTGGCCAACAGAATGCAGGCTCGTTCCAAGTACGGAGCAAAGAGGCCCAAAGCCAAAAAGTAATTAGTACCATTTTCGTTTCCCAGTATTTGTTAGTGCAGGAGCGCTGATATTGACCTGTGGGTTGCAGGATATATATTAGGAAGAAACCGTGCACGAACACATTTCTATGGAAACATGTGAGTACCGAGGAATTAACGCAGGTATTGCCTGCATTATAGTTAAGGAGGGAAGTAACGTGCCACGTAAAGGACATACTCAGAAAAGAGACGTATTGGCAGACCCGATCTACAACAATAAGGTTGTGACAAAGCTGATCAACAATATCATGCTGGACGGAAAAAAGGGTGTTGCCCAGAAGATCGTTTACGGCGCATTTGAACGTGTCGCAGAGAAGACCGGCAAGGACGCTGTAGAAGTTTTTGAAGAAGCAATGAACAATATTATGCCTGTATTGGAAGTAAAGGCAAAACGTATCGGCGGCGCTACCTATCAGGTACCTATCGAGGTGAAGCCGGAGAGACGTCAGGCATTGGCACTTCGCTGGCTTACCATGTTCTCCCGCAAGAGAGGCGAGAAGACACAGAAAGACAGGCTGGCCAACGAAATCATGGATGCGGCAAATAACACCGGGGCTTCTGTAAAGAGAAAAGAAGATATGCACAAGATGGCAGAGGCGAACAAGGCATTTGCGCATTACAGATTCTAATAGGAGGAACCACAAATTGGCTGGAAGAGAATATCCTTTGGAGAGGACCAGGAATATCGGAATTATGGCTCATATCGATGCTGGTAAGACTACCACCACAGAGCGTATCCTGTATTACACTGGCGTAAACTACAAAATCGGTGACACTCACGAAGGTACTGCTACCATGGACTGGATGGAGCAGGAGCAGGAAAGAGGTATCACCATCACTTCAGCCGCTACCACCTGTCACTGGACTCTGCAGGAAAACTGCAAGTCCAAGGCTGGCGCTCTGGAGCATCGTATCAACATCATCGACACTCCAGGCCACGTTGACTTTACGGTAGAGGTAGAGCGTTCCCTCCGCGTGCTGGACGGCGCTGTAGGCGTTTTCTGTGCAAAGGGCGGTGTGGAGCCCCAGTCCGAGAATGTATGGCGTCAGGCTGACACCTACAATGTACCCCGTATGGCATTTATCAACAAGATGGATATCCTGGGTGCAAATTTCTACGGCACCGTAGAGCAGATCAAGACCCGTCTGGGCAAGAATGCGATCTGCCTGCAGCTGCCTATCGGCAAGGAAGATGAATTCAAGGGAATCATCGACCTGTTTGAGATGAAAGCATATATTTACAATGACGATAAGGGCGACGATATTTCCGTCGTGGACATCCCTGAGGATATGGCAGACGACGCAGAGCTTTACCGTACGGAGCTGGTGGAGAAGATCTGCGAGCTGGATGACGACCTGATGATGCAGTACCTGGAAGGCGAGGAGCCGTCTGTTGAGGAGCTGAAGAAGGTTCTGAGAAAAGCCACCTGCGAGTGCAAGGCTATCCCGGTCTGCTGTGGTACTGCGTACCGCAACAAGGGCGTTCAGAAGCTTCTGGATGCCATCATTGAGTTCATGCCCTCTCCTCTTGACATCCCGTCTATTAAAGGCGTTGACCTGGACGGCAATGAGGTGGAGAGACATTCCTCAGATGAAGAGCCTTTCTCCGCTCTGGCATTTAAGATTATGACTGACCCCTTTGTGGGTAAGCTGGCATTCTTCCGTGTGTATTCCGGTACCATGAACTCCGGTTCTTATGTACTGAATGCTACCAAAGGAAAGAAAGAGCGTGTTGGCCGTATCCTTCAGATGCACGCCAACAAGAGACAGGAGCTTGACAAGGTGTATTCCGGCGACATCGCTGCAGCCGTTGGTTTCAAGGCCACCGGTACCGGCGACACCATCTGCGACGAGCAGCATCCCGTAATCCTGGAATCCATGGAATTCCCGGAGCCGGTTATCGATATTGCCATCGAGCCCAAGACCAAAGCAGGCCAGGGCAAGATGGGCGAGGCATTGGCAAAGCTGGCAGAGGAGGATCCTACCTTCCGTGCATCCACCAACCCAGAGACTGGTCAGACCATTATCTCCGGTATGGGCGAGTTGCATCTGGAAATTATTGTAGACCGTCTGCTTCGAGAGTTCAATGTAGAGGCCAATGTAGGCGCGCCTCAGGTTGCATACAAAGAGACCTTTACAAAAGCAGTGGATGTGGACAGCAAGTATGCCAAGCAGTCCGGCGGCCGCGGCCAGTACGGACATTGTAAGGTACACTTTGAGCCTATGGATGCCAATGCGGAAGAGACCTTTAAGTTTGACTCTACTGTTGTAGGCGGCGCGATTCCCAAGGAATATATCCCGGCAGTCGGCGCTGGTATCGAGGAAGCCTCCAAGGCAGGTATCCTGGGCGGATTCCCGGTGCTGGGCGTACACGCAACCGTATTTGACGGTTCCTACCATGAGGTGGACTCCAGTGAGATGGCATTTAAGATTGCAGGCTCTCTGGCATTTAAGGATGCCATGAACAAAGCTGGTTCTATTCTTCTGGAACCGATTATGAAGGTAGAGGTAACCATGCCTGAGGACTACATGGGAGATGTGATCGGTGATATCAATTCCCGGCGCGGCCGTATCGAAGGCATGGAGGATATCGGCGGAGGCAAGATGGTAAAGGCTTACGTTCCGCTGTCTGAAATGTTTGGCTATTCCACGGATCTGCGTTCCAGGACACAGGGGCGCGGCAACTACTCCATGTTCTTTGAGAAATATGAGCCAGTGCCCAAATCCGTACAGGAAAAGGTTATTGCCGAGAGAAAGGGCAAATAATTTCGGCGAAAACCTTGATAATGTAAGCAAAATAAGTGATAATAGGCTTGAAAAAGATGCACAAATAGCATATAATAATTTCTAGCCTGGAATAAAATGACGGGTCTGGTGTCCATTTTCTGGCGCCGACCCCTAAGAAAAGCCCGAAAGCGGGCAATTAAGGAGGACGTTCTAAAATGGCAAAAGCAAAGTTTGAGAGAAGCAAACCACATTGTAACATTGGTACCATCGGCCACGTAGACCATGGTAAAACCACTTTAACAGCTGCTATCACCAAGACTCTTCATGAGAAGAAAGGTACCGGCGAGGCTGTTGCATTCGACATGATCGACAAGGCACCAGAAGAGAGAGAGCGTGGAATTACTATTTCTACTGCTCACGTAGAGTATGAGACTGACAAGAGACACTACGCACATGTTGACTGCCCAGGGCATGCTGACTATGTAAAGAACATGATCACCGGTGCTGCTCAGATGGACGGCGCTATCCTGGTTGTTGCTGCAACCGATGGTGTTATGGCTCAGACAAGAGAGCACATCCTTCTGTCCCGTCAGGTAGGCGTTCCTTATATCGTAGTGTTCATGAACAAGTGCGATATGGTTGACGATCCTGAGCTTCTGGAACTGGTTGACATGGAGATCCGCGAGCTGTTAAACGAGTATGAGTTCCCGGGCGATGACACACCTATCATTCAGGGTTCCGCTCTGAAGGCTCTGGAAGATCCGTCCAGCGAGTGGGGCGACAAGATCATCGAGCTGATGGATGCAGTTGATTCCTGGATTCCGGATCCACAGCGTGAGACTGACAAGCCGTTCCTGATGCCAGTTGAGGACGTATTCACCATTACCGGTCGTGGTACAGTTGCTACCGGTAGAGTAGAGCGTGGTACTCTGCATCTGAACGAGGAAGTTGAGATCATCGGTATCCATGAGGATACTCGTAAGACCGTTGTTACCGGTATCGAGATGTTCCGTAAGATGCTTGACGAGGCTCAGGCTGGTGATAACATCGGCGCTCTGCTTCGTGGCGTTCAGAGAACAGAGATCGAGAGAGGACAGTGTCTGTGCAAACCAGGCTCTGTAAAGTGCCATCATAAGTTTACCGCACAGGTTTACGTTCTGACCAAAGATGAGGGCGGCCGTCATACTCCGTTCTTCAACAACTATCGTCCTCAGTTCTACTTCAGAACAACCGACGTTACCGGCGTTTGCAATCTTCCGGACGGCACAGAGATGTGTATGCCTGGTGACAACGTAGAGATGAGCGTTGAGCTGATTCATCCGGTAGCTATGGAGCAGGGTCTTCGTTTCGCTATCCGTGAGGGCGGCAGAACCGTTGGATCCGGCAGAGTTGTTTCTATCGTTGAGTAATCAGTAAAAAGTTAGATTTTATAGGGCTTTCCGAGAAATCGGGAGGCCCTTTTTTTAAAATTTTGTATTATCTATAACAGAATCTTATGTTTCAGGAGCTTCAAACTGCATCATACAGTACTTTTCAGCCAGCTGTATAAACCATCTGCCACAACAACTTGCCTTTCGGATTCTTCCTGGCTGGCAATATAGAAATCATCATAATCACTGGCATGACGAATTTCTTCAGCTTCGCCGATTTTCTTCCCCATTTCTCTGGGGAAAATCTCAGTTTTAATATAGTCTTTATTAAAATTTCCGATTGCATCTTTATGACGTTTATAAGCCTTTCCACTCAACGCATGAATAGCATTGATGGCATGAAAAATAGCATAGTAAGCTCGATTATTCGCACCCTTATATTCCTCCGCTGCCAAAAGTATTCTTGCAGATTTCAAGTCGGCTTTGGCAGTCTGAAGCCGATAGAATACAAGGTCTTTTCTTGTTCCGATGTCCTCTCTATGCTGTTCCATGCAAAACCACTCCTTCTTTATCAATATTTGCATAAAACGGATAATTAACTACCCATTTTCTAAAATGACCTTCACTTTTGACAATAGGCTTTATATCAAGGTCATTGTCCAGATTAAAATCATAGGTCATATAAGAAAGCTGCTGGCTGTATGCCTTTAAATCCATATCAGACATATCAAGCAATATCATAATATCTACATCTGAATCCGGACTGTAATCCCCTCTGGCATAAGAGCCGAATAAAATCACTTTTCGCAAATGCGTACGATATATCTTTTGGATTTCTGCAATATACTTTTCTATCAAATTTTGCATTGCCTGTGGCATGGTCATATCTCCCTCCTTTTTTGCAATTACTTGCTTATTTTTTCTACCCCAATAGTATTGTCAGTCTTTTCTTTCAAGATAAAATCTATTTTACATTATACCCTCTAATATGCCTTTTCACAACCGGATTCTTCAGTATCTGTTTTAGCACATGACGAAATAAGAAACCGGTTGATATACTTTGTAATACAAAGCATTTGAGGTACGCTATATCCCATATTTTATCGGCTGGGGGATATCATTTACAAGATGGAGACGGCAATGGAAAAATAAACGGAAATGTGCTATAATAATAACAATTATATATGCAGAAATCACATACGAGGAGTGAATAGTTATGGCAAGATATACTTATACATTACGTCAGGAAATAAGTCATAAGGGTTTAAATAAATACCGGGTGGTTACAGCCCAAAATAGATATGAGTTAGATCAAAAGATTGCAGCTATTCATGCACAATGGGATGAACAATGGAGAAGAAAGTGTGAGGCAGAGGCGCGTAAGCAGGAATTAGAAGCCAGAAAGAGAGATAAGGAGCAGCAAAAACGAGATATAGAAAAAGCTGTTAAATTTGCTGAAGATATGACGAGAGATGCGGCTGACAGTTTGGAACAAATAGAAAATATATTAAAAATTCAAATAAAGCCTTTAGAAGCTTGTGATATGTATGATAAAACTAAATTTACAACAAGGATACCTGCTAAGCCAATTCCAAAAGCTTTTTCAAAAGAACCCCTTCGTGAAGACAGTATATATAATCCTCCAATGTCTTTCCTTACAAGTATTTTAAAAAAGAGAAAACAGGCTTTTATAGACGAAAATGATGAAAAATTCAATCTTGATTATAAAAAGTGGCAAGAAGAGTGTGAAAAAATATCAAATGAGAATTCGAATGCTGCTGCTCTATACAGCGAAGAACTTGAAAAATGGGAAAAAGAAAAGAGCGAATTTTTACGAAATAAAGAAGAATTCAATAAGGGGATTGATGAACTGTTTGTTTCATATAGGGAGGGAGATAAGGATGCATCAGAAATATATTATGCAGAATTGTTAGAAAGAATAAATCTTCCCCTTGAATTTGAAAATGAAACAAAGTGTGAATATAACCCTGCTAATAAAATGTTAATTGTTGATATTACGCTGCCAATAGTTGAAAATCTGCCTAATTTAAAGAAAGTAACATATGTTAAGTCTTCTGGAGAATATAAGGAATCCTATCAGTCAGATGCTTTTATGAAAAAAGTGTATGATAAAGCAATCTATGATATTGTCCTGTTAACATTAAAAGCATTATTTGATGCAAATGATCCAAATGTAGAAGCGATTGTACTTAATGGCAAAGTAAATACAATAGATAAATCGACAGGTAAGGCAATTTCACCATATATACTATCCGTAAATGTTTCAAGAGAAAGTTTCATGGATCTTAATTTAGAATATATTGATTCAAAGGAATGGTTTAAACGTTCAAAAGGAATATCGGCTGCAACATTTACAAAAATTACGCCGGTTGCTCCTGTAGTAAAGATGAGCAGAGAAGATTCAAGATTTATTGAGGGTTATGAAGTGACTGATAAATTAGATGAGTCTGTAAACTTAGCTGCTGTTGACTGGCAGGATTTTGAAAATTTAATTCGTGAGGTGTTTGCTGAAGAATTTAATTCAAATGGCGGAGAGGTAAAAATTACCCAGGCAAGCAGAGATGGCGGTGTTGATGCGATTGCATTTGATCCGGATCCAATCAGGGGTGGTAAAATTGTTATTCAAGCAAAACGTTATACAAATGTTGTAGGCGTATCGGCAGTTAGGGATTTATATGGAACTGTGATGAATGAGGGTGCAACAAAAGGCATTCTTGTTACAACATCCGATTATGGAAAGGATGCATATGAATTTGCAAAGGGAAAACCATTGACATTAATGAATGGGGCGAATCTGCTGTTTTTGCTTGAAAGACACGGACATAAGGCTAAAATAGATTTAAAAGAGGCCAAAGAACGGAATAATCAAAATAATACTTAAGCGTTACGTAACTGAAAATCCATTGAATTTATGGGGCTTTCCGAGAAATCAGGGGGCCCTTTATCTGTTTTAAAGTTTGTGTAAACCAATAAAAATTGGCAAAAATTGTAAATAGAACTAAAATGTAGAAAAATAAGAAAACAGTTGACTATGACTGATATTGATTTTATAATATACTTAGTAATACAAGGTATATGAGGTAAACCATGAATGAAAAGTATGAGAGACAGATGAAGAAAGGCGTTTTGGATATGCTGGTTCTGAGGCTGCTGAAATCAGAGGCAAAGTATGGCTATCAGATTATTCAGGAGATGAAGGAAAAAAGTGAAGAGACCTTTTTGCTGAAGGACGGCACGTTATATCCCATACTCTATCGGCTGGAGGATGATAAGCTGGTTGTGAGCAGGTGGAGCGAAGCCGTAGGAAAACAGGTTCCCAGAAAGTATTATGAAATCACCGAAGCAGGGAAGAAAACTCTCGAGGAGATAGAAGCTATGTGGAGACGGATTTCCGATGGGATATCCAGGATTATGGAGGATTAGGCGATGAATGAAAAACATTATGTAAACACTATTGCAAGAAAGATTAAATGTGGCGGAAAGAAGAAAAAAGAGATTAAAAGACAGCTGCTGATGGATATTCATATGCGGGAAAAACAGGGGGAACGGCTGGAGGATGTCATTTCCCAGATGGGGACGGCAAAGGAAATCGCAGATGGATTTAACGAGAATATTTCGGCAAAAGAGCAGAAACAATATGTGAGAAATAAAGTGTTGAAAATCGCAGCATCTGCTGCAGCGGTATTGGCTTTTCTTATATTGCTTGTGTACTGGATGCTTCCGAAAAGCGCTGCCATTGAGAAAAGCAAATATTTCAATAAGGAACAGGTAGAAGCTGCTATGAAAGAGACGATAGAATTATTGGATGCAGGGGATTATACGGCTTTGCAGGAAGGAGCCATTTTACAGATGCAGCCCCTTTTAAATGAGGAGGAAATGGCAGAAGCAAAAGAGTTGCTGTCTGATGACTGGGGAGAGCGAAGGCAATTCGGTGCGGTATACATGGCAGAGCTGGTACAGGGAGGCAGGCATTTCGCAGTGGGGGAAATCACGGTTACCTATGAGAATGTAAGCGCTACCTATCGGCTGACATATGATAAGGATATGCGCCTGGCAGGTATCTACGTAAGATAAGGAGGGGCCTGGAATGGCTGAAATAATAATATCAGCAATCATCTCACTGGTTTGTATAGCTCCAATTATAATTCTGGGAATTGTTCAGTATAGAAGTAAAAATCCGGTTGGTTTTTGGAGTGGGAAGGAGCCGCCGGAGAAGGAGCGGATCACGGACGTAAAAGCTTATAATCAAAAGCATGGCATGATGTGGATAGTATATGGAGCAGGGTTTATTCTCTGCTATGTATGCGGAGTTCCCTTTGGAGGAGGAGCAGCAGCTGTTTTGTGTATCATTGAAGTGACAGGCGGTATGTTTGGAATGATTGCGTATCACAATAAACTGGATCGCGTGTACTACAAAAAAGGAGAGGATATATAATGGGATTCTGGGCGTTCTTGACAATAAGTAATCTTATGATACCAGTACTGATGATTGTGTTTGGACGGGTATTTATCAAGAATCCGCCGAAAACAATCAATGGGATTTACGGTTATCGGACTTCCAGGTCCAGGAAGAATCAGGATACATGGAATTTTGCTCATTTATACTGCGGGAAATTATGGTGGAAGACCGGGTGGGTTATGCTGCCTCTGTCAATTATTGGCATGGTTCCGGCTGTCAATAAGGGGGATGACATTGTTGGCAGGGTGAGCGGAGTAATTGTAATGGCAGAATGTATGATATTGTTTATGACCATCTTTTTTGTGGAGAAGGCGTTGAAGAAGAAATTTGATACCGATCATTGACTTTCTGCGGTTTTTATCTTATAATAATCTTAATAAATAAAATGTAATTTTAAATATTAAGACATTTGTAAAGAAATACTTGATAAAAACAGAGTCAGAGGTGGTATGTATGGAAAAAGAAGTATCAGTTGGTGTTCGAAGTAATCAGTCATCGGAGAAGATGCTGAAAATTTTGGAATTTTTAGCCAGGCAGCGAGAACCGATCCGTCTTATGGATATTTCCAAGTTTCTGGGGATAAACAGCAGTACAGTACTGCGTTTTCTTACATCCCTGGTGGACAATGGCTATGCAGCTCAGGACAAGGAGACCTCAAGGTATTACCTGACCTATAAGATTTGTGCATTGTCCAATCAGGTACTGGAGAACGTGGATATCCGCAGGATTGCGCGCCCCTATATGAAGGAGATATCTGCTATGTTTGGGGAAACCGTATGCCTGGCTGTGGAAAAGGACATGAAAGTAGTGTATATGGAGGTTGTGGAAAGCCCCAATTCTACGATTCGTTCCATGCAGCGCATCGGCAATATCGCGCCTATGCACTGTACCGGGATTGGTAAGCTGCTTCTCTTTAACTATACGGAGGAGGATATAGACAGACTGATACTGAAAGAGGGTATGCCCAAGTTTACAGAATACACGCCTACTACTAAGTGGGAGCTGATGGAATTATTAAAAACAGCCAAGAAGGAAGGGCTGGCTTATGACAATGAGGAGTGCGAGATAGGCGCCCGGTGTGTGGCGGTTCCGGTCTATGATTCTTCTGGAAGGGTGATGGCAGGTATCAGTGTGACCGGACCCAAGACCAGGCTGACAGATGAACTGATTGCTCCGCGTCTGGGGGAATTGAAACGTATTGTGGGAAAGGTCTCCAGGGAGATGGGGTATCAGGCGTTTGGTGAATAAGATACAAAGCGAGAGGCTGTCGGAAAATAACGATTTATGCCCCTGTGTAGGGCTATCTATTTCCCGATAGCCTCTTTATGTCTCACAAGCAATTTTCCCTATGTCTTGACACTATGACGGTGTACCGTTATAATGGGATTATTATAGAATTTATAGAGGTATGAATGATGGAATTAGTTACAATATTAAAAAGGAAAAATATATCAGTGTACCGATGTTCAAAAGAAAGTAATGTACCATATACAACGCTTTTAGATATAGTAAAGGGAAAGACGAAAATCGAAAAGTGTACTGCTGAAACAGTTTATAGACTGGCAAAAGTGCTTAATATAGCTATGGAAGAGCTTCTGGAAGAACATCTGGAAGGCAGAAAATCAATGCTGTATAGAAGTGATTTTGAAACTTTTAAAAACAATATATGCCACTTGGTTAAAGACAGAGGTGATATGGATTTTATTATTGATACGTTGAAAGAAGATAAAATAAGACTTTATTGGGATAGGAAATGGTATCCAGAAAGTTTTTATTTATTGGCGATGATAGATTATTTAAGCAGGGAAAATGGACTGCCATTATGTCAGGACTATGAGGATATACGAAGTTGTAGTTTGCCAGAGCCCCTATATCCAAGAGATATAAATCTTGCGGCAAAGCTGGATTCTTCTCTTGATTTAAGAAAGCAGAGCATTGAGGAAGCAATTCCTGAGTTTAAAAGATTTAATATTGTAGAAAGCAGGATAAGAGATGTCTATTGATAAAGCATTTACAAAAGAAAATCTTGATTATAATAAAATTGATAGAGTAGTAAGAGCTTTATATGATAGTTGGAATGGGATTTCTGAGTATACAGTGAAGGTATTAAAAGCGGCATTAGAATCAGAAAATTTGGAAGAGTTATTTGAAGAGCAGGTAATGGAAGAAGAGTTTTCTAAACAAGAAGTGCTTCATATTCAGAAATATGATAAGGTTACAGGCAGTAATATAGATGATGTAATTAATATGGCATTGAAGAAAAAGAGCAAGGATAAATAGAAAACCTCCTCAAAAACCGCAGTCAAAACCTTTGCCAGAAGACTATTATAGAAATGACTTGCGTGGAGGAATAACAAGATGAGTTGGGAGTTACATAGCCGATTGGTTTTCAAAAACGAGAATCAATCGGCTGTTTTTATGCCTGAATATTCAAAAACAGAGAAGAAAATATAAAAAACAGGATTGACATTTGGAAAATAATACTATATAATGGATTCATCAAAAATAAAAATTATATTTTTATAATTAAAATAAAAGATAAAGAAATTGAAGAATGTTATGAAGGATAATAGATAAAATAGTAAATTAATTTTTATTATTAAAATTACTTGAATTTAAATGCAGAGTTATGAAGTGTGTGATGGCTGTTTGGGGCTTCGAATTGATGGAATAAGAAAAGGAAAGCAAGGTTACACAAAAACAATAAAAATGAAAAAGGGGTAGTTAACATGAAAAAAATTTTAGCGAAGGTATTAACAGCAGCTATGGCTATGTCTCTGCTTACAGCCTGCGGCGGATCAGGAAATTCCTTCTTCTCCGATCCAAGTACCTGGTACAGTGCATTACCTGTGCACCGGATGCCATGGACGGAATTTATGACCAGTGGCTGGAAGAGGCGAAAAAGATTGGCATAGATGAGGTTATTGCTGAGAGAAAAACATATTTTGAAGGGGTTTATGGGAACTGATTGTTGAAAGGTTAAGAGAATTTAAGGTAAAGATAAAATTAAAAATTAAAATAAAAGGGATTGATGCGTTCAATGAGGGAGAAGGCAAGGAATTAGGTATCTTTATTGACTACCAGATCTATGGAACCAAGTATTCTGATACCATCAAGATTGCAGCACAGGCAGGTGAGGCGCCGGAGATTTACTCTGCTGATTCCAAGTGGATCATCGACTTTGTGGATGCAGGCTACATCGTTCCTTTTGAGGATCTGCCGGGAAGCGAAGGACTGATTGACAACTTCAGGCCTTATCTGGCAAACCAGAGCCAGATTTTTGACGGGAAGATCTACACGCTTCCATATTCTTTAACCACCTTCGGTATTGTAATCAATAAAGATCTGTTTGCAAAGGCAGGCCTGACAGAGGCGGATTATCCCAAGACCTGGGATCAGGTTCGGGAGTGCGCAAAGAAGATTACCGAAGCATGCAACGGAACGGCATACGGTTTTGGCCTTTCCAGCACCTTGTGGACGGTAACCTCCTACAGTGAATGTGCGTCTGGCAGGTGCCAATACCCAGATGCTTATGGAAAACGGAGATCTGCTGTCTGAGATTGGGCAGGTGTTTAAGAGAGATTACCGGGCAGGAAAAACAGGGCTTCCATGCAAGAGGCAGGATCTTCCTTTCGGAAGGCTGACCCCCGGGGGACAGATTTCCTACGTGAATTATTCCTGTGAGTATTTTCTGGATCCTACGGATATCGCTGATTTGACAAAGGGAGAGATTGCCTGCAGAAAATATGATCTGGATATCTGGCAGTATCTGAAGACCCATTTTGAGGCTCTGAAGGATATTGAGATTGCATCCATTGCACCGGAGATTGGATTCAGAGACAGCAGGCGTATAGAAGGATTGTATAAGCTGACCATCGAGGATATGGAAAGCCAGCGGCATTTTGATGATGTGATTGCCGTATTCCCAAGATTTTATGATATGCTGGCTCCTGACGCTTATATGGACGGGGACGGCAAGGTGGAAGGGAAAGGGTACAACGGACACATTTTTGAGCCTGTTGTGGATGAACGGACGTTTGAGATTCCCTACCGCTCCCTGATTCCTGTCCATGTGAAGAATCTTCTTGTGTCCGGCCGCTGTATCAGTGCGGATCATGTGGCGGAAAGCGGGACCCGTGCCATTTCCCTGTGTACGATGACAGGGCAGGCGGCAGGCGTTGCTGCTGCACTGGCTGTTGAAGGAAAGGTGGCACCGGATAAAATTGCGGTTCAAAGGCTTCAGAATATTCTTGTTTCTCAAAATATAAAACTTCCTGGCATTACAGGATAAAGAAAGGGAAAGGTAAAGATGAAGGAAAAGAAGAAACGCAGAACAGGAACAGATTCCTACCAGGCACTGCTTATGCTGGCTCCCATGATGATTGGCTTTGTCGTTTTTACCTATGTTCCTATTGCTTATATTCTGCGGTATGCCATGTATGACTCCAACGGATTCAGAGAGACCTGGGTAGGGTTTAACAATTTTGCAAGGGTTTTTACCAGGGATTCCATGTACTGGAAATCCGTACTCAATGCAGTGATTCTGTCATTGGGGAAACTGGTGGTGGAGATTCCTCTGGCACTGCTTTTAGCTGTATTTTTAAGCAAGAAGCTGAGGGGAACAGGCTTCTTCCGTGTGACACTGTTCCTTCCGGCTATTATCAGTACGGCTATTGCAGGTTTGATTTTCTCTCTGATGTTTGCTGCATTTAACGGAATTATAAACGGAATGCTGATGAATGTACATATTATTTCCAGGCCGATCAACTGGTTTGGCAATAAATGGCTTGCCATGTTTGTCCTTGGGCTGGCATCTGTATGGAATAATTATGGTATCAACATGATTTTCTTCCTTATGGCGCTTCAAAGTGTTCCGCTGGAGCTTTACGAATGTGCGGAGATAGACGGTATCGGATCTGGTATTGGCTACTACCAACGGACAGCCGGCAGGCGGGACGGAAGTGGTTATGACTTATGTATTTAAGTATTTCTTTGGCTATGACGGAAGGAATATTGAGGTTGGATATGCATCAGCCATGGCTGTTGTAACCGGTATTATTCTGGCAATTATTTCTCTGATTTACATGAAAGCAACTGATAAACTGGGCCACAGCACGGAATAACCGTTGCATGAATATAACAGATGGGGGAATTTCATATGAAAAATTCGAGAAAGTTTGTTTCTGCCGGTTTGATGTATCTGGTGCTGATTATTATCTTTATCGTTGCCATGTTCCCGGTACTCTACACCATATTAGGTTCTTTTAAGGGAAATATGGAGCTTCTGGCATCCAACGGAAAGCTTCTGCCGGAGAAATTTGTGTTTGATAATTATAAGCAGGCCTGGGAATTAGGGAATTTTGCAAAGTATACGGGGAATTCCATTTTTATGGCCGGAACTATTGTGTTTGGAACAATTTTTACCAGTACGGTGGCTGGTTACTGTTTTGAGCGGGGAGATTTCCCGGGTAAGAATATCCTGTTTGCACTGGTGGTATCTTCCATGTTTGTAAATTTGGGAAGCCTGACTCTGTATCCTCAGTTTGCCATCGCAAAGTTTTTGGGGATTAACAAATCTTTGTGGGGCGTGATCATAATAAGAGTGCTTGGGCTGAATGTTACCAATCTGTTTATTACCTGTTCCTATATCCGCTCTATCTCAAAGGAAATTGACGAGGCGGCGAAGGTTGACGGATGCTCCTTCTTTGCTACGTATGTGAAGATAATCCTTCCCCTTTTAAAGCCTCTGATCGCTACCATTGCGATTCTGGAATTCAGGCATTCCTGGAATGATTACCTGATGCCCATGGTGTTTACCCTTTCCAATCCTGACAGAATGCCGCTTATTGTAGGTATCATGAATTTAAAGGGATCCGGCGAGGCTGCCTCCTCCTGGAATCTGATGCTGGCAGGCTCAGCCATTGCCATGGTTCCCATGATTATCGTATACCTGTGCTTCAACCGGTATTTCATAGAAGGATTGACAGCAGGCGCTGTGAAAGGCTAAAATGAAGTAAATTTGGAATAATTTGGAGGAAGACAACAATGAAGATTACATTTTTAGAGCCGCTTGGCATCTCCGGAGACAGTCTGAAAAGAATTGTGGAAGAAGCAGTTGGAACCGGGCATGAGATTACTTATTATCAGGACAGGAATGAGGATCCTCAGGTTCTTACGGAGCGAAGCCAGGGAGCGGACTGCGTGGTTCTTTCCAATATGAAGTATGGCAGGGATATTATGGAGAAATGTCCGGAGCTTAAGATGATCTGCGTGGCGTTTACCGGTGTGGATCTGGTGGATATTCAGTATTGTAAAGAAAAGGGGATCCGTGTGTGCAACTGTGCAGGATACTCTACCGTGGCAGTGGCGGATCTGGTGTTTGGGTTTGTCATTGACATGGCAAGGAATGTGCTGGCCTGTAATGATGCAGTGAGAGACGGAGGAACCAAGCAGGGATTGGTTGGTTTCGAGCTGGAAGGCAAGAAGTTCGGCGTCATCGGAGCAGGGGCTATCGGTGAGAGAGTGTTACAGATCGCCCAGGCATTCGGGTGTGAGACGTATGCTTACAACCGGTCGGTGAAGGAGATTCCCGGGGTGACATTTGTTTCCATGGAAGAGCTTCTTAAGACCTGTGATATTGTGTCGGTTCATGTGCCGCAGACCAGTGAGACCGTTGGGCTTATGGGGGAAGCACAGTTTGGGATGATGAAGAAGAATGCATTGTTTATTAATACGGCGAGAGGGCCGATTGTGGACAGTGAGGCGCTGGCGAAGGCTTTGAATGAAGGCTGGATCGCCGGGGCGGCTGTGGATGTGTTTGAGGTGGAGCCGCCGGTGGCAAAGGATCATGTGCTTTTCGGGGCCAGGAATCTGATCGCTACTCCTCATGTGGCGTTTGCTTCGGAACAGGCATTTGAGAAGAGGGCCGTGATTGTGGGGGAAAATATTAAATGCTGGCTTGCAGGGAGCATGCAGAATGTGATATGCTGATTGCAGGAAATACATAGAAGGCAGGGGCTGCACCGGGGATTGGATTTCCGGTGCAGTTTTTGAGTAGGGGGGCTACGTTATCTCGTATGCTAAAAGGTGAGGGTAAACATTTTTGAAAAGGACAGGTGAATATGAGAGAAGACAGAGATTTGTGCTGGCTGAAGAAGAAAGGCCAGGGGACGTGGAGTTTCTGTGTGGCAGAAAACGCGGATGCAGGGTGGATAATGGAAACTATTGAAAGGGAGATGCCTCTTCTGTTTGCGGGAACTGAAAAGTCTGAGGGGAAGGATGCCAGGGTTTTGTTCCGAAGGACGGATGAGAAAAGCCTTTTGAAGGAGGGCTATCGGATCGAAAAAGAAGGGAACCGGTATGTGGTGGAAGCGTGTGGGGAACAGGGGCTTCTGTACGGCATGTTTGGGCTTCACCGGCTCCTTATTACCGGACAGAAGGAATTTCCTTATGTTTCGGTTCCGGATCAGAGCATCCGCATGATCAACCACTGGGATAATTTTGACGGATCGATTGAGAGAGGGTATGCGGGGGATTCTATTTACTATGACAAGAACCGCTTCCGGGGGGACATGGAACTGGTTCGGCAGTATGCCAGACTGCTTGCCTCGGTTGGTATCAATGGGGTTTCTATTAATAATGTAAATGTGCATCAGCTGGAGACGCATTTTGTTGAGCCGGAGTATCTGGCGGAGATTAAGAGGATTTCGGATGTGTTTGGCCAGTATGGGATTAAGCTCTTCCTCAGCGTCAATTACGCGTCGCCTATGAGTATCGGCGGCCTGGAGACAGCGGATCCTCTGGCGCCGGAGGTCCGGCAGTGGTGGAAGGATACGGTGGCAGGGATCTATCAGGTGATTCCGGATTTTGCCGGCTTTGTGGTGAAGGCGGATTCTGAGGGAAGGCCGGGGCCGTTTACTTATGGAAGGAATCATGATGAGGGGGCCAATATGCTGGCGGAGGCGGTTGCTCCCTACGGCGGGATTATTATCTGGCGCTGTTTTGTGTATAACTGCAGGCAGGACTGGAGAGACAGAAGCCTGGACAGGGCGAAGGCAGCTTACGATATTTTTATGGAATTGGACGGGAAATTTGCAGATAATGTGATTCTGCAGATTAAGAACGGGCCCATTGATTTCCAGATTCGGGAGCCTCATTCTCCTCTGTTCGGGGCTTTGAAAAATACCAATCAGATGTTGGAGTTCCAGATTACTCAGGAATATACGGGACATCAGATTGATATCTGCTACCTGGTTCCCATGTGGAAGGAGACTATGGATTTTGATACCAAATATGAAGGGGATTCGGTGATCAAACATGTGATTAAGACTCATTCTCAGAACAGGGCGTTGTCCGGAATCGCGGCAGTGGGCAGCGTGGGCATGGATGACAACTGGACAGGGAATAAGCTGTCCCAGGCCAACCTGTACGGATATGGGCGTATGATCTGGAGCAATGATGCATCGGCGGAGGAGATCGCCGGAGAGTGGATTCGGTTAAGCTTTGAGCTGGATGAAAAAGGGGAGGAGAAGCTTCTGGGCATTCTCATGACCTCCAGGGAGACCTATGAGGATTACACCTGTCCGCTGTCCGTAGGGTTTATGTGCAAGCCGAAGCTGCACTACGGGCCGGACATTGACGGTTATGAGTATGACAGCTGGGGAACGTATCATTATGCGGATCGGAACGGCCTGGGGAGGGACCGTACAAGAGCCACCGGAACCGGCTACACCTTCCAGTACTCGGAGGAACGGGCCGGGGAGTATGAAGCGCTTTCCTCCTGTCCGGATGAATATCTGCTGTTCTTCCACCATGTGCCCTATACCCATGTGCTTCATTCCGGAAAGACGGTGATTCAGCACATCTATGACACCCATTTTGAAGGCGTGGAAAAGGTAAAACAATATCAGGCCACGTGGGAAGAACTAAAGGAGCAGCTGGATGAGGAAAGCTATGAGAATGTAAAAGAAAGGCTGGAGAGACAGCTTAAGAATGCAGTGAACTGGAGAGATCAGATTAACTCCTATTTTTACCGGAAATCAGGGATTTCGGACGAAAAGGGAAGAACCATTTATGAGTAAAAAAGTCTGGAATGTAAGGAGGAAGAAGACATGATCTATTATGTGGCATCTGACGCAAAGCGGCCTGGGGACGGAAGCAGGGAACGGCCGTTTAAGACGATCAACGCTGCCGCCCGGCTGGCGGTGGCCGGGGATGAGATCGTGGTGGCTCCCGGCGTATACCGGGAATATGTAAATCCCCGCAATGGGGGAACGGAAAAAGCTCCCATTGTCTATCGCTCCGAAAAGCCCCTGGAAGCGGTGATTACCGGGGCGGAGGAAGTGAAGTGCTGGGCCCCATATGAGAAGGATGTGTGGACGGCCCGGATTCCCAACGGGATTTTCGGATCTTACAATCCCTATACCACGGAGATTTTCGGCGACTGGTACTATGGGGATAAGCCGGTTCATACCGGGGAAGTGTATCTGAACGGGCGTTCCATGTATGAGTGCTTCAGCATCGAGGAGGTGCTTAAGCCGGTGGAGAATCCGGCTTCCTGGGAGCCTGCATATTCTCTGTATAAATGGTATACAGAGCAGGACGGGGATGTGACGGTTCTCTATGCCAATTTCCAGGGGGCAGATCCCAACAAGGAGAATGTGGAGATCAATGTGCGCCGCAACTGTTTTTATCCGGATAAGACAGGGGTCAGCTATATCACTCTGTCCGGCTTTGCAGTGAAGCAGGCTGCCACTACCTGGGCCCCTCCAACGGCTTATCAGGAGGGAATGATCGGCCCTCACTGGTCAAAGGGGTGGATCATAGAGGACTGTGAGGTGTCAGATTCCAAGTGCTGCGGCATTTCCCTGGGGAAATATCTCCAGCCGGAAAATGAGAATAAATGGGCAGTGAGGCGGGTAAAGCATGGGACTCAGACGGAGCGGGATGCCATCTGCCAGGCCCAGACAGAAGGATGGACCAAGGAGAATATCGGTTCCCATATTATCCGCCGGTGCAATATCCACCACTGTGAGCAGACGGGTATCGTGGGGCATCTGGGAGGTGTATTCTCTATTATAGAAGACAACCATATTCACCATATCAACAACAAGCAGCAGATGGCAGGGGCCGAGATCGGCGGAATCAAGATGCATGGGGCCATTGACGTGATCTTCCGGCGCAACCATATTCATCACTGTACCAGAGGGCTGTGGCTGGACTGGCAGGCCCAGGGCACAAGGGTGACCCAGAACCTGTTCCATGACAATGTCCCGCCGGCCGGTACGGATTTAAGCATGCCTCTTGCACTGGGGGAGGATATTTTTATCGAGGTGAGCCATGGGCCCACTCTGGTGGACAACAATGTGCTTCTGTCTACCTACAGCGGAAAGCTGGCAACCCAGGGAGTCGCCTATGTCCACAATTTAATCTGCGGCTCCTTCACCAGTGTGGGGGAGGGAACCAACAACGGGGGAAGCGGACATGAGCGGTATACGCCTTACCATGTTCCTCACAGGACAGAGGTGGCAGGCTTTATGACATTCCTCCACGGAGATATGCGTTTCTACAATAATATATTTGTTCAGGGACAGGTTCCGGCCCGGTTTCTGGGGGATGCCCAGGATGAAACCGCAATGAAATTCAACCCGGTGGTGGGGACAAAGCCTTTTGATGAGTATCCTACCCAGAAGGAGTTTTTAGAGCGGTTCTTCCGTGAAGGGGACAAAGGCTCCAGGGAGGATCGGGGCAAATATTATGACAAGATGCCGGTTTACACCGGAGGCAACGTATTCTTTAACGGCGCGCAGCCTTGCACCAGGGAAGTGAATTACAGAGTTGACACAGAACATAAGATTTATGTCAGGGTGACAGAAAAGGATGGAGTATACAGCCTGGAGACCAATCTGTATGAGTTTCTTCCGGAATTTGAAACCGGTGTGATTTCCACAGAGACTCTGGGAGAGGCCTTCCAGCCGGAACAGAAGTTTGAGAATCCTGACGGGACGGAGATTATTTTTAACGAAGATTATTATGGAAGCCACAGAGGTGTCCGGCCGCAGCCAGGGCCTTTTGTAAAAGGAGCTTTCAGCCAGGAAGTATAGAAGAGGCCGGATGCCGGGAGGTGGAGATTAGAGTGAAATATACGACACTGTTATTTGATGTGGATAATACGCTGCTGGATTTTGACGCCAACGAAGCAGAGTCTTTCCGCTCTATGCTTCTGGAATTGGGGGAAACGTATACGGATGAGATGTATCAGACGTATAAGAGGATCAACTCCGGATTGTGGAAGAAGATAGAGAAAAAGGAGATTTCTTTAGAAGAGGTTCTGAATAACCGCTTTGCCATGCTGATGAAGCATTATGGGCGGGAGGTAGACGGAGCCCGGTGGGAAAAGACGTACAGGCGCTATCTGAACCGGGGAATCCAGCAGATACCCTGTGTACATCAGGTTCTGGCAGAGCTGAAAAAAACGTACCGCCTGTATGTGATCACCAACGGACTGGAGGAGACCCAGGAATTCCGTATGGAACACTCAGGTCTCAGCCAATATTTTTCAGACTTTTTTATCTCTGGAAGAATAGGGGTCAATAAGCCGTCAAAGGAATTTTTTGATTATGTAAAGGCACATATTCCAGGCTTTCAGCAGGGGAAGACCCTGGTGATTGGAGACTCTCTGACCTCTGACATCAAGGGCGGCAGCGACGCAGGCATGGATACCTGCTGGTTTACCAGAGACCGGCAGGCTCAGTATGAGGATGTGATCCCCACGTATGTCATCCATGAGCTGCCGGATATTTTCTCGGTGCTGGGATAAAGGGTTCCGCCTTAAAATGTATCCCGGCTCCAGCGCCCGGAAGCGCCGCAGGGAAGAATCAGCCCGCTGCCGGATACAGGCAGCCCGATCTCCTGGGACTGCACTTGGCCTTTGTGAACCGGGCAGATCTCCAGAGACAGCATGTAAGACAGGACTGAGGGCGCCAGACCGGTGGTGTAGGAGTTGATCAGGAAAAACAGAGGCTGTTGGGACAGAAGCTTGGCACACAGCTTTACGAAGGGATGGATGGAATCCTCGATCTTCCAGATCTCTCCCTTGGGACCTCTGCCATAGGAAGGGGGATCCATGATGATGGCATCATAGTGATTGCCCCGGCGGATCTCCCTCTCTGTAAATTTAACACAGTCATCTACGATCCAGCGGATGGGGGCATTCTCCAGACCGCTGGATTTGGCGTTTTCCTTTGCCCATCCCACCATTCCTTTGGACGCATCCACGTGGGTGACGCTGGCGCCTGCACGGGCGGCAGCTATGGTGGCACCGCCGGTATAGGCAAACAGATTTAAAACCTTTACAGGCCTGTCCGCCCGGCGGATCGTATCCCCGAACCAGTCCCAGTTGGCAGCCTGCTCAGGGAAAAGCCCTGTGTGTTTGAAGCTGAAGGGCTTTAGATGAAATGTCAGGTCATGATAGCGGATATCCCACTGCTGGGGAAGATCAAAAAATTCCCATTCACCGCCGCCTTTGGCACTGCGGTGGTAATGGCCGTTAGGATGCTTCCAGCCTTTATGGGTCCTGGGGGAATCCCAGATAACCTGGGGATCCGGACGGATCAGAAGGTAATCTCCCCAGCGCTCCAGCTTTTCCCCTTTTGAACAGTCAATTACCTCATAATCTTTCCAACCATCTGCAATCCACATATGAATACCAGCCTTTCCATAAACCTTCCTTTGTCTATGTACCGATTATACTTAAGAAGAAAAGGGGCGTCAAGAAGGATGAGAAGGAATTCTTTTTACGGCTTCGTTTGAGAATCGACAGGAATCGTAATAGAATTGAAAGATATTTTTGATTGAATAAAAAGAGATACCTTGATACAATAGGAACCAGAACTTCTAAAAATTGGATGAACAGATAGAGAGGAACAACGGGGAAGGAGAGAGTGATATGAGAAAAAGGGGTCTGATAATCCTGACATTGTCGGCTGCCCTGACAGTAGGAAACGGAATCGTATCCCTGGCTGCGGCCGGATGGGCAACTGAGAATGGAAAGTGGGTGTATTACGATTCCAACGGATCGTTTGTTACGAATGAGTGGAAAAAAGGGGCTGACGATCAGTGGCGTTATCTGAATGAATATGGCCAGATGGCAGTCAGCTGTTGGATAGATGACATGTATTATGTAGATGCCAACGGTATTATGGTATCAGGGAGATGGCTGCAGCTTACCTTCGGAAGCGGCGGAAGAGCCGAGGGAACCAACTGGTATTATTTCAATGACAACGGCAGGGCGGTGATTGATGCCTGGAAGAAGATTGATAACCGCTGGTATCATTTTGACGGCGACGGAGCCATGGAGACCGGCTGGATCGAGAACAATATGTATTATCTCACCAGCAGCGGCGCGGCGGCCACCGGCTGGAACAAGCTTTATCCTCCGGAAGGGGATGATGAAGACAGCGATCCCTTTGACGATGATGAGGGAAGGAAATGGTACTACTTTAATTCCAGCGGCCAGAAGTTCGTCCCCACAGAAGCCAACAACGGATACGGGGAGAAGCGGATAGACGGAACCTACTACTGCTTTAATATGAACGGGGCCATGCAGACCGGCTGGGTGAATATAGACGGCGGCGACACCATTGCCAGCTACCGCTATTACGGAAAAGACGGAAAGGCCATAACCGGATGGTATTCGGAGGAAGCTCCCAAGGGAGTCAGGGGAAGCCACGATGATGTAGACTGGTATTATTTCTCCAGCAAGGGTGTGCCCAAGTGTGGTTCTGACGATGGCGAATTCACCACCTCAGACTTAACCAGAATAAACAATAAGACATACCTGTTTAACTCCGCCGGCAATCCGGTATACGGCCTTCAGAAGGTGTACATCAACAACAACAAGACGGAAGCCACAGCCTATTACTTTGAGGAGAATACCCGCACAGCCAGAACCGGCAAGACCACCATCAAGGAGGAGGACGGCACCACGGCAAACTACTACTTCCAGACCAACGGCAGAGGGTTTACAGGGGTAAAGGACGGTTCCCTCTATTACATGGGGAAACAGCAGAAAGCAGACGCAGGCTCACGGTATCAGCCTATCAGCATTCCCGGCGGACAGACCTATCTGGTAAATACCTCCGGAAAGATCACCAAGAGCACTTCCGGTGTAAAGGATGCTGACGGAGTCAAATATACCACCAACAGCCAGGGCATCCTGACGAAGGTAAATGAGGACAGCGTCTCCGGAGGCAGCTACGGAAGACCTGCAGAAGAACCGGTATGGAACTGATAATACAGTGATGAAAGGACAGGCAGCAGGAATGAGGAATTTTTCCATATTCCTGTGGCCTGTTTTTATATAATTTCCCATAAAAAATTCCCATAAAAAGAAAAAAACACTTGCAATTCCTTAAAAATCATGCTACACTAACAAGGCTGTGACATGATAGCTGTGAAACGTGAGGTTGCTGCCCGTCTGTGGCAGGTTTTCCGTGGAGCGAATGTCAAGTTAGGAAACTGGCGACAAGTCACTGTACAAACAGATATTCTGCAAGGTTTATGCAGAAAGGTGTGATGAGAAAGAATGACACACCCGGAAACGTGTACAGTCACCGCTTGTCGTACTTCATTAAAAAGTGCGAAAAGGAGGCGACTTTTTTTATGGCAAGTCAAGTAATGAGAATCACATTGAAGGCATACGATCATCAGTTAATCGACCAGTCTGCCGCAAAAATCATCGAGACTGTAAAAAAGACAGGATCACAGGTGAGCGGGCCGGTGCCGCTGCCTACAAAGAAAGAGGTAGTGACTATCTTAAGAGCTGTTCACAAGTACAAAGATTCCAGAGAGCAGTTTGAGCAGAGAACACACAAGAGACTGATTGATATCACAACTCCCAACCAGAAGACAGTAGAGGCACTGTCCAGGCTGGAGATGCCGGCAGGTGTGTTTATCGACATCAAGATGAAGACCAAATAAGACAGTCCATATGTATGCAAGGCCGCGGCCATGCGGCAACAGGCGAAAGCCTGCAGGTTTCGAAATCCAGAAGGGTTAATATAGAAGTAATACTTTGTATATGCCTGTTCTAGGATGAACGCGATATGCGTTCCGCTGTAGATTAATAACAGGAGGTAAAAGTAATGAAGAAAGCGATTTTAGCTACGAAAGTTGGAATGACACAGATTTTCAACGACGAAGGAGTATTAACTCCCGTAACAGTTCTTCAGGCAGGTCCCTGTGTTGTGACGCAGGTTAAGACTGTGGAGAATGACGGCTACAAGGCAGTTCAGGTTGGCTTTGTGGACAAGAGAGAAAAATTAGTCAACAAGCCATTGAAAGGCCATTTTGACAAGGCAGGTGTTTCTTATAAGAGATTCATCCGCGAGTTCCGGTTTGATAATGCAGAAGAGTATTCTGTAAAGGATGAAATTAAAGCAGACATCTTCGCCGCAGGCGACAAGATTGACGCGACAGCAATCTCCAAAGGTAAAGGTTTCCAGGGTGCTATTAAGAGACTTGGACAGTCCAGAGGACCTATGGCTCATGGTTCTAAGTTCCATCGTCATCAGGGTTCCAACGGTGCATGCTCCGACCCCAGCCGTGTATTCAAGGGAAAAGGCATGCCTGGCCACATGGGCAGCAAGCAGGTAACCATCCAGAATCTTGAGATCGTTCAGATTGACGCTGAAAATAATCTGATTTTGGTAAAGGGTGCTGTGCCAGGGCCGAAGAAAGCCTTAGTAACACTGAAAGAAACAGTAAAAGCAGTTTAATGCTTTTATAGGAAAGGAGGACAACACAAATGGCAAACGTATCTGTTTATAATATGGAAGGTAATGAAGTTGGCACTTTAGAGCTGAGCGATGCAGTGTTTGGCGCCAAGATTAATGAACATCTGGTACACATGGCAGTAGTTGCTCATCTGGCCAACAAGCGTCAGGGAACACAGAAAGCAAAAACCCGCGCAGAAGTGTCCGGCGGTGGCAAAAAGCCATGGAGACAGAAAGGAACCGGTCATGCAAGACAGGGTTCAACCAGAGCTCCTCAGTGGACTGGCGGCGGCGTTGTATTTGCTCCCGTTCCAAGAGATTATTCAATCAAGCTGAACAAGAAAGAGAAGAGAGCAGCATTAAAGGCAGCATTGACCAGCAGAGTGAATGAGAACAAATTTATCGTGGTTGATGAACTGAAATTTGATGAGATTAAGACCAAAAAGTTCCAGGCAGTGATGGACAACTTGAAAGTATCCAAGGCCCTGGTTGTGCTGGATGAGGGAAGCGACAATGCGGCAATCTCCGCAAGGAACATTCCTACTGTGAAGACGGCACAGGTTAACACCATCAATGTATATGACATCTTAAAATACAATACGGTAGTAGCTACCAAGGCAGCTGTTGCAAGTATCGAGGAGGTGTACGCATAATGGCTAACATTCAATATTACGACGTTATCTTGAAACCGGTGGTCAGCGAGAAGAGCATGAACGCCATGGGCGAGAAGAAATATACGTTTCTGGTACACCCTGAGGCAAACAAAAGCCAGGTAAAAGAGGCTGTGGAAAAAATGTTCCCGGGGACAAAGGTAGAGAAAGTCAACACCATGAATATCGACGGCAAGAAGAAAAGAAGAGGCATGGTTGTAGGCAAGACGGCAAAGACCAAAAAGGCAATCGTCAAACTGACCGAGGACAGCAAAGAGATCGAGGTATTCTCTGGTCTATAGGCATTGAGCACTTAGCAAGGTCTTTCACGAGCTTAGTGCGAAAGCCGTTCTTCGACATTGAGCACTTAGTGAGGTTTTTTCGAGCTTAGTGCGAAAGTCGTTCTTCGACCAAAGGGAGAAGAACTTCCTTAATAAATATACGGCTCCAGTGATAAATAAACCCCTATACTGTGCCGTGATAAAAAGAAACGCGTGGGCGCGTTGCATGACGCGGCAGCCACGATGAAAGGAGTTATTTAACATGGGAATTAAAACTTATAACCCATATACACCTTCCAGAAGACAGATGACTGGCTCTGACTTCAGCGAGATCACAAAGTCTGCTCCGGAGAAATCTTTGGTAGTATCTTTGAGAAAGAATGCCGGCCGCAACAATCAGGGAAAAATCACAGTAAGACACCGCGGCGGCGGCAACAGAAGAAAATACAGACTTATCGATTTTAAGAGAAATAAAAAAGACGGAATTCCGGCAACAGTAATCGGAATCGAGTATGATCCCAACAGAACAGCTAACATCGCTTTGATCTGCTATGCAGACGGCGAGAAATCCTATATCCTGGCACCGGCGGGCCTGACAGACGGCATGAAAGTCATGAGCGGCCCTCACGCAGAGGCGAAAGTAGGCAACTGCCTTCCTTTAAGCAATATTCCGGTTGGTGCGCAGATCCACAACATTGAACTGTATCCTGGCAAGGGCGGCCAGCTGGTGCGTTCCGCTGGAAATGCAGCTCAGTTGATGGCAAAAGAAGGCAAATATGCTACCCTGAGACTTCCTTCAGGTGAGATGAGAATGGTTCCGATTGTATGCCGCGCAACCATCGGTGTAGTCGGAAACGCAGATCACAACCTGATTAACATTGGTAAAGCTGGTAGAAAACGTCATATGGGCATCCGTCCTACGGTTCGTGGTTCTGTTATGAACCCCAACGACCATCCACACGGCGGTGGCGAAGGCAAGACTGGTATCGGACGTCCGGGTCCAAGCACTCCTTGGGGCAAGCCTGCTCTGGGTCTGAAGACCAGGAAGAAGAACAAACAGTCTAACAAGTTGATCGTAAGAAGACGCGATGGTAAGACCATTAAATAGTTGAAGGAGGAAAAACCATATGGCACGTTCACTTAAAAAAGGACCATTTGCAGATGCACATTTACTGAAAAAAGTAGATGCTATGAACGCAGCCGGACAGAAACAGGTGATTAAGACCTGGTCCCGCCGTTCCACCATTTTCCCGCAGATGGTTGGACATACAATAGCAGTTCATGACGGCAGAAAGCATGTTCCGGTATATATTACAGAGGACATGGTTGGACACAAGCTGGGCGAGTTCGTTGCAACCAGAACCTACAGAGGCCATGGCAAAGACGAGAAGAAGACCAAACGTTAATCGTCAGAATTTGAAAGGAGGTTATTCTAATGGCTAAGGGACATAGAAGTCAGATAAAGAGAGAGAGAAATGCTAAAAAAGATACCAGGCCATCCGCAAAGCTGTCCTACGCAAGAGTATCTGTTCAGAAAGCATGCTTCGTATTAGATGCCATCAGAGGCAAGGATGTGCAGACAGCACTTGGTATTTTAACTTACAGTCCTAGATATGCTTCTACTTTGATTAAGAAATTATTGGAGTCCGCAGTTGCAAACGCAGAAAACAACAACAATATGAGCAGAGAAAATCTGTATATTGAAGAGTGTTTTGCAAACAAGGGACCAACCATGAAGAGAGTTAAACCGAGAGCACAGGGCAGAGCTTACAGAATCGAGAAGAGAATGAGCCACATTACAATCGTGCTGAATGAGAGATAGGAGGCAAATATGGGACAGAAAGTTAATCCACATGGCTTAAGAGTCGGTGTTATTAAAGACTGGGATTCCAAATGGTATGCAGATGCGGATTTTGCAGACAATCTGGTTGAAGACTATAAAATCCGTAAATTCCTGAAGAAGAGACTGTTCAGTTCAGGCATCTCCAAGATTGAGATTGAGAGAGCATCTGACAGAGTTAAGGTAATCGTTTATACTGCAAAGCCAGGCGTTGTTATCGGAAAAGGCGGCGCAGAGATTGAAAAATTAAAAGCAGAAGTTCAGAAACTGACTGACAAGAAGCTTTTTGTAGATATTAAAGAGATCAAGAGACCAGAGCGTGACGCTCAGCTGGTGGCAGAGAGCATTGCTCAGCAGCTGGAGAACCGTGTTTCTTTCCGCCGCGCCATGAAGTCTACCATGGGTCGTTCCATGAAGGCCGGCGTAAAGGGCATCAAGACCGCCTGTGCAGGACGCCTTGGCGGTGCAGACATGGCTCGTACCGAGTTCTACAGTGAAGGCACAATTCCGTTACAGACATTAAGAGCAGATATTGATTATGGTTTCGCTGAAGCAGATACCACCTACGGCAAGGTTGGCGTTAAGGTGTGGATCTACAAAGGCGAGGTACTTCCTGCTAAGGGAAACAAGGAAGGGAGCGATAAATAATGTTAATGCCTAAAAGAGTGAAACGCCGTAAACAGTTCCGTGGTTCTATGGCAGGAAAAGCCTTGAGAGGTAATACAATTTCCAACGGTGAGTATGGTCTGGTAGCTACAGAGCCATGCTGGATCAAGTCCAATCAGATTGAGGCAGCCCGTGTTGCTATGACTCGTTATATCAAGCGTGGTGGTAAAGTCTGGATTAAAATCTTCCCGGACAAACCGGTTACTGCAAAACCGGCAGAAACCCGTATGGGTTCCGGTAAAGGTGCGTTAGAGTACTGGGTAGCGGTTGTAAAACCAGGCCGTGTCCTGTTTGAGATTGCCGGAGTGCCGGAAGAAACAGCCCGTGAAGCGTTACGTCTTGCTATGCACAAGTTACCATGTAAATGTAAGATTGCTGCTAAGGCAGATTTAGAAGGCGGTGATAACAGTGAAAACTAATAAGTACGTAGAAGGATTGAATGCAAAGACAGCTGCAGAGTTAAACGAAGAGTTGGTGGCAGCAAAGAAGGAACTGTTTAACTTGAGATTCCAGAATGCAACGAATCAGCTGGATAACACCAGCAGAATCAAAGAAGTTCGCAGGAACATTGCGCGGATTCAGACTGTTATTACACAGAAATCTAAAATGGCTTGATTGAACGGCAGGTTAAGGCACTGCGAATAGAGAGAGGAGATATAGAGTCGTGGAAAGAAATTTAAGAAAAACACGTCAGGGCAAAGTCGTAAGCGACAAGATGGATAAGACCATCGTTGTGGCAATCGAAGACCACGTAAAACATCCTTTATACGGCAAGATTGTAAAGAAGACCTATAAATTAAAAGCACACGATGAGAAGAATGAGTGTGTCATCGGCGATACCGTAAAGGTTATGGAAACAAGGCCTCTGTCCAAGGATAAGAGATGGAGACTTGTAGAGATTGTTGAGAAAGCGAGATAAAGCAAAGTTCGTGTTTCCCGTAAATCCAGACGGGAATATAAGATAGTGAAAA
Organism: uncultured Hungatella sp.; assembly: GCA_910585435.1. GTDB lineage: Bacteria > Bacillota > Clostridia > Lachnospirales > Lachnospiraceae > UBA3402. The sequence continues at coordinate 8,801 of CAJUEJ010000002.1, read as the reverse complement.
CAGGAAGGAGTATCAGGCATGATTCAGCAGGAGACGAGACTGAAGGTTGCCGATAATACCGGAGCGAAAGAATTACTTTGTATCCGTGTTATGGGTGGATCAACAAGAAGATATGCGAATATAGGCGATATTATCGTTGCCACTGTTAAAGATGCAACACCAGGCGGCGTTGTAAAAAAAGGCGACGTAGTGAAAGCTGTAGTGGTTCGTACTGTGAAAGGCGCCCGCAGAAAAGATGGTTCCTATATCAAGTTTGACGAGAATGCAGCAGTAATTATCAAAGATGACAAGACTCCAAGAGGAACTCGTATCTTTGGGCCGGTAGCAAGAGAGTTAAGAGAGAGACAGTTTATGAAGATTGTTTCCCTGGCTCCGGAAGTACTGTAGGGAGGTGCAGGCTGTGCATAAAATTAAGAAAAACGATATGGTAAAAATTATCGCAGGAAAAGATAAAGATAAGACCGGCAAAGTTCTTCAGGTAAAAGACGGCAGGGTTTTGGTTGAAGGATGCAACATGGTGACTAAGCACACAAAGCCAAGTGCAGCCAACCCAAACGGCGGGATTGTCAATCAGGAAGCTCCGATGGACATTTCCAATGTTATGTTATTTGTTGACGGAAAAGCAACCAGAGTTGGTTTTGAGATAAGAGACGGCAAGAAAGTCCGTATTGCAAAGGCAACTGGCAAAGTGATCGAATAATTCAGGAGAGGAGGAAAAAACAGTGGCTAGATTAAAAGAGATTTATAAGAATGAGATCGTAGATGCCATGATCAAGAAATTCGGCTATAAGAACGTTATGCAGGTTCCGAAGTTAGATAAGATTGTGATCAACATGGGTGTCGGCGAAGCAAAAGATAATGCAAAAGTGCTGGACTCCGCAGTAAGTGACCTGGAACGGATCACCGGCCAGAAAGCGATAACAACCAAGGCTAAAAAGTCTGTTGCAAACTTTAAGATCAGAGAAGGTATGCCTATTGGATGTAAAGTTACCTTACGTGGCGAGAAGATGTATGAATTCGCTGATCGTCTGATTAACCTGGCGCTTCCTCGTGTACGTGACTTCCGCGGTGTGAATCCCAACGCATTTGACGGCAGAGGAAACTATGCACTTGGTATCAAAGAGCAGTTGATCTTCCCGGAGATCGAATATGACAAGGTTGACAAAATCAGAGGTATGGATATTATCTTTGTCACAACTGCCAAGACAGATGAAGAAGCTCGTGAACTTTTGACATTATTCAATATGCCATTTCAGAAATAAGGAGGAGATCCCATGGCTAAAACTTCGATGAAGATTAAGCAGCAGCGTCCGGCAAAATTCTCTACCAGAGAATATAACCGCTGCAGAATCTGTGGTCGCCCACATGCATATTTAAGAAAATACGGCATCTGCCGTATCTGCTTCCGTGAATTAGCATACAAAGGTCAGATTCCGGGAGTTAAGAAAGCCAGCTGGTAATATACATTTCTTAATGAATCCCGGTCGAAGAACTTCCCTGTGAAACGCAGCGGGATGTGACCCTGAGGGAACCAAGTTGGTATCAGCAAAATTATAGGAGGAGAATTAATCATGACAATGAGCGATCCGATTGCAGATATGCTTACAAGAATCCGTAATGCAAATACTGCGAAACATGATACTGTAGATGTACCTTCATCTAAAATGAAATTAGCGATTGCTGATATTCTGGTAAAAGAAGGATATATTAAAAAGTATGATTTAGTTGAGGACGGCGCATTTAAGACCATCCGCATTACCTTAAAATACGGCGCAGATAAGAACGAGAGAATCATCACCGGCCTTAAGAGAATTTCCAAGCCAGGTCTGCGTGTGTATGCAAACAAAGAAGAACTGCCGAAAGTACTAGGCGGCTTAGGAACCGCTATTATTTCTACAAACCAGGGCGTTATCACCGACAAGGAAGCACGCCAGTTAGGTGTAGGCGGAGAAGTATTAGCTTTTATCTGGTAATATCTCAAAATCTGAAAACAGAAAAGATGCCAAAGTCTTTTCCGAAAATTTAAGGAGGTAAACGGCATGTCACGTATAGGAAGAATGCCTATCGCGATTCCGGCAGGCGTAACTGTCACAATCGCAGAAAATAATAAAGTGACTGTAAAAGGACCGAAGGGAACTCTGGAAAGAGTTTTGCCTGAGGAGATGACCATCAAGGAAGAGGATGGACATATTGTAGTAACCAGACCAAATGATTTAAAGAAGATGAAATCTTTACATGGCCTGACAAGAACGTTAGTTAACAACATGATCGTAGGCGTAACCAATGGCTACGAGAAGGTTCTGGAAATAAACGGTGTTGGTTACAGAGCTGCAAAGCAGGGCAAAAAGCTGGTTCTGAACCTGGGATATTCCCATCCGGTAGAGATGACTGACCCGGAAGGTATCGAGTCTGTACTTGAGGGGCAGAATAAGATTACCGTAAAAGGTATCGACAAAGAAAAAGTTGGCCAATACGCTGCTGAAATCAGAGACAAGAGAAGACCTGAGCCGTACAAGGGCAAGGGCATCAAATATGCTGATGAAGTGATCAGACGTAAAGTTGGTAAGACTGGTAAGAAATAATTAAGGAGAGTGTAAAAATGGTTAGTAAGAAGTCAAGAAGCGAAGTTCGCCAAAAAAAGCACCGCAGATTACGCAATCATCTTTCCGGTACGGCCGAGAGACCGCGTCTGGCTGTGTTTAGAAGCAATAATCATATGTATGCTCAAATTATTGACGATACAGTTGGCAATACTTTAGCTGCAGCTTCAACAGTAGAGAAAACTGCAAGGGCTGAACTGGAACATACCAACGACGTTGATGCGGCGGCATATGTTGGTACATTGATCGCAAAGAGAGCCCTGGAGAAGGGAATTGAAACTGTTGTCTTTGATAGAGGCGGATTCATATATCAAGGTAAGATTCAGGCACTGGCAGATGCAGCCCGCGAGGCTGGTCTGAAATTCTAGTAGAGAGGAGAATACAGCATGAAGCGTACAATCATTGACGCAAGTCAGTTGGAATTAAATGACAGAGTAGTTGCTATCAAGCGTGTGTCTAAGACTGTAAAAGGTGGACGTACCATGAGATTCTCTGCTTTAGTAGTAGTAGGTGATGGAAATGGACACGTAGGTGCAGGCCTTGGTAAAGCAGGTGAGGTTCCGGAGGCAATCCGCAAAGGAAAAGAAGCTGCTATGAAGAATCTGGTAGAGATTCCGGTAGATGAGAACAAGAGTATCCCTCATGATTTCCTTGGCAAGTTCGGCAGCGCAACCGTACTGCTGAAGAAGGCTCCGGAAGGTACCGGTATCATCGCCGGCGGTCCGGCCCGTGCCGTAGTTGAGCTGGCAGGTATCAAGAACATCCGTACCAAATCCTTAGGTTCCAACAACAAAACCAACGTTGTTCTGGCTACCTTAAACGGATTGTGCCAGATGAAGACTCCGGAGGAAGTTGCAAGACTTCGCGGTAAATCCGTAGAAGAAGTTGTAGGCTAAGGAGGACGAAAAAATGGCTGAAAAATTAAAAATTACTTTAGTCAAATCCCCAATCGGTGCAATCCCCAAACAGAGAGCCACCGTGGAGGCTTTAGGCTTAAGAAAATTAAACAAAACCGTTGAAATGCCTGACAATGAAGCAATCAGAGGTATGATCTGGCATGTAAGACATTTAGTAAAAGTAGAAGAAGTTTAATATCGAGACAAGGAGGTGCAGATATGGATTTATCAAATTTAAAGCCAGCCCAGGGTTCCAAACATAGCGACAGCTTCAGAAGAGGTCGCGGTCATGGCTCAGGTAACGGAAAAACTGCTGGTAAAGGTCATAAGGGCCAGAAAGCACGTTCCGGCGCTCCAAGACCAGGATTCGAAGGCGGCCAGATGCCATTATACAGACGTCTTCCGAAGAGGGGCTTTACCAACCGCAACACCAAAGAGATCGTTAGCATTAACGTAAGTGCATTGGAGAGATTCGACAATGATGCAGTGGTAACTGTAGAATCTTTGATGGAAATTGGTATTGTTAAGAACCCGAGAGACGGTGTTAAGATTCTTGGTGACGGTGATTTGACCAAGAAACTTACGGTTAAAGTTGATGCATTCAGCGAGGGCGCAAAAGCCAAGATTGAAGCAGCCGGCGGAACCTGTGAGGTGATCTAGTATGCTGAAAACACTCCGAGACGCGTTACGTATTAAGGACATCCGAAAAAAGCTGCTGTACACCTTTATGATGCTGGTGGTAATTCGCTTCGGGTCCCAACTGCCGATTCCTGGAGTTAACACAAGTTATTTTGCAGACTTTTTTGCAAAACAGAGCGGAGACGCATTTAATTTCTTCAATACCATGACTGGCGGTTCCTTTACCAGCATGTCCGTCTTTGCTCTGAGCATTACCCCATATATTACTTCTTCCATTATTATGCAGCTGATGACCATTGCAATTCCTAAATTGGAGGAGATGCAGCGGGAAGGCGAAGACGGAAGAAAAAAAGTTGCTGAGTACACCCGTTATCTCACCGTAGCGCTGGCATTGATCGAATCAATAGCCATGGCAGTGGGATTCGGCGGACAGGGACTCCTTCATGAGTTCAATGCACTCAGTATCATTGTAGCGGTTGCCACGATGACTGCAGGCAGCGCCCTGCTTATGTGGATTGGTGAGAGAATTACGGAGAACGGCGTGGGAAACGGTATCTCCATTGTGCTGTTGTTTAACATTATTTCCAGCCTTCCCAATGATATCAATACCCTTTACACCAGATTCTTAAGCAAAGGGAATATTCCGGTAAAGATTGTAACTGCAATCATTATTCTGGCTGTTATCGGAGCCATGGTAGTCTTTGTTATCGTTCTGCAGGACGGTGAAAGACGGATCCCGGTGCAGTATTCCCAGAAGATGCAGGGAAGACGGATGGTAGGAGGACAATCCTCCGTCATTCCGTTGAAGATCAACACGGCTGGCGTTATTCCGGTGATTTTTGCTTCTTCCATCATGTCCACACCGGTTATGATCTCCCAGTTTTTCCAGGTTGATTATTCTACCTTTGGCGGTAAGATTTTAAGAATGTTAAGTTCTGCTTCCTGGTTCAGGCCGGATCAGCCGGTTTACTCCATCGGACTTGTGATTTACCTTGTGCTGATTGTGGTATTTGCATATTTTTATACTTCTATCACCTTCAACCCATTGGAAGTTGCCAACAACATTAAAAAGCAGGGAGGCTTTATCCCGGGTATCCGTCCCGGAAAGCCAACCTCCGATTATCTGAACAATATTCTGAACTATATTGTTTTTATCGGGGCCTGCGGACTGATTGTTGTCAGTATAGTTCCGATTATTGTTTCCGGCCTGTTTAATATCGGCAACCTGTCTTTTGCAGGAACCTCGCTGATTATTATCGTAGGCGTTATTCTGGAGACAATCAAAGCCATTGAATCACAGATGCTTGTGCGTAATTATAAAGGATTCTTGAACGATTAATGCACTGACAAAAGAAAGGGCATTTAAGCCCTTTCTTTTGCCTTACACAGAATTTGTCGTGACAGTTCAAACCTCTGAATTGTTACAAGGTGTTTGATAGAAGGGAGAATGGCATGAAGCTTATTATGTTAGGCGCTCCTGGTGCAGGAAAAGGCACACAGGCTAAAAAGATTGCAGAGAAATATCAGATTCCCCATATCTCCACCGGAGATATTTTTCGTGCCAATATAAAAGGCCAGACAGAGCTGGGGATGAAAGCAAAGAGTTTCATGGATCAGGGAATGCTGGTTCCGGATGAAATCACCATAGGTATGCTGCTGGATCGCATTCATGAGGCGGACTGCGCCGGCGGTTACGTACTGGATGGCTTCCCAAGAACGATCCCCCAGGCAGAAAGCCTGACAAAGGCGCTGGCTGAGATGGGAACAGGGATTGATTATGCCATAAATGTAGACGTTCCCGATGACAACATTGTCAGCCGTATGTCCGGCCGCCGTGCCTGCTTAAACTGCGGAGCTACATATCATGTGGCATTTAATCCGCCGAAAACGGAAAATGTCTGCAATACCTGCGGGCAGAGCCTGGTTTTAAGAGACGATGACAAGCCGGAGACGGTTAAGAAGCGTCTGGATGTATATCATCAGCAGACACAGCCTCTGATTGATTACTATAAGAAGGCAGGTGTGCTGAAAGAGGTAGACGGAACGCAGAATATGGAAGATGTTTTCCAGAGTATTATCAAGGTTTTGGGAGCAGAGTAATCATGGCGGTCACGATCAAATCAGAACGGGAAATTGAACTGATGAGGGAGGCCGGGAAAATTCTGGCCCGGACCCATGAGGAGCTTGGAAAGGAACTGAAGGAGGGAATGTCCACCTGGGAGATAAACCGGCTGGGCGATGAGATCATCCGAAGCTACGGATGTATTCCTTCCTTTAAAAATTATAACGGATATCCTGCATCCATCTGTGTATCGGTGAACGATGAGGTGGTTCATGGAATCCCAAGTAAAAAGAGAATTCTGAAGGAAGGCGACATTGTCAGCCTGGATGCAGGCGTTATCTATAAAGGATATCATTCGGATGCGGCCAGAACCCATGGAATCGGCCGGATCAGCCCCCAGGCAGAAAAGCTGATACAAGTGACAAAACAATGCTTCTTTGAAGGTATAAAATATGCAAAACCTGGCAATCATCTCAACGATATCTCTGCTGCGATTCAGGCATATGCGGAAAAATTCGGATACGGTGTGGTCAGGGATTTGGTTGGCCATGGAATCGGGGAGCATCTTCATGAAGACCCGGAGGTGCCTAATTTTGCCCGGAGAAGAAAAGGCATGAAGCTGCGTACAGGAATGACCCTGGCGATAGAACCGATGATCAATGAAGGACGTCTGGATGTCTGCTGGCTGGACGACGACTGGACTGTTGTAACAGAAGATGGTTCCTTATCAGCACATTATGAGAATACGGTTTTAATATGCGAGGAAGGCCCTGAGATACTGTCTCTGCCAGGCTGTGCAGGTGTGGTATGAAGGGGTTGGGAGCAGACAGAACCGGCGCTCTGGCAAAATCTTTGGCCGGACGTGACAAAGGGGAAATATTTGTCATAATCCAGGAAAACAGAGAATATGTTTTTCTGGCGGATGGAAAAGGCCGGCCGGCGGGAGAGCCAAAACGTAAAAATAAAAAACATATACAGGTCATCTGCAAAGGCCTGGATCATAAAGAGAAACTGACAGACGAGGAAATCAGAAGATTGATTCGATGTTACAAGAGAGAAAGTCAAGTCTAAGGAGGTAATAAGACCATATGTCAAAGGCAGATGTAATTGAAATCGAAGGTATTGTAGTTGAAAAGCTGCCCAATGCCATGTTCCAGGTAGAGCTGGAGAATGGACATCAGGTTCTGGCACATATCAGCGGTAAGCTGCGTATGAATTATATTAAAATTTTGCCTGGTGATAAGGTAACCATTGAGCTTTCGCCCTATGATTTGTCCAAGGGACGGATTATTTGGAGAGATAAGTAAGAAAATGCTTGCGTTCCTAGGGAAAAGATGGTATAATGCTTTAGCGACTTTGTTGAAGTACCAGGTGAACTTTGCCCAAAAGTGTATACTTTAGGTGATAGAAGCGGATACACCCGGGTGAGTGTGTCTGTAATGAAAGGAGAATTGCTGTGAAGGTTAGATCATCAGTAAAACCGATTTGCGAAAAATGCAAAATCATCAAGCGTAAGGGCAGCATCAGAGTAATCTGTGAAAACCCGAAGCACAAACAGAGACAAGGTTAAGGAACAAATTTTACAGGAGGTGTACTACACACATGGCTCGTATTTCAGGTGTTGATTTACCAAGAGAAAAACGTGTTGAGATCGGTCTGACTTACATCTACGGTATCGGCAGATCAAGTTCAAACCGCATTCTTGCAGAGGCCGGCGTAAATCCTGATACTCGTGTAAGGGATTTGACCGATGACGAAGTGAAGAAGATTGCAGCAGTGATCGCTGAGTCTCAGACTGTGGAAGGTGATCTTCGCAGAGAGATCGCTATGAACATCAAGAGACTCCAGGAGATCGGATGCTATCGCGGAATCCGTCACAGAAAGAGCCTGCCGGTTCGTGGTCAGAAAACCAAGACCAACGCAAGAACCCGCAAAGGTCCACGTAAGACTGTAGCGAACAAGAAGAAGTGATATTGAGCACTTAACGAGGTCTTTCACGAGTTTAGTGCGAAAGTCGTTCTTTGAGCGACAGCGAAAAGAACTTCATCATTTTCACTATTGATAACACAGAAACTAGAATCACGTTGCATGTTTTAATAACAGGAAACAGGATTCGAGCAATTTGGAAGAAAGTAGGTTAGTTTAAGATGGCTAAAAAAGTGTCCACTGCAAAAAAAGTGACAAAAAAGCGCGTAAAGAAAAACGTTGAACGCGGACAGGCACATATCCAGTCCTCCTTTAATAACACGATTGTGACGTTAACGGATACACAGGGGAATGCTTTATCATGGGCGAGTGCCGGTGGTCTGGGATTTAGAGGTTCAAGGAAATCTACTCCATATGCAGCACAGATGGCAGCAGAGACTGCTGCGAAGGCAGCAATCGTACATGGTTTAAAATCTGTAGACGTTATGGTTAAAGGACCTGGCTCAGGGCGTGAGGCAGCAATCCGTGCACTTTCTGCATGCGGTATTGAAGTAACTAGTATTAAGGATGTGACACCAGTTCCACATAACGGATGTCGTCCGCCAAAACGTAGAAGAGTTTAATTAGGAGGTACGAAAAGTGGCAGTTGATAGAGTTCCTGTTCTTAAAAGATGCAGA
>CAJUEJ010000001.1:221574-405091 GCA_910585435.1 uncultured Hungatella sp. | reverse complement strand
TGTCTTTTAGCGCCTTAGTACCGCTACGCTCTTCACGTAGCGCGAGCGTGCCCAGTAGAGAACTATATCATGTCCTCTCCTGGCGGCCCCTCCGCTATTCCTAAAACTGCCTCAAAAACCTTACATCATTCTCATACAGCAGCCTCATATCATCAATCTCATACTTTAAAAGAGCAATCCTCTCCAACCCAACTCCAAAAGCAAATCCCGTATACGTTTCCGTATCCACCCCGCACATCTCAAACACATGCGGATGAACCATACCGCATCCCAGTATCTCGATCCACCCGGTTCCCTTGCAGAAGCGGCACCCTTTTCCGCCGCACTTAAAGCAGCTTACGTCCATCTCCGCGCTGGGCTCTGTAAACGGGAAATGATGGGGCCTGAACTTTACCTTTGTCTCTTCCCCGAACAACTCCCTGGCAAACTCCGCCAGCGTTCCCTTCAAATCCGCGAAGGTGATATTCTTATCAATCACCAGTCCCTCCACCTGATGGAAGGACGGAGAATGGGTAGCGTCCACCTCGTCCGACCGGAAAACCCTGCCCGGCGAGATCATCCGGATAGGCAGCTTTCCCTTCTCCATGGTACGGGCCTGTACCGGTGAGGTCTGAGTTCTCAGCACAATATCCTTATTGATGTAAAATGTGTCCTGCTCATCCTTGGCCGGATGGTTGGGCGGAATATTTAACTTTGTAAAATTGTACTCGTCATACTCGATCTCCGGGCCTTCCACCACTTCATACCCCATGCCCACGAAAATCCTTTCCACCTCTTCAAGGGCAATGGCATTGGGATGGCTGTGTCCCACATTGCTTTTCTTAGCCGGAAGGGTTACGTCAATAACCTCTGCCTTCATCTGCTCTTCCCGGATTTTTCTGGCCAGAATATTCTTCGTCTCCTCCAGCTTTGCCTCGATAATGGCGCGGGCGTCATTCACCATCTGCCCTACCTTTGGCCGATCTTCCGGCGACACATCCTTCATGCTTTTTAAGACACTGGTCAGCTCGCCCTTCTTTCCCAGATACGCCACCCGGATTTCATTTAACCGGTCTAAGGCATCAGAACTTTCAATCTGTTTCAATGCCTCTTCCTTGATTTTTTCCAGTTTCTCTCTCATTTCAAATCTCCTTTTCTTTTTCATGCACTCTAAAATTTTCAAAGCACATTGGCCCGCGTTAAGGATTCCTTTTCCTGCAAAATAAAAACGCCCCTTCTATCACAAAGGGACGAATATTCTCGCGGTACCACCCTGATTCCTGCAAATAACCCAGGCTCTCAATACGCGTAACGTGCGCTGACGTCACAGCCTACTTACTGCCCTCTGTTACCAGAAACAGTTTCAGCCATGCAGCTCAGGTGGGAATTTCGAATACTTACAGGAACTGAAAGGAACTTACAGCCGGTGATTCCTTCTCTCTGTCAGAATGATAAGTATCTACTAACACCTTCATCGCTTTTCTTATAAAACATTGTATTGATTTTACCATATCTCCCAAAAAAGTCAAGTATTAAGTGAAATTGACATTTTTTCTTTTTTCTCTATAAAATAGCACCACCCATGATACTCATTCTGTTCATACAACCTGGCCACTATGCGGCACATCCTCTGGTCCACTCTGTGATAAACCATCCGTCTCTCCCACGGCAGTCCAAGGATATAGTCCCGCTCCGGCTTTTCCAGGACTTCCAATGCCTGCATAAAACGCTCCGGTTCCCGCTTGCTTCTCAGGCCGAAATCACAGGAAACGTAAGCGGAATTCTTTTGAACAGCCATTTCACAGTGTTTTAACAAGTAAGCCAAAAGGTTTTTATCCTTTTCTTCACAAAAAAACGTTTCCTTCCATTGAATCGGTTCTCCGCCAAAATCCTGAACCGTTACCCTTCGGAACGTTTTCCTTCCATAGTTGTCATATTCCGCTACAAACTCATAGGCTTCCTGCTTCTTTCCTGTTCCAGGCTCATCCAAAAGCAGGATTCCTTTATCAAGAAAATGCTTCCATACGGTGTCCTGGATCCGTTCCAGAGGTGTAGGAAAATCCAGCCTTTCCATAATTTCCCCCACCGTATAGCCGTGATCCGCCAGATGGCGGATAGCCCCGCCGCTGGCTGTCTCAAACATAAAATTGGACAATGCCTGTATGAAATAGTTCTGCTCTGCCATGGTTTTTCTGCCTCCACACTGCTATCCTTTTTCACACTGTTTCTTCTTTCCCACAGTACGCACATTTCACATATAAAATATATAGCATATTAAATCATAAAAGAAAAGTGTAAAAAAGACTCTGTTATCTGTCAGTGATTATATTCTGCACAGAAACAAATATAATCACCAATAAACAGGTATATTCTGTTATAATAAAAGAAATAAATTACGAAGTGAGTGATGCCGATGAAATATGTAAATGCAAGGAATATTTTGCCCGAAGAATTACTTTTAATGGTTCAAAAATATTATCATGGCGGTTATGGTTGGCAATATTGTACACAATAATACTCTCAGCCACAGATTTCCGCACCGCATCAAGATTTGCAGCTCCAGCCTCAGAGGTTGAACCCAATACTGACAATGCCGAATCATATGTCGAAAGAGCCGATGCCACATTACTTGTAAGATCACCATACTGGTGAGTCTGAGATGTATTATCATATGCACTTTGTGACTCACTAATCGCCACTTCCATTGAAGTACTTTCAGAAATCACTGTCGAATTACTTGCTGCCGCACTTGCTGAATTTGATACAGAAGTATCATTTACAATACTGTCACTCTTTTCCGCAGATGCTTTTACAGACTCACTTTCGCTGCTAAAGCTTACTGAGTCAGCACTTACACTATCACTATTCACTACAGAAGTTGACTCCACCTCTTCTGAAGTCTGGGAAACCAGCTGAGCATCCGAACCACTTCCTTCATCCTCTGCCCCAGCATCTCCCTGAATCCCCGAAGCCTCATCGTCTACTATACTTCCAGAGTCCTCCGCACCATCCTTCTCAGGCGTGCCCGTGCTTTCGCCATCAGACTTACCCGTCTCATCCGCAATTCCGCCCTCAGCCCCGTTCAAACCACCATTTTCATCCTCAGTTTTCCCGGCTCCATTAGCTTCCTCGCCATCAAGCTCACTTCCAGATGCATCTCCGCCTTCGCTTCCAGCCCCGTTCTCCGAATCCTCCGTCTTATCACTGCCCGAATTCTCCGTGTCGCCTGTGACGTCATCATCTGTCGTGCTTCCATCTGAAGTCCCATCACCTATAGCGCCATCATCCGTCGCGCTTCCATCTGAAGTCCCATCGCCTGCAGCATCACCATCTGCCGTGCTTCCATCCGAAGTCTCACCGTCTGTATTCTCGCCACCATCCGCGCCATCACTGCTGTCTTCCGTTTTCCCTGCATCCTCGTTCTTCTGCTCATCCCCCTGCTCTTTATCAACAGGTGGTTCTTCCTTCTTATCCTCCTCAGTGGTTCCCTCATTTCCTCCAGCCTCACCGTCCGCCGGAGCCTGTTCACCCGGATTTTCCTCAGCTTCAGACTTTCCCTCTTCTGGCTGCTGTGTTTCAGTATCATCCTCTTTTGGCTGTTCCTCAGGTGTCTGCTCCTCCTGCTGTTCTCCATTCTCAACAGGCTCCTGAGCCTCATTTCCCTGCTCTTCCTGTCCCTCAGTCTCCGGTGTCTCCTCAGCTCCCTGCTCTTCCTGCACATTATCCTCAGGTGTCTCCTCAGTCTCCGGTGCCTCTTCCTCCGCCGGCGCCTCATAAACTACTTCCTCAGCCTGGGATGTATTCTCCAGCTCCTCCTGGAATTCCCTCTCGACAGACTCTTCCTCTTCCTGCGCCTCCAGCTCTCCCTCTAACTCGGCCGCAAACACCACATTAGCATCCAGAGCCGCTCCGCCCAAAACAATGCCGGCTGCTCCGGCCGCCTTCAAAATCTTATTGGCTTTATTACTTTTGCGGCTTTTCCTGCTCAGGTTTTCCTTACTCATAGTTCCATTCCTCCTATAACACCTATTCCTTCACCTTATATGCCTATACTCCCATATCCCAACAGATATAAGATTCCTGACAATGCTTCCTTATGTAACAGTATAGCAAACCAGGTCTTTCACCAACTCTTTCACTTCCTGATTTTTCCACATTTTCTCTTCCAATCTCCCCCTTAAAAGTCCGGCATTTTCTCTGCAAAATACCTCCCTACCACATACTCCCGTCGTCCAGCAGGCGATAGCTGATGTCTCCCCGTCCGCCGCATCGCCTCCGGTAGTCCGTTTCAATGCGCATTCCGATGTCCGGGACATGCTCCTTCTTTGCCCCTATACAAAGCAGCAGATATTGGTTTTTGCTGTATTTTGCGTAGATATCCCCTCTGCGCATATACACCTTAAAGGAGGCACACAGCTTCCTTCCCTGCTTTTCACAATATTCCCGGTCACCGGCAGGAGCGCCTCCCCCGTCCAGAATCGTACACAGAAGCAAAACGAAACAAATAGGCCCCTCTCTGGCAACGGTCCGTTTCAGCATGCGGAAGCAGTCAGAAAAACCTGGCAGGGTACAGCTGTATGCTCCCTCCCTTGTCTCCGGCTCCATCAGACACCTTCCGATATCCTCCGCCGTCCCCTCAGGCTGCCGCATCCGTTCTCCGATCCTGCGGAATCTTACCTGCTGATCCCTGGAGAGAAATCCTCCCGTCTCCTGCAGATACGCTGCCGTCTCCCGGTAAACCTTCTGTGCCTCCTTCTGGCGCCCCAGAGCAATCAGGCTCTCGATCCGCCAGCTTTCCCACCCCTCATAAGGGTATAATTCCGCCGCCCGGGCCGACACCTTTTCCATATTTCTGTAATCCCCCTCCTCCTTCAGATATTGAAGAAGATAATTCACTGCTTTGGAATACAGCTCCTCATAATTCCTGTTCTTCTCTATCACCCACTGTTCATTGGACAGCTGCGGCAGAAATTCCCCTTGATGCAACGCACAAGCTTTTTGACAGATTTCTGCCTTCCTGTGCGGATCCTGCTCCTCTTCCAACTCCCGAACCGCACATTCAAAGCTCCACACATCGGACTCCATCTGGATTCCTCCGTCAAACCGCAGCACACCTTCATTCAATATCAGATAATCTCCCGGCGGCAGCGGTGATGCCTCCAGATATTTTCGCAGGCGGAAGATAGTATTGTTAAGGCTGGCATTGGGATCCTCCACTTCCTCCCAGCCATAGAGAAAGCCCATGATATCGCCCTTGCCAAATCCCTGCCCCGGCCTGGTCATCAAAATCTGAAACAGCTGTCCAAACTTAGAATCCCTTTGCCTTCCAAACGTAAGCACCTCATCTCCGTAGCTGGCAGAAAAGCCGCCAAACATCTTTACCTGCAATTTTTTCATAACCTCATCCTGTCCCTCTTTCACAGTCATCCCCCCGACACACAGCTGTCCTCTCCCCGACACACAGCTGTCTCTTCTATTCCGTTCCTTTTTCACTCCGAACTGACTGCAGTTCAAAACAATGATGAATCAGCACATCCTCCCCCTGCCTGCCATGGATAAACCGCTCCCGGATCCGCTCCACAATCCTGTCTGCCTGCCCTTCCGTCGTGTCAATGACAAGCAACAGATACTGGCTGCTGGAATATCTGGTATACACATCCCCCAGCCGGAGCGTCATCCCGATATCCTCCCCCAGCTGTTCCATCAATACGTCTTTTTCATAGGGAAGAGGGCTTTTTCCCTGCCCGTCCACCACAGTCAGAAGAATCACACAGGCCTTCTGCCCGCTTCTGGCAATCCCCCTTTCCAGAAACCGGTAGATGCTTTTAAATGTATCATAGTCCTGGCAGTAGGCTTCCTCCTTTACAATCTGCTCTGTCAGCTCCTTCCGGACCCGCCGGACATCTGTTATGTAATGATCCGCTGTATCCAACCTACCTATCTGCTTTTGCTGTTTCATCTTTTCCCAGGCACATGCAAGCATCCTCTCATAGGTACACCCCATCTCCCGCATTACCCAGACAACAGTCAGAGAAAGAGGAATCCTGCCCTTTTCATTTCCCTTGCCGCCATGAAAACGCTCCTCAATACGCCTGCAGATCTCCTGCGCCTGTTCTTCCTCCCGGCACTCCGGCATAAAGATGACAAACTCATCCCCTGCCTGGTGTCCATACTGCTCATTGATCCCATTCATGTGATCCACGTCACACAAAAAAAGCGTTCCTCCACGCTTTCCTCTCATCTGTGATGCAATCTGCGCTTCCAACCTACTTTTCTTAAGTATTCCTGTCAGCTGATCCCGATCCTCTTCCTTCAGCCCTCTCTCATCCCATCTTCCATCCACTTTCGTCCTCCCCTTTCAAATGCTGCAGCAAACCATTCCCGGCTACACCTTCTTTTCTCTCCTGCTTCGGAGCATATCGATAAATGTCTGCACCGCCGCGGTTTCCTCACAGGAAAGATCCTCTACATCCTGTAAAAATGAACCGTTTATTCCAAGCAGATAGTCAGAAGAAACCTGAAAAATATATGCCAGCTGAATCAAAATTTTCAAACTGGGCTTCCGTTCTCCCAATTCATAAGCGGAAATCAGCGCAGGAGAAACATGTAAATCCTGGGCCAGTTCTAGTTGAGTCATGTCAGTCCTTTGCCTTAATTGTTTAATTCGGTTTCCAAATTTATCACTCATAGACACATTCTCCTAATACTTATCCCAAAACCCTCCTCACAAGCAGCAGTGTGAAAATCACACATTTTGTAGAATTTAAGCCATTATACCCCCCGGCCACCCTGTCAGTTTTTTGCACAGATTGAATCCAGAGACAACAAATCGTATTATTTTTAAACAACAAAAAAAGACGGCCTGCATTCCATCCATGCATTCCGTCTCTTATTTAATACGTTATGTACCATGCCCCAGCTTACATCTCACCAAGCCCTGATTCAATGGCCTCGGTCACAGTCTTCAAAGCCTCTGCCTCATCCTCGCCGTCACAGATAACAGTAATCTCCGTACCGGTCTTGATCCCTGCAGCCATCACGTTCAACACGCTTTTTGCAATAATCCTCTTTTCGCCACACTCAATAATAATATCGGATTTAAACTTCATGGAAGTCTGAGACAATACTCCGGCCGGCCTTAGATGCAGTCCTGACGGGTTTACAACCGTTAATGTTTTCGAAACCATAATCGCGCTCTCCTTGTCTATAAAAAATTTACCGCCCATATACTGAAAGTTTATTACAAATCCTCTACAGTGTCAAGCACTTACTTCTCACTGGCACCCAGATCAACCTGGCTGTGGGAATACACGCATCCGCAGTAATTCTGCCGATACAGCTCATACTCCTTAGACAGCTGAATGGAACGCTTATACCCGTCTTTTTTCTTAAAATCCGAAGGAAGAAAAGCCACCCCCATCTCCTTTCCAACCTGCTCCCCGATATCATTCAGCTTCGGCGCAGACTTAAGAGGGCTGATAGTAAGGGTGGTAGTAAAATAATCATATCCCCCTGCCTTCGCCGCACAAGCCGCCTCATACAGACGCAGCCTGAAGCATCTCTCACACCTGGCTCCCCCTTCCGGCTCCTTCTCAAAGCCCTTTACCGCCTGATAAAATTTCCCTGGATCATACTCTCCCTCCTTCATAGCAACCGGATGGACAAAAGGCATCCTTTCAATCAGCCGCCGCTCCTCCTTCACCCGCACCTCGTATTCCTCAGGCGGATAGATGTTGGGATTATAAAAAAACACTGTAATCTGAAAAAAACGAGACAGATATTCCAGCACATAACTGCTGCAGGGCGCGCAGCAGCTGTGGAGCAAAAGCCTGGGCACCTCCTTCTTTTTCTCTAAATCTTCTATAATATGGTCTAACTCCTTCTGATAATTTCTCTGATTCATATCTTTCCTCCGCTGTCCAAACCGGTATCTTTCAGGCCCTGCCCCAAGCCTCCTTTAAAAGGCGGCAGGGCAGCGACAAAAAGAAAAAAAGGGCCTGAACCCCAGGCCCTCAACGTAAGTCACATTATAAAAAATCCCGAATCCGCTTGCTCCTCACAGGATTGCGCAGCTTCCTCAAAGCCTTGGCCTCAATCTGACGGATACGCTCCCTGGTTACGTTAAATTCCTTCCCCACCTCTTCCAGAGTCCTGGGATGTCCGTCCTCCAGGCCGAAACGCAGGACAATCACCTGCCGCTCCCTCTCCTTCAGATCTCCTAAAAGCGCGTCGATATGCTCCCTGAGCATCACAGATTCCACATTGCCTTCCGGGGTCACCACGTTGTTGTCCGCAACGAAATCCCCCAGGTTGGAATCATCCTCCTCACCGATAGGCGTCTCCAGGGATGCCGGCTCTCTGGCGATCTGCATGATCTCCATCACCTTGTCCTCAGACATCTCCAAAGCCTCCGCCAGCTCTGCCACCGTAGGCTCATACCCCAGCTCCAGAGTCAGCTTCCTCTGCATCTTGGACATCTTATTGATGGTCTCCACCATATGCACCGGCACACGGATGGTCCGCGCCTGATCCGCCAGCGCCCTTGTGACTGACTGACGTATCCACCAGGTAGCATATGTACTTAACTTATAACCTTTGGTATAATCAAATTTTTCCACACCTTTAATGAGCCCTAAGTTTCCCTCCTGAACTAAATCCAGAAAGCTCATGCCTCTGCCGGTATAACGTTTGGCGATGCTCACTACCAGACGCAGGTTTGCCTCGATCAGACGGTCCTTCGCTGTCTCGTCTCCCTCTGCCTTTTTCTTCGCCAGCTCCATCTCCTCATCTGCAGACAGAAGGGGGACTGTTCCGATCTCCTTTAAATACATCCTCACCGGATCCTCTGTCCCGATTCCCTCCAGAAGGTCAATGGCATCCAGATCAATCTCTTCCTCTTCCGAATCCTTTAAAAATCTTTCATCGTCATCCAGAAGCAGCGGATCCTCCACCAGGATACTGTCGTCAATAATAGGTATCACATCTACCCCGTGGCTCTCCAGATAAGAATAGATATGCTCCATCTGCTCCGTAGAAAGTTCGTCTCCGGTAAAGAAGTTATTGATCTCCGTTACATCCAATACATTGTGCTTTCCCTTAGCAAGTTCTACCAGCTTATCAAGTTTTTGCAAAAAATTATTCTTTTCCACCAGATAATGCCCTCTTTTTCTTGTTCATGGTCCA
The DNA here is from genome assembly GCA_910585435.1 of uncultured Hungatella sp. GTDB lineage: Bacteria > Bacillota > Clostridia > Lachnospirales > Lachnospiraceae > UBA3402. The sequence goes on along the minus strand of CAJUEJ010000001.1, from coordinate 395,929 downwards.
CAAACTTGTTGCGCATAATATCACGTAATAACTAATTATATCCTATTTTCAACATTTTTTCAACGTTTTTTTACAGGACCTGCCACAATTTTTATCCTTTTTGTCAGATTTTCAATCTCTACTTCCCGCTTCGCCCCGCCGAACTCTCCGTCCAGAACCCAGTCCACCTCTTCCTCAGCCAGAATCTTCAGCTTTGAGGTCTTGAACTTGTGGACATACTCGCTCTGCTCTTCCTTTAATATCATGTAGGAGACAATGTTCGTCAGCTCCAGGGCCGTCCTGGGCGTCCGTATCATCAGCACCTCAAACACACCGTCATCCAGGGCCACATCCTGGGTCACAAGGCCCTTAAACCCGCCTACACTGATGGTATTGGTCACCATTCCGAAGATAAAATCCCCTTCCATGCAGAAATTATCGGCCTCGACCCTCATCCGGTAAGACTTTATGTTGGCCAGGCTTTTTACGCCCTCCAGCATATATGCCTGATGTCCCAGCAGGTTTTTCTTCTCCTGAGGAGTCATATAAGACACCTCCGTAAAGACGCCGAATCCGGCTACATATACAAACGTCCTTTCCCTGCAGAAGTAACCGATGTCAATGGATCTGGGCACCCCTGTGACCACATTCAAAGCCGCCTTTCCAGCCTGGGACGGGATCCCAAGGCTGGCGGCAAAATCATTGGTAGATCCTGCCGGAATGTATCCCAGCACAGGCGGATTTTCCATATGCATCATGCCGGAAATAGTCTCGCTGAGGGTGCCGTCGCCGCCGCTGCACACGATCATATCCATCTGTTCTCCCTTTTCCCCTGCCGCCTTTGTGGCATCAGCCTGCTCCTGGGTGATGTGAAGCCGGACATCAAAACCGTGCTTTATGAAAAGATCCACGATCTCCAGAAGCTGGTATTTAATCCGGGCCTTGCCTGAGCGGGGATTGACGATAAACAGCATGCTTTCCATAAAAAACTCCTCTCTTTCATGATTGTCCGCGAATCAGTTTTGTATACGCATAAAATGCACTGGGAAGAGGATATTTTTCAAAAATTTCCCTTTTTTCCACGGCAACGTATACGGAAGGGATTTTTTTCATCTGAATCCGGTATCCGGTCATATGCCATTCCACATGGCTGAAAATATGTTTTGCCTCTCCGGCCTTCTCAATCCCCTCTATGTCCCCGGCCAGCCCCTGACAGCCTGCTTCCTGTTCCAGCAAAGCAGCCACGTCTTCTTTTTTCCATGTTCCTTCATAATTGGGAAATTCATACAGAGATGCCAGAAGGCCGTGATCCGGCCGCTTCTGAACAGCGATTTGCTGACCTGACTCTATGAGAAGAACCGTCCGTTCCTCCACCTTTCTGGATTTCTTCGGTGCTTTATAAGGGATCACCTCTGTAAGCCCCTGTCTTTTTGCAAGACACACAGACTCCAGGGGACATTCTCTGCATTTAGGCTGCCCGCCGGGAATACACACCATGGCCCCTATCTCCATAAGCCCCTGGTTAAATTCACTGGCCTTATCCTCTGGCATAACAGACCTTAAAAGCTCTTCCATCTGCCGTTTTACCGATTGCTTCAGGATATCCTCCCTGTCTGCCAGCACCCTGGAGATCACCCGGAGTACATTGCCGTCCACCGCCGGAACCGGGATTTTGTATGCAATGGAAGCGATGGCTCCCGCTGTATAGCTGCCAATCCCCGGCAGCTTTAACAATTCCTCATAGGAGGCAGGCAGTCTGCCGTCGTGATCCCTCACCAGGATTTGGGCTGTCTTTTTTAGATTCCTGGCCCGGTTATAATATCCCAGGCCCTCCCACAGCTTGAGAAGCCGCTCCTCCTCCACCTGCGCCAGAGCCTTCACATCCGGAAGTTCCTCCAAAAAGCGGTTAAAATACGGCTTCACCGCCTCCACCCGGGTCTGCTGCAGCATAATCTCAGAGATCCACACCTGATACGCCCCGGGCTTGTCCCTCCAGGGCAGGATCCTGGCGTGTTCCTCATACCAGGAAAGGAGAGGGCCGGTCATGGCCTTCAACCGCTGGGGCCGGGTAAAAGGCCGGTCCTCCGGCTCCAATATCTGAAGTTTCTTATATAAATTTTCCATCTCTACACATACCCGTACACACCCCGGACCGATACCTCCCCGGACATGACCCTGGAAACAGTTCCATCCTCTCTCTCAACCAGCAGCTCCCCGTCGTCATTGATGCCCAGACAGACTCCCTGGTACTCTCCCTTCGGCGCAAGGACCAGAACCTTCCGGCCCATGTTAACCAGCCTGTCCTCATACTCCTTCCGCATACAGGACAGATCCGCCGTGTCCAGAAACCTTTCATAATACTCTTCCATCCGCTTCATGATGCACGCAATCATTCCGCTTCGCTTTATCTTTTTCCCGCTCTCCAGATACAGGGAGGTAGCCTTATAGGCTATCTCCTCCGGGAAGGCTTCTATATTGACATTGATACCGATTCCCACGACCACATACCGGATCATCTCCATGTCGGCGCTCATCTCTGTAAGGATTCCACATATCTTCTTCCCTTCCAGTGTCAGATCATTGGGCCACTTGATCTGGCTTTTCAGGCCGCAGTAATCCTCGATCCCTGCCGACACGGCAAGACCGGTTAAAAGAGTAATCATGGGGGCGCAGGCCGGCTCAAGCCCGGGCCTTAAAACCAGGCTCATCCAGATACCGGTCCCTGAAGGAGAGGTCCAGCTTCTGCCTCTCCGCCCTTTTCCGGCTGTCTGATACTCTGCCACCACCAGGGTGCCGTCTTTTGCTCCCTTTTCCGCCAGCCGCCTGGCTTCCGTGTTGGTAGAATCCGTCTCCTGCAAAAATTCCACCTCACGTCCCATCCACTGGCTTTTCATGCAGCTTTTGATCTCCGCCTCAGTGAGAACGTCGGCGCTTTCCACCAGATAATACCCTCTGTTTCTCACAGCCTCGATGGCATACCCTTCCTCTCTCAGCTGGTTTATCACCTTCCATACAGCTGTGCGGGAAACATGAAGCTGCTGGCTCAGCTCCTGCCCTGACAGATAGGAGCCCTTTTCCCTTAATAATCTGATTACCTCCGCTTTCACCCTCTACCTCCAGATAGTGATGGCGCTGACTGCCATCACCGCCACCAGAACTGCTGCCAGTATTAACTGCAAGATAGCTGCCAGCTTCTTTTTCTTCTCCCTCCCGCTTAACCGGAACCTGTAAATGCCGTTAATCACATTCAGAACCGCCGCTAAAAGAAAGATAACAGGAAACAGAAAACGGTTTTGTTCAGGGTTTAAAAATGCAAAAACAGCCAGAATCACCACTAAAAGCCCGATGCAGATATGGATCCAGTCCATTATCAGCACAGTACTCCGGGGATTTTTCTTTTTTCCTTGTCCATACATCAAGCTCTACACTCCTAACGTGGCGGCAACCACCATTGTTTCGTACGGTCAGCGCGATGAACGCCCTGACCTATATAAACAGTTACAATGTGGCAGCCATCACCGCTTTGATGGTATGCATGCGGTTTTCCGCCTCATCAAATACCTTTGACTGCTCTGACTCAAACACCTCATCTGTCACTTCCATGTCCGTGATATCGAACCGCTGCCCCATCTCTTTTCCGATCCGGGTCTTCAAATCATGGAAAGCAGGAAGGCAGTGAAGGAAAATAGCCTGGGGCCCTGCATTGTCCATAACCTTTTTTGTCACCTTGTAAGGAGTCAGCTCTTTGATCCTCTCCTCCCACACCTGATCCGGCTCGCCCATGGATACCCACACATCCGTGTAAATCACGTCGGCTCCCCTGGTGCCTTCCTCCACGTCCTCTGTCAGCGTGATGGAGGAACCAGATGCAGCGGCGTACTCCCGGCAAATATTTACCAGCTCTTCATTGGGGAAATATTTCTTCGGCGCACAGGCCGTAAAGTCCAGTCCCATCTTGGAGCAGGCGATCATCAGGGAATTGCCCATGTTGTACCTTGCATCTCCCATGTATACCAGCCTGATTCCCTTCAATCTTCCGAAATGCTCCCTGACAGTCAGAAGATCCGCCAGCATCTGAGTCGGATGGTACTCGTTGGTTAAGCCGTTCCACACCGGAACCCCGGCATGCTTTGCCAGCTCCTCCACAATCTCCTGCCCAAAGCCTCTGTACTCAATCCCCTCATACATCCTGCCCAGAACCCTTGCCGTATCGGCGATACTCTCCTTTTTGCCGATCTGCGAGCCTGACGGGTCAAGATACGTGGTTCCCATCCCCAGATCGTGGGCCGCCACCTCGAAGGAGCATCTGGTCCTGGTACTGGTCTTTTCAAAAATAAGAGCCACATTTTTCCCACGATGCATATCCACAGGAATTCCCTTTTTCTTCTTCTCCTTAAGCTCTGCAGACAGATCCAGCAGATACCCGATTTCCTCCGGACTAAAATCCTTTAATGTCAAAAAATTTCTCCCCTTCAAATCCATGGTCATATGCCTCCTTTATTTGTAGTGTATCTCTCAACAATCTGATTCTTCAGCTGCTCCACCGTATAGATACAAAAACGGCTGATCCGCTTCTTCCTGGCAAGGGTCTCCAGCACAGCCAGATATAAATCCTTGTAATTCCAGTTTTCCTTCAGGTTCATATATTTTGCCATAAACGGAAAAATTATCTCCGTATACATCCGGTATCCTTCCAGCCCCTCCTGCTCCCAGCCTTTTTCCCCTTCCGGCCAGAGAGAAAGCAGCTCCTTCATCTCCCCCATCATCTGTTCAAAATAATATTCCTCCGAATGAGGCGCATCGATATAGTACCATCTTCCCCCAAGCCCGTACAGAAGGCGCTTGGCGTCATAATACCCAAGCATCATATTCTTCCTGGCCTTCTTTTTGTCAAACTCCAGGATCCCGCCCAGATCCTGGCGGGGCGCTATATGGTAGACATTGGTGCCCTCCGGGATCTCCGTCACCCGCTCACTGTCAAAGCCCAGGCCATAAATCCGGATAACCAGAATATCCTCATACCCCTGCTCCAGCAGCACATTGACAGGCACATTGTTCCAGCCTCCGCCGTCCACATACCGTTTTCCGTTCAGCTTCTGATTTTTAAAAGCCGGAAAATATGCGCTGGCCAAAAGCATGTCCCCGATCTCTCCCTCCGGGATCTCCCTGGCATTCAGCGTCAACAGCCGCCGATCCGTAATGGAATAGGTGGTGATAAAAAGCTCCCGGCCGGAGGTGCGTATCCGCTCCTCGTCAACCACAGACTCTATCAGCTGCTTTAAAGGTGTAATATCAAACCCTTTTTCCTTCAGAACCCTTTTGGCGTCCTCCGCAACCTGCCGTAAATTCACTGCCTTTAAATCCAGTTTTCTTACACTTCCTATAATATCGTCATCTACATCCATAACTTTAGAGTAACTGATATTTTCCCAGATATATTCCGCCTTTTCCAGGTCGTCCATACACATCATAGCGCCGTTCAAGGCGCCTACCGAAGCGCCTGCAATGCCCTTTATCCGGATTCCTGCCTCCCGCAGAGCCTTCCAGGCCCCTATCTGATAGGAGCCCTTGGCCCCTCCCCCTTCAAGAACCACTCCGTATTCTTTCGTAAGATCAAGCTGGAATCTCATAAAAGCCTCCTTTTCAGACTCAGAGTACTCACTCAAAAGTATAGTAAGACAAAAGGCCACCTTCTAAAAGGTGGCTTTTGTCCCTGTATGCTACAGCTAACCTTTGGCCGTCTCTGTCACAGCTTTTACCATGCCGGCAAGACTCTGAATCTCTGACGGAATAATAATCTTGGTAGCTTTGCCGTCGGCCGCTTTGGCAAAAGCCTCCAGGCTTTTCAGCTGGATGACCGCCTCATCCGCCCCGGCCTCCTTGATGAAACGGATACCGTCAGCCGTAGCTTTCTGTATCTTTAAGATTGCCTCTGCCTGACCTTCCGCCTCTCGGATCCGCTTCTCCTTCTCCGCCTCCGCGCGAAGGATGGCTGACTGTTTATCTGCCTCCGCGTCCAGAATCGCTGACTGCTTCTTTCCTTCTGCCACAAGAATCGTAGATTTCTTCTCGCCCTCCGCCTTCAGGATAGATTCACGTCTCTCACGCTCTGCCTTCATCTGTTTCTCCATGGCATCCTGGATGGCAGCCGGAGGAATGATATTCTTTAATTCCACCCGGTTTACCTTGATTCCCCATGGATCCGTAGCCACATCCAGGGCGGCCCTCATCTTGGTGTTGATAGTTTCCCTGGAGGTAAGGGTCTGATCAAGCTCCAGATCACCGATAATATTACGCAGGGTCGTGGCCGTCAGATTCTCGATGGCCATAATCGGATTCTCCACACCGTAGGTGTAAAGCTTGGGGTCTGTAATCTGGAAAAAGACCACCGTGTCAATCTTCATGGTAACATTGTCCTTGGTGATAACCGGCTGAGGCGGGAAATCAACCACCTGTTCCTTTAGAAGAACCCTCTTGGCTACCCGATCGATAAAGGGCATCTTGATATGAAGGCCCACTGACCATGTGTCCTGGTATCCGCCCAGACGCTCGATGACAAAAGCCGAAGCCTGGGGCACAATCTTCACACAGGATGAAAGGCCGATCAAAATAATAACTGCGATGGCTACCAATCCAATTATAAGTCCCATATTATATTTCCTCCTTATTCTGGCTGACGATTAATTTTACCCCCCGTATCTCCCTGACTGTAACCAGGCAGTCCGGCGGATAAACCTGATCATCGTTCTGGGCTCTGGCGCTCCACTCCTGCCCGTTAAGCAGGGCGGTGCCTGTATTCATTCTGTTATTGACCTCCTGGGTGATCCTGGCTTCTTTCCCCACCAGTCCCTCCACATTGGTTTTCGTACGGTTTTTCTCTACGTACCGCATCGCCCAGGGCCTGGTAAAGAACAAAAGAAGAAAGGAAACAACAACGAACACAACCAGCTGTGCCTCCACTCCCACGCCAAACAGGGAGAGGATGAAAGCCGCCAGGGCGCCTCCGGCAAACCATATGGTGGTGAGCGCCATGGAAGCCGCCTCAATGCCTATTAAAATCAGGAAAAAAACAAGCCAGTAAACAGATGTCATAAACCTTTCCTCCTATCCTGTCTCATTGTACTCTCGAAGTCTCTTTCGTACCTGGTTCCCGGACCGCATCAGTCAATTCTCGCTCCGCTTGCATCAACCCTGCGTCCGTCCGGTGTGATGGTGTTGGCATACATGGCGCCGCTGGTTGGATCCATATAGTACCACCTGCCGTTTATAAACTGCCAGCCGGTCAGCATCACGCCGCTGGGATCCAGGTAGTACCACGTATTGTTGATAAGCTGCCAGCCAGTCAGCATCACGCCGCTTCCGTTCATATAGTACCATTTGCCGCCTATAAGCTGCCAGCCGGTCAGCATCACGCCGTCTGGATTCAGATAGTACCAGGCCCCGTTAATAAACTGCCAGTTAGTCAGCACATATCCGCTGCTGTTAAAAAAGTACCATGCATTATTGATATTGTACCAGCCATTCTGAAGCCAGGTGCCATCCCCGTTGGAATACCAGCGGCCGTTCTGGTCGCTTATCCAGCCTTTGTTGGTGCGGGAGGGGGACAGGGAGCTGGAATTGGTCTTTATTCCCTGTATGTCCTCCTTCTCAATCTCAAACGTCTCTGACTCATCGGACCACTCGCCTTTCCGGTCATCATAGCTGGAAACCGCCCGTACCCGGAAGGAATACTCTCCCTCCCTGCTGATATTCTTGGTGAAATTGTAGCTGGTGCCGGCGGTGGTAGCGGTAGTCACAGTGCTTCCGTTCCTTAACAGCCGCACCTCATAGGATTTGGCCCCTTCCATGGAATCCCATGTGGCGATGGCGGTGGAGCTCCATTCAAGCCCTTCCGCAGCCGGAAGGATCCCGCCGATTCTCTTTAAGTAGACCTCTACGGTCATGGTCGTGTTCTTGTCGCGCCGGCTGGCCTTTTTAAAGGTGATATTGCTGGTGCCGGAGAACTTAAAATGGCTTTTGGAGGTGCTGCCGAAATAGTATTCGTCGTCCGCCTCCATCTCTATGCGGATCACAGGACGCTCTCCTATGGTCCACCTCTCCGATTCTGTCTCAAAGGTGGCATACTCCACTCTGTAAGGTACGTTTCCCGCGGTCGTAACGTTCACCTCTCCTATATCATCTCCTGCTTCCGGTTCTTTATCAAGGGTAATGGTCAATGCCACATCTTCTATTCTGGTATCTGCCAGTGAGGTCATCTGCATCCCCAGCATAAAACCGGCAAGCACTATCAGTCCTCTGAAACCTTTCATCCCCGCTCCTCCTTATCTTTGTCAAATTATGTTAAATTTATTATATTTTATTTTCCCTTTTTATTCAACTTCAATATCTTTAAGAGAATATTACGATTTCTTAACGGGAGCTTTGATTACAGATTTCTTCTCTGCCTTGCCGCCTCAAACATGAATACGGAGGCTGCCACCGCCGCGTTTAAGGACTCTGTCTTCCCGGCCATGGGAATCTTCACCCGGACATCCGCCATGGATGTTATGCCAGGGCTTAAGCCTTTGGCTTCATTGCCGATGAGAAACCCTGTATGCCCGGTGTAATCCTCCTTATCATAGTCCCTGGCTCCTTCCAGGTGAGCGGCATACAGGCGGACCTTTGCCTGCTTTATCTCTTTGAGGGCATCCTCTAAATCCTGTACATACACAAAGGGCATCCTGAAAATGGCGCCCATAGTGGAGCGGATCACCTTGGGGCTGTATACGTCTGCAGACCCTCTGTCCATAAGGATCCCGCTGACGCCTGCTGCCTCTGCCGTCCTCATGATGGTTCCCAGATTTCCCGGATCCTGTAAAGTCTCCAGAATAATAAGATGAAGCTTTCCCCGGCTTTTTAAGATGTCCTTCATCTCATACTGGCGCTGCCTGGCCACTGCCAGGATTCCCTGAGGCGTCTTTGTGTCGGCCATGGCCTTCATCACCTCATCTGTCACCGTCTCAGCACAGCCCAGGCTTCTGAACCTCTCCCCTGCCTCTTCCCGGGATTTTAAGAAGCTCTCTGTCATGTAGACGCTTTCAACCTCATCCCTGCCAAGCTCTGCCGCCATCTTGGGGCCTTCCACCACGAAAAGACCTGTCTCCCGGCGGTATGACGCCTTTTTTCCCAGAGCCGCCACCCTTTTTACCTTTCCATTGCTTACACTGCTGATCATAGATTTTCCAAAGCCTCCAGCCAGATTCTGCTGCTGGCATCACTGGGCATCCGCAGATCCCCTCTGGGAGAAAGGGCCACGGTTCCCACCTTGGGCCCGTCCGGAACGCAGGAGCGCTTAAATTGCTGGGAGAAAAACCTTCTGTAAAATGTCTTCAGCCACTTTAAAATCACCTCCGGGGCATACTCCTTCCCCAGCGCCCTGACCGCCATATAGTAAATCCTCTCCGGGCTGTACCCGAACCGCAGGATATAGTACAAAAAGAAATCGTGAAGCTCATAGGGCCCTACCAAATCCTCTGTCTTCTGGGCAATGGCTCCGTCCTTAGGCGGCAGAAGCTCCGGGCTGACCGGCGTGTCCAGCACGTCTAAAAGAACCTCTCTCAGCTCCTCTTCCTGGCAGGTGTCCCCGTAATACCGGACCAGATGGCGCACCAGCGTCTTGGGGACAGAAGCATTTACCCCGTACATGGACATATGATCGCCGTTGTAAGTGGCCCATCCCAGTGCCAGCTCCGACATATCCCCGGTTCCCACCACAAGTCCTCCCACCTGATTGGCCACATCCATAAGAATCTGTGTCCTCTCCCTTGCCTGGGCATTCTCATAGGTCACATCGTGCACCGACGGATCCTGTCCGATATCTTTAAAATGCAAAAGCACTGAATCTTTTATGTTCACCTCTTTCAGGGACACCCCTAATTTTTCCGCCATTACGCAGGCATTGTGGTACGTCCGATCCGTCGTTCCGAAGCAGGGCATGGTGATAGCATGGATCTGGCTCCTGGGAATCTTAAGCATGTCAAAGGTCCTGACTGTCACAAGCAGGGCCAGGGTGGAATCCAGGCCTCCGGATATTCCCAGAACCGCATGCTTTCCTCCTGTATGCTCCAGCCGCTTTTTAAGTCCCATGGCCTGGATGGACAGAATCTCCTCACACCGCCTGTTCCGTTCCTTCTCATCATCCGGCACAAAGGGGTGTGGGTCTATAAAACGGCTGGTCTCTATGTCCTCTATCTCCAAGGCAAACTCCACCCTCTGGTACTGCTCCATCTGCTGAGGCGAAGCACCGGCAAAGGTAGTCATATGGCGTCTCTCGCTGGCAAGGCGCTCCAGGTCCATGTCTCCATAGAGGATCTGGCTCTCAAACTGCCTGGAGGCTGCCAGCATGGTACCGTTTTCCGCGATCATATTGTGGCCTCCAAACACCAGATCCTGGGTAGACTCCCCTTCCCCGGCATTGGCATAGACATAGCCGCACACCAGCCTTGCCGACTGGCCCTTTATCAGCTCGCTGCGGTACTGGCCTTTTCCCACAGTCTCGTCGCTGGCAGAGCAGTTGGCAATCACCGTAGCACCGGCAAGGGCATGGCTGATGCTGGGCGGGCAGGGAACCCAGACATCCTCGCAGATCTCGCAGGCCGCCACCAGCCCGGGCAGGGTACTGCAGCAAAACAAAAGATTGGCGCCCATGGGTACCTGCTCCCCTTCCCATGGAACCATAACCGTCTTTTCACTGCCCGGTGTAAAATATCTGGCCTCATAAAATTCCCCGTAATTGGGAATATGTCTCTTGGGAACCACTCCTAAAAGCCTTCCCCTGGAGAATACAGCCGCCACATTGTAAAGCTTCCCTCCCCACTGCCAGGGAGTCCCCGCAAATACCAGCACGTCCATAGATGCTGTATTGTGTATCAGCTTTTTCAAGGCTTCCCTGGCCCTGAAAAGAAGGGTTTCCTGCATAAATAAATCACCGCAGGTATATCCTGTCAGACACAGCTCCGGGAACACCATAAGCTTTGCCTTCCTGTCTGCCCCTTCCTTTATCATCTGAAAAATCTGTTCGCCGTTATATTCCGGATCTGCCACCTGGATCCTGGGAGTGGCAGCTGCTGTTCTTATAAACCCGTATTTCATAGAATACATACACCTCCGTCCTGCCGTCTGATTCCATTTTGTAACTTAGTATACACCTATTCTCTGCAAAATGGAAGTTTCTATAAGGAAAAAGAAAAACTTCCGGCCTTTCGCATCCGGAAGCTTTTCTAATGGGCTGTCCCTTATTCTATCTCAGATAATCCTGAAGAATCCTCATAAGCCTTGCTGTATCAATAGGCTTGGAAATATGCTCATTCATACCACAGTCCTTGCACCGCTGCACGTCATCAGAGAAGGCGTCGGCAGTCATGGCGATAATAGGCAGGCCGGCATCGGACCGGTTCAGCTTGCGGATAGCCACACAGGCATCATATCCGTTCATCACCGGCATACGGATATCCATAAGAATCACATCATAGAATCCCTCTTCTGACTGTTCAAATTTTTCCACACAGATTTTTCCGTTCTCCGCCCTCTCCAGCTCAAAGCCTTCCTCTGACAGAATCTCCTCCGCGATCTCCCAGTTTAAGTCATTGTCCTCTGAGAGAAGGATCCTTTTCCCTGTAAAATCCAGGGTATCCTTTACTACCTGTTCATCCTGATCCGGCAAACCCTCTATAAAATGGCTTAATCCCAGATACAGATTGGATTTAAACAGGGGCTTGGAGATAAATCCGTTGACCCCGGCCTCCATGGCCTCATTCTCGATGTCGCTCCAGTCATAGGCAGAGACAATCAAAATCGGTATGTCTCCTCCCGCGCTGCTGCGGATCCTCTTTGTCACCTCCAGGCCGTCCATATCCGGCATCTTCCAGTCTAAAAGCACTGCCTGGTAGTCATTCCCCATTTTGTGCCGCTTTTCCACCATCTCCACAGCTGTACTGCCTTTTAAGGTCCATTCGCCCTCGGCGCCGATCTCCTTCAGAGACTCCACGGCGCTGCGGCACAGATCCTCATTGTTGTCCACCACCAGAATATGCCAGCTGGGCAGGATCATATCCTTCTCCAGCACATCTGCAGCTTCCAGATCCAGGGTCACGCAGAACTCTGAGCCCTCTCCCTGGCGGCTCTTTACATCTATGGTTCCTCCCATAACATCCACAATGTATTTGGTGATTGCCATGCCAAGGCCTGTTCCCTCTATCTTGTGAACCATGGAGTTTTCTTCTCTGGAAAACGTGTCGAATATTTTTTCCAGATACTCCTGGGACATGCCGATCCCGGTATCCTTTACCCTGAAGCGGCATCTCACATACCCGGGGCCTTTAGGCGATTCCTCCTGCTCCAGATAGGCATTGACAGTACCGCCCTCCGGCGTAAATTTCAGTGCGTTGGACAGAAGGTTGATGAGAATCTGATTCAGCCTTACGCTGTCACAGTGTACCTCTTCCACGCTGCACTTGCTGATGAAAATATCAAAATGCAGGTTTTTCGCCTTGATCTGAGACCGGACAATATTTACGATATTCTCCATGGTATCCTTTAAGGAGATTTGCTCTACATTCAAGGTCAGCTTGCCGTTCTCTATCTTGGACATGTCAAGAACATCGTTGATCAGCCCCAGCAGATGCTTACTGGACAAAGAAATCTTTTTCAGGCAGTCCTTTACCCGCATCTGGTCGTCAATGTTGGTGATGGCTATAGCCGTCATTCCCACAATCCCGTTCATAGGCGTCCGGATATCGTGGCTCATGTTAGACAGGAATTCACTTTTGGCCTTGTTGGCATGAACAGCCTCTTCTCTGGCCTTCTTAAGCTCTGCCATCTGCTGCCTGGTCATCCTGTAATACAGGACAAAAAGAATCAGGATCCCCACGATCATGGCACAGCAGGAAAGGAGCATCACATACTGCCGCCGTCCCCCCAGCCTTCTCACCGCGTCGTCCAGGGTTCCGTAAGGCATAATGGACACCAGATACCAGTCTGTCTCCGGAAGCTTGGAGCAGTACACATGGCTGTGGGCTCCGCTTACCAGGCTCATGCTGGAATAATCTTCATTCCTGTCCATAGAGTTTTCTATCTCTTTTATGTAATCATCGGGAGTTTTTCCGTTAAACTCAGAGAAAGATTCCCGGATCCTCTCAAAATAACTGCTCTGATAGGCAGCTCCGTTCCTTACCACAAAGCTTCCGTCTCTCTGGATAATATGGGAATATACCAGGGCATTCTCCTCTTCCAGAACCAGCGCCTCGTTTAACTGCTCCATGGGGAAGCCTGCCACCAGGGCCCCGCTTCTGTTCCCGTCCTCCATGGGATAGGCGGCATCAACCACCAGAAGAAGCAGCCTGTCCCCGCTGTCATTCAGGCCGCTGGTAACCTTTTTCTCCGAAGAATCGTCCAGAAGCTCCAGAAATTCCTTTTCTTTATATACATGAACCGGATCCCCGTAGAGCGTCTCACACCCCCCGTTTACCTCCCACAGCGCCAGATAGGTGAAATCACGGACACTGGCGCTTAAGGTCAGCTCATCTATCATCCCAGGCCCGTATTCCACACTGTCCGGAGGAGTGCGCTTTACGATGCCCTGGGCCTGGAAAAGACGCAGATCAATAATCGCACTGAATTTCTGCTTTAACTGTCTGCTCATCTCCGACATGTATATAACGCTGATCTCATTGATTGCCTCCGTGCTTTTCTGCTCCATAAATCCGGATATTCCCAGAAAAACAATCATGCACATAATAATGAGACCAACAAAACTGCCCAACAGAAGCCCTTCCGTTTTGCTGAAGCCTTTATTGTTTCCAAACTCAAATTTATGCATTTCCACTCCTTATAATTGAATCTTAAGACTCTTTAAGACTCGTAATAGAAGCAATCGTCACATCATAGTCCTCTTTTACCTGTGCAACCATTGTCTCCAGCTCCTGGAAGTACTCTCTGTTATTTCTAAGATGCTCGGCCAGCTCATTGCTGGAATGATACAATCTGTTCAGAGACAGATTCTGGCAGATCCCCTTCAGGGTGTGGGCTGCCCGGAAAGCCTCATCCATATTCCGCGCCGCCATGGAATCTGTCAGCAGCTGAAAGCTTTTATCATCTAAAACCTTAAGGAGGAATTTTTTCACACGCTCATCTGTCCTGAGCCGTCTCATCACATCCTCATAGTCTCCTCCCATAGCCTCATAACACTCATTTACTGTCATATCTTTTCATTCCTTTCCCTCATACGATTGCGATCCTGTGCCGGCACTACTGTTCATCCTCTGTGAGAGGCGGAAGAAGGGAATCGTAGATCCGATAGGAATTTCTTCCCGCCCGTTTTACCGCGTACAATGCCTGATCCGCCATCTTGAACAGCGTCTCATAATCCCCGTTGCATTCCTTTGCGTTGGCCACTCCCATGCTGAGCCTGATCGGGAATTCCCGGTAATCACAGGTAATATTGTCAAAAATACGTCTGACCTGAGGTTCGATGGAATCTCTGTATCCCATGAAAATCAGGAACTCATCGCCGCCCATCCGGGCCGCTATATCACTTCCACGAGTACTCTGGCGTATCTTGTCGGACACGCACCGAAGCACCTCGTCTCCAAACTGATGGCCGTATGTGTCATTGGCCTGTTTAAAATGGTCAAGGTCAAAGAAAAGCAGAATATATTTCTTCTCGCTGTCCGAATCCAGAACAGAAGATATATACCGTTTGGCTGCCCGGTGGTTTAAAAGGCCGGTCAGGGGATCATGGTCAGCCATAACTGTCAGCTGCTCCATCTTTTCCCTCTCCTTATGAATATCCACGATCTTGCCGATGGCTCCCGTATACTGGGCTTTCTCGTCATCTGTCCACATGGATCTGGCCTGTATCTTGCTCCACTGGTTCCGTCCGTTTATGGTTAAGACAAAGTCCATCTCCACGTTGGGATTCTTCGGCGAGGTATGTCTCAGCCTGGTTAAAAGCTTGTCAAAATCTTCTTTATTGAAAACCTCCGTTCCGAAGGCATCCTCCCTGGGATTATAGATAGTCTCCGGCATGTTCAGATACTGGGCTCCCCACTCGGAGAGAATCAGAATCTCCGGTGTCACGGTGTACTCAAATTGAATCTCATGTGACATATCCGCATAGAACTTATATTTGGTCCGCTCCTGCTCCAAAAGCTTCAGGGTCCGCCCGGAGATGCCGAAATCGCCTTTGTCCAGCATCTGCTCCACAGTGGTGACTATCTCCCTCTCTCCGCTGTGATCCTGGGAGTTGGAAAGGAACTCCTCCTTCAACTGATCCGAGACATCGTTGAGACACTCCATCAAAAACGGGTTGAAGGTGCCGCATTCCCCGCCCAGAATCATGCTCACAGCCTTCTCATGGGAGTAGGCATCTTTATAGACTCTTTTGCTGGTGAGAGCGTCGTACACATCCGCCAGGGCCACCACCTGGGCGGCGATGGGAATCTCCTCTCCCTTTAAACCGTCCGGGTACCCTCTGCCGTCGTACCGCTCATGGTGCCATCTGCATATCTGGTATGCAACCTTGATAAGAGGCTCATCCTGTCTTAAGGGAATGGATTTTAACATATCCCCTCCCTCTGCAGCATGGGTCTTCATAATCTCGAATTCTTCTTTTGTAAGCCTGCCCGGCTTGTTGAGGATCTCCGAGGGCACCGCTATCTTCCCGATATCATGAAGGGCCGAGGCATTGCAGATCATGGAAATGTCGCTTCTGCTTATCCCGTATTTATCTGTCTTCTCCAGAAGCCTTTTTAACAGCATCTCGGTCAGAATACGGATATGCAGCACATGAAGGCCGCTTTCGCCGTTGCGGAACTCCACAATGTTGGAAAGAATCTCTACCATCAGCTGGCTGTTCTTTTCCTTTTCCAGCATCTGATCTGCCACCATATACGACAGTTCCTTCTGTTTGGACGAAAGCATAATGGTACTCATAACTCTGCGGCGGACTACCCGCTCGTCAAAGGGACGGCTGATATAGTCAAGAACACCCAGATCATAGGCCCTGTCCACGTAGGAAGGGACAGTCTCTGCAGAGATCATCACTACAGGAATACTTTTGATCCAGCCCTTCTCATTCATAACCGCCAGAAATTCAAAACCATCCATGACAGGCATCACGATATCCAGAAGCACAAGGGAAAACTCCTGCTCATGATTATGTAAGACTGCCGAGGCCTCCAGCCCGTTCTCAACTTCCACTATATCGAATTCATCCGAAAGCATATCCGATAAAATGGCACGATTCATCTCAGAATCGTCAACGATTAAAATTTTTCCTTTTGCATTTGATGCTTTGTTTTGATTCATGGAAATCTTTTCCTATCCTTTACTTCAATATACAATAATTACCAGTATTACAGTCATACGACTACTAATTCCCATCATAACATACACCTGTAGTATTGTCAAACAGACTGCTGTAAATCCTTCGGAATGCCATCCGTTTTTCCTGATATATTTTTATATTTTCCAAAATAGGATACACCGGGTCTTTCCCTGTTCCCCCCATATGCTTCACTGCCTCTTCCACAGAATCATACCATCCGGCCCCCACCGCAGCCATCACAGCCGCCCCGGTACAGGCCTCCTCCTCTGCCTCTGTCTGGCAGACAGGCATCTGGAACACATCCGCCTGGATCTGTCTCCAGGTTTTCCCTCTTGCGCCTCCGCCGGATGCCATAAGGTACGGGACCTGTATACGGATTCCCGCCTCCTCAAAAATATCCAGGCACTCTCTCAGATTCAGAACCACGCCTTCCATGACGCTCCGCACCATATGGGCCTGCCCGTGTTCTAAGGACAGGCCGTAAAATACACCTCTGGCATCAGGATTTTCAACCGGAGCCCTCTCCCCGGCCAGATAGGGGAGAAATGTAAGTCCCCCGCAGCCTGCCGGGGCCCTTCCTGCCTCTGCATCCAGCTGGCCAAAACCAGCGTCCGTTCTTAAAATCCTGGTTCTCAGCCATTTTAACGTATTGCCGCCGTTTAAGGATCCGCACTGCTGGTACCACAGCCCGGGAATCCCGTGGCACAGCATCTGGGTCCGCAGCTTTTTGTCGTAAACCGGTTTTGATGTCACTGCCAGAATCTGAGATGCTGTCCCGATATTTAAAGCCAGGGCGCCGTCAGCCGTCACCCCGTTGCCGGTCAGCTGCATGGCTGAGTCCGCTCCTCCTGCCACCAGTATCGTCCCTTCCTCAAGCCCTGTTTCCTCTGCCGCCTGCCGCGTCACTTTCCCGGTGACATCATAAGGCTTTACCACCTCTGGAAAAAGCTCCCGGGAAATTCCCAGTTTTTCCAGCAATGGTTCACACCACTTTTTGTCCCTGACAGAGAAAGCCAGACTTCCTGCCCCGTCTGTCAGGTCTGTCTCTGGGGTTCCTCCCAGGCAGAGACGGATATAGTCCTTGGGCAGAAGGACATGGGCCATCCTCTCATAGACAGCAGGCTGGTTCTCCTTCACCCACAGAAGGGAGCAGATAAGCATGCCCGGCATGGGGCGGTTCATCAGCTGTCCCTCCAGGTGCAGCTCGTTTACAGCCTCAAGGATCCTTTGCTGCTGCCGGCTGCTTCTCTGGTCCATCCAGATTATGGCAGGCATCAGAGGCTGTCTGTCCCTGTCAAGAGCCACCAGGCCGTGCATCTGTCCGGAAAACCCCACAGCCTTCACCTGGCTGCCGGAAATACCTGCCTTTTCCATGGCCTCCCGGATCGCCCTTCTCGTCTGCTCCCACCATACCTGGGCCCTCTGCTGGGCCATGCCCTTTTCAGGTATGGCCACTTCATACCCCCGGGAGGCGGTCCCGGCCATCCTTCCGCCAGGATCCATCAGGATCACCTTTACAGATGAAGTCCCAAGGTCAATACCCATCACATATTCCATGCTGATTTCCTCTCCTCCCCTTACAGGATCAGCTTATTTCATAAAATCAAAAAGGCTTAGCTGTCTGCCTTCCGGATCCTGTACCCTGGTTTCTTTTTTCTTCCGGAATAATACCGGCTCCTGTACCTGCTCTAAAAACGGGGATGGCTGGCCAGGGGATGTAAGGATCAGTTCTTCCGAAGCCCTGGTCATACCCACATAGAGAAGGCGGAGCTCCTCTTCTATATCGCTGCCTTGTCCGCCCCACTCCAGGGGGATCAAGCCCTTCCTGGCGCCGCACAGGAATACTACGGGAAATTCCAGGCCCTTGGAGGCGTGGAGGGTCATAAGTGTCACCGAATCAGCGGTGTAGGTTTTTCCTCCGCAGCGCCTTATATCCCCTTCCTTCCCCAGGCTTAAGCCATCCAGGAATTCCGCCATGGTCCTGTAAAAAGGCGTCATAGCCAAAAGCTTTACCATAGCCGGATCCTGGGACAGCTCCCGATCTTTTATCCAGCCTGCCAAAATCTTCTCAGGTTTTGTTTTCTTTAAAAGCTTGCTGTAGGCCTGTGCCAGTGTATCATATTCTTCCTGGGAAATAGCTTTTCCGTCCAGACCTTTTAACAGCTTAAGGCAAAGTCTCCTGGACAGCATATCCTGAGGATTTACAATACTTTTGAAAAATCCCAGACTCCCCCTGACAGTATCCTCCTTAAGAAAGCCTTCACGTCCTGTGACAACATAGGGAATCCCCTCCGTTTTCAGGCATTTCTCCAGAAGCTCTGCCTGGCGGTGGGTCCGGTAGAGAACTGCAATGTCAGAGAACCCCCGGGGTGCCCGGTTGTCCGGGCAGGAAAAATCCTCCTGAGCCTCCAGCATGTCCATCCCCCCTACCAGCCGGCTGATCTCCTTGGCAATAAACACTGCCTCTGCCATCTCCCCCGGCACCTCCAAAAGGCGCACCGGGAAACCGGACGGCCGGACTGGAGACAGCAGGCCCCTGGGCTGTCCTTTATGGAGGACAGCTTCTGATGCCGTCAGGATCTCCGGCGTGGAGCGGTAATTTGTCTTCAGTTCAATAATCTCTGTTTCCTGTTCCTCTCTAAATTTTACAAAACTTTCCGAATCTGCTCCCCGGAATCCATAGATGGCCTGATCCGGGTCGCCTATGATAAATATCTCCCGCCCCTGTTCTCCCCACCGCCTGATGAGCCGGTGTTCCAGCGGGCTGATATCCTGGAATTCGTCTACCAGAAGGTAGTGAAACCCGGTGCTTTCCGGAAGGGTAAGCGCTTTCAGAAGAAGATCGTCAAAATCCAGAGCCCCCAGCTCAGCCAGCTTTTCCTGGTACAGCTTAAGGGCCTTTCTTTTCACCTCTTCCTCCTCATGGTCTGTCAGCCTGGTCTTCTCCTCCGAAATCATCTGCAAAAGCCGGCCCGGCTTTTCCTTAAGCCCCAGCTCCTCAGCCGTTTCCCGGGCAAGCTCCTGAGCCATGCCGCTGTCCGCCAGTATAAATTCCTCTCCCTGTTTCTTTAGCAGATCGTAACAGATAGAGTGGAAGGTTCCGATCCGCAGCTTTTTTGCGGCCTGCCTGCCTCCCAGCCGGCCCTCCAGACGCTGCCGCAACTCATCCGCCGCTTTTCTGGTAAAGGTGACTGCCGTGATCTCCGAAGGCTTTACCCTCCGGTTCTCCAGAAGATAGAGGATGCGGGATACCAGGGTTTTTGTCTTTCCTGTTCCCGGGCCTGCCATCACGGCAAGATGGGAGGAAACACTTCTTACAGCCTGAAGCTGTTCCTGGTTTAAGCTGTCCAGGGTATCTGCACTGCCCTTTTCTTCCTTTCCTCTTTCTGGAGCCCGGGTCTCCTCCGGGGATATCCATGCTGCCCTGCCCTGCTGCCCGGCCCGGTCTTTTGTTTCCTTTCCAGCGCCGCCCTTCCATCCGGCCACAAAAAACATATCCATCTGCCCGTCCGTCTGTTCCAGCTCCCAGGGCTCAAACAGTTTTATGGTCCCGTACTCCCCGTCAAATCCCGGAAGCCTTTCTACCTTTCCTGCCCGCAGCCTGCGGATCCCTTCTGCTATCAGATAGCCTGCCGCCTTTTCTATCTCCTCCCCGCCGATTTCCCTTAAGATGGAGAATTCGCTGCCAAGTTTTTCTATCATTTTCTCATACTGTCTCTGCACGCCTGCGCCGGATGCACCCCGGCCGGTGGAGGCAGCGATAACCTCCGGCAGAGGGACAAGGCTTTCAAAGGGGTTGGCGCCCTGGGGCACATACCCCTCCTCCCTGTCCGCCAGCTGCAACGTCCTGTGGTACACTCCCATAGTCAGCTTCCTGCCGCAGACTGGACATCTCCCGTTATATTTCTGCGCCTCCTCCGGACTTAAGCACAGGTGGCACTTCCGGTGCCCGTCATAATGGTACTTTCCCTCCTCCGGGAAAAATTCTATGGTTCCCTTTAATCCTTTGCCTTCCTGGATCGCCTGATACAGCCCGCCATAAGACATAGGGATCTCCAAAAGGTTGGCCTCACGCCCCAGCTTGGCCGGGGAATGGGCGTCGGAATTGGAGATCAGCTGCAAACCGTCCAGGGCAGACAGCCGCCAGTTCATAGGCGGATCCGAGGAAAGCCCTGTCTCCACCGCCCGGATATGAGGCGTCAGATCTTCAAAGCATTCCTCCATAGTGTCAAAGCCGGAAAATGCTCCGAACACGGAAAAATGAGGCGTCCATATATGGGCCGGCACAAAAATGGCCTCAGGGCAAATCTCCAGGGTAATCTCCAGCAAATCCCGGCAGTCCAGGCCCAGGATAGGCCTGCCGTCGGAATGGATGTTCCCTATGGTCTCCAGCTTGTCTGCCAGCCTGCCTGCATCCTCCAGCCCGGGAAGGAGGATGAGGCTGTGAACCTTCCTTACCTTCCCGTTCTTTTTATAGATGGAGCTGATCTCCCCGGAAATCACAAACCGGGGCCGGATCTGCCTGTCCGCTGCCAGGCTTTCGATTCTAAGCTGGTCCTTCAGGACATAGAGCCCTTCCTCTGCAGGCTGTAGTTTTTCTTCCAGCTCCTTCCTCCAGGCCGGATGGGTAAAATCTCCTGTTCCCAGAAGGTGGATCCCCTTCCTTCTGGCCCACAGATCCAGATATTCCGGCGTGCAGTCTCTGCTGGTAGCCCTGGAATACCTGGAATGAATGTGCAAATCTGCTATATACATGTGTATTCCCCTGTTTTATGAAAACATTCTGGCGGCAAAAACCATGACGCTTCTGGCATGGATAGTAAATTCATTGCCCTCCAGCCCGGAGATCATCTGCTGTGCCTGCCACGTATCAGCCACATTTTCCCAGTACATGGTCTTGGGAAGGGTCGGCAGGGTCACCTCCAGATCCTCCCAGTAGGAGTTGGACGCAACGTAGATAATCTGAGGATCCACATAGACGCCTTTCTGTTCCTGTCCTGCAAACATGACTCCCACATACCTGTCATAGGACTCGTACTGTCCCTGCCACGGTTTTACCCCATGAAAGCTGGTGTCCGGAAATCCCAGGGCGCCGCCGCTGACATTGGTTCTTAAAATCCGGTTCTCCTTCCTGAACCGTATCATGTACCGGAAGAACTCAAACATATGCTGGTTCTCTTTTAAACGGTTCCAGTCCAGCCAGGAGGTGATATTGTCCTGGCAATAGGCATTGTTGTTGCCGAACTGGGTATTTAAAAACTCATCGCCGGCCAGGAACATAGGGATGCCTCTGCTGCACATGAGAATGGCAAATGCATTCCTGGCCATTCTGTGTCTTAAGGCAAGCACCTGAGGATCCTCAGTCTCTCCCTCTACCCCGCAGTTCCAGCTGTTGTCGTCATTGGTTCCGTCTGTATTGTTCCACCCGTTTTTCTCATTGTGCTTCCTGTTATAGGAGTATAAATCACACAGTGTCATGCCGTCGTGGCAGGTAATAAAGTTTACGGAAACATTTTTCCGGTGGCTGGCCTCATACAGATCCCTGGATCCTACGATCCGCTCTGCCGCTGCCTTGGCCATGCCCTCGTCACCCTTCAGATACCGGCGCAGATCGTCTCTGTATTTCCCATTCCACTCAGCCCACCGGCTCCAGGAGGAGAACTGCCCCACCTGGTACAGTCCGCCTGCATCCCACGCCTCGGCAATAAGCTTCACGTCTCCCAGAATCGGGTCAAAGGCAAGGGCCTCTAAAAGCGGCGGCTTGTTCATAGGCGTCCCGTCCTGATTCCGCCCCAGGATGGAAGCCAGATCAAACCGGAACCCGTTGACCCTGTAGGTGGTGACCCAGTAGCGCAGACAGTCCAGAATCATCTGATACACAATGGGGTGGTTGCAGTTTAGGGTGTTGCCGCATCCGCTGAAATTATAATACTGGCCGTCTGGAGTCAGCATATAGTAGATATTGTTGTCCAGCCCTTTAAAGGAGAAGAACGGCCCCTGCTCATTGCCCTCGGCGGTGTGGTTAAACACCACGTCCAGGTATACTTCGATGCCGTGCTGGTTGAACTTGCGTATCAGGTTCTTAAGCTCATTGCCTTCCTGGTTGTATTCCTTGCCTGAGGCATAGCTAGTGTTGGGGGCAAAAAAGCTTACTGTATTGTATCCCCAGTAGTTGTACAGCTTCTGCCCGTCCACGATCCTGTAATCCTGCATCTCGTCGAATTCAAAGATAGGCATCAGCTCCACCACGTTGACTCCCAGCTCCTCCAGATAAGGCAGCTTCTCCATAAGCCCGTCAAAGGTTCCCGGGTGAAGCACGCCGGAGGATGCGTCCTTGGTAAACCCCCTTACATGCAGCTCGTAGATAATCAAATCCTCCATGGGAAGCAGAGGCTGTTTGATGGCTCCCCAGTCAAAATCATCCTTTACCACCCTTGCCTTATAGTGCTGGCCGTGAGGCGATGTAACCCCCCACTGGCTTTGTCCTGTAACAGCCTTGGCATATGGATCCAGAAGATATTTATTCCGGTTAAATATGATGCCCTTTTCCGGCTCATAGGGGCCGTCCACCCGGTATGCATATTCAAATTCCTCAATATTCAGTTTAAACACAATCATGGAATACACATTCCCAATCCGGTAATGCTTGGGAAAGGGGAGAACGGCAAAAGGCTCTGATTCCTGCCGGTGAAACAAAAGCAGCTCAATCCCTGTAGCTCCGTGGGAATGGACCGTAAAATTCACGCCGCCGGGAATAGCCGTGGCTCCGTTGGTCTCATAGAATCCGGGACGGACCGCGAACCCGTCCAGATAATCCATGGGAATCAGATGGATGGTTCTGGGAAGGCTTAATTTTTCCAGCTCCAGGCTCTCTTTTGATTCGGATATTTCCTTTTGCATCTCCTTTTCATTCTGACTCATAGTTCTTCCTCCATACATACTGTTTGGTGTAACTTGCTGCTTTTATTTTATCATTCTTTTTACCATTTGGGAATACTTTGGCCCTTGCTTATTTCTCCGGAATACGATAAAATGTTTTTTATAAGGAAGGTCTTCTATAAGCACATCTTTTGCAGTGATGAACGTATTTTTGTTTTGCTGGAATCGGTTCTCTTAGGGAAAGGAGAATAGCCTATGAAAAAGAGGCTTATGACAGCACAAAAGATGAAGAGGACAGGGATTATTTTACTGGTTTCCATGGTGTGTCCGACTGCCGCCTACGGCTCCACAGCCAGGGATATCGCCGCCGCTTCCGGCGGATTCATCCGGGAGGAACAGGGGGCCCTGGTATCCCAGATTACCAATGAAAAAGAATTCGTACCTGGGTTTGAACACGCTGTCACAGACGCCTTAAGATTCTGTGACGGCGCAGAGATTGCCTTTTATCCTTACCAGTATGAAGGAAACGGGGTTGTCTACCGGATACCGGTGGACAAGGTGGAGCTTCTTTTAAACCGCCACCGCTTTGTCCAGGATTGGCTGGAAGCTTTTGTTCCCGCCATTGTTCCCGGCGGGACAGACCGGGAAGGAGCCATCCGCAGGATATTTGATTACATTGTTGCCAATTACTCTTATGATTACGGCGCTCCCAAAGATTTTTATTCCATCCACGATTCCCAGGGAGCCTACCGCATTATCACCACCGGCCAGGGAATATGTTCTGGCTATTCTAAGCTTTTCCGGGGCATGGTGGAATACCTTCCTTTTAACGCACAGGGGATTGTGGATTATGAGGCATCGGAAGTTTTTCATATTCCGGTTGCCATCGTAAACTGGATTCAGGGAAATGAAGGACATGAATGGAATGCCATAAGAGACCCCAAAGACGGTCTGTGGTATCACTATGATTTGTCTGAAACCGTCATGGACCATGACGGATATGAACGCTATTGCCTGTCAGATGTCAACATCGCAGGCGATGGAAAACACGGACACATTTCTGAACATATCTATGAATACTGAATATCTGCATGTGCATCCAGAGCAGGTTTTGCCCTGCCGGATGCACTTTCTTACACACTTTTTTATTGCAAAGGCTGCGGCTACCGTCTCCTGTCTCTGCCCCGCCTTTCTTCCATCAGCTTTTCAAATGCTTCCTCGCTGTATCCTATATCCGAAAGACGCTGCCTTCGCCGTTCTCTTCTCCTGGCTGCCGCCTCTCTTTCTTTTTTCTTCTTTCTCCAGATCAGCAGGCCGCCTGCTCCAAAAAATGCCACTGCTGCCCCTCCTATGGCTATGAATTTGCCCATGCCGCCTAAATCAAAGTCCATGTCCCCAAACAGGCCTTTTTGTTTCTCAGGCGTCACAGGATCCAGGGTATCCCCGCCTGATTCAGAGGGTACATCCTCCCCCGCAGGGTCAGCGTCTTGTGTTTCTCCTGCCTCTGCCTCTCTGCTCTCCCTCTCCGCCCGGGCCAGGGCCTCCTCCCTCACGCTTTTCTGATACAGGCAGGCAGAGCCTACCTTCCTGTCGTTGTAGGTGTACTTAAGCACAGCTACAGTACCGGCAGGCGCATCCTCAGGAACCTGGGAATCCAGGATCCGGGCCGTGTCCGCAAACTGGCCGCCCTGGGGCAGAGTCACCACAGAGCCTTCTTCTATGGCCAAATCCGGCACTTCATAGGAGACACCGTCGATTTCCAGCTGTTCCACCCCCTGAAGCAGGGTTTCATGCTCCGGGATATCCAGGTTTACAAAGGATCGGAAACCAAAATTCAGCAGATTCTTTCCGTCTATATAATACTGGGGCTGGCTTCCTTTTAATATGACGCTTACCAGCCTCCGTCCGTCTCTCACTGCATAGGTAACCAGCGTGTTGCCGGCCAGGGACGTGTAGCCTGTCTTTCCTGCTGTGGCTCCCTCACAGTAATACGTTCCGTCTCCCGGCTCCGCCATCAGAATCCTGTGTTCCATCCGAAAGCTTACGCCCTCCGGATTGTTGATGGTGGCAGGAATGCTGTGAAATTTTGCAGAGCTTATCTCAAGTACCTTCTCGTTCTCAAAAGCCGCCATGGAAATCAGCGCCATATCGTAGGCGCTTACCTTCTGGGCATCGTCGTTTAAACCGGAAGGATTGGTAAAATGGGTTCCGTCCTGACAGCCTAAAGAAGCCGCCTTCTCATTCATCATCTGTGCAAAGGCTTCCCGGCTGCCGGCCACATGCTCTGCCAATGCATTGGCCGCCTGGTTGCTGGACTGAAGCATCAGAAGGTACAGGCAGTCCTCCACAGAAAGCCGGTCTCCCTCCTCCATAGCCATTTTATTGCCGCTGCCTTCCTCCACATTGTAGACAGCATCGTGAGAAAACTCCACGATCTCATCCATGGAGGCGTGTTCCGCCACCACCAGAGCTGTCAAAAGCTTGGTGATGCTGGCCGGAGGGGAAGTGACATGAATCTGCTGCCCATACAGCACTGCCCCTGAGTCCACATCCACGACGATTCCGAAATCGGCCATGACACCTGTGTCAGAAGGCCACTGTGGAGCCCCGTAAGAGCATAATCCCCCTATATTGGCTGTTATGACACCCACAGCAGCGAAAGCTGCCATTTTGCGGATTAATTCTCTTAGCTTCATGGTTCCTTCTCCATTTCTGTCATGGTATGTTTTTACCTGGCCCCTTTTTCAGACGCCATTTTTTTCAATTCTTTCAATACTCCTGCAACGATTCCGGTAGCCAGCACAAAGGTCAGCATATCTGCTGCCGGCTGGGCTATCTGCAGCCCCAGCACCCCAAACAGCCTGGGGAACAAAAGGAGTGCCGGAATCAGAAACAGGCCCTGCCTTCCCATGGCAACCAGCGATGCCCTGAAGCCATAGCCGATAGACTGGGTCAGCATGTTTACCATAATCACCCAGGCCTGGAAGGGCATGGTAAGAAGCTGTAGCCGAAGGGCCAGGGTGCCGATGCGGATAACCTCCGGATCCCCTCTCCTGAAAGCCGTCACAATAGGCTCACTGAATATAAATCCCACGACGCCGAAACAGGTCAGCATAATCACTGCCACCTTTACGCAGAACCAGTAGGCCGCAAGCACCCTGTCATAGCGTTCCGCACCGAAATTGAACCCGCACACCGGCTGAAATCCCTGTCCGAAGCCGATAAGGCTGGAGTTTATAAACATCATAAACCGGGACACGATGGACATGGCTGCAATAGCCGCATCCCCGTAAGGCCCTGCAGCATAATTCAGCACCACAACCGCAACACTTGCCAGGCCCTGGCGGCAGAAGGACGGCAGGCCTGCATGGAGAATCTCCCCGTACATGGAAAGAGTAGGGGTAAAATTCCGAAACCGGATCCGGATACACCCCTTCTGCACATTGCTCTGATATAACAGAATAAGGAAACTGATGATCTGGCTTACCATGGTGGCTATGGCCGCCCCGGAAATGCCCATATGAAACCCGAATATCAGAATGGGATCCAGAATCATGTTGAGGATTCCGCCGGTGGTGATGCCCACCATGGCAAAGACCGCATTCCCCTGTGCCCGGAGGATATTATTCATCACGAAGGAGGTCATCATAAAAGGCGCTGCCATAAGAATGTATCTGGCGTAGTCCTGGGCAAAGGGAGCTATGGTTTCCGTGGCTCCCAAAAAATACACTAAAGGCCCGGAGAACAAAGTCCCCAGCACTGCAATCAAAAGCCCGATAAGCCCGGCAGTATAAAAGGCTGTGGCCGCCGCCTGCCCTGAGGCCTGGTCATCCTTTCTTCCCAGGGATCTGGATATATAGTTGCCGCTTCCCATGCCAAGAGTAAAGCCGATGGCCTGAATCATGGCCATGGCAGAGAACATGACACCTACGGCCCCGGACGCGCTGGTCCCGATCTGGCTTACGAAAAAGGTGTCGGCCATATTGTAGATGGATGTGACCAGCATACTAATAATAGTAGGTACTGCCAGGCGGGGAATCAGCTTCTCCACCGGTGTCTCTGTCATCTGTTTTAATTTTTCTTCTTTTGACATGGATGTCATCTTTGGCATTTTATTGTTTTCTCCATTTCTATTGTATGATTCTTCTCACTGCCAGAATCGACCGGTAGGTTGCATTCCCCACTTTAATCCCTGTAGACGGGGTGCTGGCATGGACGATCTGCCCGTTTCCGATATAAATCCCCACATGCCCTGCATAACAGATAATGTCTCCCGGCTGGGCATCTGCATAGTCCACTCCCACTCCCGCCGAGCGCTGCTCCGTAGAGGTACGGGGAAGGGAAATACCAAAGTTTTTATACACACTCTGCACAAAGCCAGAGCAGTCTGCTCCGTTTGTCAGGCTGGTTCCCCCGTATACGTAAGGGTTCCCCACAAACTGAAGGCCATAATCCGCCACAGCCCGCCCTGCCGCTGTACCGCCGGAGCTTTTGGTAGGCGCACTGGACTTGGCTGTGGTGCTTCCAGGCCCGGTGCTGGGCTTTGAAGTGGAGGAGGAATTCCTGGAGGCGCTGGCCTGCTGCTGCCTTCTGGCCTCTTCCTGCCTTCTGGCTTCCTCCTCCTGGGCCTTTCTCCTGGCCTCCTCCTGGGCTTTGCGGATCTGCTCGTTTTTCTTGGCTATGGTGTTGGCATAAGCTGCCGCGTCCTCCTTTGCCTTGGCATACTGCTGGTCAAAGTTGGCTACCTCCCGCCTTTTCTTGGCTATGGTGGTCTCTAAATTGCTCTGTTGCTCCTTATACTCCAGCTCCATAACCTCCATCTCCGCCTTATCATTCTCCAGCTCCTCCTGATACGCCTGAACCTGAAGCTTGGTCTCCTGATATTCTTTTAACATCCGCCGGTCATAATTGTAGATTTCCGTTATGTATTCGCTTTTATTCAAAAGGTCGGCCATGCTCTCCACTTTCAGAAGGATATCCAGATACTCTGTATCCCCCTTCTCATACATGTATTTGATTCTCTTTTTCATGGCCTCATACTGCCGTTCTTCTGTGGCCTTGGCCTGATCGTAATCCTGCTGGGCCTGCTGGATCTGCAGCTCTTTATCTGCTATGTCCGCCTCCAGAAGGGTGATCTCTGACAGGATCTCTGTCAATTCGTCACTTAAGCTGGACACCTGGGCCTGGGCCGCATTCCTCTGGGCCTCCGCTTCCTTGGCCTTTTTATTGGCCTCGTCCAGCTTCTGCTGGGCCTCCCTCTTCTCCTTCTCCATCTGGGACGTACTGGTAGCCAGGACGGTCACAGGCTGGGAAAGGGCAAGAAAAGCCGCCGCCAGAAGGCAAAGCCCCTTCCCGGCCACACGTCTTGCTGCCGGTATCCTTTGTATGATATTATCCTTAACGCTATCCCCAAATCCGTTTCTCTCATCCGTGCTTTTTTGCATCTACTTCTCCTCATCCGGCAAAATTTCCAAATATTCTCTGTTCCTATATAAAAAGATAATTCCTTTTACAAATCTTGTCAAGTTTTAGACCGGACAAATTGTTACCGAACTATTACAATTTTCTTACATACCTTCTGAACGTATAACAGAGATTAAAATACGTTTCTTCCTCTGACTCCAGATCCATCACCCACTCCCTGCTCTTATCTAAATCAGGGAAACAGGTGTCCGCCTCATACTGATAATCAATAAAGGTCACATGGACTACGCTGCACCAGGGCAGGAACTGCTCATAGATCTGCTGGCCGCCTGCCACAAAAATATCCTCAGACCGGTATTTTTTTGTCTCCTCCAGGGCCTCCTCCACACTGTGGCACACTGTAGCCCCCTTTACTTTGTACGCCGGGTCCCGCGACAGCACGATGGTGATCCTTCCATATAAAGGCTGCCCGCCGGGAAGGCTCTCCAGGGTTTTCCGCCCCATGATTACCACCTTCCCCATGGTTTCTTCCCTGAATAATTTCTGATCCGCCGGAATACTGACTAAAAGATGCCCATCCTTTCCGATGGACCAGTTTTTATCTACAGCTACGATCATGTTCATCGATTTTGTCTCCTTATAGTGCCTTTTTAGCTTTTCTTAATCTTCTTCCGGCTTATCTTCCTCTTCCCGGCTTCTGTTTTTCGTATCTTTGCCGTGCAAGCCTCTTTTCTTCGGGCTTCTGCTTTCTCAAACTTTCTGCCCTTTTAGCTTTTCGCAGTCTTCTTCCGGCTCATCTTCCTTTTCCCCAGCTGCCTGTATCCGCTCTGTATATTCCTTTACCAGGTTGTCTCTTGGCTTAATCTTTTTCTTCAGTCCATAGCGGTACACATCCAGCCACAGTTCATCCTCATCCATCCAGTCAATGAGCCTTAAAGCCTTATACAGTGTAATCTCTTTGTCTGTATCCGTACAGGTTCTGAAAAAATAATCCACTCCCAGCTCCGGCTCATTTAAAGCGATGGAAATCATCAATATCATTTCACAGAGATTATCAATAGCTTCCTCCAGCTCATACCGGCCATCAGCCCATTTGCCCAAAGGCTTCAGCTTGGTTTTCTTTTCATCGATTATCTCTTTTGCAAGCTCTATAGCCATATATTTTACATCGCTGGTCTTAAGCTCTGACAGAAGCACAAACATATTCCCCTGATACAGTGATTCACGGCTTAAGCCACCTGTGCTGGTATCTAAAAGCAGCGATTTTATATTGTCTCTGGTATATCCCAGATAAAATGTTTTCTTCACCAGCACGCCAAACAGCTCTTCCTGTCTCCACCCCACAGACCGAAAGGGATCATCCGTGGAGAAAATCCAGTAGTTGCAGCCGTAGCAAAGCATGTGATACAGATCTCCTAAAAGCTTTACTCCCTGAGAATAGTCCTGGCTATCTGACGGAATTTTATCCAACTCCTTTATGTAACTTTTTACCTGGAAACGCCATTTGGAGCGCTGGTTTTTCGGGATCACACGGTTAGGCGCAAAGTAGTTCTGAGCATAGGCATTCTCCAGAAAAAAGGGAATCTCCTGCTCCAGCTGTGCAAAATTAACCGGCGCCTTTTTTATCTCTTTCTTCTCCTCCCTGCCCTCCAGAATCCCGATAATCACATCATCCAGTTCTTCCTTCCTGCTCTTTGTCAGGTTCTTATATACCTCCACAAAAGCCTTTTATCTGTCAGTGCTTTGTCAGCGCCCTTTAAAAGTTCTCTCAGTTCCTGTACCTTCATGTTCCTGGCGTCCCCCTCATAAGATTTCTATCAAAATTATACCTTAATCTATAGGAAATATCAATGAATATCCATGAATCTGAAAATTTCCGCTTGCATTTTTTTAAATTTCTGCTATACTAGATAAAGTAATGACGCAGATATAGTATATCGGTAGTACATCAGCTTCCCAAGCTGAGGGGGTGGGTTCGACTCCCATTATCTGCTTTATAGAATATTTGACAGGTGAAGCATTGGACGGATGCTTCATTTTTTGTTATTCTGCTTTTTCCTCGTTTTATCCATTATCCCTGCATATGCATTCCTTTAATACGTGGCAACTTCAAGATTGTCAATGTCCGAAATTTATGCTATACTGCTTGAAGTATTTTAGAACCAGAACATCAGGCACAAAAAGTTAAGGTTGGTATATTTATGATGAAAAACGGATCACAGGCTGAACTGATCAGTTACAATAGAAACAGTATGGAAATCTGCGCCAGCGCTGCCAGGATTTCCACCACCAAAGGAGATGCTGTTGAAATATTCGAAAAAGCAAAGGAGAATCCCAGGAATCAGGCGCTGATTCAGAAGGTGTTCGTTTCCGGCCATAAATCTGTCATTGAACACGCTGTTTTTACCCTTGCCCTTAAGGATGTCTCTGCCTTCACAGAGCAGTTTTTTATTGAGTGCCGGCTGGCATCTTTCACGGTAAAATCCCGCCGTTACGTGGATTTCAGCAATTCGGGATACTATATTCCCGAAGATCTGGAGGGAGGAGAGAGAAAACAGTATTGTCAGTATATGGATATGCTGTTTTCGGCATATGAGAATCTGCTGGAAGGAGGCGTTCCCAAAGAAGACGCCCGATTTCTGCTGCCCTACTCTTTCCACAGCAATTTCTACTGCACCTTAAATGCCCGTGAGCTGCTTCAGCTTCTGTCTGCCATCCGCCGGGGCAGGGGGCAGGGAATACCTGAATTACAGGATCTGGCGGATCAGATAGTCCGGCAGGTAGAAGAAATTCTTCCGGGGATTTTCTCTGAGCCGGGACGTGAAGAGCCTGCGCCGGCAAAGGGAGTTCTTGAGAACAGCGGTTTAGCCGACAGCCAATCTGTCTATAAAGCTTTAGAGGTATCCTTTGTTACTCCCCAGGAAGCTGGGAGCATCCGTCTGTTAAATGCCCCATCCAATCCGCTGGATATACTAAACACTGCATATTCCGTGAATCATCCCGGTTCAGATTCCGTTTTGGATGTTGACGCACTGATTAAATCTAAGCGTCCCAGAGAATTGGAACAGCTGACCTATTCATTTTTAATTTCCCATATGACTCTGTCCGGTATCACCCATATGGTTCGGCACCGGATGCAGTCCATCATCATTCCTTCCATCTGTGATATGGACCACAGCCACTTTATCCTTCCCGATACCATCCGGTCTGATGCCCGCATGGCAAAAACTTATCAGCAGGCTGTAAAGCAGGCTTACGCCATGGCAAAGGAGATGTATCAGAATCCGGTGCTGCGAAAATACGGCTACTACTATGCATTAAGCGGCAATGTGATGGACATCATGACTACTGTCAATGCAAGGGAGCTGAACCATTTTATCCAGTTAAGAACCTGCAGCCGCGCCCAGTGGGAAATACAAAAAGTTTCCGTAGAAATCCTCCGGTGTTTACGAAATTCCTGCCCTGCGCTTTTTGGCCTCTTCGGCCCCAGCTGCTATGTCAACGGCTTCTGCCCGGAAGGGAAGATGACATGCGGGAATATGAGACAGGTGGTTGAGGATTTCAGAGAATTGCGGCCTTCAAATTAATTTCCTGTGCCTTTTTCCGGCGCCACTATGAATAAAAGAGGGTTACTATGAGCCGGTGGATGCACACAGAATGCAAAAACGGCATTCCGGCGCGTCGTACGGTCAGCGCAGCAAGTGCCCAGACATATACTGATTTTAGCACCCCAGCAAAAAGATTATCGTATAGAAAAGAGGATTTTCATCTATGGCTTTTGTTATGGATATTGTAAAAGGAATTTTGATTGGCATTGCCAACATCATCCCCGGTGTCAGCGGCGGCACCATGGCTGTGTCTTTGGGTATTTATGACAAGCTGATCGCTTCTGTCTCCAACCTGCTGAAAGACTGGAAAAACAGTCTGAAAGTGCTGCTTCCCCTGGCTATCGGCCTGGGCATCGGCATCGTTGGATTTACCTATGCTATCGAATATCTTTTAAGTCACCACACCTTCGTCACCTGCATGGCCTTTGTAGGGCTGATTCTGGGCGGCCTTCC
Organism: uncultured Hungatella sp.; assembly: GCA_910585435.1. GTDB lineage: Bacteria > Bacillota > Clostridia > Lachnospirales > Lachnospiraceae > UBA3402. Next base: position 363,223 of record CAJUEJ010000001.1, on the reverse strand, counting down.
GGTACTGGTAACTTCCCTAAAAAAAGAACTGCGCCGCTCCTCCTCTTCTATCGGCATCAGCGGTATCCTGGCTTTTTTAATCCTGTTTTCCATCGCCGTGTTCCTTCCCATGCTGAATTCCGAAGAAGAAGTCCTGCGCACCTTCAGCGTGACTCCTATGACTCTGATTCTTTTGTTTCTGGTAGGAGTCATCGCCTCCGCCACCATGGTGGTTCCCGGTGTCAGCGGATCCCTTGTGATGATGATTCTGGGATATTATTACGGTATTATTGAGACCATCAAGAGCTTTTTAGACGCGGTGAGATCCTTTGACATGACCGGAATGATCCATGGTTTTATGCTTTTGTTTCCTTTCGGCATCGGGGTTCTTCTGGGGATTTTCCTGATAGCGAAGCTGATTACCTTTTTATTTAACCGATACGGTGTCCAGACCTACTGTGCAATTCTGGGCCTGATTGCCGCGTCGCCATTTGCCATTTTCTACAATACAGGCGTCATCGCCAAACTCTCCTCCCTGACTGTCCTGCAGGTAGGGTTGGGGATTGTGCTGGCAGTGGTTTTCGGAATTGTGACTATGAAGATGGGGGAGAAAGGGTAAGATTAGAGAGTCTATTGAACATTTATGGAGATATATTTATGAATGGAAGAATTACCGGATTTATAATATAGGCGTTATTGGGCTGTATTAGGATCGATATTGGCATCAGGGGGATATGGCATACTGCCATATCTCCCTTTTTACGAATTTTATTAAAACAGCCTTTCTCAAAGCACTTCTACCTTGCAATTATGCTCTTTAGTCTTTCTGTCACAGCTGATACCGACTGCCAGAATCCTGCCTGTATACTTTGGCTGTTCCCCCAGCTTTCCTTTAAAACGCAGCACGTAATTCTTAGCTTTTATCTGTCTGATAGCGTCTTCCGGCGTGGAATCCACCTTCAATTCCAAAATAATAGCATCAGCCCCCTTTCGCTCAGGGTAGAAAATAAAGTCTACGTATCCTTCTCCTGCCTTATCTTCCCGTTCCACGCGATATTTGTCGCGTGCTGCCAGATAGACCAGATTTACTACTGCTGATAATTCTATCTCACTGTTATATGACAAAATAGGCGATTCTGTGTCATGTGCATATTTTAATATCTCGGCCATTGTCTCGGTGTCTCCGTCAATGGTTGCTTTCAGCATTTTTTCAGACATCCTGGCCAGATTGTATACATATCCGAGGGAATCCTTTGATACCAGCATCCTTTTAAACTGTTCCATAATCTCCCGGTTAGGAATATATACCAATCCTTCCTCATAAGTCAGGAGTCCATAGACAACCATGGCCGAATATATTTCATCTTTTGTGTTCAGATTCATGGAAGCTGCCGCATAATTCTGAATTTCTGCCTCGATTCCTTCTCCTGCAGCCATCAGAATCAGGTCATCCCGCACTGCCTCAATATTATTGCGGATATAATAAAAAATCTCATCATAAGGACCTGAGCTGGTCCAATAGCTGCTGATCTGATTATCAGTAAAAGCACATACAACCGAACGAGGATTATACAATTTATCTCCGGCAGCCGTATAGTAACCATCATACCACAGCGCCAGACTGTCACGGGTTATTTTAGGATCTGCTGTCGTCTTCTGATAAATAGCAAACAGCTGATCCACCTCTGCGTCCAAAAATCCAAAGTACTCGCTAAATTTTGTTTTTGTGGACATATCATATTCTCTAAACATATTAATCTCTGAACCGCTGGAGTACTTGGCAACAGGCAAAATTCCCGTCATATACGCCAGTTCTACGTACGCCTGCCCCTTTAGCAAATCCCTTAAAAATTCAAGATAATTCTTTTTATCCTTCTCTGTAATAAAATCTTTATGGAAAATTGCATCCCACTCATCCATAATAAAAACAAATTTATCCTTCGTCTTTTCAAAAATAAGCTGCAGATTATCCCAAACAGCCCCTTCTATATTCAGATTCAACTGCGGATATTTTTCGGCAAGCTCCTCATTCATCCCGTCCTGGATACGGCCAATATACTGCTCATAGCACTGACAATTTCTTGGCAATCTGCTGAAATCAATATAAATTACATCTCTGCTATTTAAATTTGTCTGATAATAGGAAGAGCCTGCTATTTTAAGCCTGTCAAATACAGCGTCTGCACCTGCTCCCTTCTCAAAAAAAGTACAGAGCATATTTGCCATAATACTTTTCCCAAATCTTCGGGGTCTGGTAATGCAGAGAAACCTCTGTCCGTCTGTCTTTGCCGTTGATAAAAGATCATCGATCAACCAGGTCTTATCTACAAAAAACCGGCTTTTTGTGATCTCTTTGTATTCCTCAACCGGTGTAATACTGTTCAAAAACATCCCCATACCAGCACCTTCCTCCCTCTGAATAAATATTTAAGCTTAACCATAGCAGTATCCATATATTGCCTGTTTTAAGTTTAACATAAGGATAATCTTTTGGCAAGGAGGGGTGTGTGTTTCAATTCTGGCTTTCAATTCTGGCAGCTTTGGCATACTATTTATTCAGTAAATATTTATAATATTCCTTGTACCATTCAGCAAAATTTCTCAGACCAGTACGCAGGTCTGTCTCTGGCTTAAAATTTGTATCCTTCTCCAGTTTGCTTGTATCCGCATAGGTAACCGGCACATCTCCCGGCTGCATAGGAACCAGTTTTTTATGTGCTTCAAGGTCAAAACCCTCAGGCAAAACCTGTGCCCGAACCAGTTCCTCAGACAGAATCCGTACAAAATCCAGTAAACTCTCCGGATTGCTGTTTCCAATATTATAAATATTGTACGGAGGCAACGGCAGCCCGTCTTCGCCTATGCTTTTATCCGGAGCATTTTTCATAACTTCAATCACACCATGTACAATGTCGTCAATATAGGTGAAATCTCTCTTACAATTTCCATAATTAAAAATCTGTATTTCTTCGTTGTTTATCAACTTATTCGTAAATGAAAAATATGCCATATCCGGTCTTCCGGCCGGCCCGTAAACAGTAAAGAAACGAAGGCCTGTGGAAGGGATGGCATATAATTTTGAATAACTGTGTGCAAACAGTTCATTTGATTTTTTTGATGCTGCGTACAGACTTACCGGCTTGTCCACAAAGTCAGACTCGGCAAACGGTATTTTTGTATTTCCTCCATAGACAGAAGACGACGATGCATATACCAGATGCTCCAGCTTATCTCCAAGCTTTCTGCAGGCCTCCAGGATATTGTAAAAACCAAGGACATTCGAACTTATGTATGCATCCGGATTGGTAATGGAATATCTGACTCCCGCCTGAGCGGCAAGGTTTACTACGATATCAGGAGTGTATAGATTAAATAGAGAATCAAGGGCTTCTTTATCTGCTATGTCCTGTTTATAAAACTTGAATGAGCTGCCATCCATCTTTTGGACTGAGTCAATCATTTTCAGACGATATTCTTTTAATTTGACATCATAATAATCGTTTAGATTGTCGATTCCTATGATTGTTATATCATTAAGCTTTTTCAAAAGTGTCATAGTCAAATTTGCGCCTATAAATCCAGCTACCCCTGTTATTAAAATATTTTTTTTATTTAACACTATTGTTCCCATAACTTATCATCCTCTTATTTTTCTGTAAAATAATTTAATAATAAAAAGGAAAAAATGAACAAGCCTGTTGTCACTATGAATTGTGCAATAACTTGTTCACAGATAATACACTATCGATTATATATAGTAAAATCGTATTAAAAATAAGAATTATCCAGCATTTCCTTTTTCACAAAAAATTAACTCCATATAGTAATTCTTTTTCGTGCATCTATAAGAACTTCCATCACCTTTTCATATATAGGATTGGAAATTATTACAATTATAAGACAAACTAGAACCGCCATCCAAGCGAATCCTTCATTTACCAACCCTATCTTTTGAGAAATTAATGCTGTATACCTTAATACAATTTGATGGCTCATCATAAAATAAAGCGTGGCATCCCCAGCCTTTACCATCCAGCTTTTACAAAAAAATCTTTGTAAAAACCCTTGTTCTTTTGTAACAATCCAGACTGTAAATAATGCCCCTGGTAAGTATATTGCGGCTCTTTGAAAACGAATATCAACAAAATTGAATATTGCCAGATATGTAATATATAATAGAATAACTATAATATTGTTTATATTACTTTTAATATGATTTTTATAAGCATTCTCCCCCCTTTTTAATTTATAAATATCCGCCAACAGGTATCCGGCTATATAATCTAACATTCGAGTAGGCGGGAAGGCATATAACCAGTATTTCTCATTAAAATGGTTAAGCTTTGCGAATAGTAACATAACTGCCAAGCAAACTATAATTCCAGCCATATCGGTTTTAAATCTTTTATAAGATGGAACGAAACACATCATTTTATAAAGAAACGGCGTACATGCTGTCAGGAACAACGAGGTTGATAAAAACCATGCAACGCCATTATATCCCAGCCACACTGTCCGATCAGAGTTCCAACTTTGTACAAGTAGCAATGACCAGCCTAACTTAACCAAAGCATCTTTCGTATTGTAAAAAAGTTCATAATAATTTAATGGTAAAGCTGCAATCAAAAATAACAAGTGATATTTATAAAATTGTTTCAGCCGTTTTAACATAAACGAAATAAAACTTTTTTTATCAATGACGTTCCTTCCGCTTTCTGAAACAGATGCTACAAATCCAGATAATACAAAAAAATATGCAACAGCTAATGTTCCACCCCCCCGGAGAACCCAATTATATAATTTGCTATCATTACCAATAGCAGAAAATATAGACACATGAAAAAAGAAAATAGTTAAAAATAGTATCATTCTCAGCCCCTGTAAAGCTTCTATTTTATTCCCTTTCTTTTCCATTTTTCTCCTCCCTCTATTTCTATATTGCATAAATCATTATATAAAATTCTGCTTAACCCTTTTCATTAATATATCTATAAAAACTTTTAAAATGCTATTATTCAACACTAATGCCCCAATAAAAGTAACTACAAGTGCACCTAACTTTACAAACAAGTTATCATTCCAATAAGAAATTAACGTAACAACAAGCATCCCTAATAATATCGATATCTTCTCTTTTTTCATATAAATTTTACAATGTCTGTTATTCACATCAATTAATCTCCACATACTAATAACTACATACCCACATATAGAAGAAATAGGCGCTGCATAGATATCGATACTGCCAATTAACAAAATATCAGTACCAATATTTATCACAGCAGCAACTACAGTTGTCATTGCAGCCTTTTTGGTTTCATTCTCCACTGCATAAATTGCACTAATTAAACCTATAACAGCATTAAAAAAAACAGCAATCATATAAAATGGAATGAGTCCATATGCCTCAGAATATTCATTATTAGGGATAAGAATATTATAAATAAATGGTATGCATGCAATAATCCCAATAGCAAAACTGCCAAAAAAAGCAATCATCCTATCAAACATGTGACAGATATATTCCGGACCGCCATCATCTTTATAATGCAACACTACCTGTTCCGTCCACGATGTGTTAAAAACAGAAAAGACCATTGTATATATATTTGAGAATTTAGAAGCCACTGCAATTAATCCATTAGCAGCTACGCTAAGTACAGAAGTTACTATCATCCTATCAGATGAATGCAATAAAGACCACGATAATTCATTGGGCACAAGGGGAAGCGCATAGTGAAGTATATCCTTCAGTATATCTTTGGAAAAGTCACTTCTCCTAATATATAACATTGACTTACTCCCAAACAAAAGAATCGTCCCTCCAACTGCCGGTCCCAAAACATATGAACACAGCATTGCCTCCACTCCCCAGCGCAAAACAGCAATTACAAGTACATTTGATATCAATGTCACTAAAGAAGAGATAAAATTTGCAAATGCATACAATTTATTGTTCCCTTGGCCTCTGGCAACTCCGGAAAAAAACTGTAAATAAATTGCTGCTATCACATGTGTAAACAAAAACCATTTGCATTTCATATTAAAAAAAGGATATAGCAGAATAAACAGGAAAAAATAGCATACACAAAATCCTGTTTCTAAGAAGAATGAGGATGAACATACTTTCCTTATCTTTTCTTCATCTGTTCTGCAGGAAACCAAAAAACGAAAAACAGCAGCATTAATCTGCAATCCAACTATTACTGCAATTATTGATGTATACGTTGAAAGTACATCAACAAGTCCATATTCCTCTTTCGTCAATATACTTGTATATAATGGCAAAAGTAAAAAATTAATAATTTTAGTACTGATCTGTCCAACTGCAATAATTCCCGTATTCTTTAACAATTCCTTGGTAGTCTTTTTTTTATCAATTAAATCCATCTATGACAAAAGCATACTCCTCTCTTTATCTCAAACTACACGATACTATTTTTTTATTTTGAACCACTTATATATATCAAGCAGCCATGATAAATGATATCGATAGCAAAGATAAACAATTCTATTCTTAAATCCACATATATCTCTAACTTTCATCTTTTCATGAGATACACTATCCAAAATTCCTTCTATTTCCCAATTTATTTCTTTCCAGCTTGGCTCTTCCAAAAATAAATTCAAACATCTTATCAATCCCTTTTTGGCATCCACAAAATCATTCACCGGACAAAAGCTACTGATTTTTGTATTATCAAAAACATGATCAAAGTACATATAATTTTCATACTGCTCCATTTTATTTGGCAATTTAATAATAGGACATATATCCTGAATCACTACTTTGGGGTTAATATTATGTTCCTTCAAAGTATCTAAATAAACTTCAAGAATTTCCCTCCATGTATAAACATTATTTTCAGTTATATGAAATGTTTCTCTCATAGCACTTTCTTTACCCAGAATACTTATTATCCCTTTTGCAACATCACCCCCCCAGGTATTCGTAAAACGTACTTTCAGTAAATCTTCAGAGACAACAATACTTTTACCAGCTATTGCTCTATAAAGCCACTCCTCTTTTCGCAAATTCGCAAAATCCAGCCTTTGAACATTATAGGTTGTTCCCGGACGAATAATTGTCCAGTTTTTATGTTTGGAGGAGCATAATATATCCTCGCATTGTGCCTTAATTATTGGATAACTCGCGCAATTTAGTGTTTTATTTTTTTCTTCCAAATCCAAATGTCTTACCGAATCTTCTGTTAGTTTCCCTCCAGAGTTAGCATATACTCTGGCAGAGCTTAAGAACACATATTGTTTTGTATACTTGAGTAATTCCTCTGCACGTTCTTCAAACTCCTCTGTAGAATACGTCATAAAATCAATGATGACATCCCATTCCTTACCCGAAATAAGGCTTGATAAGAAGAGATTATCTTTTGCATTTCCTTGGACAAAACTAATATTTTTATATGATTCTCTCTTTGTTCTGGACGTCACAATAACCTGCAGCTGCATCTTTGATAAAATATCTAAACATGCACTGCCAATCGCACCTGTACCTCCTAAAAGCAAAATTTTTTTTACAGAAAAGTCCCCCATACCAATATAATCCTTTTCATTTTAACATTACTTATTAATCATCTTAATAACAGACTGCCTACACTTAATAGCAACTTCTACTCCTTTATCACCAAGTATATTTGCTATTTTTCGTTTTGTGGCTATTTTAGGATCTGAATAAATATTACAAATTCTATACCAGGCCTCTCTCTCCTCTTTATCAGATGTAAAAACCTCAAAAACTATAGGCTTTTCGCAGTTGGAGCTATCTACAAATTCAGACATACTAATGAGAAATGATTCCTCAGAATCCGCTGACAAATACTTAAATCCTAAATTTTCAGCATAATGCTTAACCAGTTTTCTCGACTGGTTTCCAAAATGTCCACCAGCGGCTGAGAAGTAATCTGCCAAATCTCCCAGATTTTTTTGTACCCCACTTTCATGTATTCTCATTTCAACACCTTTCCCATTATTCAATAACATGATTCTTAGATTGTGTCCCACATGTCTGTTCCCTAAGCTATTCATATCATAGAAAAAAGCTAAATCACCTAAAAAAATAAATGTAAGTTTTTTCGGATCTACAAGGGAAATCCCCAGTCCTGTTGATAATGCACCGTCAATCCCCCATCCGCCTGTATTTGCTGTCGCATTAATCCCTTTAGGAAAATGGAACAAGTTAAAGGCTCTCATAACATTGCCAATACCTAAATGGACATTTGAAAATTCGGGTATGGACCCAACGATTGTACGTGCTGCCCAAATACTTGAAAACGGAATGTCCGGCAGAGATTCAAGAATTTTTTGAGATTCGAAATTTAATTCGTTAAAAAAGCTTAGATCCTTTTTTTCTTCTGCCTTTTTATTATAAGCTTCAAAAAAGAACGTCTCATCCATTTCAAAGTTCTTGCTTAACCTCTTAAAAGTATCCCTAAGCAAACCATCTTTACTCACCCTCCAAACTGACTTTGCATAAGTTAAACGCCTGTTCGTATATACATCTCCAATTGTATTTCCTATATGAATCAATAAATCAACGGAAAAACATGGTGAAACATACATCTCTTGTGCTGCCAAAACTGTAGGTTTTACATGATATCTCCCTCTGTAACCACTTGAATGCTCTACCAAGACAACAGAATTATATCGTTCACAGAATGTTTCAATTGCAACCATCAACTCTTTTGTCCATTTCATATGTGCGCCTACAATAATTGCTGTTTTATAATCGCATGGAATCTGAGGCAAATCATCCTCATAAGTATAATTACAGATGCATCTTGCCAGAGGAAGTACTTTCTCAGTAAGTTTACCTCGCCAGTCTGTTGGTAAATCAATATGTACAGGCCCTCCTCCATCTTTATGTAATTCCCAAATAGCTCTATTAATTTTAAGATTACTTTCTTCTATATCTTTTTCAGAATTTATAACCGGCAGTCTAACGCTGTATTTCACTGTATCTCTGGGCTGAGACGAACGATCGATATACTGGGGAGCCAAATTGTGAGGATATATATCTACAGATGCAGAAGTAACAGCAAGAATAGGAAGTTTGCGATAAAAAGCTTCTGTTAAACCAGGAAAATAATTTCTTGATGCTGTAGCACCTGTGCAGGTAAGCATAACAGGTTCCCCACTTTCAGATGCCAATCCGCAGGCTAGATACGCTGCTCCTCTTTCATCAACTGCAGAATACATTTCAAATTGCCCATCATATTGTAAACTCGCCACAACATATACATTTGCCGTTCCAGGAGATACAACCACCTTTTTTATATTATTTTGTTTTAGCAAAGAAATAAGCATTAAAATATTCTTATCTTTGGAATAGTACGTGTTCATAATCTTTATCCTTTTCAATACTAATTAATATTTATCTTTTTAAAAACCTTCACATAACGCTCTCCATCATCTAATTCATACGGTCCTAATAAAATTATATATATATATGGATAATTTCCTGTAACCTCATCCACACTCCATGATCTGCCCCCTGAGAGCTGTTTTGAATGATATAGTTGACAATATCTCTTACATATAGCTTCAATGCCTCCGAAATCAAATGCCAGTTCCATACTGTTCTTGTCATTTTTTTATCTTCCATTTCCATAATATATCAGATACTTTTCGGTAGATTCTTTTTAACATTATATTTTCCCTTTTCTTTGATACTCTGGCATTTATTCATAATATTACCAGCTCCTGTTGAAACCATTGTATATACCCTGTGTTTGCATACATGCAATCTAATTCTCCCAATAATTTTCCAAAACAGCAAGTGACTCTGCTCTCCATTCTTTAACAGCTTCTGTGACTTTGCCATAATCAATTACTGTCTCTTTAAATCTTTCTCCGCTTTTCTGATAGCATTGCCATAAATTAAGCCGATCAAAAACTGAATGAAACCTGACATTATTTCCATTTTCCTTCATATAGCAATAAAATGGAACTTCAAAATATATCGAGAAAAGCATCCCATGATAGGATGCTGTAAAAACAGATTTTGCATATTTTATCAAAGATAAAAATTCAGAAATGTGATAGGGATGTATATTTTTTACTCCTTTTACAGGTTTTCCATAATTAATGTACAAAACTTTATAATTATGACGCGATGCATATTTTTTTGCATCTTCCATCATCTGAGGGTCATAAAAATAAATTAAAATATAATTATCCTTATTTTTAACCTCATTTACTATTAGTTGCTCCCAATTATTTTTCTCCAACAACATTGTCGGATCACACACAAACTCAATTTTCTTTTTCAAAAATCCTGATACCCATCTAACAGAGTCTTTTTCGCGAAGGGAAATTCTCCTAAAATCCTTTAAAAAAGGGCTTACTGCTACTATTTCTTTATCATTCCAGCGATTACCAATAGAGGTAGAGAATGCATATTTTTTTCCCTTATCGTTAACAAAATCCAGGAAATATACCATATCATGATCTGTAATAGACAGATTCCAAAGCATATCGCTTCCTACGACAAAAGCGTCGTACTCTTTATCAGCCTCTTCTATATTATATTTATAATATGGTTTGCTCAATTTCATGTACTTATGAACGGTATTCTGAAAAGAGGCAAACTTCTTTTGAAGCTTTCTCTCCAATATGAAATATATTGCAATATCTTTCAACGAACAGGATTTCGGTTTTATTTTTGGTAGTTCTCTCTTTCTAATAGATTCACACTTATAATCTACAATTTCGCAGTCATACCCTAAATTGATTATGGCTATGTATAAACCATAAGTTTGTAGAAAAGATCCAAAATTTGTAGTTTCATGAAATGTAATTAACCCTATTTTCACTATTTTATATTTTTCCTTTTCTTATAGTATTATTATCTCTAAAGTTGTAAAAGGTTGCCTAATTTCAAATCGCTTTCCCTTGAATCAAATGGCATCATTCCTGCACAGGGTGAAAAGGTCAATTCTCCAAAATATATCTTTTTCTGAATTTCATAAAGATCTACTCTCAGAAAAGGGATATTTTGGGACAGTATCCTGGCTATCTGCAGCATTTCCATATAATTTACCGGCTTCTTTGGAAGCCTTTCCAATGGTAAATAATCAATTCTTCTAAAATCGGCAAACGACCAATCTAAATTTAAAAAACTAATTCTGGCTGTCTTATGATCTTCCAATCCCTGAGAGACATAAAGATATTTGGGTTCTCCATGAAAGCAATAAAACTTATAGTCTGTTAACCCTGTTGTTCTTCCTTTGTCCGTAAACCTAGTATCGTCAGACATATATTTTTCTGCAATTATTCTTTTTGGAACATTTTTATAAGGCCACTCTCTGTTCTCTAAATAGTAATTCTCCTTATATCCTTTTTTCAAAGCGGCCTTCACCTTTGAAACATTCATCATACTTCGGTCTCTACAAATATACATTCCGATTCCTGAATTATGATTACATTTCAGTACAAACTGTTCTGGTAACAAGCTGAAATCAATCTTATCCGGAGTTTCCCATACATTAATCAAAGGGATTAGATATTGTTTTCCAATGGTCTTGGAAATATATTCCCGTACCAAGTATTTGTCAACCATTAAAGTGTACTCTGGTTTTTGGTCAAAGAGTTTTAACCATTGCAGTTTCTCGTTGAACGTTTTTGGATTATCTAAATTCAGATCATAACCAAGAGTATTCTTAAACTTTCTTCTCAGATATTCCTCGTCTGGCATTTTATTATAAAATCCCATAGCAGCAAGATAGTTAAATCTTGATGCTTTATTTGTTATGCATTTTCTGATTATACCAATATATTTATATATCATTCCACGGCCTCCAAAAAGAGAACTTCTAAATGATATCCAATGTCTCTATACATTTGGCCGGTTCCCCCGAAAACCATGTTAGCTGGTACATTATGAGTTACCACCGCTCCACACGCAATGATACAATTTTCTCCAATGTCAACCCCTGGCATAATTATAGCATTTGTTCCAATATGGACATTATCGTATATGGTAATCCTTCCAAACCAGTCTGCATTTCGAAGCTTTTCTTCATATCCGGCTTTTCTGTCTCGGAGCACCCAATACCTTTCATCATATGTTACTAATTGAACGCCTCCATTGATTCGAACATGATTTCCTACGGTTATAAGATAAGGTTCACCGCCAAAATTAGCACTTCTATATATCTCACGATCTTCACCGATAACGACTCCTTTTTTCCTAAGAAAAACCGGATATTCAGATTGTGAAATCAACTTTTTCTTTATCCCATCGAAAGATAACATATGCCCCCCTACTTAAAAATGCTATGTTTTATTCGTGACAATTTAGGTTTTAAATAGCGAACATAATTCACATATGCTATTTCGTCTAGCATTTGTATGGATGTACTTCCTAATGGTCTGTCAATATATGATTGAAAGTTAACTATTTCACGGTTGTAATTCCTGCAAAGATTAACTAATTGATTATACCCTTCTTTCTTATCTGGACGTACCCATTCATGAGCATGAAATACCGCCGTATAATGCCCTTTTCCTTTAATTTTGGGACATCCTGTTGATCTACATGGAACACATATAATTCCTTCCCGGCACATCATTTTTGCAGACATTCCATCTGAAACATATCGGAATCCGTTTGCAGATAATGCTTTTAAGGTATTTACATCATAAGAATGTGCAGGCGCAAAAAATATATCTGTCTCGATTCCATGAACGCTCAATATTTGTTTTCCTTCCTTAATTCTTCTATATTGCTCTTTATAGGAATGACCGGAAAATTCCGATTTAAATCCCATATTCACAATTCCGCGATTTAGATTATCATATTTATGTAAATACCCATGCATCGCCAATGAAAATCCTTTACATTGTAACTGCCTCATAAAATCCCAAAAATCTTCATGAGGAGCTTCAATCTGTAATTCTGGATCCTGACAATTTGGTATAATACCAAGTAGTGGTTTAATATCATATTTTTCTATCACAGTTAGTGCTTTTTGAAATTCCGTATAATTCATTGTCGGACATATATCATCAAAACGTACAAGAATTTTTCTTTTTTTCATATTAACATTCTCTCTACATGATCGATTCTCTATTTGATTCTTCTACTACCTCTAAATACATTCCTTCTAATTTTTTAACAATTTTTGTAATATCCCATTTGTCTACACCATAATATTTGACATTATCGTTTTTCCAGGAAAGCGCTTCATCTGCCCAGCATTCTTTTGATTCTTTCAAACTTTTATATTTTACTAAATTAGAAAATACAATCTCTTTTGAAACAGAATCCGCTACCAGACATCTTATCCCCACAATCTGGGCTTCTACCAATGTTACCGGCATCCCCTCTGAGAATGATGGAAAAATCAATATATCCATTATTCCCATTAATTCCGGCACATCCGTACGGTCCGATAAAATTATTACCCTTTTATCCAGTCCAAGTATTCTCACCTTTTTTCGGATTGTTTCCATCGTCTCTCCATTTCCTACCATTAACAGAAATGCATTTTCCCTTTTTTTAACAATCTCGCCAAAAATGTCAATAAGAAACTCGTGATTTTTAACTGTTGAAAACCGTCCTACATGTCCTACAATGAATGCATCTTTAGGTATTTCGATCTTCCTCTTTACGATATCCTCAGGTACCTTCCTAGAAAATCGAGCCACATCTATTCCGCTATTCATAACAATGGTTTTATCTGTATCCAATACTTTGTCAATCTCTTGTTTCATAGAATTATTTAATGCAATTACATATACTTTATAATGCTTCATAAGCCATCGAAGAGCCTTAATATCTTTGCCAAAATATCTTATCCATCGCTTAACCTGAAAATGCTGAGTATAAAAAATAACGGTCTTCTTCTTTGGTCTGGCAAATTTCAGATAAGCATTTAATATCAAATGAGTATGAATAACATCCGGGTTAAGTTTATGGATATAATTTTTTACTTTAAGATAGAATAAAATCTTATTTATTGCTCTTGCCCAGATTTCTTTTCTTCCATACAAAAACATCTCATCACAAATATATATTACTTTTATACCTGCATCTTTTAAAATTTTTTCATATGGTGAATCATAATGCTCATAGCATAACACTGTCAGATCAATTAGATTTCTGTTTAAATTCAAAGCATAATCTTTTACCAGGGTTTCTGCCCCGCCCACATTCAGCCCATGTATGAATTGAATTACTTTTACCACATATCTTCCCTCTATCTTATAATTTTAATGAAAACAAACCTGATACGGAACTACATCACCCAAATCCACTTGACAATATCGAACAAATCGCATATATGATAATAAAAATATAATCACTAGTAACATATAGTAATTTCTTTTCTTATTAACTTTTTGCAAGATACTAGGTAATAACACCGTTGAAATTGGGAAAAAAAACTCAACTAAACGCCCTGCTATGGAAATCCTTAATGATAAAAGGTTTAACCCTAACGCTATGATGAATGTATGAATATAGATACTATCACTTTGTCTTTTATTCCTATAATAATACAGTGCAAACATTAAAAAAATAATTGTTATTTCCAGTAGCTTTATATAGCCGCTTCCTGTTCCTAAAAACTTTAAATATGGACTATATTTTGTATTTGAAAGTATCGCCTGCAAAAGTACCGGGCTGATTCCTATTACTAAAAAAATAAATACCATATAAGCAAGCAGATGTGTTGCTTTGATCTTAATCCTTTGACATACTATTAACGCTAACCATATGATCGCTGCACTATGCATAGTACTGGCTAATAGAACTGCGCATACATACTCTTTATATCTTTTCTTATTTAAAAATTGTAATGAATGATATAAAATAGCCATAGCCAGAAACTGTCGAAGCAGATTCATACTTCCAAAAAAAATGTTCAACGTTATAAAGATCCAGTTACTAAACCAAACAGACGGAGAATTTTTATAAAAAAAGACTTCCCAGCTTCCAATAATAATAACGCTTGTTATAAATATAAACCATCGGGGATTATCAGAAAACAATGATAGGATTTTACAAAATAAAATATATCCAAATTCAAAATCAACAATATCTCGCAAATTCCACAAATCTTGCCATTCTGTTTCTGCGATACAAGCAAATCGTCTCAGGTAGACATGCAGATCATTCCCCACATTTACAGACCTAAAAGCAGAAATTCCAATCAAAATAATTGCACATAGAATAGAAATATAGAAATTATTATAATGATATTTTCTAAAAATGACCTGTAAAATTACAATAATTCCCAGTGTCAAACAATAGATATACATAAGTCATCCTTTTTCTCTTACAACTTCCACAATATATTTCTCCCATAAACTATAAATCTTTTGGGGACAAAAACGCAAATTAACCTCTACTGCTTTTCTTCCTAATCTTTTTCTCTTAAAATCATTTTCTATCAATTCTTTAATAGCTTTCTTTAATTCTTCTTTGTCATCTCTCTTAACAATTATCCCATTTATATTATCTTCAATCAGTAATCGTGCTCCACCTCCACTAAAATCGGTCGAAATAACGGGCACTCCCATTATCATAGCTTCTAATAAAGCATTTGGAATCCCCTCATAATTTGAAGTCATTACAAAAAGGTCAGAATTAGCTAGTTCAACATTTATTTTCTCTGAGATTCCAGGAAGAAAAATCTTATCTGTCATATTATGAGTTGAAATAAGATTTTCAAGCGTTCTCCTTTCTTCTCCCTCGCCATAAATATATAAGGTACAATCTTTATGAATTTCTGGTAATTCTATAAAGGCATTAATTAACAACTGAAAGTTTTTCTGCTTTGTTAATCGTCCCACACTGATAATTCTTTTTCCTTTTACAGTTCTATCTATTGCATCTTTATCCCAATCTTCTCGAATCGCGTTAGGAATCGTAACTTTTAATACACGATCCGGAAAATGGAAGTACTCTTTCTGCTTCTCTAATTGAAAGATAGCCCCATCAGCTCTTTTTAAAATAGAATGTGTGATTAATTTTTTTAAGTATTCTCCATATTCTTCTGACGGCTCATTGCGAACAGTAAATACTACCGGACACTTTATCCAGTGTTTCATCAATAGCAATAGATAGGTCGGAATCGAAAGAAAACTCACATAGATATCTGGTAAATGACTATTTATATATAGAAACAACTGCCAAATTTTATCTAAATCATTTATCACTTTACTTTTTCTTTTTTTCTCTAAAGGTTGAAATCGTACCTCTTTATCAATTTCATAGGTTGGTTCTTTTGATGATAAAGTAAGTATTGTAACTTGATGCCTCTTAACTAAAAAATTGGCCAGTTCAATACAAACTCTTTCTGCTCCTCCAGTACCAAGTCCTCCTATAAACAGTATAACATTCATATGTCTTTTTCCCTTATATGTTCATAAATTGTTAAATATTCTTCTGCCATTCTTTTATCTGTATAGGTCTTCCGAAAATACTTTTCCATATTGTTATTTACTCTTTCTCTTCTTCTAATGGTTTTCATTTTTTCTGTTAATTTTTTTACATCTCCTACTGGAAAATAATCTTCATATATGTCCTCGTATTTTTCAAAAATTTCCCTGTGCTGGGGAATATCAGAACAAATGATACCCAATCCTTCGCATCCTGCTTCTAATACTGCACTGGGAAAGCCTTCTGAATGAGATGCTGTTACAAAAGTATCTGCTACTTCAATATAATCTCTTATATCCTCAACATAAGGAATCACCTTTATGTTTTTATTCGAATAGGAATAACACCTCTTCCACAATTCTCCCTTTCCAATCATAACTAACTGGGTATTTTCCAGATTTGCCTGCAAAAATGCTTCCAAAATGCAAATAGGATCCTTCCTGGTAATTAACGCACCATATGAAATAAATATATAAGCATCCTTATTAAGTCCTAACACTTCCCTTCGCCTTATTATGGAATCTTTATATTCTCTTGGAATAAATTTATTAATATGGATTCCATTTTGTATCACGTAAAAATTTTTTTTGGTCTTTGATTCATAATATCGTTTTAATTCCTTCGCACAACAAATTGGAGCCTTTACCTTTGTAAATGTTCTTATTTGTATATAAGCCATTATCCTCCCTAAAATATTACCATATAGCGACGGGTAATCCTCTGATGCTTTATTATGGATAGTAACACATTGCATTCTTCTGTAAACAGAATTTCCAACTATAACATCTGCACGTATTCCACTGGTGTGAATTACATCTGGTTGATATTTATTTATATATGTTTTAATTTTATATAATCCTTTAATAAATGTGTTGCTTCTTCTCAAATCTAAACAATCAACTATAATACCATTTGTAACGAAGTCTTGTATGGCACTATTCCTTTTTTCCTGAGAAAGAGTTAATATTCTACACTCTGTTTTCTCTTTAATATTATAAACTGTATTATACAGTTGATCTGTAGGACCGCTTCGCTCTAAAGTAGAAACCACATATAGTACCTTAATTTTTTTCATATCTATTACCCTCTTATTCTACCTGGAACTCCTACCACAACTGCATATTCCGGAACATCACTTACAATCACTGCATTGGCCCCAATCGTAGCATGATTCCCAATATGTATATCTCCAAGTAAAACCGATCCTGCCCCTATCATAACTCCGTCTCCTACCGTTGGAACTTTATCGCCAGATTCCTTTTCTGACAGCTTTGCTCCCAGTGTTACATTCTGAAATATTTTACAGTTCACTCCAATCACTACATTTTCATGTACAACACATCCTAATCCATGATGGTAAAATTGAGTGCCTTTACCAATGACAGCTTGTGCTGAAATTGCGTTAGATGCAATAACAAAACTGACTATTTCAAAAACTCTCGCACATTTCTTCCATGTCCCCCCAAGAGAATATAAGTGATGTGCAATACGCCATAAGAAATTCACTCATTACTCCCCTCCGACAGCACCCACATCATCAAATGATCCATCATCAAATGAATATCCTCCACAATCTGCATATTATCAATAACAGCGTGAAGAGAATAGGTTGCTATCTTTTTCAATTTCCCTCCGTCATATCCAGTCAAGCCAATAACGATTGCGCCCTGTTTTTTTGCATATTCAGCTGCCAATATCACATTTTCGCTGTTCCCGCTTCCTGATATGCCTATAAAAATATCCCCAGGAGATATCTTATTCTCCAAGGGAATCTTAAATATCTGTTCATATCCAATATCATTGGCAATGGCCATCATATAAGGGGTATTGTCATTTAAGCAAATAAATTTATATTTTTCTTCCTGTTCTAAACTGACTCCTTTATTAAAATCGCATACAAAATGCGACGCTGTAGAGGCACTGCCCCCGTTTCCGCAAATATAAATGGTTTTTCCTTGACACCTTGCTGCCTCTAACTGGTTTATCACCAAATTGAGATTTTCAACATCTATGGAATCCATCAAAGCCGTTTCCATCTTTATATATCGCTGAATTTTTTCTCTGTAGTCTTTCATCTGCTCTCCTCAATCCATCATCTGCACTGCTGTCAATAAGTCGGGGACAATCTTATCCGGTTTATCGGGATACTTTCCGTCTTTTCCAGCCTCACCAGTCTGAACCAATATGGTTTTTAACCCGGCATTTTTTCCTGTGCGGATATCTGTTGTAGTGTCTCCTGCCATATAGGACTTTGTTAAGTCAATATTAAATTCATCCGCTGCCTGCTCAATAAGCGCAATCCCTGGTTTCCGGCATCTGCAGTTTATCTTATATTCTCTCCGCTCTTCTGGATACCCTTTATCCGGATGGTGAGGGCAATACTTTATAGCATCCAGAAAGGTTCCTTTTTCTCCTAACACGGTTTCTAATTTATTATGAATGCGTTCCAGCTCCTCCAGCGTACACAAATTCCTGGCAATTACTGGTTGATTCGTAATTACGATGACCAAATATCCTTTTTTGTGAGCCAGCTGTATTGCATCAGCAGCCTTTTCTTCTAATTCTAATGCTTCTGCTGCTGTCAATAAACCCACATACTTATTCAAAGTCCCATCTCTGTCTACAAAAAGGCATTTTTGCTTTTGTCTTAAATTATTTGCTTTTACCACTCCCGAAAGCCATTCCGCTTCTGCTTCTGTCAATCGCTCCGGAGTTCCTATATCTTTTACATATTCCGGAGAAATATATGCAAATACGTCATGGCAGTTATGTAATCTGGGAAAGAGAATATCCTTTTCTAAATCTTGATAATCCGATTTCTCGGTTTTATCAAGAGCCTGTCTCTCGAAGCAGTAAATACCAGCATTCACTATATTCTTGTAATAATCGGATCGCACCTGGTTTTTCTTCTTGATGTCCGTCACACAAAGCTTTGAATCCAGCAACAGCAAATCGCTATCCTGGGGATGGCTGTTAGGATGGGCCAGCAAGGTAATTGCTCCGTGCTTTCTCTCATGGAAAGCAAGCATCCGTTTTAAGTCAATATCAAAAAAGAGATCTCCAAAAATAAGCAAAAATCTTTCTTCCAGATGTTCTCTTAAAAAAAACAGAGCCCCTCCTGTTCCCAGAGCCTGTCTCTCTACAAAATACCGGATTTTCACCCCCCATTTCGCTCCATCGCCAAAATAACTTTCTATTACCTCATGCAATGGCCCGGTGATGATCCAGATATCTTTCACATCATTTTCTCTCAGTACATCCAGCTGGTATTCAAGGATCGGCTTCCCTGCAATCGTTACCATAGGTTTGGGGATTAAATTTTTCGTAACAGAAGTAAGCCTTGTTCCTTTTCCCCCTGCCATAATGACAGCCTGCATATATTTTACTCCTTCAATACGTAATCTAATGTCTTTTCCACCGCTTCATTGGATGTATAAGATGCCTTCCATCCCCGTCTGTGAATCTTACTCAAATCATATTGAAATTGGGGTACGTCGCCTTTCCATCCCCGCTTTCCTCCGGTGTATATGTACTGTACTTCTGGCAATCCCATCTTTTTACAAACCATATCCGCGATTTCTTTTACGGTCGTCGCGCTCTCAACTCCGATATTATAAATGTGAACCCCCTTTTCCTCTGACAGGCTTACCTTTAAAATAGCATCAATTAAATCCATCACATAAAGATAAGGCTTCTTTTGAGTACCGTCTCCTAAAATCTGCAGTTTTAACGGATCCATTTTTAATTTTCTTATAAAATCAAAAATGACCCCATGTGTTAACCCGGGACCAATTACATTGGGAAAGCGGAATATTGTCACATCAAAATTATTCATATATGCGTAAGAGGAGATGAATGCTTCTGAAGCAAGCTTCGCCCCGCCATAGTAAGAGATGGGAGACAGCCCTCCCACATCCTCAGAAAGCTTTGTATCTGTCTTTTCGCCGTACACAGCGGAGGTAGATGCAAAAAATAATTTTTTTACTTGTTTTCTTCTCATAGCCTCTAGCACACCATAGGATGTGGAAAATGTATTTATGAAATCTATTTCCGGTGAAACCCCACTTTTTTGAATATCAGAATTTGCTGCCAGATGAAAAATCATCTCTATTTGATTCTCAACAATTACGTGCTCCAATACGGAAATCGATGATGCATCCCCCTCTGTCAATGTAAACAGCGGGTTATCTAAAACATCCTTAAGGTTTTCCCGTGATCCCAATTCAAAATTATCAAGACACACAACATGATTCCCCTTTTTTACCAATTCAGAACACAAATGCGAACCGATAAAGCCGGCTCCTCCGGTAATCAGCATGTTCATAATCGTTCTCCTTGTCTCTTAGTCTACTGCTTTATCGTATGAGGTTTCGTTCCCACATAAATGACAGCGCTTCCCTGTCTGTCAAAGGTCCATGGAATTTCCGGAAGTTTTAATGCCTTTCTTACATTTTCTTGTTTTGCTTCCGGTGTATAAAAAAGAAGGAAGCCTCCCCCTCCGGCGCCTAATAATTTTCCGCCAATCGCCCCTGCCTTTATAGCAATCTCATAGTATTCGTCAATCAGCGGATTCGATATTCCTGACGCCAATGTACGCTTTAATCTCCAGCTTTCATCTAAAATAACCCCCATCTGATCAATCTTCCCCTCTTGCAGATACCGATAGAGATCTTTTGTTAGCATACACATGTTTATTAAATTATTTTCTTTCTCATGAGACTTATGAATATTGTCACTCTGTTCTGTTAAAATCTTAGAAGCTGACCGGATATCCCCTGTATAAAAAAGCATCAGATTCTTCTCCAGCCTTTCCCGGGTATTTGGTTCCATAATAACCGGCTCTACAAAAACGCTCCCATCTTTATTGAAAGTTATATAATTCAGGCCTCCGTAAGCTGCAGCATATTGATCCTGTTTTCCTACAGGCTGCCTTAGATCCTCCAGCTCTACCTTACATGCCTCCCCAGCCAGCTGTTCTTTTGAGACAAACTTTCCTTTATAACTATATAAGGAATGGAGAAGTCCAACTGTGAAGGAGGAAGAGGATCCTAAACCGGTTCCCGCCGGAATATCTGCAGTGCTTGTTATCTCCACTCCATGGATATCCATTCTTTTTAGAACTGTTTTAAAGTAAAGATGAGCGATATGTGAGATATCATTTACAATCTCAGTTTTAGAATACTTTAATATGGTATCCTCTCTGCGGAAGGATGGATGTACGGATAAATACATATATTTATCAATGCTGGTACTTAATACGCATCCGCCGTTTTTCTCATAAAATGCAGGAAGATCACTGCCGCCTCCGCAAAAACTGATCCGGAAAGGAGTTCGTGTAATAATCATGTCAAGACCTCACATATTTATAAACTATTTTATTTATCTGAAAGGGGGCATAAAATCGAATGACCTGCATTCCTAATGCAACGGACATTTCCAGAAAATTTATATACTTCTCCCTTTTCATATCCAAAACAAGCTTAACTGACTGATGAAAAAAACGTTTGTTTTTTCTTCTTTTCAACATATCGGTCCCTGCCCGGTAATGCAATACAGGGCTTTGAATGTTATAGCCATGATAACCATTTTTCAGTACCCGATACCACAATTCATAATCTTCACATTCTTTTAGCGCCGAATAATTTCCTACCTGCAAAATCACCTGCCTTCGGAACATAACCGTCGGATGGTTAAAAGGATTTCTATATTTGGAATATTCCATCAGCTTTTTTCCTTGTTCAGGCGGAATACGGTATCCATCTATTTCTTCAGGCGTTGTTGTAAACTTTTGCAGTCCGCCGCCAACAATAGCAATAGAGGGATCTGAGATTAAAATATCCAACTCCCTCTGGCATCGATCTTTAAAAGCAATATCATCCGTATCCATCCGGGCAATAAACTCACATTTGCACTTTAATACCCCATATGCAAGAATCTCTCCCAAGCCTTTTCCATCCAAATCAAACTTCTCTGCTTTATGGATCTGTGTATAAGGATATTCTGTTTGTAATTCTATAAGGAGAGATTCTGTCTCTGGCAATAGTTTGTGATCCACCACCAGTACGATTTCTGTTGGAGCCACCGTCTGCTGAAGCATGCTTTCCAGGCTCTGCCTGATATATTCATTCTTTTCTTTGTACCATAGCGGCATTAAAACTGAATACTCTGCCTGCATTCACATTTCCCCACTCTTCTCCACAAAAGCCTCCATCGCAGCCGTCGTCTGCCCCGCCGCAATCCCCTGTGTGCTTTCCTTCATAAACAATATCTTCACGGTCTGAATCATCAGCTTCACATCCAGCATCAAAGAATAATTCTGTATGTAATGCAGATCCAGTTTCAGCTTATCATAAGGCGTCGTATTGTATTTACCAAATATCTGGGCATATCCGGTAAGGCCTGCCTTCACCCGCAGCCGGTATGCAAATTCCGGAATCTCGGCTTCATACTGCCTGGCAATCTCCGGCCGCTCCGGCCTGGGCCCTACAATGCTCATATCCCCTTTCAGAATGTTGAACAGCTGCGGCAGCTCGTCCAGCCTGACCTTTCGGATAAACTGTCCCACCGGCGTGATCCGGCTGTCTTTATCGCTGGCCAGACGGGCCACCCCGTCCTTTTCCGCATCCACCCGCATGCTCCGGAATTTATACACATAAAACTCACGGCCCTCATACGTCAATCGCTTCTGTCTGTAAAGCGCCGGCCCTCCGTCCTGCATTTTGATTGCCAGCGCGGTGACTGCCATCAAAGGCAGTGTAATGATACAAAAAACACCGGCAATCCCAATATCCATCCATCTTTTAAAAAAAGCCTGTTCAATACTCATCCTGCCGTTTCGGGCCATAATAAGAGGCGTATCAAATAAATGAATATCCTCCGCACTTCTTACCAGAATGTCTGAAATCTTCGGAGTCATATAGACCCGTTTTCTCTGTCCGTAACAATATTTCAGGATTGGGTTCCGAATGAATGACGGCACATCACAGATTACCACCGCATCATATTCCGGTATCATCTGCTGGATGGCTTCCAGACCATTTTCAATATGTACCATTCCTTTAATCTGATAACGGTCTTTCCGGCAGTTCATTTTGTCCATCAATGTCAGAGAAGGCCGGTTTCCGTATATCAGAAGCATCTGTCTGGGAGGGAACAATTTCTCAAACAACCGGTTCGCCAAATATGTCCAGATTCCGATAGCCATCACCTGAACGGCAAACATCAACAGGAATGGTACCAGATTTAAAAATCTCTTTGCAAGCAAAGCAATCTGCAGATAGGTAAACATATTCACTAAAACTACAGAAAGTACCTGAGAATAAAGTACATTGCCCCGTTCCAGATATCCTATTTTCAGTCCCCCATACATTCTGGAAAAGAAAAGAAGCATCAGGCTGTACACAGCCGCCATCAGCCAGTCCCCTTTCCTGAAAAACGGCGTACCGGCAGCTTCAGAAAAATAAGTTTTCCAGGTAATCCAATAGATTCCCACTTCGACCAGCAAAATCACAATCGAAGTAAAAAAACGGATTAGCCGTTTATACTGTTCGTAACTCTTCATCTGAAATCGTTTCTCCTCATCTGTTTCACATCAAAAAAATAAACGTACTGAAAGTATAGTCCGTTTACCTCTCCCTTTTAATATCCTGCCTGTTTTCCATTTATAATTTACTGCGTTTGAACACTATTTTTCCTGTACAGTTCCTGATAACAGTCATAACAAAGCTGCCCCGCACCTTCTATATAAAAAGAGCGGAATTCTATCTCCTGATTTCTTGGTATCTTTAATCTTTTATGACAGCAGACACATGTTTCATACAAACTATCCGGATTATCTCTGTTATCAGCGGCTGATTCAAGACACATATTTTCTATGTCCACTGCTGCACCTCTTTTTCTGCTCCCATGTTCTCTCTACATATATTCCTGGTTCCATATATTTATATCCACTTGTATCTCCCTTTATCCGCACACTTTATTCTGTTGCTGCTATCTCAACCCCCATCTTCAGTTCCATAGGCCTCCCCATAAACGCTACTCTCACAACCACTTCCCGCTTATGCAGGTTCACCTTCACCACGTCCCCTGTAAAGCCTTTCAGCGGCCCTTCCAGCACCCGGATTTTCTTCCCTTCCTCCACCTGAATCCTGGATATGGAGGTTTTATGTTTTTCATCCCCTATTCCCCTGACCATTTTTTCTTCCTCCTGGCTCAAGGCAAAAAAATATTCATCCTCTCTTCCCAAAAGCCTTGTCAGCCTGGGGATCTGCTTCAGTTCCCGATACAGTCCCTCCGGCTTCTCGGAAACTACAAATACATATCCTCTAAACAGGATTTCCTCTTCCTTATTCCAGACTCCGTGAAATTTTTTATACCTCTCCCTTTTGGGAATAAAACATTCCTTTGCATAGCAGGAGGAAATGTTTCTTCGAATCATACCGGCAGTCTCCTCTTCCTTCCCTCCAAGGGTCTGTATCACATACCACATCTCTGCCCCCCTCAAGTTCTTTTTATTAAAACACAACATTCGCGTCCGGCCAATGTTATCTCCCGCATTTCAGGGCAGGCTTCGCCATACCACAGCCCTGGCATAAACCTTCTCCTGTGATTTCTATCTGCAGATTCTTCCATCTGCCAATATGACCATAAGCCCCAAATCCCTGTGCCAATGCTTCAGCGATCTGTTTCTTAATCCTGTAACAGCCTTCTTTCTGCTAAAATCCTTCCTGCTTCTATACTACACTTACCCATTACGTCTCTTTCTGATATATCTCCAGTCCCACAGTAATCTCTACCGTCTTTCCGCCAAATGGAACTCCAAGTTTTGCCGTCCTTTTATGTCTGTCAATCTTTCTGATCAGATTCTCACGGCTTTTCAGCGGCCCCTCCGTCACAACAGTTGTCCCGTTTCGGATAATCCCTCTGGACATATGGATCAAATTGTCATGAGAACACAGTACTTTCACATAAGGGCTCTCACATGGATACAGGAAAAATTTTTCTCTTCTGCCCGTATTCTTTAGTGCCCCTTCTTCCTTTCCATACAGAAAAATAAATCCTGGCAGAAGCATCCTCCTCTCCATATGCCAGCCGCCTCCATAGCGCATCAGCCGCTGATACCGAAAACAGACGATTTCTGTCAGCCCATTCTCTCTGTCCAGCTTCCGGCACTTCTCCATATAATCCTCTTCGTTACCCTCGGGACATTTCAGTAAGTACCAGATTTTCCTCATCTCCTTTTGTCTTCTTACGTATCCTGCGGAAAATGACGCTTAACTGTATGTTAAGCGAACCCTTTTATTTTTTGGTTATTGCATAAATTTGAAAAATATAACAAATGTTGGGATAATATTAAGATTTTTTTTCGTATTTTAGAAATAAAATGACAATTTGATGCAGTTGACACCTGTGTGAAATGATGTTATAATCAAAAACGTTACAGAATACAGGACTTTTTCAGACTTGTCTATATAAAAAGTGTCGCTTAACATACAGTTAAGCGACACTTTTCTTTCAAAAACATCAAATATATTGATATTAAATGATTTCTTTGGGGTGTGTAATAGAATCATGTTAAATATATGGACATTTTATGGACATTATGATTTGATAGACACAAAGAACAGACTAGAAGCCTCCTGCTATCAGGAGGCTTCTTTTTTCTCTTTTGTCTTGCTTTCCAACGCTGCCATATCTGTGATTCCCTCGCCTAAAATATAGGCAATCAGCGTGCCGCCTGCCATAATCAGGGCTGTTACCTGCACTGCGGTATCATCGGACACGTTAAACATCGTCATAAGTGGGGTTGCAAAGCCCACAACCGCAGCCCAAAATTTCCTGCTTGTCAGTTTCCTTACCCAGTCAATCTTTTTCATATTATTCATCCTTTCTTTTCCAAATTGTCAATCCTGTGGTTGGCTACCTTTATTTTTTCTTCCATTACTGCCTGTTTCTCCTCAATTCTGTCCACACGGCCATCCATGACAACGCAGTTTTCACATTGGCTTTTCATTTTTTCTTCTAATTGTGTGATGCGATATGTAATTAATTTGGCGCTGCCAATCACACCAATAATAGATCCAGCCAAACTTCCAATAAGCCCAACCATGGCAACCATAAGCTCATTTGTCATAATAGGAACCTCCGAAACTTATCTCTGAAATTAATTATACACACTTTTTGAATCATTGTATGTATTTCCTGACATTCATATCATATTTTGCTATTTTCAGCTGGCCCTGGTCGTTTGTCACCATGCACTGGCCCTCGCTGATTCCTGGTTCCGGGCATAGGAAGAACCTCTGGCCGTCTGGAGCTGTCTGATATCCGGTCAGCATATAACCGTCTTTGTCAAACAGATACCACCCTGATGTCCCTCCGGTCCTTTCTGTCAGATATGCCCAGCTGGCAGAGGGATAGGAGCCATCCTTATACTGATACCACCAGCGCTTACCGTCTGCTGCCTGGATAAAACCTTCGGTGTAAGTTTCGACAAGAGTGTAATCCGGCCGGCCGTATCCATCAATCCTTTTACTCCCACTTTTCCAGCCGATAGGGTATTGCTTATAAGCCACACAGCCGCCCTCATTTTCCAGTATTTTATCTGAGCTGGTATTTCCTTCTATCGTGTACACAACTCCGTTGCTGACCTTGTAAACGTATCCTGTGTGGTATACGCGGCTCCCGTTATGGAAGAATATCTGGTCTCCCTCCATAGGTCCATCTTTATGATATCGCTCCATCTGCTTGTAATAGTTGACAGATGTAGGTGTATAAGCAGAGAAGCCTCCAATCATCTGCTTTGCCTTTTCAGTACCGAATAGATGCACAAAAATAGTATCAACAAAGCAATCACACCACGGCTGACCCTGTACATTGATTCCCGTCTTTTTTCTATACAGGTCCGCAAATACTGTATAATTCTTGCTTCCGGCATTATGCTTATAGCTCTCTGGATTATCATATGTACCGATTTTTGAAGGCGCGTTTTTCTCGCAATACCCTACCCATTTCTTAAATTCAGGAGTAACCTTGTCTTTTACTATACTCATGTAAAAACTCCTCCTTTTAAGGATTTCTTTTCCGTCTTTTTAAGTAAATGATGTAATCATTTCTAAAAGTTCCCTGTACTCCTTATCGTCGATTCTTCCAGCCAGCAGGAACACATCAAGCTTAGTCTTCATGTCGCTGGCCCAGGCTTCTGTTGCTTGTCCTCTTTTCTTTGCAATATCAATTATTCTAATGCAAATCTGATATGTCATCTCCCTATCCCTCCTTTAATAATGCGATTTCCGATTCCGTTACACCTAGAGTCTGAAGACTTAATCCGTAATCCAAGTTCATGACTGATTTTACAAGCATCTCATTATCTATCGTTAATTCATCAATAGCCTGCTTTTCTGTAGGATTGGCAAATATCTCCTTTTCCTCTCCGCCCTCTTCTACAGCCAGGCGGAAGAACCTGCCGTCGATGTACTTATCGCCGATTCGTAACGGATACTGTGTAGTATCCACTGCAAACGCCTCATCACCGTAAGTACATCTTGCCAAATAATTAGCAGCTTCATAGTTGTCGCATACAATTATGTTTTTGACTTCGCCTTCGTTTATTTCCGAAAATACTTGATTACACCACATCTTTATCTGTATCCCCTTTCTCTTTAATAACCCCAGCGCACGAGACAGACACCACTACCGCCGGCTCCACTGGTGTCCGTACCCTGTTCGGTCCCCCGGCTGGCTCCGCCGCCTCCGCCCGTTCCTGGAGTGCCAGCTGTGCCACTACCATAAGTTCCTGATTTGATACGGTAACCGCCTGCTCCCCCGCCGCCTGCTCCCCCAGCGCTTCTAAGTGCAGCGTTATCAACATAGCTGGCGCCGCCGCCTGCTCCTCCATACAAAGTGCCGGAGGAATCCCCAAATGCCCTGGTAGTTGTTCCCTGTCCCTTACCTGGACTACCTATACTGGCACCGCTCGACACTGCTTTATATCCAGATTTGCCGTCACTTCCATTGGATCCTCCGTTATTTTGGTATAATATTATAGTTTGCGAAGAGTTAATACCAGGCCCTCCGCCAGAACCGCCTTTGCCTCCAACTGCACCTGTTGCAGTTGTGGCCGGTGCTCCAGCCGCTGACAGTACAGCCCCAAAAGATGTGGTTCCGCTTTGCGCGCCGATTGTAACCGCAATCTTCTGCCCCGGAGTTACAGCATATGCTTTTTTGGTTGACGTATAACCTCCGCCTCCGCCTCCATTATTATATCTGGATCCAATATATGAACCTTTAGCGCCTCCTCCAACGCAGAATATATCGATAGAAGTTACCCCCGCCGGCACAGTAAAGGTACCGCTGGATGTAAATGTATTGCTCCCCACTGCTTTTGCTGTGGCAGCTGAGGCAGTATATGTAGTTCCGCTTACCCATTCTGCATTATCTCTAGTTACGTAACTAAACGCCCTAAAGTAATATGTGGTTGATGGGATAAGGCTGCTTATTACCTGTGTCGATGTACCATTTGCGGTGCCATTATTTCCCCTTCCCTTATAATATCTTGTACCATCTGTAATCGACGTTGGATAATTTCCTGTTTTTCCAACAATAATCACTCCCGAAAACGGCCCCTTCGCTGGATTCTTCCAGGTACAGGTGATTTGGGATGAAGAAGTAGAGGCCGCACTAAAAGACAGGATTGACTGGACGTCCATGGTACCTGTTATCTTACTGCCTTTTACCCAAGCTGTTTTTCCTTTCAAGATGTTTCCGGCAATTGCAGTTGCATCTGTTTGGCTAGCTAAACTGTTAGCAGTTATTTTGCCATTTCCATTGTGATATCCTGCCGGGATAGTATAACTGCCCCCACAGTTTAGTGAAGCAGTTTTTGCTGCCTGGTTTGGCATTGTCCCAAATGCTGGTTCGTCGTTTCCGCGTATTCCCGCAATCTTTCCAGTCAAAACATCTGCTGCTGTAGCAGTAAATGCATCAGGGTCAAGTCCGCCGCCTCCTCCTATTGGTGCAATAACCATAGACATACTATTGACCTCCTTGTATTATGACTGTAAAATCTACACCAGGTTTTTTATACGCCTTAAAGACAATTTTGCCCTCCTGGGTTGCGTTATCATCTGAGTTTGTCATAAGCATACCGGCGGCCCTGTTCCATGCTTTTACGCTGTCCAGGCTCGCATTAGGCGGGGCGTATACTCCAAGTATCTTTATATTACTCCCAGCAGTTATGCCCTCTACGCTTACAGTGTTGATATACGGGTAGGTAGATGTCCATCCTACGGCCGGAATCGTAACATTTCGCGGAGTGTCATAGCTTATAAATGCATCATCAATCCTTTTCTCTAATCCATTCATGTTTTCTGCTGAAAAAGGATCGCCGGCCTGTGCTACCTCTCCCTCGTTCCGTACCACATCAACAGTCATGACTGCCCCTGAGACAACGTCCGTTATTTTTCTACGTCCAGGAAATTCCGACGCCCTGTCCTGCCATGTTTTTTTTACAAATCCCATTACAAAACACCTATTCCTTCCCCTGCATATACTTCGGTATCGCAGTAATAAAAATTGCCAATTATATTTTTGTATACCAAAAAAATGTCAGAAAGTATTTTTTCGATATCGTTCCATTTTTGATATGTATTGAGTGGTCTTTCCGGGACCGGAAGGATGCCCGGCAGCTGCATCCATTCATCTCTGATTGTTTTGACATTATTTCGTATTCGCTCGTAGTCTTCTGCATGCGGCTTGTCACGTGCAGACCAGTTGTTTTGACAGCTGCCAATCTCTACCTGCAGTATGGATGATATTGAGGCTATGTTAGACTCAATACGGTTTAGATCGCTTGCATTCAGCGCACCCTTAAGGCCCCTCATCCACTCCTTTTTTTCGTTGTCTGTAATTGTTCCATTTTGATATTTACGGGTAAGCTCGATTACATAATCTACATCCCGGCCGGTCCGATCGCAGACAAACTCAAGTTTTGGTAAATCCATATTTCCTCCTATAAAATCCCCGCATGATCCCCGGCATACAGTTCGTCCCCGGCATAATAGTAGTCTGTCAGCAGCTTATAGTATCCCCTGCACTTTGCGGTACTGATAAATCCTCCGGTTAAATCAGTAGACACGGACTCTATGGCTGCCAAAAAATTTCCATGCTGCCTGGAGGGGTTATCAATCTCTACCCAATCGCCGGCCTTTTCTTTTCCGGATAAATGTTTTGTTTTAATAATCTGCTGCAGCTGGTAGTAATCCAGGATATTATCTGCTGTTCTCTGCGCAGCCTCAAAATTCAAAAGCGTTCCGGTAAAAGTTTTTGTACTTCGTACCTCTCCGCTCTTAACATGCTCAACGCTGGAAAGTACCACCAATTCTTCTTTTAAATATTTCTGTCCGTAAATAACAACTTCCTGAGGCTCGTCTCCGTCAACTCTGATGATTACATAGTAAGGCATCCTTTTGATTACCGTCCCGGCACTGGCTGTCTCATTTGCAGCCGGGCTGGTTAGCTGGACTGTATGTATGCCGGGTCTATAAACCCCCTTGGTAAGTTCGCTCACCTTTTCGTCCAGCGTCCAGGTCTGATATTTAACATTAACATCTGATACATAGTGGTCTGTAGATAAGGTTGTGGAAAACTTTCTGCTTCTGGGTATGCTGTCTGTAACCGTACGGGTTGCCTTTCGGATGTCGATTCCGATTCTATGGGATGTGTTAATGACACTTCCGCAGGAAAACAGAACTTCCCTCAAGGCTTTCAAACAAGTTTGTATTTTGATTGTCCCATAAAGCGGAATACTGGCGGTCTCTTCGTCAACTTCGTATTCTGATACCCCTGCTGAATTCATGATTTCATCAATTATATCACCAGCCAGTTCACCATCATAAATACGTCCGTCAATAAAGTTTGTGTTGGTAAGCATCCCCTTATAATCAATAGCTGATATCCTGCTTATATTTTTTGTAGTGCTGTTTCCATCCAGAAAAAATACTCCCAGCGGTATTGTCTCGCCATCAACTACTTCATATGGAAGCATTCTCTGGCGCTTTTGAAAGAGCCTGTGCAGGCCGCTTGCGTTGCCGATATTAAATTCGTCTTCTGCATCCACAAATTCAAAAGTAAGTTTGTCTATGGAAATTTTGTCGCTTATTGGGTCTGTATCATTTACCAGTTTCCCTGACTTTATTGTATCACTTCCCCAGACAATGGTTGTACCATATTCAATGTACTGCAGCTTTATGTAATGATATGGCAGTGCTTTATTGAATTTGATTACTACTTTTCCATATTCTTCTACCTGATTTCTGCATAAATATACAAGGCTGTCCGGACGGAACTTTTTTCTGGACTGCAAAATGTTTAGGAAATCATACCAAAATATTTCAACCTCTAACGGGTAAGAATCCAGAAAATACAGGGTCAGCCCCAGGCTTGTATGATTTTCCGTAAAATTTATTTCTATGGATTGTTCTTTTGGAAAAGTTCCGTCTTCTCCTGATTGTTCAGAGGAGAAAAACACAAGATTATCCGGTTCTTCCGGAAATTCTTCCATGCTCCCATCCAGCACAAAGAAATTGTGTTCTAATGTTGCATAATCTGGAGCTGATATCTTATCTTTAATAAGGTCTATGTCCGCAAAATCAGAGTTGCTCTTTGTGCTTACTATGGAATCATATAATGCAGTTGTATCAATCAGGGCATATTCCACGTAAAATTCTGTTTTCATTCAGGTACCCTCGCCGGCGACTTGGCAGTCATTTTACAGGTAAATCCGGTAAATTCTGCCTCATTATCCAAAATCTTTTTATACTCGTCAGAAACACTCGATATGTATCCCCGGAAATTGTAATACCCATTTTTGATGGGAAGTGAAAAATCACAGAACTCTTTGGGCCGTGTCATATAATCCCAGAAAAAGTCATAATCCGTATCGCCAAAATCGCTGCTTGTACCAACTGTAAGGTCGAAATTATAGAATACTCCGATAAGCTCTCTGTCTAAATCGCCTGTCTCTACTCTCTCGGCGAATTTATCCAGGAAATCTGCGCGACGTTTTAGCGATACCATGGGGATATCAAAATATGTTCCATCTACAATTATTCCTCGTTCAAATTTCATTATGTTGCCCCCAATACAGAAATGTCATATCCTTTCCTGTCAAGCTCTGACAAAATATCGGATATGGAAAGCCTTGCAAAGGTTTCACCGTCGTAATTTAGGTTGATGGTTACAGGCACTCTCTCGCTGCTGTTAATATTTATGCTGGACAATTCTTCTCTTACTGCCTGTTTGATGGTATCAAGCGGAGCTTCGATATTTGTTCTTCCGGCCGGCTGATCTCCGAGGATTGCCATGAACGGGTTGCCGCCACGAATGACTGCGCCGGTAGCGAGGCGGGGGATGGAAACCGGCGGAATAGGTTTTATATTAGGAGACCAGATTTCTTCTCCAGTAAACGGATTTTCTATTTCCAGACCATTTATTGCCTCTATTATTTTGTTTATGGCACTCACTACTCCGTTTGCCATCTTTTCCACACCTCCAAGAATATTATTGATTGCAGATTTAATCGCACTCCACATTTCAGAGAAAATGTTTGAGACATTATCTTTCATTCCTGTCCAGATAGTATCCCATGTGTTTTTTATATCTCCCAGGACTTTTGATATCCCCTCTTTAGCACTAGACATAAAGCCTGTGATTGTGTTTACGATTGCAGTTGTAATTGTATTCACAAACGCTCCGATTGCAGTGAATATTGACGTCCATGTGGCACTGATAATATTAAGAACAGTCACAAATATAGTTTTAATTGTCGCCATAACAGTATCTATGAAGGCCTTGATAGTGTTCATCCATCCGGTAATAATATTGGATACTCCATTCCATGCCCTATCCCAGTCTCCGGTAAATACACCAATAAGGAAGTCAATAATACCCTGGAATGTCTGGATTAGTCCGCTTATTATATCTGATATATATCCAACAATCTCCAGAATCCCCTCATACAGGCCCTGGAAAATTGGAAGAATAACAGGAAGGATGTTATCGATAATCCATTGCACCAGAGGGACCATCACGGTTTCCCACAAAACCGTTAACAGGTCCATAAACCCTCCAAGCAGCTCTATTGCCTTGTCAATCATAGGCTGGATGTGCTGGGACATAACTTCATCAAATTTCTTTGCAAGCTTATCAAGGATTGGTTGAACATTTTCATTCCAAAATTTCAAAAATGATTCTGTGATTTCAGACAATCCCTCTGCAACAGCGTCAAAGAACGGCTTGAAATGCTCATCATAAACCTCGTTCAGCTTGTCGAATGTGTGATCGATTGTCTCTTTAATTGTTCCGGTGACTTCCTCTAAGATTCCGAGAAATCCTTCCAGGGCCGTCCGGAATTCTTCTTTGTTATCCACAAACGGACTAATGATAGTGTTAAGGATATCCCTGGAAAGCTTCAGCACTATTTCCTGGACTCCCATAAAAGCATTTACAAACATACCTATCAGGTTAGCGGTCAGCTGTTGTGCGGTCTCTCCTGAAAAAGCCTCAAATACATAAGATATGGATGTAAACAGACCGGAAAGTGTCTCGTTGATGTCAGCTCCGATGTCGAACATCTCTACAAGATGGCCTTTTATCCGCTCTTTATTCTGCTCTAAATATGTTTCAATCCCGCCTATAAGATTCGTTGCTATAGTCAGACCAATACTTGCCACAGAGCCAGTAACGCTGCCCAGCATATATGCCACAGACTGTGCCCAACTATCCGCCGATGCCAATACTGCTGGGTCCGTGAAAATATTCATTAAGCTTTCTTTTATAGATGAAATACTTGACTTGATGGATTCCCATCGGTATTCCCAATCCCCCAGGCCATCAAAAAATCCTCGAGAAAAAATATCCTTAAGCTGCTGGGCGTAATCAATGACCGGTTTTATTGCCTCCTGCACCCGCTGCCAGAAACTCAATACTTCAGTGTCAACCGGAACCTCTTCAAACATGTCCGCCCCGGTATCTTCAACTCCGCCGCCACCACCTCCTCCAGAGGTTTCATCTTTCTTTTCCAATACATCCAGATCATCAAATTTGGCTAAGGCTCCCCTCGCCTTGTCTGCGGCAGCCGCAGTCCCCCCTAAGGATTTATTGTAAGAGTCCTGCACCTTCTTGGCCTTTGTAAAAGTGCTCTTTCCCCCTAATACAGCCATAAACTGCGAAACATACGTCATCGCTGTTGTGAGAACCCCTATCAGGCTGTTAAGCCAGGGTATAACCGCCTGGACAATAGGGGCGAAAGCTGCCGCAAACTGATTGCCCAAGGTGCTCATGGCATTTTTCATGCTCTGGATGCTGCTGGCATAGGAATTTGAATATCCGGACAAGTTTTCAAAGCCTTTCTTCATGCCGGCCACCATAGCGTTGAATGCTTTGCTGATTTGGTTAAAAATCAACAAGGAAAGTGCAAGGCCTTTAAATCTGCTGGAAAATGTAGATAATAGGCTGCTGCTCTTCTTTGTTCCATTTGAAACTGCGGAAAAAGATTTTTGGGCAGACTTGCGCATCTTTTCAAATTTTTCCGGTACACTTTCAAGGCTTTTCTGGTAATCCTTTATTTTACCGTTTATCTCCTCAAGCTCTTTGTTAGCGTCCTCATACTGTTTATATCCAAGGCCTACTCCGGCGGCTTCCAGATCTTTTATTTCAGCTGTAAGCTGTTTTCGTTGTTCCAGCAGATCAATGATTTGCTGGTTTGATACAGCGGAATTTACTCTTATCTGTTCAAGACGCTGCTCTTCTGCTGCTTCTCCATTTAGTTCCTGTTTGATTTTTTCAAGTTCTGCTATCCTGTCTTCATAGTCTTGATAGCCTTCTGTTACACCTGCCTTTTTTAAGTCAGATATCTCTTCCTGTAGCTGTTTTTGTCTTTCCACCAAATCAACTGTTTTCTGGTCTGATACAGTGGCGTTTTCTCTTATCTGTTCAAGACGCTCTTCTTCTGCTGCTTCTTCTGCTATTTTTTTTCTTACAGCTTCTTCTTTTTCAACTCTCTCCCCTATTTTTTGTGTAAGAGATTCAGCAGAAGTTTGCAACGCAGTATACATCTGCATCTGCTTCTGCTCTGCGGCGGCAATTTCCTTCCGAACTTTGCTTGTGTCCGCTGGCTGATACGCTTCTCCAGACTGTTTGAGTTCTTTTAACTGATTCTGTAATTCTTGTACTTTTTGCTTATGGATATCAATTTGAAC
Organism: uncultured Hungatella sp.; assembly: GCA_910585435.1. Lineage (GTDB taxonomy): Bacteria > Bacillota > Clostridia > Lachnospirales > Lachnospiraceae > UBA3402. Next base: position 327,586 of record CAJUEJ010000001.1, on the reverse strand, counting down.
AATGGCATCTTTATATGGCCTGGTATCCGTTCTTCCTTCGTGTTCCAACTTTCGCAAAGTGCCATATAAATTATCCAGCCTCTTTTCGGTCGCCGATAAATCCTTAGATGTCTCTTTAAATATAGGAGTCTCAACCTGCGTCCTTTGTAGTTCATGGAGCCTGGTCCCAAGGTCTTTTATCTTCTGCTCCTGCGCCGCATACTGCTGATTCAGTTTAATAAAAGCATCCGTCTGTTTCTGCAAGGCAATTTTTGCACCCTCTCCAAGACTATCAGAGACAGATTTAGCCAAGTTACGAGCGGCAGATTCTAACTCCTTGCTCCCAGCTTTAAAACCTTTTTCATCTATTCCGGTTCCTATCCTTATGCTTCCATCATACTCTGCCACGTTCTCACCACCTTAAAATAAAAAAGGTGCCACAGACACGCATTACGCACATCCATGACACCATTTAGTCCTTCCCCTATGCCAATTCATAGGGTGCTTTGATTTAGTTATGATTATTGTACCATTATTTGAGAGTGGAGTTGTACCAAGTTAAAATGAAAAAGAGCGGTTGTTGCGCCGCCCTCTTTCGTTATATATCTAAAGTTTGCTGTGCATTCATGGTTTCGATTGTTTCAGATAACACAAGCGGCGGTACATAACACTGGATAATAGATACCGCTGTGTCGGCTTGATTCCGCTTGATTGCCTTGTATGTGCTTACGCCAAATTGCCGCCGCAACTGATTGTGTAAATCGGAATAGAGCCGCCCTCTAACGCTTCTGTCGTTGTATGCGCTGCTCTCCTTGCCACCCAAGCACTCAACGCCCTTTCTCTTGACAGCGTTCGTGATTTTGGATTCCTCCACACCAAGAATCGGCATATCGTTCTTGAAGTCCTCCAAGTCTTTCTTGATGGTCTGCACTTCCTCACGAAGTTCGCCGTAACCCTGTGCGATAATCTGAATCTGTTCGGGGATTGTCATGGGAAGTCTTGCTTGTCCGTATGCGCCCGTTTTGCGGATAGAGGGGAGAACCTCGGACGTTACCCACTTCTTAAACTTCTTTGCGTTCTCCTGCTTACTTCCAAAGATAGCCGCATACAAGCCGCTTTCATTGATGATTCCGATTGTATAATTCTGCTTATAGACCTGCTGTTCCAAATCGGAGCTGCTGATATTTCTCTTATCCTCGTCATCAACAAGTTTTATCATGTTTGGTGTTCTCGCATATCCAAGTTTCTCGGAAATGTCTTTTGCCACAAACCAAGGCTCGCCGTCAATAGTCACAGTTCTAATCTCTCCAAACTCACTGTTGGAGAATGTCATAATCTCATTCATACGCTTTACCGCCTTTCTGTAAAATCGCCTTTTATCAGAATAGCGGAGAAACGGTTAAGGCTTACCGCTTGTCGTGTGTACAGCACTATCTCCGCTGAAATAATCGTATCATAGAATCGAAGATAATTTGTACCAAGTTACCTCATACCGATAAAGAACAAAATCATCATCAGCCAAATTGTGGCAAATGCCATCAGTGCGATTAAATCATCACTGTCAAACCTCGGCTTGCCTTCTCTGCGCTCCAAGCGTGACGCTTTCAGAAACTTATCCTTGTCCTTTTCTGCGCCCTTGATGGTGTGGATAACCTCTTTGAATTTGCGTTCGTCTTTCATGCCCTTGCACCGCCTTTCAGCATACCAGTCATGAACATAATGCCATATCGAAAACCGCTGTCGAATCCGGCGATCTCCGCATCACAAGCCAGACCAATAATTTCATCACTGATTTTGTTATATACGCTTTCCCCAACAACTTCTGACACCTTACTTTCGCAAATCTCACGCTGCTCGCTTTCCAGTGCGCTGTTCTTGTATTCCTCACTGCTTACCCACAAATCATAAACTGTCTGTAAAACATCGTTTTCCATAAATATCATTCTCCTTATACTTGAATTTCCCAAAGAAAAATGATATGATAGGTAATATCAATTTTCCCTTTGGGAGTTGGTGTTATAGGGGTTGCGGCTTGTCGAGGGCGGGCAACCTCTATTTTTTGTTCCTTTGTTCATACTGAATTTCAATCCCCTGTCTGATAATCTTTGACCTATCGGAATTTTGTTCAGATACCAAACAATCCAATTTTTTCACTGTTTCAGCGTCCATTCTTGCCCTTACAGTGGTATCTTTGGGATTGTCCGTCAGCTTTTGCCCCATTTTGGGTGACACCTTATCATCTCCTTTCAGTTTGTGGCTACATACTCATATTATCATTGTGGCTACAAACTGTCAAGTGTTTTTCATAAAAATTTCTTGGCATAGTTTCCATAGCTTATACGGATATAATTTGTGTACTTGTCCACATCAAAAGTCCCATCATGCAAATCCAACACTACATCCAGCATATCATATTTTCCAAACAGACAATATGGAAGTATCTCCGGCGTGTAAACCACGTCTAACATTTGTTCTCTAAAATACGGTTGAAGTTCAAGTATTCTGGCTACAATATGCGGATTGAACGTTGATTCAGAATCTATTCTGCTCTTTGCGGTTTCTATTCCGTCAAACCTCACATTCTCAAGGCTGAATAAATAATATTTTGAAGCTAAGTTTGTAGAGAAATACAACGCATACAAGGCATTTTGAAGCGATAACTCATATTTTTCTTCGTCATAAAGAGCATTACTTAAATTATGGTAAACCCATTCTAATTGTGAAATAAATCTTTTTGCCTGCCATTCAGACGCACGTTGACTAAGCGCATGAAATACGGTATCGTAAAATTTCCGTTTTCTTCCTTGCAATATACGGTGTTTGCAAAATTCTTGGAAATTTAGTCCATATTGATTTTTGTGAAACATGATAAAATCTTGATTTTCAACCAGAAATCTTTCTCCTTTTTCTGACCGAAAATATCTGTCACATTCATTTGATAACTTTGCTTTCATAGAATCGTCAAGGTTTTCTGCTATTCTATCAATTAGCGACTGTTTATTTCCGTTCTTTTTTAACCCCATGCTGTCTAATATTGTTTTAAGCTCATCAACCTTATACAAATTTAACGCTTCTTTTGCAGTTGCATTTCTCAAATATCCATTCTCATAAAGCCATATATGTAATTTTCGTATATTGACTACTCCATAAAGCCTTTCAAAATAAGAATAGTAATCATTCGGTTTTATTTTTTCGCCACGCTTCACGCTTCCACTTATAATCAAAGCGGCGCACGCTTGTATAGCTGGTTCTGAAAAATTGTTCCCAGTAAACGCCATTGTCTTTTGCATAACTGGTCTGTAATCCTCATAGAACCTATCATTGTATGCTATATCAGCTAATTTTTCCACCCTCTCAATACCCCTTTTCGGTTCTGATGCGGGCATTTCATTATGCCTTGCAGAATTATCAGCAATCTTTTCCATTTCCCTTGTGCTTTCCATCTTTAAAGCGTCCATTATTTTGCTTATGAATGACATAATCTTCCCCTATCCCCTCCTGTTAAATTGGTACAATCCCCTCCGGCTCTATGGTACAATAAAACAAAAACGAAGGGGATACCATGACATTACTTTACATACTCATTATTGCAGTCCTTTTAATCATGCTGATTTCAACCAAACTCGGCCTGACCGCCTATGTTGCATGGATGGAGGAAAACCACTTTAAGCAGCCATCACAGAGCGATATGAACCGGCTCATTACCTGGTGCGCCAAAAAGTATATGCAGGACTTATTCAGAAAATCCTAACTGCTTGTTTATAGCGGCGGTAGCAACACCCTCCGCTATTGCAGACACAACCTTAAGACTCGCAAATCCGATACTGGAAGAAACACTCTTGATTTTCTTCCAGTTATTTTCTTCCCGGACATTGGCAAGAAATTCATGACCGGAAGGGGTTAGGTCGTAGCTGTCCGTATATTCCTTGTTGGGCCTGAATACCATGCCCTTCATTTCCAGATACCGCACATGGTACGGAATCACCCCGTTTCCTCCATACTTTTCCAGTTCTGGGTATTTCCGATATGCGCCCATCATATGACACCCATGTTCAAAATTAGCTTTTTTCTCAATAACAAATAAAATATCCCTGATGCATTCGTTGTTTATCTGCATACATTTCCCCACCTTTCCCAATACTTACACTATATCAGATATTGGCGAAAAGGGGAAGAAAAAGAGAGTGCCGGAACACTCCCTTACGCTATCAAATATGTAATTTCTCCAAACTGTTCTATCCGTTTCTTACAGTCTTTGTATATGTCCTTATAGTGCATACCCATTGACATATCTATTTCTATGGTCTGCTTTATAATGCTTTCCACCAATGTAAGGGTATTCAGTTCCGAAGCTGTCATATCATCACGCTTGCCGCCGACAATGCTGTTAGCCAGTTTTGTATAGACTCTATATATCTGATCTGAATGTGTACTGCCCTGCTCCTTGGCATACTCTACAAGAAGTTTTATTACGTCTGTTTCTTTCAGACGGTTTTCCTTGCTCGCAATCCTTGTATCATTCCATAGTTTGGACTGTTTTTCAATCAAAAATCGGCGCATTTTATAGAACTGCTGAACCAAATTCTTTTTGAACTTACGTACAACCTCATTGTTTCTAAGGTAGGTCATCAAAAGTGTTGCCTGCTCCTCATTCAGATAATAAACCTTTTCAGGTCTACCGCCTTGGGGGTTTTTCGATTTCAAATCGACAAACCTAACACTGCCAAATTCTCTAAAATCTTCCTCATACTTTTGGATTATAGCGGTTATGGAATTATGCTTGTTGTTTGTACCGTCCGCAATAATTTTACTTGTCGTGAAAATGTCATTATCTTTCATTTCTACCAATTCATACATAATACTGCTCCTTTCTTGCACAACTGCTTTTAACAGGTGGAGGTTTGTTTTCTGTATCATGTATAAATTGTAATATAGGTTTGGAAATTATTTGTACCAAATTTAATTAGCTAAAATTTTGAGAATGGTACAATCTATTTTTGAATGTATGATACAATATAAAATTTCCCAATACCCACACTATATCAGATATTGGCGGAAAGGGGAAGATGCGCAAATTAAAAGAGCAGCATTTCTACCGCCCTTTCATCCAAAAGAAAAAGGCACAACCTTAAGTCATGCCCTAGCAAGCATTCGGATTTGAACCGAAACCCATAGATTCCCTCCAGAACTCCGCTTTGCTAAAAATACTGGCCTAGCCAGTCTCTCATGACATCATCAGCAAAGTATTCCGCATCGCTTCATTTTCCGGCTCGAAACCGGCACTGAAAGTATATGTGTTCTCCCCGACTTAAACTACCGCTTGCTTTGATAATTATACCATATTCTTTTTACTTTATCAATCATCTTTTTCTCACTTACCGTCGGTTCTGCCGCTCCCATAGGCCCGTCATTTTCATTATGTAAATATCCATGATGTGTATGCGGTTTTATTCCATTATGCGGATGATCAAGGCCTATGGTTTTGAATCTTTTATGTTCCTTATCAAAATAAATAATCTCCAGCAAATCATTTCCGCCTACTGTAACATATATACGCCGTTTTGTCATCGTCTCCATAAGCGTTTCAGCTGTCCGTTCATTCTTACTGACAAACTTTATATTTCCATCCTGCAAAATCGTATTATATTGGCTTCCATACTTTTTGCCTTTATCTGATATCCCGGAACTTGCTCCTCTGCCACCCATATCTTACACTTCCTTCTCAAACCGCTTATGAAACGGCGGTATCTGTATGATATTCCCTTGGCACTCATCTGGCACTTTCCCATAAAAGAGAACCGTTTCCGGACACAACCGCTCTATCATGGCATTATATCCGGCAAGGAACAGCACTTTCTTCTCCCGGCTGTTCGCCGCACTTACACTGGATACCGCCACAGCACCGCCCACCGGCTCTCCGTCAAAGCACCACTCGAAGCTATCCGGTGTGCTCCATGAGATTGTTGGAATCACATTCACGCCGTTTTCCTGAAGGTAAGCGCCTACCCAATGTTTGCGGTAGTGGTTGTATATCTGAATCGCTTTCGGAAAGTCAGTGTATGTAGAGAAATCCGGAGACATGACATGCGTGAATTGCCGGAACATATCAAGGTACTTGTCTGGGGACTGCCAGACGGCGTTAAACTGGTAATCGTCAAGAAAAAAATGAACGCCCTTACCAGCCCTATTTTTCTCACTTCTGCCATAGTTAAAGCCTATCCACTCACATTCTTTGTACTGTGTCGGCTGTATCTGCGGTATGCCGTATTCTCCCACTCCGTCAAATATACGTTTTTGGAGGTTTTCATAGTTCTTTGTCTGCCGATACATTATCTTCCCTCACAATCTTCTTCCTTACTTCCAGAATTACAATCCCCTGTTTATTCCGCTTGACCTCCGCAGTGTTGCCCCGTTCCGCAATCTCCCGAGCGGTCTTACCTATTTCTTTGTCTGTCATATCATATCCTCAAATGCTTCCTGTGCCAGCTTCTTTGCTTCCCTTATTTTCTTCTGCTCTTCCATCATGCGGTCAAAATCATCAATGGCTTCCTTTTGATTATCTGTGTACTCAACTTCATTCGGCTGGTCCAGTGAATATACCTTTTTAAGCTCCGCATATGCCTTTTTCTCGTCTTTTCCCATTTTAGACGTGATTTTCTTTGCCCGTATGTCAATAACGCGCGTATAGGCACATTCAGGCAACGTTGAAAGCAATCCCATAAATTCCCAAAAATGTAGTTTGTCTGTGTTCAGGTTGATTCCGTAGTGCTGCCGAAATGCAGAATAGATACGCCACTGGTCTATGTCGTAATCTGTGACCTTCGTTTTATCCCCCTTGTTGTTATGGTCATGGTTCCAATCTGTCAAAAACCACAAAAGACCTTCCATGGCCGTTTCGGCATCTGGCAGGGGAAACCGATTGCCTTGAGCATCTTCTTGAAGAAACAGGAGGGATAAAGCCGCTGCTTGTCCCTCCTGTTCGGAAAGATCGCCATCTTCCAGGGCCTGCATGATCTGTATTCCGATCTGGAAATCTGAATCAATCGGAAATCCTTTGTATTCTGTTGGAAGCCTATCTAACAGAACGTTAAACATCATCTGCTCCTTGCGCCCTTACGACGGTTATTATATCTGAGGCTGATTTTATCATTGCGTTCCTGTGCATACTTTTGCAGAAACGGGGTAATCTGCTCAAAGAAATCTCCAATCAGTTCTATCCCTGGGGCTTCGATTCCTGTAAAGACTTTTTGACAGCACCCATCCCCAAACAGTTTATCAAGCTGTATACACACATCCTTGCAAAGTTCGGAGTACAACTTCACCGTATCAACCACCATATTAACATCCATTTCACTGATGGTATCTTCATCCGGTTTTTCTTCCTGCTCTTTTGCAGAATATTTTTTAGAGATTTCTTTTACCTGCTGTTCAATATCAATTTGCTTTTTATCAAAATATTGCAGGATTTCCGCATATCTCTCAAAAAACGCTGTGTCGCTGATGGGGATTTCGATGTATTCACCGTTGTCATTAACTTCAATTCTCTTTATCCCATTGCTTACTCTTAAGCTGTCCACACTTCGCATCCTTTCCCAAACAGGGTAACAGCAGAAAGATATGTTACCCTATATATTAAGTTTCTTTAATACCTTAGTCACTCAAGCTTACTCCACTGCCTTTTCGCACAGTATAAGCCGCCGCTTCCACATCTGGCGTTTCAGTAAAGGTCCATTTCCCTTCCTCAATCTTCATGATCCCGTCAACTGCGTCTCCATTTCCGCTGATCTGAATAGAGGACGTAAGCGTTTCGCCGCCAGTTCCGCCTGTGGACGTCGGCATTGCAACCACGGGCACCTTAATTGCCAGGAAACCATCTCCAGACTTGCCCGTCTTATAAAATCTGTAGTAATCCGTTTCCGCGCTTTTTCCTGTCGGAAACTTGCGGAATGCCTTGTCTATGTACTCCTGTGCCTCGTCAGACAGATGCTCGCGTTCCGGGGTCATGGAAAGTGCATATCCATTAACTGTAGTTGCTGCCGTTTTCATATTTACATAGGTTGTTTCGTTCGTATTTGGAGACCAGTCCTCAGTCAATTCAGTGTATCCATCCCCAAGCTCGATTATGTTTGGTGCCTCACCATTCATCCACTTCCCGAAATCCAGCAGGGATACCATGTTTGTTCTATCGTTTGCCACTTTTTATGCTCCTTTCTTGTAATACTCCATTACTACGTTTACCGCAAATACAGTTGCTTTATCCCCTTCAACTTCCTCTACATTGGGGAAACTGTTATTTGCTGTAATCTTTGTTATTGTTCTGTTTCCTGTCAGTTTTGGAAGATTTTCAACGTCTTCCAGCCAATTTGCAATGTTATCCACCACCGCCTGTGCGTTTATCATCTGCCCGTTGCCTTGGGGAAAACTTTGGTAGGCAATCTGCAATCCTATTTCAGCCGTGAAGCTGCCGGAAATGTATTTTTTCTTAAGCCCTCCACCAGTTGTAATAATATACACGCACTTGCCAACGTCCTTTGAGTTGTACTTAATCTTTGCGTCCTTCGGAACAAACGGACACTCCGCAATCAGCTCCAGCAGCATTTCCCCGACCTTATCGTATTCCATTTTTGACAGGCGTTCTTTGATTTCTTCTGGCATAGGCTACTCACCTACTTTCTTAAATTCCTGCAAATCAGCAATACCAATAGAACCATCTTCGCAACCGTGTGATATATTGCCTGTGTCGGTAGGAAAAAGAGGAAGTATCAAGCTGTTTCTTGAAATCTTTTTAACAGCATCATCTTCCGTGCATGGTTTCCCACAAACAAAAACTTTTTCACATAATCGGCATTTGAAAGTCCTTATGTATTCAGCCATTACCTTCCTCCAATCTCAAACCTCGGTATCAGCGTATAAACGGCTTACTCCACGATTTCCCAATCTTCTGCCAACATATCAGCCTGGGACGCAAGCCAGCCGCACTGGTAGCCGCTTGTGCCGACAAACATAATAAATTTGCTGCCGATATCATTGTGTTCAGGATTGAGGATAATGACGCCCGTAATATTGCATTTTTCCATTTCTGCCAAACAGATAAATTGATTTTTTCCGTTCCAGCCCTTGCGCTTTGCTTTCTTTCCGCTCTTAATTGCTTCTAACGCTTCTCCAAAATTCATAATTTTATCTTCCTCCTATTTCAAATCTTGGTATTAAGGTATAAACGTCCACCGTATCAACGCTGAACGCATAGCCATACTTGGTCTTGATATACTCAAAAAAGCCGCCGGGGTACTTGGTTTCGTCCTGGTCTATCAGTCCGACAGGCACATCAATGTCAATGCCCAGTTCCGCCTTCTTCACAATCACGAAGAAATTCTTTGCTTCGGTGTCCAGTGTGAAGCTTTCCAGCATATCCTCTGTTGTGAGGTCGTTCCACACTTCCGGCGCCTTGTACGGCTTTGGAAGATTGACATTCGGGATTTTAACCACGCACACGCTGGCGTTTTCCATGCCGCTTGCCTTTTGGTTTGCTCCCTGCGTCAGCTCCACTCGCACATTATCAAACCTCGTGCCGAAATATGTTTCTGTTTCCATCAGTCCGTTTATGTACCGATTGTAGACAACCACGCTGTCAACATAGCCTATTCCCATAGCGGTCACTTCGGATTATCTTCAACCGTTCCACAGCAACCATTGATTCCGAAATTAGGAAAAGGCGGATAACCATATATCTTCATCTGCATTTTGTGAAACAAGTCAAGGTACATATCAGCAGGAAGTTTTTCAAGGGTTTTATGCAGAATATTCACATCAACCTTGCATTCCTCTCCCATTTCTGCGGTAATGTTTGTAACCGTTCCCATTATTTTTACCTCCGATTTTCTTTTATTGTTTATCTCGAAAAAGGCAGTCATAAATTATGCAAAGGGTTCTGTTATTTTGCCGAGATTCGCATTTTCTTCTCTCAATCCGCACCTCCTACAAAATATCCAGTTCCGCAAAGACTTTGTAAATCTTCGGGGACTGAATAGCGAACCAGTCAACTACGGTTTCCTCTATTCCTATTGACTTATGCTCGAAATTGTGCGACAAGCCGGATTCTTCCATAAATGCGTGAATTATCTCATGCCTTACACATGATTTCTGATATTCAAGCAAATTTCCTTTTGCTCTTGGGTCGCCCTCTGATTTCTTCATATCATCAACAACAATTTCTCTTGTAGTCGAATCTGCATAACCGTCAATATCCTCAAGTGCGGGATATTCCGCAGTACTTCCAAATTTTATTTGCCATTCTGCTCCTAGAATATTTACTTTACAATCCTTCATCTTCGCTCCCTTCCGGCTCCTGCGGTTCTGTTGGTTGTTCCTGCCTATCCTAACTATGCTGCCTAATCCGTTGTCTTGGTGTAGCGAAGCACGACCGTTGCTTTGACACTTCTCCTGTCAGCGCCAGTTACCATTTGTATTGATGTTTTATTTGCAAATATTCGCCAACAATATCCTAACGATCTAGTATCTGTATGAACCAATGTGTCAAAAAAGTCACCAGATCGAGTATACCCATCATGCACCCATATAACATCCACATTTTCAATCCCATGCGGTACTTCCTTAGATGCGTTATTTGGCAATGTTCCAAAATCAACTGTCTTTTCATACAACGGTTTTCCATCAACCCAAGTTCCAACCAATCGCTCCTCATAGCTGTATACATGGCCGGCCATCTTCATGAAATAAGTAGGTTCATACTTAATACAATATAGGATTGAAGTGTTGGTGGGACGGGCGGTGTAATGAGCAGTTGTATTTGAGGTTGAATAGTTACCGCCGCCGGATATGTTGGATGCACCTGATTCATGTTCCTTGTCCATATATTGCGGCTGGGCATTTTTGTGCGCAGCCATAGCTATTCCTGACCAAAAGTATGGAATCATAGTTGCTTCTTGGTGTTGTCCAACCGCTTCTCCCGACCCTGTGTTTCTTTCTGCTGTTCCGCTCCCTCTTAAAAACTCTCCTCTTAAATCCGGCACTGCGAATGTATTCTCTCCATCACCACCAAAATAGTTAACTGAGGCAAAATCATCAATAAAATGCTGGGCCAGGTATGGATAGTCCGAAATGTTATATTCGGTTCCATCACAGACCAGATAATGTTTTGGCGCTTTAGTTCCCATGTGGGTTAAGATATGGCCTACCGGAGTATCCTCTATGCCGGATTCTGCGTTGACGTGTTCTACAGGGTCAATTACTATGGAACGGTTGATTTCATGGATGATAAAATTATTTGTACTATTACGTTCAGTCACAATAATTTGCGGATTTGTGCTACTAATTTTCACCTTAATACATACTGTAATATCGGCATTTGGAGTAACAACAGCAATTCCGGTTCCAGTGGAAAAGTCACCTGCAAAATTAATGCTTCCTTTGACAAATGTGGATAAAAAATTATTATTTGTCAAATCATAAAATCCAATTTCAGAATAACCAGTAGAATTTGCAGTCCATATATCACATGAAATCTTATATGTTTTCCCTGCCTTCAACACAACACCATGATTTTGAGAATCAATCTCAATCCCTCTTGATTCCACAACCTTATCAAACGGAATCACAGTGCCAGTACTCAAAGCCAAATCAGCTGTCAAATTCGTCTGCAAGTACGCATAATCCATTTCTGTATTCACATATCTCTGATACTTTTTTATGGTATCAACCTTATTTGATACATTATTAACATCCTCTTGAAGTTTTCCAATATCTTCAGAATTGTCATGAACAAAAATACCATCTTCCTTTTCTGTAATGGCGTTGCCTGGTTGCTGGGAGATTTCTAGCGGAGTTTCCGTTCCCTCTCCCGGTTCTCCCTTTGGTAACACAAAACTAAACTCCGCTGTTTTTTCTTCATCATCCAAAATAACACTTGCAGCCGCTGTTTCCCCTGACGTTACACTGCCGATAGTCGGTGTGTATGTCGTGCCGTCATTGCCATCTTTGCCAGGGATACCTTGCGCCCCCTGTTCTCCAGGGTCACCCTTATCACCTTTAATCCCTTCGCTATCAGAAAGCCCTGTGACATATGAATACGGTTCTTCTTCGTCGCCTGTGAATCTATATACCGGAAAAGCCCCAAGCTCTTTTTCCTTTACCATAAACATCAGACCAATTTCCGGAAAATCCGCTGCGTTAAAATCTGACAAAGTAGCATACTCTTTGTATATAAGAAATGGATACCCGTCATCGCCTTTCGGACCTGGAATGCCTTGGATTCCCTGAATACCTTGTTCCCCTTGCTGGCCTCTATCGCCTTTTATTCCCTGGACCCCTTGTGCTCCAGTTGGGCCAGTATCTCCCTTCTGGCCTTTCAAATTAGGCGTTTTAAACGTTCCGTTTTTGTTAGTTATATCCAGCCTGTACTCAGAATCAGAATTATCTTGGCTTTCTGTTATTGTTGGGCTAAAGCCATCCTCTCCCTTAATTGCTCCGGCGCCCTGCAGGGATTCTTTTGTATATTTTTTGCTTAATGCGTATGCTTGTAATGCATCCATGTTTTATCACCTACAATTCATACCAGGTTTTAGTTGTTGACTCATAGTTAAATAACTGGCCCGTATCAACACAAATGGCACTGCTTCCTGTCATCAAATCGCTATATTTAGGGAGCTTGTCAACATCCCTTGATAGACCGCTATAATTACGGACCTTATCGCTCCCTGGCATTGCAACAAAACTCCCCAGGTCTGGCACTTCGTCTCCTGGATTATACCAATGTCCATCAAAATATGTTAGGTTTTCTGCTTTCATTTCTTCACCTCCGGCGGTCTGCTTATCGGGGCATTGAGGCGTGGGTAAGGAAGTCCACGATACAAAAGGGGCACCCCATTGGAATCAAAAACCAACGAAAGATAATCTCTCACTGTATTCAAGTAAAGCTCTTCACGCTTTTTAGGGTCTCTTGCCGCTTCGTCAATTTCCGTAGACCGCTCTGCTTTTGCCGTGTAAGATATGGATTCACTGCCAGATGAAACAGAAGACACCACTTTCCCCCGGAGCGCGCCGGATTCGTCCGTAATGTACCCCTGACCCTCTGACACCCTTTTGTTTGCCGCTTCAATCTGCCCGGCAATCTCAATCAGCTTGCAGACGCACCGCCGGATAGCTTCAATATCGTCCTCATTGGTGGGGAAAGCAAATTTCAGTTTATTCAGCGTAAGAGTGTCCACCCGACGGCAGGCTTCCCATGACAGCCGGTTAAAGTCGGTTTCTGGCATGGAATCCTCGCCGTATATGCTTTTGTAGTAGTCGTAGGTTACATATCCCATAGGTTACTCACCAACTTTCTTAAATCCTTGAAAATCAGCAAAACCAAAGGAGCCGTCCTTGCAGTAGTGCATTGTGTGTTTGTAAAGATTTCTTGCACATTTAACACGCTGTGTATTTCCTGTAACAACCAATGCCATATTGATTGCCTGTGCAAGTTCTTCTCCTACTGTGCCATCTTCGAAAATTTCGCCACACAGTCTGCATTTATAAATTGCTTTACAGTCAGCCATTGTCTTTCTCCGATCTGTTTTCCGGCATGAAATACTTTACATATCCCATGCCGGTTTGCTCCTTATGACAGCTTCGTACTCTTTGCCCTTGTCGTGCCGCCAGATTCCTCTCCGGTTTCGCTTGCACTGGACGCTCCCGGTTTCTTGCTAAAGAAAATCAGGTCAGGCATAACAACCTTACAGCCGTAATGGAAGAACATGCCGATTGCATAAGCATTGGAAAGTTCAATCTGCTTTGCCTGGTATTCATCTGCCATAACCGGCTCCGCAATCGCCCCGGTACACATAGCGATAATCTCAACGCCTTCCGGCTGATGAACATTGGAGTAAATCCATGCGCCGTGGTACCGCCCAAACTCCGCCACGTCCGTCTTGACATTGGCGTTGCCTTTGGTGTCGATATAATCCCGCATTTCCTCATAGGCTTCCGGGGACAGAACCACATGAATATCCTCTTTCTCGATACCGTCCACAAACTCATTTTTTGCGGTGTGCAGCTTCATCACTACCGCCGTTACCCGGTCTTTGATGGTATCGCCGGAAACTGTAACCTCTGTACCGCCGGCAACAGTCCCGACAGTACCGTCACTCTCTTTGCGCTTTCCGACAGCTACAAGGAAGAAATTTTCGTCCAGTTCCCGAACCATAGCACGAGTGATAGCTGTTCTCCTATCAGACAACAGACCCGGAATTCCTCCAAGGCGGATGTCCTTTTCCTCTGCTTCTTCCATGATTTCCTTGTCGATGTCAATGTCGATAGGGACCTGCATACCCTTGATGGACTTTCCTTTTCCTGCCGCTCTCGCCGTGCCATATTCTTCTGTTTTAGCGGACGCAAATCTCTTCGCCACAAGCGTTCCTGCCTGTGGATCGCCGGAGAGTCTCTGGTTCTTAAAAAGGCTTGAAATCGTCCGTCTTCCGACATTTTCGATGATGCCTTTCTGTTCTTCCGCCAGAAGCATTTTACCCTCTTCTGTACCGGATAAATCTTTAAGGTTTGTAATGTTTAATGAATCAATAGCCATAAAAATAATCCTTTCTACCCATAATTTTTAAAAGGTGTGTGGGTCAGCGACTTACTCAAACGTAAGCCGGTACTCGATTTAGAAAATCACAGGAGCCGGACTGGTATCTTTTGCCGGGGTCTGCTTCGGTTCGGACTTGTCCGTAAACTTCGGCGCACTGCCGGCAGCTTTATCCTTGGCTTCGGCTTCTGCCTTTTCAGCTTCGGTCTGATAGAAGTGGTCTTTTTCATTTTCCTTGGCCAGATAGTCCGACAACCCCATGAATGCGCCGTCTTTCCACTTCAAGCCGTCATCACTCATGATTTTTTGAGCGTAATACTCGCGCGTATGGTTTGCTTTGATCCCAAGCTTATCAAACTCTCCATTAAGGTAATCTCGCTGATCCCGTTCCAAGATCTGCCTGCTGGCCATATCCTGCGCTTCTTTTGCCGCCTGCTTATACTTCTGGATTTCCTCTGCCTGTTTCTCCGGGTCAATGTCCTTAAACTTCTCCAGGGTTTCGTTTGCCGTGTCAAGCTGCCCTTTGTAATTGTCCCGGTCTGCTTCTGCTGCCGTCAGCTTCTTAGCCTGCTTGTCAAACTCCGCAATGGTCTTGTAGTTCTCCGTCACCGCAGCATTGACCGCCGCTTTCTGCTCGTCCGTAACCTCAATTCCTGCTTCTTTCAAAATCTGTTCAATGTTCTTCATGTGTCGTTATCCTCCTAACATGGTTTTTAACAGCGTGTCCGCTGTATGGATTCTGCAAGATAAACCTCTTGCAAAGGTAGAGCCGACAATCGGACTCGAACCGATAACCTACCGCTTACAAGGCGGTTGCTCAGCCAGTTAAGCTATGTCGGCAGGGAGTGCGCCCACCCACAAGAGGCAGACGCTTGATAGGGAAATAGGTTCCGCACAGACCTTTCACAACTATGCGACAATTCGTGACGATTTCCGTGTCCGGGAAACTAATCCCTTGCGTGTCCGGGGCTATCACGGGTTTACGGTCATTTAAGGCTTAATCTGCATAATGTTATTTTGCTCACCGTATAGGCATGACCGACAGGTTTTGAGTTACAATGCACCCGTTCGGAATCGAACCGCCTTTACAGCACCATTACTGACGGATGCACCCTCTTGAAAGGAGGGTAGGATTTATCAAAAATTAGATAATGTCAAAATAAAAATGCCAGCAAACACGATTTCTCGTATCTACTAGCACCCATAGCCGTTATGTATAGCCTATTCTATACACCATCAATATATCTTTTTTTCTTTTCTATTTCATAAACAATCATTTTTCCATCTTTATCTTGACGAACTTCGGCATTATTTCCACGCTTGAGAATATCATACAGAACTTTTTTTATGTCTTTTGAATTAGAACTATCTGTTTCTTCAATAAAATAATTCTTGCAAACCCCTAAAGAATTTGCTATTTTGATTAACTGTTCTTCTCTTGGAAAGGCTTGGTTATTTTCATAACGTCTTATTTGGACTTCATTTATTTGACTTGCTTCTGCAAGCTGCTTTTGTGTCCATTTTTTATTTTCTCTTAACTCTCGAATTTTATCTCCAATTCTCAATATTTCACTTGTTTTCATACATATATCTCCGTGTCCGGTCTGATTTTCGTTCGGGTTTTCCCCCGCAGATGGGGCAGAGTACCCATTGGTATTGTATATTCTCTTTCATGCACTCACCAACTTATCAAAAATGTTGAACCATCTTTTTGATTGGAATGGTCTTCAACCTTATATCCTAATTCATTCAACCTTGCGATAGTCTGTTTCCCTAAATGCTTATCGCACCAGACTTTCATTTCCCCGTTTTTAACAGCAGATTCGATACAATGTTCTGCTGCAAGTAACTGTTCCTTTGTTTTGTCACTGATTGAATTTTCTGCTTTTTCTCTAGCTTCTTTCGCTGTATACATTCCCTATACCTCCAGATTTACTAATGCCTTTTATGCTTATATTGTACCGCAGTTTGGCGGGGGAGTTGTACCAAGTTATAGGCTATTCAATCCAACACCCTTTTCTTCCACATGAGCAAATTCCATGTTTCTGTCATTTTCCACTCGCCGCAGTATTCCAAATTCACAACTTTAATATCATGCGGATATTTGTAAAACTCAACAACACATGAATATATGCCGTCTTTCTCCGGCTCAACCTGCGCGCTCGTCCATTTCATTCCCATATCCTCCCTTTTGCGGTTTCCGACAGGGAAAAACTCCCCTATCAGAGTTATTTTGTTTTCGACAGGGCAGTGACCGCTTGCTCCTGTCTAGCGTAGAGCGACTACGCAACATATAGGCACAAGGAATCGAACCTTGTCAGCGAAGCCATGCCATCACATTTCAAGTCTGCACACTCTACTCTGTGAAGAGCTATCTGTTCCCAATAATGCCTATACTATCCATACAAGCCATGCACCACCGACTATTTGCAGTTCATCAAACAATACACAACTCAAAGATATTGTCCATTTTCTGTCTGCAAGGACTGTGCAGAACGGTTCTTGTCTTTCAGTCAATCATTACCGTCAAACCATGACCCACGTTTTTTCAGTGCTGTCTGCCTTGCACTTCTTTTATATCATACCATAGCTCCTAAAATTATTTGTACCAAGTTATGCGATAGGAAATAATGTTGAAAGCATATACCGTTTTAATTCTTTAAGGCTGTTTATAATTTCCTCTTCCTGTTCCGTTTGTTTGTCAAATTCGATTATCATCTGCGCTATCTCGTTCTGCTTTGCAATATCCTCATGCATTTCAAACTCAAATTTTTGCAACTCGTTAAACCGTAAATTGATACCTGATATATGTTTATGCAAAAATCCATCAAACTCACGGCATGCCGCATAATGTAAATAGGTCGAGTTGTTCCCATTCTTCGGTATTCCCACCGCGCAGCTTTCCGGAACTCCCTGTTCCTGTCTTAGCAGTATTGGTTTGTTTCTGTCCTCGCTGTTTGCGGCTGCAAGGCATATTATTATTGCTCCCTCTGGATATATCTTCCCTTTCTTTGATGGCTCCAGGCTGTATACATCCATTATTGATACCGTTTTCATTCACTATCCTCCCAAAAGTTTCCACTATTTTTTTTAGTTCCGCATCCCTTTGCGCGTCAGACGAAACAAGTTGTAACATCATTCTGTATAGAGTAGATTCCGTTTCTTTGATTTCCTTGTTTATGTTCAGCAACTCATCAACCACCTTCATAATGTCCGGGAGCGGTTCATGCTCATATGTATCAACGTACCTAGGAATATTTAAGTTATAATCATTTTCCTCAATTTCCTGCACGGTCGCAATATTTGAGAATTTATCAATGTCAAATCTTCCTATGTATGCGTGATGTATTCGCTCAACGTTCCGTTGTGTTATGGCATTGTATTTTGATTGTTTTTTACACTCTTTTTTAGCGTCAATGAATAAAACATTTTGGCTGTTATTTTCCAGCACAAGCAGAAAAACCGGAATGCTGGTTATCAAAAAGCACTTATCAGGCAGACCTATAACTGCGTTCAGCAGTTTTTGTTGTATTAGCCTTTTCCGAATGTCCTTTTCTTTATTTCCACGAAAAAGTAGTCCGTGTGGCAATACATACACGCACTTTCCTGTTTCTTTCATGATGCTCAAGCCAAAATACACAAAGGCGTAGTCAGCAAATTGGTTCGGCGGATCAGGGTAATCCTTGTACTTTGCATTGTATTCTTTGCATTTTAGTGAATAAGGTGGATTTGAAACAACCAAATCATTTTTAACAACCATTGGATTTCCGACAACCTCTATATCTGAATAAGTTTCCGTTCTTGTCAGCTTATAGCAGGCATGAATTTTCCCGGACAAAATATCCATTTGAATCACTTGCCCGTTAACGTTGCGCACTGCCATGTTGAATAGCAAAAAGTATAAAACCGTTTCGCTCAATTCGTAACAGGAAAAGAAAGCGTCTTTATTCTTATTCCGTGCTTGTACAAACAAAGAGCCGGAACCTGCGCATACATCCGCAATATTTTCTGCTTTTCCTCCGATTTCTGATACAAGCTGTGAAATACATTGTGGTGTAAAGTCTTGCGACATATTTTTTCTGTCTGCAAGGTTTTCCGTAAAGTATTCCATAAAATAATCCTGCGTCAAATTAGGCTCGCAGTTTGTGAAATAATCGCACATGTTTCGAAGTTTATCCCTGTTTAGAACAATTTCTTTCAAGCTTTGCACAATTTTAATTTGTTCAGTTGTACCGAAAAATTGATATATCGTATTGGCTTTCATATTGATATTATATAGTATATATCGTTGTTATTTGTACCAACTTAAAGCAAAAGAGCGGCATCACTGCCGCCCCTCATAAAATCGTAAATTTAATACAATTCGTCTTTGCATGGTTCTGGTTTTTCTCCAACATGCATCCAATGTGTAATATGACAATACCTGTACGATGTAGGCCAGTAATTCCAGCACCCTAAATCCGTATAGTAATTCATGGAAACAAATCTTCTTTTCTCTCCACCTCCACTTCCACTTCCATCTTCCACAGTAACCCATACCCAAGTACCATCTTCAGGAAATCTTTCTGCTGTCGAAATCCATTCTCTTTCCATTTTTGCTTGCTCCTTTCACTGCCGCCCCTTGTCGTGGGAGATTTTATATAATAGGCTCCCCTGTTTCCTTGTCAATAAATGAAATTTTCAATTCTGCGTCCAACGCTTCTGCTATTCGTTCTAATTCAGATACCTTGAATGTGTTGCGTTTGTGCTTATTATTCATGTTCTGCGGTGTTTGCCCTGTCCTCCGGGCAAGTTCCGCTTCTGACATATTCCCTCTTTTCACACAGCACAGCTTGATATATTCTCTCACGTCCATGAACTGCCTCCTTTTACATAGAATACACTATATTTTATATTTAGTCAACCATTCAATTTATTTTATATAAAATTATTTATAAAAAAGTGTTGACGACATATAAAAAATAGTGTATATTAGACTTATCAAAGGAACGGAGGATATAAAAAATGACAGAAAGAACATTAAAAAAGAAATCAGAAATAGCGTTATGCGTTGAAATGGGAAAACTTGCATTTGATGAAGGCATGAAGTGTATACCAGCAAACGACAAGCGCATAATGTCTGTTATAGCAGATGAGGAAAAGAGAACCATTACCACAATACAGGTATTAAAAGCATGGATTGACGGATGGACACAAGCCGACCTTAAAGGAAAGGCCATTTAACCACACCACCCACCCGGTGGGGTTGCGCCGGGAGAAAGAAGGGAAGATGAAATATTATACTATATGGTACGCATACAAAAGCAATCTTAAGAGAGTTTTTTCTTTAAACATCAAGGCAGTGGATGAAGAGGATGCAAGACGGATTGCTTATAACAAAATTGATAACAGGATTTATGTTCTGATATAATTTTATCCCGTCCTTGCCGGGTAATGCAGGGAGAAAGTGAGAAGGATATGACAATTAAATCATTCGAGAAAAAGGGGTTTATCATAAATAAACCGTTTGAGGTAAACGGAAAGAAATTTGAGGTTTCCCCCACTATGCACGGTTTTCACTATCGCTTATATTGTAACGGAGAATGTATCTTTACAAGAGCAAATCTTGACACTTGTTATAGCAAAATCATAGAATTAGTAGAACAGGCGGCAGGATAACACCTACCGCCCTTTTTTCTTACATTTCTGCAATTTCTCTCGCGTACTTTTTCACGATTTCCCTTTCTTCTCGGCAGTCAGCGTCGCGACAAATCTGCTTTACCATAGACGATACGCCGCACATGAAGTCCTCTAATGCGTCAAGCATACGCCCTTTGCTCCCTTCGTCCCGACTGTTGGAATACTCCCTTTTACGATTCCTATACTCGTCCATGTCGGTATCGTCCCCGGACAGACGGGAATAGTTCGGGCGGTGGACATATCTGCCAGTGGTAGCACTCCGGCCCCGGCGGTAAGAATTGCCATTATCGTAATCGTTGGAGTAGTTCCCCTCCCGGCTGTAATCGCCGTTACGGGAATAGCCGCCACGCTCCCGGCTGTAATCCTCCATGTCCCGGCTGTAACCGTCCCTGGAATACTCGCCGCCGTCCTGCATCATGTTGATTTTATCCACGCCCTTCATGATTTCCACCAACTTATAGGCGTTGTCCAGATTGGAAGAAGTCAAGCCTTTTTCCTCAATCGCTTTTAACTCTTTTTCTGCGTTTTCTCTTAATTTATGCATAACTTAACCCTCCCTTACTGCAATCAGGTTAGCGTTCTGCACCTGAATCGCCTGTGTGGACGTGTTTTCGACTGCTACGGTTGCACAGCACCCTCTCGGCACGTCTATGTATGCCTGTGCGGACACATTGAAGAAGTTTTCCACTGCCGCCGGGGTTACAATCATTCGGGTAGACTGCAAAGGCTCTCCGTCAACCGCAATCGCCACGGAAATAGCTTCTACCGTGCCGCCTGTCGGAATCTGGATATTTCCCGAAAAGCTGACAAGGAATCTCGCCTTGCAGTTATTGGTAAGTCCTCTTAATTTTACAATTCCGCTTCCCTCCCTGTGCTGAATACAGTTTGAACCGCACACGGGGGTTTCGGTTAATACAACATTCTGCCCTGCGTCTACGGTCTGCAAGGCAATACCTGTAAATTCTGCCATGTTATTTTCCTCCAAATAAAAAACTATCAACTGTTTATAGCTGATAGTTTCTGGATTTCTATTAAATTGCTAAGTGGCACATGATAGAACAATCAGGCATTATTTCATCTTCCATTCTCCCTCTGCTCGGGTCTAATTCATCAAGATATACCCCGTTAATGCAGGAGTGGCAGACTTCTCGCTCCAATTTTGCCATTCGGTCAAATACTTCTGGAAAATCAGCTCTGATTTTGTTCCAATATCCCATACCGCCTTTTACGCAACCGATACAGTTATTGTTGCTATATCCCAAATCATACATGAGCGGTCTTTTTATTCCAAGATTATCAAGTATTCCGTGTGCGTCTGATTTTGATAACATTTTGTCTATCAGAGGAAATTCATGCTCAAATTGCGGCATACTCTCTAACAATCTGTCTGCCCTGTTCCGCTCGTTGAAATCAAATCCCCAAACATATGTAATATCATAATCACTATGCTCATATTCCCATTCTTTACGAACCCTTTTTTTGAGTATCTCCGTACACTTTGCCCCATGAATACCATTGATAAATCTAAATTGTTTTATGACGTTTTGGGTATTTCCATAATTCGATTTTAATATCTGTATTGGTTTTTCTAATGCCTTTTCACAATCCTTAATAAACCTCATGCTGTCCGGGTGTTGGTTCTCAATGTCTATATAAATAAATTCCTCAACATTCTCTGCCAAATATCCAGCAATAAATGACGATACTCCGGCACTTATCCAACATACCTTTAATTTCTCTTTCATGTTGCACCTAGCCTTTCTGTGCGCCTATTGGAATTTGTGGCAGGCAGTAGGCTTTCTGCTTTTCGGGTGCGCTCCCTAGCCACAAGTATATTATCTCATGGTTTCGGTTTGCTGTTGTACCATTCTAAGGGAGTGATAGAAACCCACAAACTATCAGCTATATTCAGTTGTCAATGTTCAGTTAATCGCAAAAGGACAGAATCAATGTTCTGCCCTCCCGCGTTGTAATAACGGCTCATGCCGAACATTTCCGATGTTTCACAGAAAAGATACTCTTTTTTCAGTTTTTTAGCAGTTGCCGCACTGATTGCAGTTACCGCCCCAACCGCCGCCGTTGAACTGTCCGCAGCAGTTTGTCGGGAAAGTCACCTGCGCCGGGGGCTGTACGACATATGCCGGAATCGGGCAGTCTGCGCCAAGCCTGCGGATAAGCTCCGCCGTCTGCGCCTGCTGATTGGCTGTAATAAAAGCGTTCTGCGCTGTCTGGCTTGCCTGGAATGAAAGTTTCTGGTTTTCCAGTTCGAGAGCGTGGATCCGCTCTGCCTGTCTGTTCGCTTCCATCTGGTCAAGCCTTGCAATAACCCTGTCAGTGTCGTTGTGTGATGCCTGAATAGCGTCACAAGTGTTCTTTGCACTTGCATACATCAGGTCTTTAATATCCCCACGAACATCACAGCAGCACTGCTGTGCATTGAACATCATCGTCATAAGCTGCTGCATGATTGCCGCCTGGTCGTGACACCTGGAAATCTCTGCCTGCTGGAATCCCTGCATTACGGTAGTTCCGACACCATTAACGGCACCAAGAACAGCCGTAGTGCTGTCACAAATTCCATGAGTAATACCGTCCAGCTTTCCAACAATGGTCTGCGTGTCAAACCCTCTCTGTAGGTCTGCCTGTGTCGCAAATCCCATCATTGCGCCGCCAGCACCATTACCGCCGAAGCCACCGCCCCAGCCGCCAAAGCCGCCCCAGCCGAACATGGAGAACAGGAAGAAAAGCGCAAGCATTCCCATCCAGTCTCCACCCCAGCCGTTGTTATTGTTTCCGTTGTTGCCGCTTAACAGGGCAACATCAGAAGCTGATAATCCGTCCGAATTCATGTAACATATACCTCCATATGTGATTTATTTACAAAACCGCCAAAGCGGTTATGTAGCGATTTAAAACATGCCTTTAAACAATCCCTGCGCCATCTGCGCCATTTGGTTCGCCTGTTCAATCTGCTGTTGATTGACTTTGCCGGATCGCAAAAGCTCATTCATTTTATCCTGCGGATTGACACCCTGCATTTCCTGCCGGAACCGTTTAAACTCATTCATCATTTGGGAGAATTTATTTCCCCCTTGTGCCGGAAGTCCTCCCTGTGCCTGTTTGTTTCCCATCATTCCCATTAACGGATTCGCCATTGCTCACAACCTCCTTATTCGCCTTTACAGGCTGTTTTTCCTGTGCATTGGTAAATTGTTCAATCAGTGCCTTTAACTGCTCAAATTCGCCCCTCTGGACGTATTGAGAGAGGTCTATTTGCGGATGCTCCGGCTGTTCTGGCGCAGCCTCCTGTACTTCTGCAAATTGAAATATGCGGAAAGTACAGCTGCCGACATTATCAGCCGATTTAACATAAAAATATGGCTCGTTATTATCCATCATCCAAACGGTTTGGCCCGGCTGTACAATCTGGTTTTTTGCGCCGTCAATTCCAGATACTCTGATCCAGTCTACATTCTGCGTGGGGGTTGGTGCGCTCTGCTGTCCCCAGCTACCGCTTTGTGTCTGATTATAAAAACTCTGCATAATGTTTGCCTTGCGCTGCTCGTATTCCCTTTCTAACTGCGCCATCTGCTGATTTAACGCTGGATTCATTGTTAATGGCATTTCCCGATTCCTCCATGGATTTTAGTAGCATGTCAAGCATAATACCGTCACTTGCGCTTTTATAATTGGGGCAGAACCCCCATAAATTGAAAAGTATTCCTGTGTTCATGGTTATATTTTAACGTACAAAAAAGAGACTTACCATGTCAGATAAGCCTCTAAATATTTTCATATATCATTCAAAAAACTATCAAATTTGTTCCATTATCTTCCGCAGCATCCTTTTGCTGATCCGGTTTATAGTCGATTCACTGCAATGCATAAGTTCGGCACATTCCTCCAAGGAGTATTCCTGATTTCGCAAATCATAAAGCTGTTCTTCCCTGGGAGTAAAATTGCACTCTCTTCTGAAATATTCTCTTTTCTCTCTGCTAAAATCCGGAATAATATTTCGTGCCATTCCTTATTTCTTCCTTTTCGCCGTTCCCCGCTTTTTGCCGTTCTTCTTACTCCTGGACTTCTGAACCTTGATTTTTGCCATTTTCCAGAATCTCCTCAATATTAATTATGTCCTCCGCAGATAAATCCGTGGAAAGCACATTGCCCTGGCTATCCATCAGCGTATACACCCCGGTCTGCTCCACGGTTGCGGTGAAATCGTACTGATACAGATAAATCAGGAACCCGGCCACAATAGCAATCACAGACACAAACCACAACAAAGCCACGGTGATTAGCGCCTTATGTGCCCTCTGCGCCGCAAGCTTCATCTCCTGAAGCAGCTCATTCGCAATATCCAGTGTTTCCTTGCTGTTTTCTTTTTCCTTCACATTATCCCTATTTTCCATATCTCTTTCCCCTTCCAATTTCAGAAATACATTTATCCGCATATTCTGTAAACTTATAAGCAAGATTGCATAACTGCTCTTTAGTTAAATCGCAAAGCCTTATACAATTCAATCTTCCATTGCTATCACAAAAGATAAAATAATCATTTTCCATTCCCAAACCTCCGCTCTGTATTTCCCTCATTATAGCAATTTTATGGAGGGGTTGCAATCCTATTTCCAATCGGGATGCAATTCTTTCGCATAATCCATAATATCATTATTTCTGTCGGTAAAAGTAATACATTCTGGGTCAACCTTATGCACTGTGCCGTCTTCATACTCCACCACTCCATAAAAAGTAGATACCTGTCCGGCGGTCGTTCCGACAAGATAGCCGTTAGTCACATATGCTTCGCTTCCCCATGTATGGAAATATCCTTTGTGGGTTTCTGCTTCCTTTACGACCTTTGTACGCCTTTCTCCGTGAATTGTTCTGGTTGTTATGGTCTCCTCTTCGATTTTGATTGTGCAAGGCCTTAAATTCTCTCTCATGTTCAATCCTCCTTGTAAAGCGCCTGGCCGCAATTCTGGCAATGCCTTGCGTATGGACTGCACGTCCATTTACACGCCGGGCACGTCCAATCCGCCTCTCGGCCTGCTTCCGGGTTATGGACTATTTTCATTGGGATTTGTTTTACTTTCGCTTTCCATTCCCGTTCTTCTTTTTCCTGTTCAAATTTCAACTTACTCAAATATTGGCTCGCGAGAAGATTAACCTTAGCTTCTAGGGTTCCGTTCTCCAATATGTCAATATATTTTTCCCTAAGTATTTTTTCTGATTCAGACAACTTGAGCGTCAACTTTTGCATTTCTTTCGCTCGCCTGGCTTCTTCCCTTAAATAGTCTAAGAAATCTTCCGGATTTTCGTTT
Organism: uncultured Hungatella sp.; assembly: GCA_910585435.1. GTDB lineage: Bacteria > Bacillota > Clostridia > Lachnospirales > Lachnospiraceae > UBA3402. The sequence continues at coordinate 302,026 of CAJUEJ010000001.1, read as the reverse complement.
TTAATACCAAAAATGCTATATATCATTTATCCCCTCTCCCAAAAATAAATAACACTCTTCCCGGACGAATCCCAAGTGTCATAGAACCGCCCGTCCACCACCGTCACAACATGCCCGTCAAGACCCAAAACGTATGTGCCATGTGGGAAGTTGCAGCAGAATTTATACACGTCCATAGGATAGTCAGGCTCATACCGCACATAGCCGTTATCTGCCAGATATTCTCCCCATACCTTATTTGCTGACAAAACGTCCTTTTGCCTGTATGCAATCTGCACAAGGTCGTCAAAGACTTCGTTCCATGTACGGCTTGTAGCCTTGCAGCACGCACGAATGGCGCAGTCACCAACACGCCTTGAACGTGGGTTCGGGTTGTATTCAATCCATCTATCCATCTCTAATTCCCTTGCATAATCAACACATTTCTATTCGGACAATAATAATGTGTGATTTTACCATCCTTTCCGGCCGGAACCGCCACAAGTATACGGTCATAGATACTGCAATCCGTATCAAACTTAATGTGGCTTTTCTTTGCCGTTTTGGGGATGTGTTGTTTTGCCTTATGTCTTGCCGGAATCTCCGCAATAATTACACCTGTTTTTGTTTTTTCACACCCCATAGCCTGACTTGTCCATGTAACTTTATCTCCTACTTTCATCTTCCCTACCTCCTGCCTCAATTTTACAACAGATTTAAAAGGGGGTTGTACCAATTATTCAGATTTACTAAGGTTCAACATAAACTTATTTTCTGCCAATACAATACCATTTTGCTTTTCTATAAATATTGGTTCTGTTCCCTCATACAAAGAAAAATTGATACCTTTCTTACAGATTGCTTCTCCCTCGTCTGGTATACAACACAAAATTTCCTTTGTCTTATCATCAAAAACTACTAATGTTTTCATTATTTCTCCTTTTTATACCTCCTTGCGCCCTGATTCGCTTGCTTTGTCTGCTCCCTGCCAAAATCAGCTACCTTTATGCGGTCATACTGCGGCTGCAAGTCGTTCTGTTTGCAGAAATCATTATACACCTTGTTTTTCTGTGTTAGTTGATATGACATGCGGTCATATTCTTGTTGCAGCTTATCAACGTCCATATCGTCACGGGGGTTGTTGATTTGCTCCTGCTTTTCAATCAGTTTGCGTTTCCATGCCCGAAGGCTCCGCTCCATAGCACGCTGTTTCTGCTGAAGCTCATACCGCTTTTTGTTTTCCTCACTGTCTATTTTCAGATTGCCGTTTTCGTCCACATAGGGATTACGCAATCGCGTGTCCCAAGGTTTATGTGAATGGCGGCATCCATATCCGTGTGCGCCCAGCGGATTAACAACCGTACCAACGCCCGTTACTGGGTCTATATCATACCCCGTAGATTCTAACAGGTTCGGATATCCAGGCTCGCTACCTCTGATACAGAACACACGCCCTTGCCACAAGTCATGTCCTGCAAGGTCGGGCTGTTCTTTCTGCTTTACCCTGGCGCCCAAATGAGCGCTAAATAAAACATAGTTTGTCTGCGCTTCAACGACATATTGATTTGTGACCTGCGCCGCCGTCTGATTCATAGATGTAACAACGCACAATCTAACCGCCGCCTCCAACGTCCGTCGTGTACCGCTCGGATAATCCACATAGATTCCACGTCCTGCGTATCTATCAAGAATATCACACACCGCCGCTGAATAGCTTTGCGCTCCTGCCGCCACACGCAAATCAGCTTCATCAAGCATATTGATAAGGTCAATCTGACTTTGCTTCATAGTTGTGCGTGTGAGGTTTGTCAGTTCCCCAAGGCTTTTCTTATATTCTGCGTCCATAACACGGATTACAGCGGCATTTTTAAGCGGATTGGATAATTCTATGCCTAACTGCCCTAACGTGGCTCTATCGTCCTCCCATGAGGCCAGAACAGCGTCTTTCAGGAGGGAGCGGAGTTCTTTCTGTGTCAGTCTTGTTAATTTCCGCAATTTCTGTTCAATCGCCGCTTGGCTCTCGCCCATCTGCTTTAGTTTCCAGATAAGGCGGTCGGCGGTTGCGGTCATTTCCCCGGCGGAGAGTAGGCGGCGGGTTATGTCTTTGAGGATAAAGTTTTCCAGTTGTCGGTAGAGTTCAAGCAATCTATCCTCTTTGTTTGTGAAGTAATCTGGCAGTAGCATTAGAGCGTACCCATTGAACCGAAATTATCCATTGAATAATTATGCTCGTGATTATTTGCAAAGGTTTTTACTAAGCAACCGCCTGTTTCTGTTGAAAACTCGCACTGTTTGCACCTAAATACAAGGTCATTTGTTTTGTTTGTTTCCGCACAGTTCATGCACCAATTCTTTGTAAAAATGTCCAGTCCATGAACCGCTGATGTCAAATCGTCTTTATTTCCGATTGTATAGTTCCCTTTAATTTTACTCATATTTCCTACTCCTTTCCTGCTGTCCTCTTGACTAAATCTATCCATTCACGGATTCAAGCTGTGGGAGATAATACTTTTCTTCTCCTGCTTTCCTTGCCGCAATAGCCTCTTCCTTTGTGGAAAACGTGCCTAAATGAATGGTTTTTCTATTGACGGTAACTCTTGCGTTCCATGTGCCATACCGCCTATCATGGTAAACGCCTTTGTACCCAGTCTTATTATTTGACTGCAATCCTCTGTTTATGGAATTGATTTTCTTGTCAGCTATACGAAGATTACATTTTCTGTTATCCAACTTATTCATGTTGATATGGTCTATGATTTCACTTGTGGTATTTGTAACCTTTTTGTGAAAAAGAAATACTCCATTTCTACTTGTGCCACCTGCGGCATATCCAACAGAATTAACATACCAATGATGTTTCTTTAATTTCTCCCAGTCCTCAATATCACAAAGCATATACTCTGTATCGCTCAATTTAACTTTTACACAGCCGTCAACAATTTCATATTCATTATGTTTTCTCTGTCTGCGTATATTTTCCAACTTAAAACAACCACAACTTTTTGTATGACCGTTTCGCAATTTTGCCCCATCAATTATAGCAATATTTCCGCATTCGCAACGACATTTCCAAAATGTGTGGTTATTCTCTATCCGGTCAAGTTCTATGACTGTTAATCTCCCATATTTCAGACCGGTCATATCTATTCTTTTGCTCATAATCGCACTCCCTTTCTGCAATCTCCCTACTTTGTAATGTGAGGAAACGGATAGGGATTTTCCGCTTTCGCTCGGCCAAGCTATCCTCACAATATAATTATAAAATAGATTGCATTGGGATTTGTACCAAGTTAATCTTGTCCCGCTATTTCCTTTACTTTCTTTATCCACTCGTCCTTGTGGTCTTTTTTAGCGGCTTCGAAAAATTCTTTTGTTGCTTGTGGGTGATGCTCTTTTGAAAATTCCATTTCCCGACCTGTTGGGTGTTTTTTTGGCGGTGACCAGTATCCAGTTAAATGTCCCTCTTCATCATATATTGGAATATTGGGCCCATATATCTCTGCTCGATAGACGTAATGACCATACGGAACATCATAGGCAGTTCCGCCCCATGCAATTTCACCGCCCGCAATCCCTTGTGGATAATGAACACTTCCTGCCAATGCTCCTTGTCTGAATGGTATATATGGGTCACAATCTGCGGCAATTTGCTCGTTTAAGGCAATCTGTGCTTCACGCAAATTTTTTTTTAATCTTGCATCACTTATATCAATGTCAACATTCCCTATGTGCTGTCTAATCCTCATAAAATCACGCTTTCTAACAATTATTCCGGCAATGATACAGCTTGCTTTTACTCACAAGAATAGCGAGAGTATTTGCTTTTATGTACCATTTCGGCGGTCGGCGCAGCAGCCGCTTGTGTTCCTCTATTTTCCTATTGACTTCATCAAATGCCTTTCGTAATGCTTCTGCCAGTTCTTCCATCCTTTCAGAAATGCCGCCCCATGCTTCCACTAATTTATCAGCAAATTCTTGTAATGTCATTTTTCTATTCCTCCCCAAATAACCCCTCTTTCGGCTCATAAAATCACGTTTTCTGTAACCTCTAAAATTCCGTCAACCTCATGTTTTTCATTCAGCCGCAAATACGTGATGGTTGAATTATCAATTTTACTATCCAATCCGATTGCCGAAACAGGAAGTAGAGGTTTATCTAATTCTAACGGTTCATATTTAGGAATTTTTAACGGAATCATAGGTGGTTCTTCTTTCTTTAAATTCACCTTTGGAATGTCCATCTTTATATCTCTATTTGCAATGATAGGAAGTGCAAACGGACACGCAAGAGCGGTTAATACCGTTTCAAATAATTCAACAACATCATTTTTATCCATTTTTCTACTCCTCTCCAAATAATCCACTTTCCTGCGGCTCATTCTCGCTCTTGGCTTCTGCCACAATAGCCCGCGCCGCTTCCTCCGTGAACCCTTCATTATGCACCAGATAGTACCACTTAGGATAAAATCCCTTGTCCGTCAGCAGCAATGCCCTTGACCTATCTTCCTCCGCATTTCTCGTGAGGTCTGCAAAGTCAGCATATATTTCATAGTTCCCAAACTCACTAGGAGCCGATTCCCCGTTGATAACAGCCATAGCGTCCATTATATAGGCTATGTCATGAATCGCCCCTATACGCCCGTCTCCGTTGCTGTCAGGGCATGATAGAATGTCACGGTAATCCCCAACGGTATTAATGGTTCGCCGCTCCGTGGCTTCTACCTGGGTAGCAGTGGCAACGGATATTGTCTGGCCGTTAAAGACAAAATATCCTGGGTCAAACCCGGTCTTGTAAGAAATGATAGAAAGCAGGAAGTTTATTCCGTCTGTCCGGCTTGCAACTTGTAGTGTTGGCTGCCACTGTTCAAATGGCTTGTCTGTCATATCGTCCAGTCCAGTCTTGAGAACCATTCGTGGAAGTTCAATTCCGTTATTTTGTGCATACTGTATAGCGGACTGGCCGACAATCATTTTCGGTTCGGAGTCCTCTGTTTCCACCCCCATGGTGGACATTGCAATATCAAGCCAGCGCAATTCCTCTATACACTCCGAAAAGCACGATACCCCTAATGGGCTGTCCGGGTCTATGGTGTTGCTGTATGGGTTTTTTATGTACACGAATAAAGGTTTTTCAAGGTTTTCTGCTGTAAACTCTGGAACAATGTCCGCCCATTTGGTGTTTTTTAGGTCTGTTGGTCTGCCGATTTCGTCCTGGTTATCAGAAACAAACGCTTTATTGGAAACTCTGTACACTCTGACAGACACGCTCTCCCCGGCTTCGTCCCGGCGTTCGCCGTCCTCGAACCTGTGCCATTCTGCCCGTGTGTAGAATTTCTTTTCTTTCTGGTAGTATGAGAAAAATATCGCCCCGGTCACTTCCCCATTGCTGTCAAATTCAGTCACAAGAAACCGATCCGGCGGTATGTAGTCCATGCCTTTTCCGTTCCATTTCGCCATAGAGCCGCCCAACATAATCACATCCTGCATAATCTTCTGTGCATTTTTCAGGAAATAATCATCAATCGCTTTCTGGATTCTCTTGGCAGTTTCCCCGGTTCCATATTTTGACTGCACCTTAATGTCAATATTCTGTGTAATCAGTTTAGCCAGTTCCCGTGCTACGGTGTTGGAAAAGCGTATTGTTCGGGTATCGCCCTCTACCCACGGCGGCTTTCCACTTTCCAACTGCCCCCACAGCTTAATAGCAGCGTCCATTTCCGGCGACAGGTACGTTTCCACACCGAAAGCCTTTTCAGCGTCCGTTTTAAACAGCATTTTGAATTTCTCCTTTATCCATGTTATCAGTCCCATTTAATCACCCTTACCAAACCAAAAATCATAAGGTTTGCAATCTTTTTGTATCAAAGTATTATCTCTTCCAAGATAAAACTCTAATTCTTTTCCATGTATTCTAACCTTTGTAAACATCGGAAACGGCTTTAATTCTATTGGAATATCATACAAAATTGCCACAGAAATTCCAGTACTTCCTATTCCCTCTAATTTCAGTTTTGCAGTAGTTGATTGCTCGGTGGCGCAAACATATATCGGGAATATAGTTTCATCCGTTTTCGCCGGATTCTTTAGCGTCATAAATTCGGCAATTGTGCCAACTTTCTGATACATTTCCAAATCTTTCAAAGCATTAAAAATCTGCATCTGTTCAGAACTGGTTATGCCTTTGATTTTCTCATTATCAAATTTATCTATAAGTTCTGATAAGTTTCGCATCTTCCCATCTCCTAACCGTTATATTCTTCCAACTCCTGCACCTGCCGCAGTTCTCCTTATTAGGATTCACTTTCCATCTTTCTTTTACATTCCTCGCAAATCGGCGCTGCGCAATCTTCCCAATCGGAAATATGTGGATTGTATACCTGCCTTATCCAAACAGCATTTTCTTTACAAATAAAACATGTTCTTTTGATACGCCTTGGCTCCTGATTCATGTTCTTTATCCCTCCAATTTGTCGCTATTATACGTGCTAATATGGCTTGCGGTGTTCTTTGCCGTGGGTGATGGATTTGTTAAGGCTCATATATATGCTCCAAATCCAGCAACTCCCCCAAGTTCTCTATACATATCGCATTGACAATTTTTGCATTCTTCATGGTTCCCGCAATCATACACGCAACAAAATTCATAAGGTGCTTTATACTGCTCACGACATTTTTCGCATTTTGTTCTCGTATCAATAAACTCTTTATAATTTTTACTGCCAATCACAAAAACACTCTCCATATTGTCCTCCATCAAGGCTCATGGCATGGCTTTGGGAGAGGTTGCCATGCGATAACTTCCCACGGAATATTCACTCTATCATTCCATATCCATCTTCCGACTTCTTTCCCTCTTACGATTGCATACTCATACTCCATATACAATGTAGTAAGTTTATTTGTATAAACAGTAACGATAAAACGCCCTCTATAATTTCCGCATTCTTTTTTGGTCGGCAATCTGTCCTTGCATTTAATCCACCCACTGCCGCAATTCTCAGCTGACCGTTCCATATCTTCCAGCTTTGCGGATAAGGATTCTATGGTGTCGGCTGCTTGTCTAAGCATTGCCTGTAATCTCTTTGCTTCTGCCCGATTCAGTTCCCACGCGCTTCCAACGGTATTGTAAATATCAGCTTTATACCGAAGTTCCTTTACCTGTTCGCAAATCATACTCATTCTATCAATCCCCTTTCCTCAATCCCTCTTATTTCAAGCTCTTTAAAATCTCCGTCCAAAATTTCCTTTTCCGGATTATTAAGAATCTTTTTAAAATCCATCAGGAATAATGCAACATCCATTTTGCTTGTCTTGCTATCCATAAGCATTTCAATAGCATTATCAATGCTGAATGATATGTACTGTAATAGCGTCATTGCATCACCTCACTTATTTTTCTTTGCATAAATCAAAAATAAAATAGCCATTAAACAAATAAACGGATGCCGCACAGCCCCAATCAACACAAGAGCGAAAAGACCTATTATAAACTCCAATATGCTCATTTATTCCCTCCGTGTAATCTCTCATATTCCGCAGAACCAATCCGAATAATCTCTTTCAGCTTCGCTTCGTCCATCAGAATCACATCATCATATCCCTTTTCTATCGCCCATATCCTTATCGCTTCGATGCAAGCACATTCTTGCGCGTCTGCTACTTTTGCAATAATATTCTGGGCAATTGTATATGCCCCGGACATATCGCACTCTGGCGCATATCCACCAAATTCATAATGCGGCTTCATATTCTCGTCACAAATTCTGACTGTTTGTGGATTTAATCGTTTTTTTGATGTTGCGTAACTTTTCCAATCTTTCATTTCCCTATCCTCTCCTTACCACATTGTTTAATATTTCCATCTCAACCGCCGCCGCAGGAATGTATAGCAAAAATACCTATCGCTGTCTAAAGCGTGGTCAAACTCCTTTATAACAGCGTCCTCCGGGCTTTCCATATCCCACGAATACAGCCCATACTCATTTATGGTCGCTTCGCAATCCTCATGATAGCTGATTATCCCTCTGTTTAGGAATGTGGTCTGCACACGTATTCCGTCCAATACGTCATTTTCTGCACCCTTGGCAATGTACTTACTATGCTTTTTGATTGTTTCAATAAACGAAGCTGCGGACGGGTCAACGATAATGAATGATACCTTTTTATTTCCTATCAGCTTGCATATCTCCTGATAATGCGTTTCATCATCCCGCCGGATTCCCGTTTCTTTGCTGTCGTAGTAGTATTCAGATTCCTTTTGCGCCCGTTTTCCATCAAACGCCCACAATCCGGCAGCAAATGGGTTTACAGTTCCATAGTCCACAGACACAACCCATTCTTTTCCCCCGGTCATGTGCTTGTCTTTGACGTGCTTGTCCTCGTCAAACATGGAGTAGACAAGCCCCTCTGCCACGCACCACAGCCCAAGGATATACCGCTTAAAGAATACTCCCACATACATTCCCCGGTATCGTGCTTTTATGCGCTCTGATAGGGAAAGATTATCGTCCATAGTGAAATGCAGATATACAAGCCGCTTTTCCTCTGCCTTATCAATCCAGTTGACCTTGAACCAGTGCCGGGGGCTATCCGGGTTACAGTTGAACCACATTTTAGAGCCATCAACAGATAATCGCCCGGTCGCCTGATTGACGAATGATTCCGGCATGAGGGCTACTTCATCAAAGAAGAAGCCGGCGCATGTGATACCTTGCACCAAATCCTGTGACCGTTCATCCTTCCCACCAAACAGATAAAAGTAATTTGTCACATCTCCTTTTGATACTATCAGGAGATTGTCAGAGCGTTTGTCTATTACAGTGTATTTCCGGCTTTTAAGCATCAGTTTCAGACAAAAGAGGACGTTCCGCCGGAATGAGCCGATTGTCTTACCGGCCATACCGAAATTCTGCTGATTGAAACTGTTCATTGCCCATAGAACATAGGACAGCGACATTGAGAGTGTCTTTCCGCTTCGGATTGCCCCATCTGCTATGATTCCGTCCATGTCCTTTACCGGGCTTGCGGGACACCACCAGGTTAGGACTTTCTTTTGCTTGGTGGAAAATGGCTTGAACCGGAAACCTTGCTTCTGCACCTTTGCTTTCATGGCGGCGGCGCGTTTTGCTATGCCTTTGCGGATGTTTTCTATTCGGGTGTTGATGTCGCTCAAACTGTTTCGCTCCAATCCAATACCTGCCCACATTCCTTACAGCATTTACCCTTTGCTTCAAAAGCACCTTGCAACATAATTGCGTGGCAGTTAGGGCAAGCATATAGTCCGCCATGGATTAGTTTCTTTGGTATCTGCCTTTCCCTTGCCTCTCGACATTCCTCGACTGTGCCAATAGCTTCATACTCTGCACAAGAATCAATTACTTGTCCGATTGTGCTGTGTTTCTTTGCAAGAGCAGAATATCTTTGCATACGTTTAACTTCCTCGACTGTGCCGATTGCTCGGTACTTCTGGATTTCTTCGAGTGCCGCTACTGCCATTTTAAACGCCTTTACAGTAAGTGCAGAATTAGGCAAATCTCCTATCGCATGGTATAATCCAAATTCTTTTACTTTTTTAATCGCTTCATTCTCTGTCATCTTCCTCTACCTCACTTTCCTCCCACACTTCCGTTGCCGTTCCGTTCAGAGCGTCCATGAAGTTGTCCTCTGCTTCTTCCTCCGGCTGGCTGTCCTTGACCTGGCTTTCCAGCTTCAGGAGTTCGATTTCAAGTTTCTGCTCGTTATCGATATTCCATCCCTTGAAGTTGTTCCTTAGGCTGAACTGCGCTCCGCTTGAACCGTCACGGTCAAAAAGTCTTTCTTCTGCATATTTCTCAACAACGCTCTTCGCGCGCGTTATAGTGTCATTAAATTCTTTCTTCCCTTGATAGTTTAGTAGTGCTTGTCTACTGGCAAACCCCAAAGCAAGCGCAAGTCCAGTCACAGTCAAGGGTTTTTCTCCAACAATGATAGGATTTCCAAATTTATTAAAAACTGTATTTCCTTCATCATCTTTCAATATTTCCCCTTTGCAATCTTGGAAATATTGTTCAATTTTCTCTTGAATTTCCTCCTTGCTTTTATACTTTGGAGGTCTGCCAACGCTAGCCACTTTTTCTCACCTCAATCACTTATCATGCAGAAATACTCTCCGTCTGTATTATCTTCATTTGCAAATTTCATTCAATGCAGCCGGATTTTACAATCTCTTTCGTTTCTGTCAAACTAAGCGCACAATAGCCTGAGTATTCCCCTCTATCCATTTCAAACTTTTCCTTAGTTATCCCAAGTTCTATTATTGCGCACTCCTCCAATTCCTTCACAACCTTATCCACGTCATAGGCGGTAGGCTGTTTCTGAACTAAAACATCAACCTTGTCCAATATATCTTTTGTGCAATAATCGTATTCATCCGTTGCATATAGAGGACACATCGTACTTAGTTGCTTTCTTAATTCATCAGCATCAATCAGTCTCATTCTCCCTTACCCCTCTCCAATTCTTTCAATGCGGCTTCGGCTTCTTCTCTGGTGAGGAAAACGGTTTTCCCAAAATCATTTATATCATTTAGTTTGAATTTTCCCTCGTAAATTTCGAGCTTGTAATATTCGCAAGGTTCGCATGGTCTACGCGGACAATCTAACGAAGTCCCCGAGCAAAACCTATCCAGATAATACACCGTATCCCCCACCGCACAGGGCAGTTTCAGCAGTTTCCCTTGTTCCTCTAAGTCCTCATAATTCTTAATCTTCTCTTCAAGACTTTTTATGTATGTTCCGGCATAAAGGCACATTGCATTATCCTCGCAAAGCAAAAGCAAATCCGCGATTCTATCATTGGTCTCTTTATAAAGCTTTATATTCTCCATATTTCCCTTTCCCTCCACAATCCCCCTAATTCTATTGTACATGAGATTCGAGGGGGAGTTGTACCAATTTATTCCGCCAACTCTTTATCCAATTCTCCGAGCCTTATAAGCAACCGTTCTCTTTCCGATAGTTTTTCATCCTTTTTTCTTTCAAAAAAATCTTCAAGAACTTCATTAGCAAATTCGACAGCTTCTCTGCTTAAAGCTTCCGAACCAGAAGAACTTGAAATATCAATGCATAATTCATTGATTATTCCATCAACCGCACCAATAACATCTCTTTTCAGAAATTTATCCATGATGCTACTACTCAAATCATTTGGCGGAAAATACTCGTCAGGTTCTAAGTATTCCATGATTCTATACGCCACATCAATCTGTGCATGAGCATAATTTTTGAAATAATCATTTACTCTTTCGTTTCCATACATTTTCATTAGACCATTCACTTCCCTATCCTCCTTAACTCCTTATCAAACAAACTAAGATAGTATTTCGACAATCTTTACCGCCTTATCATAAGGCAATGTTTTCTTGTTAAGTTTTTCCATAAGTGACAATGCCTTTGAAATAACAGAATTTTCCTCTATTCGCTTATAATCTTCCTCTGTCGGGATTGATAAACGTGCGCCACCTCTCCATGAATCAGCTCCCATTTCACGACCGTATTTGTCAAATTGAGAGCCGCTACCATCAATCCGTATTCTACCAGTTGGAGTAACTCTCGTGACTGTTTCAATCCGTTCTACAGTTCCAGAAAAAGTCCAGAGTCTATAAAGAACCTTATCCCCTACTTTAACATTCAATTCTTCATACATTCTTCTTTCCTAACCTCCTTATCAAACAAACTGTAAAAATATCTCCTAAATCGTTATTTGCATATAACCAAATCATCAATAACAGTTATCAGCATATCAAACGCGCGCTTACCCCATTCTTTATTCATACTTCTTTCTACCCACTCGCACACGCCATCTTTATTTTCTTTCCAAATTTCTGGTATTGCAGTTTCGTGAACGGTAGTTCCTAAAGCATAATTGTATTTGCTTGAACCGCTGTATAAATCAATCAATTCACAAACAAAATGATTACACCACTCATCTGCTCCGCTGTAACTGCATATAATTTCTTTCTTCCTGTATATGATTTCAGAGGCTTCATCTGTTAGGGCAAATACTCCACTCTCTTTATCGAAATACAGATATTTGTTTATGCTGATTATATTTTCTTTCATTTCCCTATCTCCTTCATTTTCTCGTTAAAAATACTAAAGAAATGTCTACGAATGCCATAAAAATCCGTCCGGCAGTACGGAATCCGCTCCATTTCTTTCAGCTCCCATTTCACCCTTAAGGCGTCATAGGACTTGTTTTGAGTGACAGACAGTAAAATGTACTCTGCAATGGTTTCATTGGCTGTATGAGCCGCCCGTGAAGCGAGAGAGGCATATCTGCCGGACTGTATGTACTCTGTCAACTGTCTGTACCGCTCTTTGCTGATTCCATAATGCTGCCATGAGCGCCGGGGGACTGAATGGTACTGCGGATTGGCTTGCTGCTCGAAAATGCTAAGATGCCCAAATCCGCTGCATCTCTCGCATGATTCTTTCTTCCCTGTGCATCCCTCACATTTGCATACATTCAAGCATGTCCGGCATAGGCAGGTGTGGCATTTTCTGCGCATGGTATCACCTCCTATCAAGCTTCAACAGCTTCATTCTTTATGATGATTTCACGCTCTCTTGCTTCAACAACGTTCTTTTCATTTCTCAATGCACCTTTCCAATACGGCTGAATAAATACCTTTCTGCCATCTTTACATGTCCTCCAATGACCGATTACATACCACAACAATGCATGACGTTTGATTGTCCTTGTCATTCCATAAATCCGCTTTTCCAGTTCATCTTTATTGATTACGTGTTTCTTTATGTATCTAACTCTTTTCTTTTTGTTGTTCTTAGAGTTATTCTTTGTGCTGTCATAATCCCTAACTGTCTGCGGATTTTTGAATACTTCTTTTACTTCGGGATGTAACAATGCAATCTGTATTCCGTACCATGTTTCCATTACAGAAACCAGCATTTGTGCTAATTGTGTTTGGCTCATACTTTGCACTATTCTTTGTTGATGCGACTTAGGCATATTTCTAAATCCAATCGGGCATATCGGAATTGAATCAACTCCATTAACAACATTTATCGGAATGATAATATCTCCACTTCCCATTATTGGAATAATTGCTGCTCCAACCATTATGACATCATCCATATCTGCCGACTTTATTTTTTCTGCATAATCCTCAAATATAATCACTCTGTAAGAGCAATTAACTCCACCTATTTCCCTTTCGTCTACAGATATTTTACAATCCATCAAAGGAACCGTATTTGCAAAGAATAAATCGGATGGTATAGTAATCCCGCTTTTATCTCCCTTTTCCCACAAGTCAATCAGTTGTATATCCTCGCTGTTTGTAAGGTATATAGCATCGGATAAATAAGATTTTTCGATTTTATTTAACAAATCTGTATTTTCCATCTCTGATAATGTATTGACTTTAAAACTATTCAAAGCCGAATTGCCTTTGTTTATGCCACGAATCTTTTGTAACTTTTTAGCCATATTAAGATATTCCTTTGTGTTTCCTTTTCCATTAACGCTTTGAATTGCCTTTGAAGCAATATTCAATATTTCAGAATCAGACATTTCATCCAGTATTTTTTTTGCTTTACTAAATTCCTCCTCTGTCATAACAGAAGCATTTGCATAGATTAACCTTTCCCTAATTTCTTTTATTTCCATTTCTTTTATCCCTCCTTTTCCTGCACCACTGCGGGCAGTTTTATACTTTCTGCTCAATCCACACGGTTTTTAAATTCCCTATTACCAAACAGATATTTCTCCCTTGCAATCTGCTCATTCTGCAACCTACGCAATGCCTTAATTAAGCTCTGATTCTGCTTGTCTGTATAAAAATTGCTTATGTATTCATATAGTTGCGCCCTGTCCTTCGCTTTTTCGCCTTGTCCGTCTGCTCTGTTGGAACCGTGTTGCAACCTTATTCCGCTCATTCTTATTTTGCGCAAACTCCAAATCGTGAAGAAATGTCTGTTCTTTTCTATCCTCCAATCCAACATCTGCATAAGCTGATTCATATTCATTTTTTGCCGTTTCAAGAAAATTCAAAAATTCTGTTATTATCTCACTCGGTTTTTTCTCCATCTCCCTCCTCCTTACTTCTTATTTGCTCTATATTGTTTGTCAAGCATTTCAACTTGGTTCAAAGCGTTTTTTTAATTTTTCCAACACCATGCTGTCATAATCCGTATCTCTTTGTTCAAAGTTGTGGAAAGAGTTTGTTTTGCTTTTGACAGTACTTGGTTTTTTGTATCTGCCTGGCATATAATCATCAAAAACCATATCCCTCAAGAAATTTTCGGCTTTTTTAATATACCTATCCGGAGTTTCATTGGCTTTACATGCCTCCGCATAGTTTATTGCACACTGTACAAGCTCATCCTCTGTAATCTTTCCTGTTAATAACAGTTCAATATATGCCGTTTCCGTCAGATACCGATTGCAGTCCTTTGGATATGCAGAGGCAAAGTCCTCAAAGCGCTTCGCACACTCTCTCTGTTTTTCTTTACTTTTATTTACTTTACTTTTCTTTATATTGTTTTTCTCGGAATTACTCTGGTTTTTCTCGGAATTACTCTGGTTTTTCTCGGAATTACTAACGTTATGTGCAACCTTAATACAAGACGCGGTTTCCTCTTTGCTCAAAAGCCAGATTTCGGGATCAACCTCTATCTGTCTTTTGCAGCCTTTCTTCGCCTCCTGATAACGCTTCTGTATTCCCGGTGAAGTAATGACAGTGACCGAACTAGCAAGTTTGCTCATGGTGAGTAGTGACCGACTAACCAAGTATGTCAAGACCTGCTCTGTAAACCCTTCCCTGAAGCGAAGTTCTTCTGTGGCGTCCTCTGCCGATTCTTCGTCCCAGCTTATGTAATATCCATTTCGATAAATTTCTGTTAGCAGATAAATATAAAAAATCAATCCATCATTCCCGTATTTGTAACGCAATCTTTTGATTCGCTTATCTGCGTAAAAGAAATTCGTATCAAGCGAGAAATAGAGCAATCCGTCCTGTTTCGGACGTGCCATCTATTTTATCTCCTTAATCAAAACCTCAATCCGTGGATTATCCTTGTCCACCTCAAACCTGTCAGAAAATCCGACAACATGTTTCCAGCCATCATCTTTCAGTATTCCAGCATCTACAAGAGAGTCCTGAATAACCTTACGCCCAAATGAGCTTACATTGTCCTTATCGCGACGCTTATTCGGCTCATACCATGTGTATTCCATATACACCGTCTTCTCAATCCTCACGCCCCTTAGACACTGCCTGATTGCCGCCGCAACGATTTTTCCGCTGTCCGCTTTCATTTTAGCCCCTTTGTGGCGGTTTGTGCGTTCGGCGGCTATGTAGTCATTGAGGTTCGGGAGCGTGCCGGGGATTGTCAATAAATATTCCATCAGTCTTTCTCCACAAACTCTTCACAACTTCCTCTATACTCTGTGGGAAGTGCGTAGTTTTCGCTTTCTTCACATTTACATACAAAGTCCTGCTGTTCTATGTCGTATCTGCTGTATTCGCAATTTCCACAACATCTACTCATGTCTTCCTCCTTTCCGGCGGCAGAGACCAACCCGCCGCCGATTCCGTGATATATCGAATGGACAAATACTACGGTTGATAGTTACCTGCTTTCTAAGTATTCAGAAATAATTTCTGCATTTGTTTTTCCGATTCTGACAATCTTAGAAAGTCCTTCTCTGCCATTTTCATGGTAAAATTCCAAAAGGCTTTCCATGTCCTTTATTCCACTACGCCCTAAAGCATTTCTTATCATTTCCGGCATGCCTTCAAATCTTCTGTCATAAAATGCGCTTGTTTTCTTGTAGGCAGATTTGCGAATCTGATAAATTCTGCTCCTTGTCAGAGCGTACCGTTTTATGGTTTCGTGAATGCCATGCCCTTGAAAATAATCAGCAATTTCTTTTTCTCTTAAAATTGTGACTTCATATTCTTTCAATGTTTTCATTCTAATTCTCCAAATATTCCTCAAGACAAGCCGCATAATCCACACTGTCACGCTCTCTTCCCCACTCCGTCCAGAAATCTATTGTCTTACTCTGCGGACGCTCCTTAGCAAGCCCTACATGGATTTTAAGTGGTATCGGGCAAGCATCGCCAACCAAAATGCAATCATGCCCATTCAGCGCATTATTGCAACTGATACGATACTTTCATCGCCTAACTTCATTTTAGCGCCTTTATGACGATTTGAGTGTTCCGAAGCCATCAAATCATTAAGATTATGCAGCCTTCCTGGAATTGTTAAAAATATTCCATATTTCTCCTTTATGGGGCGGAAATACTTGGTGCCTTTTTATCTCTCATGATGTGCTGCTCATAAAGCCGCATCATCTCATGGATCTGGTCTGGTGTCATGGTCTCAATCCCCAGCTGCCGGCATTCACTTACCAGACCATGAATCAGCTCTGACATTTCTTTGGTATTATAGGTACTGGAGCCGCGGAGCATCTTATAAGTGCGGAATAAGGTACCATCCTGGCCGGCCTTCACTTCACTGGTAGGCTTAATATGATAAGTATCCGCTTCAAAGGCCCTTTCCGCGCCGTCCGGTGTGTCTGGCACTACCACATATACCAAACGGCCGTCATACTCTTCCTGTTGCCCGTATCGGATAAGCATGAGGTTGTGGGCACGGCTCTTTGATATCCCCAGGGCCTCGGCCAGCCTGGAAAGAAGCTGCCAGTAATAGGCATTCGCATCCAGGCTCCTTTTCTTCCGGAATATCCGGAAGGAAACCGTTAATTCCTTCTCACTGATTTTTTGAATCACAGAAGTTACGTCTTCCTGTGTCTCAAATAAAATGTCCCATTTCCCGGTTATCCAGTTTTTTGATATCCCTTTCAATCTGCCTCTGAATTCCATATGGATTACCCCGCAGGCGTATTCCACGGAAGGCCGCTGTCATCCCCATCTTCCGGAGGAACCGTATCACTGTAATTTTCTTTCGGTTTATCAGGTGTGGCCTTCAGACGCTTCATCAGCCCCTCATATAAAGGCTGGGTCAGCTTATGCAGGTCATCCACATGCGCCGCATCCAGAAGAACCTTTTCCTTTATGCCGGTCCGCTCAATTTCCATAAACAGCAAATTAATCTGCTGGGAATTGATATACTGGGGATTGGGTACAGGCTTCGTATCCGTTTTTCCTGCTGTCTGAGGCGGTTTATTCTGCAACGGCGCCGTCTGGCCCTTCTTCTTGGCCGTCTTGCCTGACTCCGCTGGCTTATCCGGTTCCTGAGGCGTATCGGCATCTTTTGTATCATCAATACAGAAAAGGCCATTCAGAGCGTATTTCCTGGCATAACTGCTTGTACTCCCGGTTACCTGGGATACATCCATCCCCTTTTTTTCCAGCTCTTCTCTGGCGTAAGCCGTATTTTCAATCGACTCGCCGCTGCCCGTATCAATAAACTTCGCGGTTGCCTTTATATAGAACCTGTCCCCTACCTGGACCAGATCATCACTGATTACAAGCGCTGCGCCGATCTCATTCATGATGGGCTTCGCCGCCTCCTGAATATCCTCACAGTTCCGGTAATTATAATTCCCGAATTTGTTGTACTGGCTCTTTGGGGCCTTTAAGCAGAACTGTACATGCCCCAGCTTCTGATAGATGTTTTTCGCTGGACTATCCATAGGCATCCTTATCCCTCCAGAATTTCCCACTCAATCCCGACACTGTCCATAAACATTTCAAGCTTGTCTTTTGCATCCGGGGTAAGATGGATCCGGTAGCTGTATAACACGGCCTTCCCCTCAAAGTCATCCGGAATAAGCCTGTCCATTACTTCCTGTTCTGCCGCCTGTCTGGCCTCTTCTACTGCCGCTGCCTTTTCCTCCTCGGCCTTCCTTGCTGCAGCTTCCATATCATCTTTTATTTTCTGTTCTTTCAGAAGCCTCTCCCGCTCCTCCATGCGGATCCTGTTCTCTTCCTCCGTCCGCCTGCGTTCCTGCTCTTTTGCAAGAATCTCCTGCTTCTGTCTCTCGTACTTACTGAGATAAGCAACTACTTCGGAAAGGTTCAGATTCTTTTTATAAATCCTGACAGCTTCCTCCTCCCCCTCACTCTGCATCTCCTGGATCGTAGAGATATCACTGCCTACCCTTTCGGCAGCCGCTGTAATTTCCTGCCGGATTGCTTTTTCCTTTACAGTTGCATTCTCCCATTTGGGGCTGTAAATACTCTTTAAAGGTATATAATCCCTGAGGCTGTCCGGCACAGTCTCAGAATAAATCTTCCGGATAAGTTCCCTCTTTTCCTCAATGCGCTTTTCTTCAAAAGCCTGGAGCTGTCCGTTAATCAGGTTTATAGGCGTATCATACATGTTAATAAGAGCCCTGGCTCTGGTTTCAAACGCCTCCCAGGGGGCCATGTATTTCCGCTTTTCCTCGCGGAGGTTGTCCTGGAAAGTCTTCTTTTCGGCGCGGAGCATTGCCACGTCTTTCTTCGCATATGTCTTGCTCCCCTCTTCAAAAACAATGCCTTCATACTGGGAAAGCTTCTCCTTTATGGAAGTTTCAATCTGCTCAAAGTTGCAGGAAATCTTAGCAGACTCCTGTGTAACTACCGCATGCATAAGTTCCATATTCCTCCATCTCCTCTTCTTTAAAATCACTCATACGCTTCTTTAGTGCCCTGTCCCGTTTCTCCCTGCATTCGTCACACAAGGAACCCTCCCCGGGGTCAAGGTAACAGCCGCATATATCACACTGGTACCATCTCACTGCTTAATCCTCCCTAATCCAATTCGTGGAGTAAAACCATTCCACCAGCATTTCCCTAAATTCCTTTTTATCATCCAGCGTTCCATGTATGCATCTTTCCAGTGCATATTCAAAAGCTGATTCAGCAGGAATAAAATTCCCCTTTTCAGGTCCGATACCTATGTATCCGTTCATTTCAGCACACCGTTTATCAACATCATGATTGCAATCGATGTATAGATGATGTCTGCAGTACCTAATACAATCACCCAAAAAGTAAGGTTTTTGATGGCCTTATCCTTTTTCTGCGACGGGGTTAAGTACACCCGTCCAATAGGATTAAACTTAATCTCATTCATGTCTTCCCTCCTGTTTTTATCGGCCTCTTGGCATTGCTGCAACTTGTGCCTTTATATCCTTCTGCCGCCAGGCCTCAAACCCGGCTGTGTCAAAAAATATGCTGCTGTTGATTTTTGTCGGATTATTCTTGCTGGCGAAGTTATTACCCCGGCTCCTGTATGCATACATCAGATACTCTTCGGAAAACCCCATCTTCTTAAGCTCTGAAAGCTTCATAATTGGTTTTGGATATTCCATCACCCCACCTCCCCATAAAATAGATAATCATATACAGTGCGATAAATCCCATTACCATTGCCACCATACCAGCGACAAAGTAGCAGATAAATTCAAGCCTCTCAAAATCCATAGGCTCCCTGCGCCTCCTGCCGCTTCTTAAAATAATTTCATCACAATCCATAACTTTCTTCCTTTATAGAATAAATGTTCGATTCCCACTTGCCATCACAGGAAAATTATGGTAATATAATCCTGTAACGGCTACCTGAAATAGCTTGCTACCATGCCCTGGGGTGTTCGCTGCGCTGCCGGGGTTTCTTATTACTTTGTGTACACACATTTCTTTTCGTTGTCATAAACAAATGTCAACGAATCTCCGTTGCAGTCCATTAATGTCCCCTGATTTTCACACATATCTAAATCAAAGAATGACAATTGAAATCCCTGCTCAATGAGGAATCGACGAATAGCGTACTCTGCTATGCTTTTGCAACCTTTAATCATGCTTATCCTCCTTGCATTGAATTTGTTTTGTTTATCTCCTATACTGTAAGTACCAGACCGTCATCTGGAATACGGAAGAAAGGAGAAAATACATAATGGCTATTTGTCCTTTAATGAGCAGTGCAACAAACAAAGTTGAATGCACCGAAAAATGTGCTCTATGTTTAAGAGAAGGCAGAAATTTGATTTGCTCAATAACAACCACCGCCTTGCACACCTTAGAGATGGACAAAAAGGTTGAACTACTCACCAGAAACATCAAGCATTGATGCTGTAGGAACGGCGATATGACGCGAGGGAAAATCTGTCTTTTCTATGCTTTCAATATCAACCATGGAATTGTCAGCTATCCCTTTCGCCGTATCTGCCGCCGCATACAACTCTCTGACGGTAAGGCCGTTCTCTTTTGCCATCCTTACAATCTTCTTTGCAAATTCCTCTGTCTTTTCATAAAACTCCTTGTTATCCACCTTCCTCACCTCCTCTACACCAGAACCTTGTCCGGCTCTTTGT
This sequence comes from uncultured Hungatella sp., assembly GCA_910585435.1. Lineage (GTDB taxonomy): Bacteria > Bacillota > Clostridia > Lachnospirales > Lachnospiraceae > UBA3402. The sequence continues at coordinate 281,716 of CAJUEJ010000001.1, read as the reverse complement.
CTGCAAATTTCACATAATTCGTAAAATTTTACATGATATAGAAAAATATTTTTATACGCATACTATATATTGTGCTTTTTGTAGAATTTTACTTGACTTTTGCAAAATATTTCCATATACTATCAATGCAACTCTCCAAATACACTAGTATAGAAAGGACTATGCAAAATGTCTAAAGAAGAAATCGCACTGGAACTTACCAAATTAGCTTTCGGGCACGCTCAACATGACAATAAACTGTCCAGCCAGTCCAAAAAGCCGGAAGAGGTAGTGACAAATTTGTATAACTACATCTTCACTCACATGGATTCAGAACCGAGTAAATAGCAACCATTTGTGCCGAAAGTTCTGCAAGCTCAGTGGGCACACACCCTTTTGACTGCTCTGCAAGTAGCTGTAACTGCTTGTGGAGCAGTTCCCTTTCTTCCCATTCCATTGAAGTAGCTGTAATGTTTTCGCTCATGCTCTCACCCCGCTTTTCTCATAAGGAAACAAATACTCCAATGTCATTTGCGGAAACAGTTCATCTCTTATAGTAACGCACTCTCCGTAAGTCCAGCCTTGTTCGCCATTAAAACGAGCGTGGATTGTGCGATAAGAGCACCCAATCAAATCAGCAATGGTCTTTCTTGATATGCTTGCGCGGGTCATCTCTGCTTCCAAATTTTTTGGATTAACCGCAATCATTTTATTCCTCCTCTCTTTATTTTGCGGAACTCCGCAATTCATGAGTATAATATATCGCAGAATTTCGCAACTGTCAATAGCTTTTTTAAATTTTTATTGCGAAATTTTGCAATTTTCTATTTACTTTTTGTAAATTATATAGTAATATCATGTTGGAGGTGATGAATTGGAGCGTTCAACCATAATACGAAAATTAATGGAAGATAAGGGAATGAAAGTTTCTGATGTATCGAAAGAAAGTGGTATTGCCTATTCAACAGTAAAATCCATTTTAGAAAACGGAATAGGAAAGGCAAGTTACGTAAATATCTGCAAAATATGTGAATCGGTAGGAATTACTGCTGATAAACTAGAAGATATGATTAAAAACAATAAAACAAAAGAGCCTGAATTATCAAAAGAAGACTACGAGAGAATCAGAAAGTACAAACTTATTTCTGACTACTCCCCAGACGGGGCAGTCGTAGTTGATACGGTACTGGATAGGGAGTATGCTATTGCGGAGAAGTTGAGGGAGCAGAAAGAGCAGTTGGAAAAGGTTCAGAGGATGGATATGGAGGTTTCGGAGGAAATTGTTCCGACAAGATTGTGGGCTTATTATGGAAAGATTGCGGCCGCTGGGACAAGTGTGGAATTTTCCGATATGATAGCCGGTACAAAGGAATATCCGATAAATGAAATGAACCAGAACGCTGATTATGTAATAGGTGTGAATGGGGATTCCATGGAGCCGGAATATTACGATGGAGATATTGTTTTTGTTGAGAAAACAACACATGTAAGTAATGGAGATGTCGGAATTTTCCAGAAAGATAATAATATTTACATCAAAAAGGCTGGTGAAAACGGTCTAGTTTCACTAAAAGCAGGTTATCCCATCATAACAAGCGAAGATGGAGTCCGCGTTTTGGGGAAAGTTTTAGGAAAGGCGGAATAAAACAAAACCGCCCCTGCGCCAGCAGAGACAGTTTGATTAAAAAAAGATACCTGGATACCTGGGATGGTACCTCTGAGCAAAGCTATTGTACCATCTTTAGAACAGCCATGCAAGCGGTTTTTCCGCTGGCTGTTATTTTTATACCAAAAAGGGAGGATGCGGGATGGCAAAAGCAAAATATGTAAAGGGAAAAGATGGTTTTTTCCGGACAAAAATCTGGGACGGGACTTACAATGTAGACGGCAGCAAACACCGGGTAAATCTAAGCTCCAAAAAGTCCAGCGCTGACCTAGAAAAGAAAGTCAATGAATTAAGGGCCAAGGTGAAAAGTGGTGAGTTTGTTCAGCAGACCGATAAGTTGTTTATCGCTTATGCAAGGGAATGGAGGCAAACTTACAAAGATGTCCGGGAGGCCAACACGTCCAGGATGTATGACAACATTATCGAAAAGCACCTCATATCCCTTGATAAAGTTAAATTATGCGATATAAGGCGCACACACTTTCAGCTGGTTATCAATGAGGCCAGTGACAAGCCTTGTACCTGCCACCAGATAGCACTTACCTTTAGGCAGATTATAAAAACCGCAGTCCGGGAAAAGATGCTGCCGGCAGGCGCCTGTAACGATATCTGCGATGGTATCGACCTGCCCAGATATAAGGCCAAGGAAAAACGGGCCTTGTATCCGGAGGAGGTAGAAGCTGTTAAAAAAGCAGATTTCTCTCCAATGGAACGCTGCTTTGTATATATCATCTACGGATGCGGCTTACGACGTGGGGAAGTTTTGGCCCTTAACAAGGATTTCCACATAGATTTTAAATCTGGGGTGATAAATGTCAATAACTCTGTGATGTTTCGGGGGAATCTGCCGGAGCTGAAGCAGCCAAAGAGCCAGAATGGATTCCGACAAGTTCCAATGCCTGGATTTTTAATGGAATTTTTAAAACGGTATATTCCATCACTGGAAGGGCCGTATCTGATACACAACAAGGAAGGAGGGATGATAACAGAGTCCTCATATAAGCATATGTGGAAACAGATTATAAAAAAGATGGACGCTGCTGCCGGCGGTACAGATAAGCTACATGTAATCTACGGATTAACTGCCCATGCATTCAGGCACAACTACTGTACCAATCTCTGTTATCAAGTGCCGGCAATATCCATCAAAAAAATCGCCAGGCTTATGGGGGATACGGATGCGGTTGTGCTGCGAACTTACAATCACATTATGGAGGAAAAAGAGGATGTGGAGTCTGCTGTAAACAGGGCTATTGCGCTGTAAATTCCATGGACACCAGATGGACATTTTGGTGCCCATGGACACGATATGGACATGAAAAACCACTTTTTAGAAGATACATAATGCCATATCAAAAAGCTAAAAATCATTGATTTTAAAGGGGTTTCATGATTTATAAAGATTTCTTAAATGCAAACGTATGTTGACATACAGTTAAGCGACACTTTTATTCACAAATTCCCTCTGTTAAGCTTCCTTGCAGCACAATATCAGCCGCACGTTACCTCCTTCTTCTTATCCACCACAATCTTCAAAAACTTTATCATCAAAGGAATATAGGTAAGTACGAAAACCACAGAGGCAGCGATTCTTACCTTTTTCTTATCCTTCCCCACTATCTGCATCCCCGTCAAAACACCCATGGAAAACAGGCAGAACTTAAGCAGCGCCATGTCTTTCCAGTCACATTTGCGCAGGTATTCATCTGCACAGCTAAATAAACATTTCATGCTACCCCTCCTTATTTTTTATAATTGAAATCATTGCTGATTGTTAATCAGCGGTGATTTTTAATACAGCTTACGATTGATTTCATTTTTTAATGTCTCTATCTCCTCTTTTGCCGCCTCCTCTCCGCTTACATTATAATCAAATAATCACATAGTGTAAAGCTTTATAAGCCCCTTAAAAAAAACAAAAATAAAAGAGCATAAGCCTCCCCAATCCCCAGGAAGATTTACACTCTTTCTGTCATCTGATTTCCCGCTTTAAATCCTACTCCGCGTCATCATCCACAAAGATGCTCTCCGCTTTGTCTTCTGCCTCATCTGCTGTGTCCTCGATCGCCAGAACTGCATCCTCTGCCTCTTCCCAGTCAGCATCTTTAGCTTCAGCCACAACCTCTTCCGCCTTCACCTCTGCCCCGCACTTGCTGCAGAATAAATCACTCTTTCTCAAAGGTGCTCCGCAGGAATCACAGCAGTGAATCCCTTCCAATTCCTTAACCTTTGCCTCCATCTCTGCGATGTGGGCCAGGGATTTCTCAATTTCCGGAAAGAACATCTGATAATCATCTGCCGGCTCCTCCCGATTATTCTTAAAATAGAGAGCGCCGATTGCTCCGTACAGTTCCTTTACCTTGCTGTTCTCCGAACTGATCTGCGCCTTCAGCTGCAGAACCTCCGCCACACCTTTCGCCTTCTGGGCTGCTTCCTTGCTTTTATCCGCAAGAGTCTTTCCAATTTCATCAAAAAATGCCATGGTAAATCCCTCCTTTATGACTATCTTACTGTCTCAAAGAGGGATTGTCAACTAAATTTTCTCACTCATTTCCCCCACCTGCAAAACCAGATGGCAGGGCGCTTCCTACACCAAATCCCCCAAAATCTCCTTCTCCGCAAACAAAGCTGTCGCTCCTCCTGTATGCCAGAATACCACATTGCTTCCCTGAGGCACCTTCCCGCTGCGGATATAATCCAGCATCCCGGCAAATGCCTTCCCGGTATATACCGGGTCAGCCAAAAGCCCCTCTTTCCTGGCCAGCAAAAGAATCCCTTCCCTGGCCATTTCGTTGGGCATCTCATACCCTGGCTGATAATAATTCAAATCCGTATGAATATCCTTTACAGTGTCCACTCTCGCCTTTGCCCCAATCATTTCAAGGCTTCGGTTGGCCAGCCCCCTCACACGCTCCTGATACCCTTCATCCTTCCAGCTGACATTGATGGAAATAATTTCTGCCTTCGATCCGGTCAATACTTTACCGGCAACCAGCCCTGCCAGGGTTCCCCCGGTACCCGTCCCGTGGAAAATATAATCCGGCTCCATCCCCATATCCAAAGCCTGCTCCACAAATTCCACATAACCTTCCACAAATCCTGCGGTTCCTGCCGGGCTGGCGCCGCCCATCGGCACCTCATAGCAGTGATGTCCCTCAGCCTCCAGCCTCTTTATATGTTCCCTGGCCATCCGGACAGACCGTTCTTCTGCCTCTTCCTCACTTTCCCCAGGCTCCATCTTCACCACATGAATCTCCGCCCCCATAATCTTATCCAGAAGCAGATTTGAACGCAGATTCTCCTCATCTGGTTCCACAATAGCCACCAGATACAAAACCGGTTTCAGCCCCCACCGGCGGCAGGCTGATACCGTCTGCATGGCATGGTTTGACTGGGTGGCGCCAAAGGTAAACACATACTCACACCCCTTTGCCATCGCATCCCCTATAAGATACTGAAGCTTGCGTATCTTATTTCCACCAAAAAGATTCATCCCGGTAAAATCATCCCTCTTAATATACAGGTTTACCCCCAGCTCTTTTGACAGCCTCTGAAGCTGATAAAAGGGCGTGGGAAAAAAGCCCAGAGCAGCCTTTGGCATCTGCCCCAAAAGCCCTCTTGCCTCCCTGCATTTTTCTTCCAGATTCTCCATACTTCCAGCCTCCTCTCCCCATTCTATATAAATCATTTTCCCATCAGGGCACTGTATGGCCATCTCCTGACGATTACAGTATATGCTATCTGTATGAAAAATTCAATGTTCTGCACAGTAAACCTGCATGCCGCTTTCTCCAGGCTTTGCCCTATTCTTGCAAATAATCCAGATGATACTTCCCCCACATCTCTCCAGGTATTTTGTTCCTGTCCAGATAAAAGCTTTTTCCTCTTTCTGTTGTACTGCCGTCCCGGTACCCGTCTATTCGCTCTGTCTCTTCCCCTTCTATCTCCTTTAAAACCGCCGTCACATCAATATACTCCGGAATATCTATCTCATAATAGTTGTTCATGGTATAATAATCCCTGAAGCACAGGGCAGGAGCCAGAACCTGAAGATCCTCTTTCTCATTATACGTAACCGTTTTCCCCAAAAATGCCTCTGTCTTCTCCTCCACAGCCATCTCTGGCATCGAATCCCAAGAGCTGTTATAGTCGGCATAAACATAGTTCCCGTACTCATCATAATAGCTGCCCATATACTCTCCGGCATCGTGATAAGCGATTTCCACACTGCCCACTGTGCTTTCATCCAGCAAAACCCAGGTAATCCCTGCCTCCTCAAGAAGCTGAAGAGTCCCTGTAAAGGATGGATAAACCGGATAATAGCAGCGATCCTCCAGGTTGTAATACCGCTTATTATTGTTATATTCCTCGGCCTCCAGGTGTTCCCTGGTCATAAACTGAATCGTTCCCAGAGGCAGCTCCTTCCTTCTGCTGTCCATCGTAAGCCCAAGAAACTCTCTCTGATACGTATTGAGAAGCCTTGCCGTCTGCTCATTGTCCAGCCTGGCCTTCTGCTTATTGTCATACTGCTGAAAATTCACCGCAACCGTATCGGAAGCCGTCTGGCTGAGAAGCGGGTATACCCCCTGCTTATACTCCGTGTTGTCATGGATCACATCCCGCAGCTCCCTGCTCTCCTCATCCATTGGGATGGAATAGTTCCGATATACCACTTTGCCGTTGTTCATCTGGAACCGTATCACCCACCATTCCCACTCATTATAGGTGACGGGAAGCTGGTTTTTCCGCCTGGCCTCATCTGCCCACACACCCTTTTTCGCTATTTCTGTCACCGAATAAATATCCTTCAGCTTCATGTTCTGGAAAATATAATCATCTGGACTCTGGTAACTCCAGTAATAACTGTCCCCTTCCGTCCCGTCTTCCAGTACAGTATCCTCCTTTTGGGGCCGCCCATAGGTAACCCAGTCGTCATGGTACCCCATAACCACCGATGCGCTTGCTACCTTGGACGGATCCGGCAGCCAGGAATCATACCCATACCAGTCATAGTACCCTGCCAGAGACAAAAGCACTGCCGCCGCCATACATACCCCCAGGTGTATCCTGTGCCCAAACAGTTTCCGGAAATCAAAATTATAGATAATCTCCATCATACAGTGGGTCAGCAGCACTCCCAGCACGGTTCCAAACACAAGCCAGAATCCCCTGCCCCGTATGGCATAGAAAAACATTCCGAAAGCCAGTGCCATGGGAATCACCAGCAATACCTTCACAGGCATCTCTGTCTTTGGAAATGCCATAGCTTTTTTCGCCGCCTCCGACGGGCGGAGCTTATACAGGGAATAGGCTAACACCGCCAGCGCCGCTGTCACCAAAGCAGCCCCCAGAAGCGCCCCGAATTCCAGATGATCTTCCCCTGTAATCTGAAGCTCATACATATAATTGGCAAAGGGCGATGTATACCTGATAAACCGGTAAAACTTTGCCATACTCTCCGGCGTCTCATAATACGTATGAAACCATTCATAGTATCCCCGGACCAGAGCCGTCACCGCAGGCCCGTAGGCCCAGAACACCATGTTGCCTAAAAGGGCGATCACCACATTGCCGGTGAGCATCATAGCCACCACTGCGGTTGTGTACAGCATGCTGTAATAGACCATATTCAGCACAAAATACTGTATGGGTATGGTATTTATATGATTGATCCCCACATGGACTTTCACCGCCAGTGCCACAGATATCACCTGCATCACCAGATAAATAACAGCAGGAACCAGGATCCCATTGAGATACACTGACAGAAACAAGGTACGCCTCTTTACCGGAATACTGTGAAAGAAATCCACCTTCTTGCTGTTGTGCAGATAGTGGAACCCTGACACAGCCCACAAAATCCCTGCAGCCAGAAGGATAAACACCGCCATCCCATTTGGCCCCAGCAGGTTCACGATGTTGGCCACCATCCGCTTCCTGGTAAAAACTCCCCATGTACCGGCCTCCTCCGCAAACTCACTACATTTGATAGCTGTAGGAACCAGAATGGTAAATGTAAGCCCCAAAATGGTCAGGGCAAAAACCCATATCCGCCGTTTTAAATCTTCCTTCATCAGCTTAAAGCACAAGTTTTTTGATGTCATACCCTACCACCTCCGTCTCACTGATAAAGATTTCCTCCAGAGTCAGGGGAATGATTTCCGCAAAAATAGGATGATAGCTTTCCATAGCTGCCTCAACCTCTTCTCTTTTTCCCCGAACCGTCAGAGTACACAGGCTCCCTCGCTCCTCCACCTTTACCACATCAAGCTCCTTTAAATCCGCCACTTTTGTCTCAGGCCGCAGCACGCACTGGATCTTGTGGATGTTTAATTTCATGTCATCCAGATCCCTGGACAGAAGGATACCTCCCTTGTGAAGCAGCCCCACATGATCACAGATATCCTCCAGCTCCCGCAAATTGTGGGAAGCGATGATAGGAGTCAGATTCCTCTCCTCCATATCCCCCACAAAGATACTCTTCACCGTCTGGCGCATCACCGGATCCAGCCCGTCAAAGGTCTCATCACAGAACAGATAATCCGTGCCCGCACACACACCGCAGATCACAGACACCTGCTTTTTCATGCCCTTGGAAAATGTATTGATTTTCCGTCTTTTATCCAGCTCAAAGGCCTTCATCAGATGGTCAAACCGCTGCCTGTCAAACTTAGGATATACCGCCGCATAAAACGTCATCATTTCCTCCGGCGTTGCATTGCTGAAAAAATACTGGTCGTCGGATATATAGAAAAATCTGGATTTTACCTGGATATCCTCATATACTTCCTTTTCGTCTATGGTTACCGTGCCCTCATCCGGCTTCAAGATCCCACTTAGCATCCGAAGAAACGTACTCTTCCCGGCTCCGTTGGTACCGATGAGGCCAAACACGCTGCCTTCCCGAATGTCAGCAGTTATGTGATCTACCGCCACAATATCGCCGAACCGTTTCGTCAGATTTTTCGCTTCTATCATATGTCATTCCCTCCCATAAATCTGATGAATAATACTTACAAGCTGATCCTCTTTTACCCCCAAAAGCAGGCCTTCCTCTGCCAGCTCCTCCTGGCGGATGTACAGCCCCTTCTTCTTGCTCTCCTTTATGTTGCTGTTGTCCGCCACGAAATTCCCTTTTCCTTTTACGGAGTAGGTGTACCCCTGCCGCTCCAGCTCCGCATACGCCCTCTGAATGGTATTGGGGTTGATGGACAAATCCATGGCCAGGTTTCTGACTGACGGCAGCTGTGTATCCTTCTCCATAACCCCTGCCACCATCAGCTCCTGAAACCGTTCTACAATCTGTTCATAGATTGGACGTCGATCCTTATAATCCAGGATAATCATATTTTTCTCCCTTTCTGCTTCCATACATATAACTGTTTAGTTTTCACGGCTACTCTCCTGTATTTATCAGTCGGAACCCATAATGTCTCGCCATCTCCGGCGACAATTTATTTAAATCCAGATAGAAAGAAGCTGGATGGTCCGAATCCTTAAAATATACGCTGATGCCTGTGTCAAAGTCCAGATTCATCCTATAAAATCCCAGTCCCATGTTGTAATATTCCCTGTACCACAAAGCCGGCGCCAGATTCTTAATATCATTTTTTTCTTCACAGAATATCCTCTGTCCCTCATGAACCAGTACCATTTCACCGTTCCTTCCAGTATCGTCATAGATGGGATAATGGTCCAGGCTGATTGCGGATATGGTATTTTCATCCAGCTTCATAAATGTAATGCCCGCATCCTTAAGAATTCCTAAAGTCTCGGAAAAAGAGGGGTAAATGGGATAATAACAGTTGTCCATCAAATCATAGGAAAAGCTTTTCCCCTCTTTGTCAGCCTGGTATTCCTTCCAGAACTGTTCCTCCTGCTTCGTGCCAAACCGTATGATCCCCACAGGAAGTTCTTCTCCTCTGGTTTTTGCTGTCAATGCCAGCCATTCCCTCTGATACGCTTCCAGAAGACGGGACCGGCCTGCCTCATCCAGATCCACATCCATCCTTTTACCATACTGCTGAACCTGAACGCTCCCTGTCTCACCTCCGGTCTGTTTCATAACCGGATAAGCTCCCTGTTTGTACTCCGGATTGTCATGGATAGAGGCGTACATCTGTTTCAGCTCCTCATCCAGAGGAAGACTGTACGAACGATAAACCTGTTTTCCGTTTTTCATGCAAAACTGCACAGTACAGTTAGTCCGCAGATAATCACCGGAGCTTTCATTCTTCCGAATCCGTTCGTCCTCCCTGACGCCCCTATCCGCCAGCTCCATAGCCTGGGAAATATCTGTCAGGCTCATATTTTCAAAACAATAATTCGTCTTATTCTTATAACTCCAGTAAAAACGGATTCCCCCGTCTCCTCTCGGCATGGAGGCTATCTGCCCGTATGTCACCCATTCATCTGTGTCACGCATGGAAATAGCTGCGCTCTTAACATCCGATGCTTCAGGCAGCCAGGAATCATACCCATACCAGTCAAAATATCCTGCAAACGCCAGCATAAGAGATACGGCCATGCAGCATGCCAGATGGATCTTGTTGGAAAATAATCTGCGGAAATCAAAATGATAAATAATCTCCATCAGACAGTGGCACAGCACACATCCGCACAGGCTTCCGAATACCAGCCAGGTAAGGTTGGAGCGAAGGAGATAGAAAAATATTCCGAAGGCCACAGATACGGGAATCACAATCAGCACCTTCACAGGCATCCTGGAACAGGAAAATGCCATCGCCTTCCCCGCAGCTTCCGAAGGCCGCAGCCGATACAGCGCATAGGACAGTCCTGCCAGAAGAATGGTGATAATAAGCACACCGGCCAGCCGGTGTATATACCACATGCCGCTGTTAAAATCTCCTATGGATCCTATATAATTGCCAAGAGGAGATGTATTCCACATGGCCAGGATCCATTTTCTCTCCTGCCCTGCCGACAAGGAAAAGGTATGAAACCAGGCGTTGAAATATCCCAGCGTCAATGCCACCACCGCCGGCCCATAGCTGCAGAACACCGTGGTTCCCATAAGAGCTATCACCACATTGCCTGTCAGCATCATGGCAACTACCGTAGTGGTATACAGAAGGCTGTAATACAGAAGATGAAGCACATACCCCTGTATCGGAAGGATTCCTATAAGCTTTATGCTCACCCCTGCCTGAAGGGCAATGCCCACAGATATAAGCAGGACTGCAAGATATATAACCGCCGGTACCAGGATACCATTTACATAAATTGCCAGAAATAGCTGCCTCCGCCTCACCGGAATGCTGTGATAAAAATCTACCTTTTTGTTGTTATGGAGATAGTGAAATCCGGAAACAGCCCATAGGACAGATGCCACTATAAGAAATACTGCAGCCATACTGCCAGTCTTTAAAAGTTTCACAACGGACTGCTGCATATATTTTATCACTGGCGAGTCCTGGACGGTAAGATCCGTCAGCTCCCCGCACTTGATCGCTGTGGGAATCACAGTGGTAAACAAAAGTCCCAAAACCGTCAGTGCAATGGTCCAGCCCCGCCGTTTTATATCCTCCCTCATTAGCTTAAAACACAAGTTTTTTGATGTCATAACCAGCCACCTCCGTTTCGCTGATAAAAATCTCTTCCAGAGAAAGAGGAATCACCTCCGCAAAAACAGGATGGCAGCTTTCCATGGCTTTCTCCACCTCTTCCCTGAAGCCCCGCACGGTCAGTACACACAGGCTGCCTCTCTCCTCCGTCCTCACCACATCAAGCATTGTCAGATCCTCCGGTCTCATGCCCGGAGACAGAACACACTGGATCTTGTGGACATTCAGCTTCAGATCCTCCAGATCCCTGGAAAACAGGATCCCCCCCTTGTGCAGAAGCCCTACATGGTCACATATATCCTCCAGCTCCCTTAAATTGTGGGAGGCAATGATGGGAGTCAGATTCCTCTCCTCCATGTCTCCTGCAAAAATGCTTTTTACCGTCTGACGCATCACCGGGTCAAGCCCGTCAAAGGTCTCATCACAGAACAGATAATCCGTCCCTGCGCACACACCACAGATCACCGATACCTGCTTTTTCATCCCCTTGGAAAAGGTATGGATCTTCCTTCTCCTGTCCAAACCGAAGCTTTCTGTCAGATGAATAAAACGCCTCCTGTCAAACCGGGGATACACCGCCTGATAAAAATTCATCATTTCCTCCGGAGTCCCGTTATTAAAAAAATACGAATCGTCCGAAATATAAAAAAATCTGGATTTTACCTGAATGTCCTCATACACTTCCCGGCCGTCAATCATCACTGACCCTTCATCCGGCTTCAGCACACCGCTTAACATACGAAGAAACGTACTCTTCCCGGCCCCATTGGTCCCGATAAGGCCAAACACGCTGCCGTCCCGGATATCCGCATTCACATGATCCACCGCCTCAATATCCCCGAACCGCTTCGTCAGGCTCTTCGCCTCAATCATCCGTCATCCCCTCCCTTCAAGCCGCCGGCACCCCATGGCAGAAATTCCGGAAAATGCAGCGCCAATTCCCGTCAGGCTGTGCCAAACTGTATTAATTTAATTAATACAGTTATAACACAGTGTCACTGTTCTGTCAATCCTTTTTCTTATAAAAGAGTTCGGGGTAAAACGTCCGGGACACGTTTTTATTTCACAGGACAAAAGCTCTTATGAAATAAGAAAAAAGGTGCAATCCAACTGCACCCTCTCTCACAGCCTTCCGGCTTTTATAAGTTTTCATCGGTTTTTATCAGCCTTTATTGCTTCTTTTATGATCCCTCTCAATCCGCAGCAACCGAAAGCGCTCCCCGTTCCTGTAGCCAAAGCATCGCATCCTGCCGCTGAAACGAAACTTCATAATAGTCTTATGTCCATTAAACACATGGTCGCTGTGAGTCTCCATCACTATCTAGCCCCTCCCTGGCTAAGAACACCAGAAATTCCATCAATTCCGCCTGCCCCGACGGATGCAGGTGAATTTCCGGGTTTTCAATTATCAGCAAATCTCCTTTTCTGCATGAAAACGCTGCAATTATAATCTCAGCAATATAGCTGACCCCTGTCCCCACATTTTTAGGCCTTATCTCCCTTCCTACCTCACGATTACTGTAAGCCACCCGAATCAGTTCTGTCCCCGGAATCTCCTGCGCGCTTACCCGGTATCCTAATATCCGCTCCAACCAGTAATCTACCTGCCCTCTCAGTGTCAGCTTTGTCCTTCCATCATAAATAACCCCCTTCTCCTTTATCTCCTCATCCTGATGCCCTGCCAAATAGAAAAATGCAAATTCACACCGTACCCCAATCTGCTCCTTTCCGTCCAGAGATTTTTCATACGTGTCCTCCACGCCAATCCGCTCCGCTGTCAGATAACGAATATTCATCTCCTCCGGAAACTCTGCCCCACTTCTCTCTTCCCTCTCGTCATCGTAAAAAGTCTTACTGTACAGATATTCATCCCCCTGACACTCATATCCTGCCTCTAAAAAGATCTTTTTGCTGCCTGCGATCCAATTCTTCACCTCATTGACTGTTCCGATATTCATATATTTTCCTACAAAAGAACTGGCGCTGTCCTGATACAGGGCAAGAACCGCCTGAATCACCGTAGATTTTCCCGTAGAATTTTTCCCTGCAAGCAACGTAAAATTAGAAAATTCCAACCGTGCCTCCCGAAAACATTTAAATCCCTGAATTCTAATATAACGGGGCATACCTATCTCAACCTCTCTTCTATCTCACCATAATGCCTTCGGATATTGGCAAAATTCACCTTTTCTCCATGGATATCCCCCCAAAGCCATTCATCAAACCCAATCTGCTCCAGCCCCCACTGCACAGAACAATCCTTTTTTACAAATCCAGACCACATTGTACAAATATCCCAGAATTTTAGCCTGCCATTCCTTCCCCTTTTCCCTTGCCAGGTCAAAATCCACCCTTCTCCCCCAGCTAACAATCTCCCTTGTCGCCAGCCTGAGATCATCACCGTTCTCCCTCTCCCATAGTCTGTCCTTTATTCTAAGACATTCAACCGCTCTGTCCAACAGCTGCTGAAGCCCCATGCTCTTCTCATATCTCCCCTGAATCTCCCCCTCAAACACAAAACGATACATAAGAATCCTTAACACCATATACTGCCTGTTCAAAATCTGTCTGCTGAGAAATCCAGATGCCCGCCCCAGCTCCTTCTCACAAGAACTTAAAAACTCCTCCAGTTCTTTCCCATACAACCCATTCCGAACCCCCTGCTCCCTGGTAAAATTCCACCGCTCAATATAATTCCCCACCTGCATATGCATATATCTGGGAGTAGTATATTCCATAATCTGAAACGAAATCTTATAATCATATACAAGAGAAGTCCATCTGGGAAATTTCTGTTCCATCTTATACCCATCTAATTCCGTAAAAAACTCCAGCCTTAAAACAGGATAAACTCCCTCCAAAAATCCCATAAAATGCTGCAGCCGATCATCCGAATCCAGCACAAGCAGGCTCCCATCCTGTCTTTCAGACACATAAACAACTTGCAATGCGATTCCCAGCAAAATCGCCTCCACCGTCTCCGAAACCCTCTCTATCTTTTTTGCCCTTCCCACAGAAGGCGTAACCGGAAATACCAGCTTCCCGCTTTGATACATCCGAAATGCCTGCTGAACCGATATTTTCTTCTCATAGCTGTCAACCCGATCCCCCGAAAAATTCCCCATACATACCCCTTACCATACTTTTCCATTCCAAAGCCCACTCAGTCCCACTACTCCATCCATTATAATAGATCCCCCTCCTCATTACAACTAAAACCTGCCGTCAAACGTTTTTTCTATTTAAAAGGATAAGCGCTATACATCAAAGTAGCCATCATACCAAAAAAAGGCTGCCCCACCGCAATTCCCTCACGATGAAGCAGCCATTTCTCATTTCACTTTATCTCATTCACCAGTAAACAACCTCTTACTGATTCCCATACAGAGCCACCAGCTTGGACAGATACTCATATCTCTCCTTAGCCTCCTGCTCGTTCTTGGCAAACAATTTCGCTGCTCTCTCCGGATTCTTCATAGCCAGGGACGCATAACGAACCTCGCCCTTTAAGAAGTCCTGATATCCTTCCATCTTCGGAGCCTTGCTGTCCAGAGTGAACTTGTTCTCAGCAGCCGGATTGAAGCGGAAGTTGTTCCAGTAACCGGTCTCAACAGCCAGCTTCTCCTCAGTCTGAGCCTTGCTCATACCCTTCTTGATACCATGGTTGATACAAGGAGCATATGCCAGAATCAGGGATGGTCCCGGATAAGCCTCTGCCTCGGCGATAGCCTTGACAGTCTGAGCCATATCAGCGCCCATGGAGATCTGTGCTACATACACATACCCATAAGACATTGCAATGCTTGCCAGGTCTTTCTTCTTGGTCTCCTTGCCGCCTGCAGCGAACTGAGCCACAGCACCGGTCTTGGTAGCCTTGGAGGACTGTCCGCCGGTATTGGAGTAAACCTCGGTATCGAATACCATGATGTTGATATCCTTGCCGCTTGCCAGTACATGGTCTACGCCGCCGAAGCCGATATCATAAGCCCATCCGTCGCCGCCGAAGATCCACTGGGACTTCTTGGCCAGGAATGCCTTGTTGGCAACAATATATTTACAGGTCGGGCAGTCAATGCCTTCCAGAGCTGCAACCAGCTTGTCAGTAGCAGCACCGTTGACAGCGCCGACACCGAAGCTGTCCAGCCACTCTTTGCATGCAGCCTTCACTTCATCGCTTGCTCTGTCGTCAGCAGCTACGGTCTCAACCTTCTCCTTCAGCTCGTCGCGGATTGCGTTCTGAGCCAGCAGCATACCGAAACCAAACTCTGCGTTGTCCTCGAACAGGGAGTTATCCCATGCAGGACCCTGTCCCTTGGCGTTCACGGTGTAAGGTGTGGACGGTGAGGAGTTGCCCCAGATGGAGGAACATCCGGTTGCGTTGGCGATATACATTCTGTCGCCGAACAGCTGGGTGATCAGTTTTGCATAAGGAGTCTCGCCACAGCCTGCGCATGCGCCGGAGAACTCAAGAAGCGGTTTCTTAAACTGGCTTCCCTTTACAGTAGCTTCCTTAAACTTGGCAACCACATCCTCTTTTACAGGTACGGTCTGGCCAAAGTCAAAGACAGGCTGCTCATCCAGGTGGTCTGCCAGCTTGTCCATGGTAAGAGCCTTCTCGCCCTTCTTGCCAGGACATACGTTAGCACAGGAACCGCATCCGGTACAGTCAAGTGCAGAGATGGAGATTGCAAACTTGTACTGCGGCATGCCGGTCATAGCCAGCATCTTCATGCCTTCCGGAGCCTTGGCTGCCTCTTCCTCGGTCATGGCAACCGGACGGATAACTGCGTGGGGACATACATAGGAACAGAAGTTACACTGGATACAGTTGTCAGGATTCCAAACTGGTACATTGACTGCGATACCCCGCTTCTCAAATGCGGAGGAGCCGGATGGCGTGGAACCGTCCACATAATCCTTGAATGCGGATACAGGCAGAGTGTTGCCTTCCTGAGCGCTTACCTTGGTCTGTACGTTGTTGACGAAATCGATAACGTCTTTTCTTCCCTCGGTCACTACCTTGTAGTCAAGGCCTTCGTCCTCACAGTTCTTCCAGCTGTCCGGAATCTCTACCTTTACCACGCCCTGTGCGCCTGCGTCGATGGCTGCCCAGTTCTTCTTAACCACATCCTCGCCCTTGCGGCCGTAGGTCTTCTGTGCGGCATCCTTCATCAGCTCGATAGCCTTCTCCTCCGGGATAATGCCGGTCAGCTTGAAGAATGCGGACTGTAAAATGGTATTGATACGGGTCGGGCCCATGCCGGTCTCGATACCGATCTTCACACCGTCGATGGTGTACAGGTTGATGTTGTGATCAGCGATAAATTTCTTCATCTGTCCCGGAAGATGGGTCTCTAACTCCTCTGCATTCCAGGAGCAGTTCAGAAGGAAGGTACCGCCGTCAACCAGCTCCTGAACCATGTTGTACTTTCTCACGTATGCCGGATTATGGCATGCCACGAAGTTAGCCTTGTGGATCAGGTAGGTGGATTTAATCTTCTTATGGCCGAAACGTAAATGGGACATGGTTACGCCGCCGGATTTCTTGGAGTCGTAATCAAAATATGCCTGTGCATACATATCTGTGTTGTCGCCGATAATCTTGATAGAGTTCTTGTTGGCGCCTACGGTACCGTCTGCACCCAGACCCCAGAACTTACAGTTGGTGGTTCCCTCAGGAGTGGTTACCAAAGGAGCGCCCAGTGTCAGGGACAGGTTGGTTACGTCATCCTCGATACCGATGGTAAATCTCTTCTTCTCGCTGTTGCCGTATACCGCAACGATCTGAGCTGGTGTGGTATCCTTGGAGCCTAAGCCGTAACGGCCGGACAGGATCTCTACACTGTCAAACTTGCTGCCCTTTAAAGCTGCAACAACATCCAGATACAGAGGCTCACCCAGGGAACCTGGCTCTTTGGTTCTGTCAAGAACAGAAATCTTCTTAACGGTATCCGGAAGTGCGTCGATGAGGGCCTGCGCACAGAATGGACGGTACAGACGAACCTTAACAACGCCTACTTTTGCACCGCTTGTCTTTACCATATAATCAATGGTCTCTTCGATAGTATCATTTACAGAACCCATAGCCACGATCACATGCTCTGCATCTTCTGCACCATAGTAGTTGAACAGCTTATAATCTGTGCCGATCTTAGCATTAACCTTGTCCATATACTCCTGCACAACTGCCGGCAGAGCATCATAATATGGATTGCAGGCCTCTCTTGCCTGGAAGAAGATATCCGGGTTCTGAGCGGAACCTCTCTGGCACGGATGATTTGGATTCAGGGCGTGCTGACGGAAAGCAGCGATAGCATCCCAGTCTGCCATCTCAGCCAAATCATCATAATCCCAGGCCTCAATCTTCTGAATCTCGTGGGAGGTACGGAAACCGTCAAAGAAGTTAATAAACGGAACCTTGCCCTTGATTGCAGCCAGATGTGCAACTGCGGTTAAATCCATAACTTCCTGAACGCTGGACTCACACAGCATAGCGCAGCCAGTCTGACGGCACGCATATACGTCGGAGTGATCACCGAAAATAGACAATGCATGGCTTGCCAAAGCACGGGCAGATACATTGATAACACCTGGAAGCTGCTCGCCGGCAATCTTATACAGGTTTGGAATCATAAGTAACAGACCCTGTGAAGCGGTGTAGGTAGTAGTAAGAGCACCTGCGGTCAGGGAGCCGTGAACTGCACCTGCTGCACCTGCCTCGGACTGCATCTCCGTAATCTGAACGGTACGTCCGAAAATGTTCTTTCTTCCTTCCGTAGCCCACTCGTCCGTATGCTCAGGCATAACAGAGGATGGGGTGATGGGGTACATGGCAGCTACTTCGGTAAATGCATATGAAGCATGAGCAGCAGCCTGATTACCATCCATGGTTTTCATTTTTCTTGCCATTTGATTTTCCTCCTACAAATGTGAATATTACATAGTGAAGTGCGTGCCAGATAAGACACGCACTGACCTATTTATTATTATAACAATAAATCCTGTTTTTGCAAAGAAAAAATCAATAAATCCGCGTACTATTTTTAAAACAATCGTAACCGTTGGAATCCCCTTAAGCCAATGTCAGTCCTCTGGTTTGGGAGCTGCCAGCTGGGTCTGGCTCTCTCCTCCCGGATTTCCCGGCCACAGAGGCATGGCATCCTCAGAATTCGGAATCTCCCCGGGCCCCTGAGGCCCCTGCTGCGATTCAGAAGGCTCTGGCGCCGTCGGTTCCGGACTGCTGCCGGAGGGCGCAGGATTCTCTGGTGTCTGGCTGGTCTCTGCCCCGGAAGATTCGGAGGATTCCGTAGGAACTACGGTTTCCCCGTTTTCGTTTACCATAAACGCAGAGGAATTGCGCCTGATGACAGGATTGTGGCCCTTATAAGTGACCGTATGCTCCACCTCATTGCTGATAACCTCTCCGTTCTTCTTGACGATCAGCCTTGTCTCCCAGCGGCTGCCCTGGCTGCCGTTGGACTTCACCACTTCTGTTCCCGGAAGGATAGTCTGATCCTCTTCATACGTAGGGGCAGGCGGATCCAGATCCTCTATTTTCTTAGACTCCAGCTCGTGGGTTACTCCCTCCTCCAGAACCGGGATTCCGTAGATGGACACAGTCACCGTCTGGTTGCTGTAAGCCGCCCGGATTCCGATGGCAGAATCCGATGTATTGATAAATTTAAATTCCGGCCCGCCCCAGCTTACGGTGGCATCCATTCCCGGCGTTACATAGGAAGGAGCAAAGGTGTGGGAACGGCGTACAGACACCTTCAGTCCGGCACGCACCACCGCGTTGTAAAGGGTGGTGGATACCTGGCATACGCCGCCTCCGATCTCTTCCACCACTTCGCCGCCGCTGTAGGCAGCCGCCCCCTGGTACCCCTTCTGTGCAGTACGCTGCCCCACTACCTCATTAAAGGACATTTCCTGCCCGGGATAGACGATGGTGCCGTTGAGCGCCTCCGAAGCCAGGCGGATATTGGTGTTTCGCTTGCTGTTGGACGTGGTGTTGGTGGTATATTTTCCTATGGTCTTGTACTTTTCTTTGGCGACCGCTATGGGGATCTCCGGCTGCACCTCACTGGCCGTGGCCGTAATCTCCGCCATAAAATCTTTGGATGTCAGAGCCTTTTCAATGTCCGCTGCCAGCTTTTCCTCATCGATGGCAACTCCCATTACCTCTCCCTCAAAGACAAAGGTGTCACTGGCTGCATCGTAGCTGGATATGGAACCGTTCTTAGCCGATTTGTTCCAGAGCTTTTTCATCTCTTCCACCTGGGCCAGGACTGCCTCCTCCATGCCAGAGGTGTCTAAAAGATACCTTTCATCAGGCTCCCCCTTGTAAATCTCTTCCAGGAGGCTGTTTAATTTCCCCTCCAGCAGATTGGCCACCTCATAGACCTGATCCTGATAGCGAACCTTCATCCCCCAGGTATATTTCTTTAAAATCTCCTGTCTGGCCTCTTCCCTGGACATCCCGGTGATGGTAATACCGTCTACCGTGACCTCCTTTACCAGCTGGGTCTCCGGCTCTGTGGCGGACGTCTCCTCCGTGGTTACCACCGCCTCCCTCTGTCTCCCTGATTTAAGCCCGTACACGGTTGCGGCGATGACGATCATCAGCACCACGCCGACGGCTGCGATGATACCGTAATTGGGAGTATTGCGTCTTCTTCTCCTTCGGTGGGAGGAAGAACTTCTGTAGGATCTCTGGCCCTGATAGCCAGATGTATGTCTTGTACCAGTCTGTCTGGATCTTCCCTGTTCATATCGGCTGCTCCGAAGGGAAGAATTTC
Organism: uncultured Hungatella sp.; assembly: GCA_910585435.1. Lineage (GTDB taxonomy): Bacteria > Bacillota > Clostridia > Lachnospirales > Lachnospiraceae > UBA3402. Next base: position 261,689 of record CAJUEJ010000001.1, on the reverse strand, counting down.
TGCTGCCGGAGCTGTTGCTGGAACGATTTGTTGTACTCATTTTCTCACTCACCTGTCTTATATCATATTCTGTCTATGTAAACCTGCATGTGCCCGGCTGCGGGCACACCGCCACGCATAAAAGTCTGAGGGCACACTGGGCCTGCCTGGCAAAAAGCTTTGCCGGACGCAAGCCAGCACGGTACAATGTCTGTCGACATTATACCATAAACTTTGCAAAATGGAACCAGTTTTTTCCCATTTTACTAATTTTCCAGAATGTGTTACTATAATGTTACCAAACTATTTCAAAAGGGAGAAAAAACCATGAATTACGTAGATTTACATGTCCATTCCAGCGCATCTGACGGCACTTTGTCTCCCTCAGAGGTGGTGGCCTATGCCATTTCCAGGAACTTAAAGGCCATCGCTCTGACAGACCATGATACCATTGACGGTATTGCCCAGGCCAGGAAAGCCGCCGAGGGGACAGGGCTTGAATTGATTCCCGGCATTGAACTTTCCTGTTTTTACGGGGACACGGAGATCCATATTTTAGGCCTGTACATCGATGACTCCTGCCCCGCCTTAAAGGAAGGCTTAAGCCGTCTTGTACGGATCCGGGAAATGAGAAATGAAGCCATGTTAAACCGCTTTCAGGAAGACGGATTTGATATCACCATAGAAGATCTGAGACATGGAAACCCTGATACGGTCATTACCCGCGCCCATTTTGCCAGGGTCCTGACTGAAAAAGGCTATGTCCCGTCTATGGACAAGGCCTTTACCAAATATCTTCAATACGGCGGGCGCTACTGTAGCCGAAAAGAGGTGGTGACCCCTGAGCAGTCCATGGAGCTGCTCTCTCAGGCAGGAGCCTGGCCCTGCCTGGCCCATCCTATGCAGTATCATTTAGGCTACGATCAGATAGGAACCCTGGTTTCCCGGTTAAAAGACATGGGGCTGAAAGGCCTGGAGGTGTACCATTCCTCCCAAAATCCACATCAAAGCTCCAGGCTTAAGGAAATTGCCGGGGCCTGGGGCCTCCTTCCCTCGGGAGGTTCTGATTTTCACGGCGCCAACAAGCCGGACATTGACATGGGAACCGGACGGGGAGGCTTGAGGATTTCCTATTCCCTGTTAAAAGATATTAAGATGTCCCATTTTAAATCGGATAAATAGAAAAAAATTTACAAATTTTTGGAAACTGTGGCAAGCAGAAACTCATATGATGGAGTGTAAACAAAATCTTTGGAGGAACATAATATGAGTGATTTAGCGGCGACAAATTGTGGTTGTGAGTGTACATCAGGAGGCAACAACGGATGCAACATTATCTTTTTGATTCTTCTGCTTTGCTGCTGCGGCGGAAACAATTTCGGATGCTTTGGCGGCAATAACTGCGGATGCGGCACTGGCGGCGGATATGACATCGTCTGGATCCTGGTTCTGCTGTGCTGCTGCGGCAACGGAGGCTTCTGCTGCTGCTAATCTTTTCCTTTATGGGCTGCCACTTCTCCTGGCAGCCCATTTTCCGGTTCCCGGCCGCTTAATTTTCTTTGGAACAGCATCCCCAGTTCTGGCAGCCGCCTCCATCCTGGCCCCTGCCCCTTCTTAAGCCGTTATACATCTGGCCTTCCCTTCGCCGGTCTCTTTTGTATCTTCCTCTCATACAGTCTTCATCAACCTCATATACGGCATTGCCATCTATAATTAAATGGGACGACATAAAATAAAGTCCTCCAATCCTCCAAAAGATTTCGTTTTACTATTATGATATGCGTCATATTTTCCAGGTTTCCCACATACACTGTGTCAAAGAACCGTAAAAGCAGGCCATGTATGAATGACGAGCCAACCATGAAACTCACTGATTTTGATTATCTTACTGGTGACCACCATCTTCAGATGTTGAAAGCCGCCCTTCCATATGTAAGCGTATCGGAGCAGAAGCTTCTGTCTATTCTTGTAAAATGCCAGGAGTTAAGCCGCACCCTCTCACTGTTTGACGATGAGGAGGCCGCCACCCTGGGGATCTGTTCCCTGGACGAATCGGCTCCCCGCTCCCCGCTTGACATGCTGGAGGCCATAAAGCCATACGGAAACACCAATGAGCAGGATTTTATTGACCTAATCTGCAATTTTATCCAGGGATACCGGTTGAGCAGCCAGTTTCAGGAGATGCGGGCACAGAATGCAGCCCCGGAGCCAGACTCCTCTTCGCCTTTTGGCAGGCTGCCTCTGGAACAGCTGAAAGCCTTCCTGTCCCCGGAGCAGCAGTCACGCCTGGACAATATTACATTGCTGATGCAGGCTGTCCAGCAGTTTGCTTAAAGAGAGGGGGAAGCATATGAACGAAGACTGGAAAAAAGATCCCCGGATTCAATCCATGAATCCGGAGAAAATAGAATTTCTGTCAAAATTAACTGCCGAAATACAAAATACACCTCAGAATCAGCTGCTTGGCAAATTCCTGTCCCTGTCTATGGAAGCCAGCCAAAGAGGGATCTCCTTCTCCAACCAGGAGACAGAGCTTATGACTGGTATCCTGATGAACTACATGAATCCAGCCGACAAAGGAAGGATAAATCTGATGCGCACACTCTCCCAGAAACTGGCATCCAGGCGAAGCTGAATATTCAGCCGCCTGGACTCTGTCACAGCCAGTTCTCCCTCAGCTCCTTTTCCAGCGCTTCAAACAGAGAGAGGTAGATTTCCTTTGTCTGCTCTATTATCCCGACAGCCACCTCTTCATTATAAGAGTGGGCAACCTCATTTCGTTTATCCAGGATTTCAAGCCATCCCTTTTCATCCTGTATCATTCCTGCACTGTATGCCAGCTTTATAATTAATTTAGGAGAACCTGTTTTGCCCTCCCCATATCCCTGCCATTCCAGGATTTCCTTCATAGCCTTCCAGGACTGCTCAAAGCAAATGGAGAACAGATTCACCAGTCCCGTCTCTGTCACAACATCATATGGCGCCGAATAGTTTCTGCACAGCCTCAGGTTTTGTAAGGCATTTGAAAAATTTTCATACTTTTTCATACAGCACAACCCCCTCCTTCTCTATGGATTCTAATAAAGGCCTGTGTACCGGTCCATCCAGATTAACCACGTCAAACATCAAAAGCGTGTGTACTTCCTCATCAATATCCAGACGAAACTCAACAATATTTCCGCCGCTTACAGCCAGGTCGATATCACTTTTTTCTCTGTTATCGCCTCTGGCCCTTGATCCAAATAAAATCACTTTCTCTATCTGATACTTTCTGGCCAGTTTTATGATATCTTCCTGTATGCCTAGTTCCAGGTTCATCCTTCACTTCTCCTCCACATCCATATCGCTGTTGTCCTGTTCTGCGCAAAGGGCGCCAAAAGGCGCCCCGGCTTCAAATCTATCTCTGCACAATATTTACAATCTTTTTGGGGACATAAATTTCTTTTACAATGGTTCCCGTCAGCTTATCCGCCACTGCTGCCTTTCCGGCCGCGATGGCCTCATCTTTGGATGCCTCCGCTGAAATCTTCACCACTGCCCTGGTCTTTCCGTTGATCTGGACGGCAATCTCGACCTCATCCTCCTTCATGGCCTCCTCATCGCACTCCGGCCACTGGGAATGGAACACGCTGCCCTTCTCCCCCAGCTGCTGCCACAGCTCCTCGCCGATATGGGGGGCAAAGGGAGCCAGAAGCACCACAAAGGTTTTAAGGGTCTCCTTGTCAATGCCGCCCTCCTTTTTCGCCAGCTCGATAAACTTGTTATTGTACTCCATAAATCCGGAAATCACCGTGTTTAAATTAAACTGGCTGAAACGCTGTTCAATATCGAAAATCAGCTTATGGCGCAGGCGCAGCATCTCTTTGGACGGCTTCACATCCTTATCCTTGCTGTCCATCACCAGATTCCAGAAACGGTTCAGGAAACGGCTGACGCCCTCGATTCCTCTGTCGTCCCACTCCGCATCCAGCTCCGGCGGCCCTACAAACAGCTCATACATCCGCAGGGAATCGCATCCGTAATCCCGTACCAGATCATCGGGAGAAACCACATTTCCCTTGGATTTGCTCATCTTGATGCCGTTCTTTCCTGTGATCATGCCCTGGTTGAACAGCTTCGTAAAGGGCTCGTCAAAGTCAATGGCCCCGATATCGTACAAAAACTTGGTATAGAACCTGGAGTACAGAAGATGAAGCACCGCATGCTCCACACCGCCGATATACATGTCTACCGGCAGATATTTGTCTGCCTTCTCCTTGGACACCAGCTCCTTATCATTGTGGCTGTCCACATACCGCAGGAAATACCAGGAGGAGCCTGCCCACTGTGGCATGGTGTTGGTCTCCCTCTTGGCCGGCCCGCCGCACTCCGGACAGGTACAGTTCACCCACGCATCGATGGCAGCCAGCGGCGATTCCCCGGTCCCTGTAGGCTGGTAGCTTTCCACCTCAGGAAGCTTAAGGGGAAGCTCCTCCTCCGGCACTGCCACATTGCCGCATTTGGGGCAGTGGATAATAGGTATAGGTTCTCCCCAGTAACGCTGTCTGGAGAATACCCAGTCTCTCAGCTTATAGTTCACAGTCTTTTTGCCCAGCCCTCTGGCCTCTATCATGGCAGGCGCTTCCTTTTTAAGCTCCCCGGACTCTCTGCCGTTCCACTCGCCGGAATTGATCATGGTTCCACTGGCCTCTGTGTAGGCCTCAGTCATATTTTCAATCTCTTTGCCGTCCTTGGCAATCACCTGGATAATGGGAATGTTAAATTTCTTCGCAAATTCAAAGTCACGGTCATCGTGAGCCGGCACGCACATGATAGCTCCCGTACCATAATCCACCAGCACATAATCTGACAGCCAGACAGGGATCCTGGCGCCGTTTAGAGGATTAATGGCATAGCTTCCTGTGAAGACGCCTGTCTTTTCTTTGTCCTGCATCCTGTCTACGTTGGAGCGCATGGAAGAATCGAAAATATATTTCTCCACCGCTTCCCTGGTCTCATCGGTAGCCAGAGATTTAGCCAGCTTATGCTCTGGAGCCAGCACCATGAAGGTAGCGCCGTAAAGGGTATCCGGCCTGGTGGTGTAAACAGTAATCTTCTCGTCTGTTCCCTCTACCTTAAAATCCACCTCCGCGCCGTAGGATTTGCCGATCCACTCGGTCTGCATCTTCTTCACCTTATCCGGCCAGTCCAGCTTGTCCAGGTCATTTAACAGGCGCTCTGCATAGGCAGTGATCTTTAACATCCACTGGCGAAGGTTTTTCTTGGTTACTGTGGCGCCGCACCGCTCACAACAGCCGTTTACCACTTCCTCGTTGGCCAGGCCGGTTTTACAGGACGGACACCAGTTGATGGGGAATTCCTTCTCATAGGCCAGGCCCTTTTTAAACATCTGGACAAAAATCCACTGGGTCCACTTATAAAATCCCGGATCCGTGGTGTTGACTTCCATATCCCAGTCATAGATAGAGGCAATCTGGTTAATCTGCCTTTTAATGTTCTTTACATTTTCCGCCGTGGAAATCGCCGGATGAATCCCCATCTTGATGGCGTAATTCTCCGCCGGCAGTCCGAAGGCGTCCCACCCCATGGGATGGATCACATAATGGCCCTTTAAGATCTGATAACGGCTCCACACATCTGAGATAACATAGCCTCTCCAGTGTCCTACATGGAGGCCGCTGCCTGACGGATACGGGAACATATCCAGACAGTAGTATTTCGGCTTTTTGCCGTCGTTAACATTGATTGGGTTCTTCTCCCAGTTCTCTCTCCACTTCTTCTCGATGGCGCTGTGATTGTATGCTGCCATAGTCTTCCTCCTTTTTGCTCACATGTACCTGCAGGCTCTCTTCCCCGGTTTAGCTTTTAGAAAGCTAAAAAAGGCGCCTCTATCCAAAAATAGAGACGCCAAATCTGCGCGGTACCACTCTAATTCATGCTGTCGCATGCACTCTGCCAGGGCAAATGCTTACCCCTTCCTGCTAACGGACGGACACCGGCTATGCCTACTTGGAAAACCGGACATACTGCCTTCGTCCCAGTCCCCCGTTAAGCACGCTACTCCAAGGCCAGTTCACAAAAGTCTCTGCAGCCGCCTTCCACCCCCGGCAGCTCTCTGTATGCTCCCCTTTTGCTACTACTCCTCTTCCCTGTATTTAGACTGGTTATAAATGTAGCACATTTGCCCTTTTCTGTCAACAGGGAACGTGTTTTTCTTACCCAATGCCCATATCACTTATAAGATCCCCTGCGTCATTTCCTGCAAAAGCATTGACGATCCGGTTCATCTCGTCCCTGGATCTTGCATCCTTACATTTTAAAATAAGATGCTCCTTTTCCGTTTCGCTCAGCCTGTCATAATCCTCTCTGGCACTTGTGTTCATCATCATAACCATCCCAAGGCCAAATGGAAAAATTTCATCCATCATCATCCACCTCCGAAGATAGTATGTGGATGACGATTTTCTTCTATCCTATGAAAAAGAAACACAAAATGTAAATTTTATTCATTTCAGAAGGTGCGCAGCGGCTCTGTGCTAGACAACTGCCGGCTCCTTCTGCACCGCCCGGGCCACAAAATCCAGGCCGTCACCATCCTTTATCACATCCACTTCATCGCCTTCCTTCACAGCCCCGTCCAGAATCTTCTCCGCCAGCTTATCCTCCAGCTGGTTCTGGATGGCCCTGCGAAGGGGACGCGCCCCGTATTTCTCATCGTATCCTTTTTCGATTAAAAACTCCTGGCCTTCCTCAGATATATGGAGGGTAATCCCCATCTGCTGCACCGTCCGTTTATTGATAATTTTCAGCATAATGGAGGCAATATCCTTCATGTTCTCCTTGTTCAGCGGATGGAATACGATCATCTCGTCCACACGGTTTATGAATTCCGGCTTAAACAGCCGTTTTACCTCCTCCATAACCCGGCCCTTCATGAATTTATAGTTCTCCTTGGCGTCATCCACTGACATAAAGCCCAGCCGTTTAGGCGAAATAATGTTCTCCGCCCCTGCATTGGATGTCATAATCAATATGGTGTTCTTAAAATTAATCTTGCGCCCCTGGGCATCTGTAATATGCCCGTCGTCCAGCACCTGCAAAAGGATATTGAACACGTCAGGGTGCGCCTTCTCTATCTCATCAAACAAAATCACGGAGTAAGGATTCCTGCGCACCTTCTCGCTCAGCTGTCCTCCCTCATCATATCCCACATATCCAGGAGGCGAACCGATCATCTTGGACACGCTGTGTTTCTCCATGTACTCAGACATGTCGACTCGTATCAGTGCATTTTCCGTGCCGAACATGGCCTCCGCCAGGGATTTGCACAGCTCTGTCTTTCCCACCCCTGTAGGCCCCAAAAACAGAAAGGATCCGATGGGACGTTTCGGGTCTTTTAAGCCTACCCTCCCGCGGCGGATGGCCTTGGAAACCGCTGACACAGCCTCCTCCTGCCCCACCACTCTCTCATGTAGAATAGACTCCAGCATTTTCAGCCTTTGTGACTCTTCCTCCTCCAGCTTCCGGACCGGGATCTTGGTCCAGCCGGAGACCACATCTGCCACCTCGTTCTCTCCCACCACCAGTTTCCTGGTATACTTCTCCTTCTGCCACCTGTCACGGATTTTGGCTATCCTGTCCCGTTTCTTTTCCTGTTTTCTCTTAATATCTCCGGCTTTCTCGTAAGCCTCGGACATAATCGCCTTTTCCTTCTGCCGTTCCAGGTTTTCTATATCCTTCTCCAGGGCCTTGATCTCCTCCGGCTCCACAAAATTTGTCAGACGCTGCTTGGAAGAGGCCTCGTCAATCAGATCAATGGCTTTATCCGGAAGGAAACGGTCATTTATATACCGGGCTGACAGCTTCACTGCCGCCTGCAGCGCCTGATCGGTGATAGTCACCTTGTGATGCTCCTCATATTTTTCTCTCAGCCCTTTTAAAATCTCGTAGGATTCCTCCTCAGAAGGCTCCTCCACGGTTACCGGCTGGAACCGGCGCTCCAGGGCTGAATCCTTTTCAATGTATTTCCGGTACTCCTCGATGGTGGTTGCCCCGATGAGCTGCAGCTCGCCCCTGGCTAAAGACGGCTTTAAAATGTTGGAGGCGTCCAGAGCTCCCTCTGCCCCTCCGGCCCCGATGATGGTATGGATCTCATCGATAAACAGCAGCACTCCTTTGTCTTCCATGACCTCTGCCAGAACCCGTTTAATCCTCTCTTCAAACTCTCCCCGGTACTTGGAGCCTGCCACCATACCGGACAAATCCAGCGTCAGCACACGCTTGCCTGCGATGGTCTCCGGCACATCCTCGGCTGCAATCATCTGAGCCAGCCCTTCCACCACCGCCGTCTTTCCCACTCCCGGCTCTCCTATAAGGCAGGGATTGTTCTTTGTGCGGCGGCTTAAAATCTGAATCACCCGCTGGATCTCCGCTTCCCTTCCGATGACCGGATCCAGCTTTCCTTCCCTGGCAAGGGCCGTCAGATCCCGGCTGTAGTTGTCCAATACAGGAGTGCTGGCTCTTCCCCTGGAATTTCTTGTCTGCAGTTCCTCCCTCTTACCGGCCGGGGCATCCTCGCCCATGGCGGAGAGGAGATCCATATAGAGCTTTTGAATGCTGACTCCCATGGTGTTTAAAAGCCTGGAGGCCACGCAGTCACTCTCCCTGATAATGGCTATGAGAATATGCTCTGTGCCGATGAGAGGCGCCTTAAAACGCACGGCTTCCCGGTAGCTGTTCTCAATCACCCGCTTCGCGCTGGGAGTATAGGTATTCTGCTCCATCAGGCTTACAGGCTGGTTGGGGGTGATCAGCTGGCTCACCAGCTCCATCACCTTATTCTCCTCCACCCCGCACTCTTCCAAAACCTTTGCAGCCACGCCGGTACCCTCCTGCAGCAGCCCGATCAGCAGATGCTCTGTCCCCACATAATTGTGGCCCAGGCTCTCTGCTGCATCCACTGCCAGCCCGATTGCCTCCCTGGCCTTTGCTGTAAAACGATCTATCATTCTTTCCTAATCCTCCTGCATTTAAATATAGCAACACCTGCCAGTGTTTACAGTAAATTCCCATGCCGCTTTGCTGGCATCACAATAAATCCGGCAGTTCTTCTCTTAAATATTTGGCCCTGGCCTCGTCCAGCTCCTCTTTCCCCAGTGGCCTATCCGACAGCTTCTGAAGATTTGCCGTCTGAATCCCCAGCATCAGCCGGTAGACAGAACAGGGCTCGCTGGTCTGAATCAGCCCGTCGGAAATACCTGCCATCAGCTGGGACAGGTAGGTCATGGCCTCCTTCATGGCAAGACGCCTGGCGTATTTGAGAACACCGTAGGATTTGTATATCTCATCCTCCCTCTCCAGCCGGTGGTTCTTAAGGGTCATCCCCCGCACCTGGTTCTCCTGGTCATTTAGCTGCTGCGCCACCTTTCCCACCAGATCCGCCAGCTCTTTCTCTGTCTGCCCCATGGTCTTTTGATTGGTCACCTCGTAGATAGCGCCGTAATTCTCCCGTCCTTCGCCATAAGCCCCACGTATGGAGACGCCGAACCGCCCCATGTTGCTGAGTATGGTGGAAAATTTTTTGCCCAGGGACAGGCTGGGAAGATGGACCATGACCGCAGCCCTCATACCGGTTCCCATGTTGGTGGGAAAGGATGTAAGATACCCGTATTTATCATCAAAGGCATAGGAGAACCTGGCATTGATGAAATCATCTACCTCATTGGCAGTCTTTAACAGCTGGTGGAGATGGAGGCCTGTGGACAATGCCTGGATACGGATATGGTCGGTTGCGTTAAACACCAGGCTCACGTCCTCCTTCTGCGAAACCATAATGGCCATAGGCGCCTTCCGCTCCAGCACAGAGGCATTCAGCACTCTCCGCTCCTTAAGGGCACGGAGATCTAACTCGCTTAATTCGCTGATATATGCAGTCTCATATACTCTTCCATCCTTCTCCCCCAGATCCTCAAGCCCGTCGCAGAGGCGCTTTACCATCTGGGAGGCATCCTCCGAAGACAGCCTGGATGGAAACACATACTCATTCCAGTTGCGGGCCAGACGGATCTTGCTGCTTATAATATTCTGCCTGTTCTCTTCCTCGCACTCAAACCACTTAAGCATCTGTCTCTATCCCCTCTTTCAATGCCCTGATTTTATCTCTGCACAAAGCAGCGGTCTCATAGTCTTCTGTCTTTAATGCTTCCTTAAGCTTTCTCTCCCAGGAACGGATCTCGCTTTTTACCCCGTCTTTTTCCATAATGCCTGCGGTCACCAGCGTTTCCCCTCCATCCTCCCTGGCTCCCTCCGGCGCCTGGCCTGCCGGGGTGAGAGGCTTTTTCCCGTTGTGGCGGTCGCTTCCCTGAAGCTGTTTGATATTGTCATGGATCAGGACGTCAAACACACTGTAGCAGTCTGCGCATCCAAAGCGGCTGTTCTCCACAAACTCTTCGTAGGTGGTACCGCAGGTGGGACAGACTACCTGCTGGAACTTCCCTTCTTTCTTTACCGGCTCCTCCCATCCCAAAAGCCCTGACAAAAGCTTTACCAGAGGAAATTCTCCGTCAAAAATAGCCGAGTACTGGCCCACATCCAGTTCTCTGGCACACTGGGCGCAGAAATTATGCTCTGTCTTCACACCGTTGATCACTTCCGTATATTGTATATTGGCTTCCCGAATCTTGCATCGTTCACATAACATACCTATCCCTCCTCCCAATTCGCAAATAAATCATATATCTCATCCACCAGATCATGAACCTCTTCCCTCTGGACTCCCTTGCAGATCCCCTTGGCCATCACCACGGCGATCTCCTGCTTCATCTCCTTTAGCATCCGCTGTTTATCCAGGTCCAGAGAAATCACCGCTCCCTTTCTGCGGTCCAGCTTCACGAATCCTTCCTGTCTTAATACAGAATATGCTTTATTTACCGTATGCATGTTAATACTGATATGCTCTGCTAATTGGCGGACAGAAGGAAGGGTATCCCCTTCCCGGATTCTTCCTGTAGCGATGCCGATGATAATCTGATTCCGAAGCTGCATATACAAAGCCTCATCGCTGTTAAAATCAATTCTTAGAATCATGTATTCACCGTCTTTCGTTATAACTGTTATAGGAATTGTATAACAAATCTGTCTTTTCGTCAAGATGGAAAGGGCTGCCAAGTCCTTGACACCCCTTTTCCCAATCCTGTATGTGTGTATTTACAACAGTTCAGACAGGTCTGCCCGTTTACCGCGCTGACCCTGCGAAAGCGTAATGGCAGCAGGCATCCTGAGCCACCGGATTCTTTTTACAGATCGATAAATTCTATCTCGTCCCCGCCGCCGTTTTTCCCGCCGGCATCTGGCCCCTGCCTGGGAGCCTTTCTCACAGGATCCGCCTGTCTGCCTCCCATGCCTTCCGGACCTTGTCCTGACATACGTCCGGCCTGCTCTCTCGGCCGGCCGCCGGGACCTCCCTCCTGAGGCATTCTTCCTGTGTTTCCTCTGGATAAGCGCTCCCCGGCCCTTGGCTCTCTGGGCACAGGCTCTCTCTGGGTTCTCTCTCTTCCACCGCTTCCCCTGGATGCGGGCTGTCTGCCCAGAGGCTCTGTCTCCATATCCCTCTGATACCGTTCCTCTCTGGAAAGCCGTCCGGCCTCCTGTCTTCTCTGCCTTTCGCGGGCCATCTTCTCCGGGTAATCCTCCCGGTTTTCCCTGTGTTCAAAAAAATCATCCTGCCGCCCTCTGGTAAGCACCAGAGAGAAAATCGCAATCAGTAAAATCACTGTCAGCACAATCAGGCCTATGATAATCCAGAACCGGACATCATAGTCATGCACCAGGGAATTGTACTCATTTACCATAGCCTCATAGGTTTCCTGTGTAACACCTGAGGTTGCAAAATCCTGGAAATAACGCTGCAGAGTCCTCTCTGCCCTGTCATAGCGGTAGTACACCTTCTCCCCGCTCTCATTTAATCCGTAGAAGATACAGTAGCTTGGATCTTCCTCTGCTTCCAATACCCATCCCTGCACATCATAGCCGTCAATGCCGATGGTACACTGCTCATATCCTTCCGGTATCTCCACATCATCCGGTATGGAGAATACAGTAATCAGCCGTTCCGGCGTCTTTAACCGGACGCCTCCCTCCAGGCCTCCTGCACCGTTTTCACTTCCCTCTACCTTCGTCACCGTAATGGTATAGGTCTTTACCGTCTGCCCGTCCTGGGCCGTAACAGTACAAACCACCTGATTTTCCCCGATCTGCAGCCCTTCATTTCCCGATATGGACACGCTGGCATTGGCATCCTGGGCCGGCGCAGACACACTGACCCTGTCTACGTCCCCGCCCACTGTGGCTGTATAGGACATGACATCTGCAGAGAAAGACGGGGAAATATTCCCGGGGGAAATCTCCAAAACAGCCAGAGATGCATTGCTGGAAGAGGATCCGGTTCCCTGTATGGTCACCGCCGAGGAGCCCTGCTGTCCCACATTTACAGCCTGGCCATCCAGATCATACACTTCCTGGGTGCTGACTGTGATTTTGCTGGTGCCTGACTTGGCCGCACGGAATTTTAAGGAGAAGGCTAACTCCTTATTATTCTGGCTTTCCGCGGCTCCCACCACGTGGATGGAGCCTGCTCCGCCTGTAGCCCCTGTCCCGCTTAAAAATTCCAGCGCCGACGCGTCATAGGCAAGCATGATATCAACATTTCCTATGGTTTCCTCTCCTGTTGAGGAAACCTTCATGGTTACCGTAATCTCATCCCCTGCGTTGCCCGTGGGATCCGAAAATGCAATCCTGGCAGCAAATGCCTGGATAGACAATGCAAAGGCCATAAGTCCAGCCAGAAATAAGCTGGCAATATAGTGTTTTATCCTTTTATTCATACATTCACCTGCTTTCCGTAACCATTCAGTAGTTACTGTATTATCGTACAATGGTCACATTGCTTCCCCCTGGCCCCATGGCATTGGAACTGCCTGTTCCGGAGGACACACCCGGGCCGCTGCCGGAAGGGCTTTGGGAAGACACACCCGGCCCTGTACCGGAGTTGTCTCCTGACCCCGGCCCCGGAGATACCGAATTGTACGCCGGCCCGTATCCGCTCTGCTCTGTACTGCCTGCTCCTGGCCCTGTGCCGGGGCTGCTTTCCCCGATGCCGGAGCCGATTGCACTGTTATAAGCCGGGCCGTTATCCTGTCTCACCACATGGATAACATAGTTTCTCACCGTTCCGTTCTGGGCAGTTACAGAAACCATAATTTCGTTATTTCCGTTCTGAAGCTGAATCGTCCCTGTTCCGCTTATGGAGGCTGTGGAAGCCAGCGGTATTGCATTTACCGTAACGGAAGATACGGACGGACTTACAATCAGATTGTATGATGTTACATCCTGGCTGAAAGTAGGAGTGAGGGTAAACCCTTCTACTCCCAGGCCGGACAGCCTGTTATTGGGGCTTCCGTTTCCCGCCGGCTGCGGACAGGCACTCTGCGGCATGTTTAGATACACCGGAATCTTAAATTCCAGAGCCGACTGCTTTACCTGGGAGCCGTAAGCCTGAGCCAGCTTTGCGCCTTCGGAAGCCGCCCCCTGTACATTGGTCATATACTGATGCTTGTACAGATTGCTTCCCTGCACATTAAATTTTTTTAAATAGAAGGTGTCCTGCCCTGCATTTACATAGTTTGTTCCATAATAGAGGGCTCCGCCTAAAATGGATTTATCCACGCTATTCCATGGCCGGCCATAGCTTCCTGACTGAGATGCATACCAGAGTCCGCGGGAGATGGCATCCATGGATCCGGACTGGTAAGCTTCAATATTAAAGAAGTTATAATATCCAACATACCCAGCTACGGTTCCTGATATACATCTTCCCGTCCCGTTGGTCCCCTGTTCCTGGATAATCATGGCTGCCAGGACATAAGGGTTCACACCGGACTGGGCGGCAGCATTCATGATTATGTCCACATAGGAGGCTGTTCCTGTTGAACCGCCTGCCGAAGGATAACCTCCGGTTCCCGGGCCGGGGCCGATGCTTCCTGTACCGGCCTCTGTTCCGGTGCTTCCTGTACCAGGCCCTGGGCCTGTATTGTTTTCCGTCGGGCTGGTACTGCCGGAACCTCCCCCCGGGCCGGTGGTCATTCCTGGCCCTAAAGCCGTAGTCACCCGATTCTTTTCTTTCTTGCTGAGAGACGCACCTGTACCCTCAACACTGCTGACCGATGCTCCCGGTGCTGTCAAGCTGACTCCGGATGAGCTGCCGGTCTTATTGCTGCTTGTCCCTCCTCCGGGCGCAGTCAAGCTGACTCCGCCAGACGAATTTCCGCTTCCTGAGGAAACTCCCGGGCCGCCTAAGCTGGCTCCCCCAGATGTACTTCCACTTCCCGATGTACCTCCTGGGCCGCCTAAGCTGGCTCCGCCAGAGGAATTTCCTCCTCCCGACGCACCTCCCGGCCCGCCTAAGCTGGCTCCGCCAGAGGAATTTCCTCCTCCCGACGCACCTCCCGGCCCGCTTAAACTGGCTCCCCCGGACGAAGTCCCGCCTCCGGAGGAAGTCCCCGGGCCATACTGGCCGGTTCCTCCCGGAAAAGAGCTTCCGCCAGGCCCTGAATTTGTACCGTTTCCCCCACCGTTATCCCAGGTTATGGCTCCGCTGACACCTGCGCTGCCGCTTAAAAATGTATTCTGCACCATGGCTCTCAGGCCGTCTGCCGTCTGGGCAGAAGCGTTGTAGCTATGTACCAGAAACTGAAATACGTATTTATCATCTAAAAAATTCCTGGGATCCATATAGTAACGGATAATCCCGTCAGAAGCTGCCACATAGGAGCTGCTGTCCAGTCCCGGCCAGGTACTGGTATTCCAGTCATACGCTCCCTCTGCCGTAGACTTCCAGGAAGAATCACTGCTTGAGTGTACCAGGTTTCTCCCTACGACGCTCTCATTGCTGATGACATCCTCCCAGTTAAGATTGGTATGCTGCGCCTTAAAAACCCAGTTGGGATACTCTGCATGAAGCTGCCTTAGCCCTGCCTTATAGCTTTCCGGAAATCCCTGGGAATTCAGATAGCTTTCAAAGTCCATATCCGTTGAATACGATACCGGGAATTTCAAATAGGTAGACAGCACATACCCTCTCTTCCCTCCGCCGTATTCAATCTGATACCACACCTTCCTGTCCGCTCCCGTCGTCTCTCCGATCACATTTACGCTGGCCCCGTTGGTAAGCTTGCCTGCAATCCCGTAGGTGGTTCCCGGGCCGCTTCTCACATTCAGCGTGGTGGCATTCACCACTGCCGGGCGGACAGTATCCGCATAGCTGTCCAAAACCGGCCAGACAGTCCTGCCGGAAAAGGAATTTATAGTCATAAACAGTGCCAGCATCACAGCCAGCCCCTGTTTAACTGTTTTCTTTTTCATCCATGTTCTCCCGATGTATTTCTGTATTCATGCTCCCTGCCGGGGATGTACGCGGTGTCCATTCCCAGGTTCTGACATAATTTCACATAATATCCATTATAAAGATATTCGACACCATATGTCAACTAAAACACAAAAACTTCATTCTTTCGATAAGAATCGTAAGCAAAATGTAAAAACTCTATGTGGACGTTTTATCCATCCACATAGAGTCTTTCTTATCACTCTCTTCACATTATACCGGATAAGCCTTATTAGCCGTATCAGCCACAGCAGAATCTACCTTTGTCTGCTGTGCTTCTCTGTATTTGAAGAATTCTTCTGCAACCTTGGGGAACAGTGCATAAGATAAAACGTCCTCATCCTGCTGCTTCCACTGTGCACATGCCTTCTCAAACTCCGGCAGCTGCGGCGGGATCAAATCTGCAGGCCTGCAGGTAATCGGTGTCTCATCGCCGATAATCTTTTTCTGTACTTCCGGATTAAACGGCTTTACCGTCTGTCCGAATTCCCCAAGCATAATCTTCTTGGACTCCTTGGGAACCATCTTGTAGCGCTCGCCTGCGATTACGTTCATAACCGCCTGGGTTCCTACGATCTGAGAAGACGGAGTTACCAGCGGCGGCTCGCCGAAATCCTTTCTCACTCTGGGGATCTCCTCCAGAACCTCTCTGTACTTGTCTTCTTTTCCTGCTTCCTTCAGCTGGGATACCAGGTTGGACAGCA
This sequence comes from uncultured Hungatella sp., assembly GCA_910585435.1. Taxonomy (GTDB): domain Bacteria; phylum Bacillota; class Clostridia; order Lachnospirales; family Lachnospiraceae; genus UBA3402. Next base: position 245,567 of record CAJUEJ010000001.1, on the reverse strand, counting down.
TACCGCCCGGAACCTGATACTGCAGGGTCTTGATATTCACGCCCAAAACCTTGGGGTTCAGCAGTCCGCTCTTTAACGCCTGCTCACGGATCGGTGTAAAGTAATCGGCAATCTCTGCCAGCTTGATCTGGTCAAGGCCTGTATCATAGGGAGTGCCTCTGAATGTCTCAACCATAACCTCCGTAGCCGGCTGGCTGGTTCCCAGGGCCAGAGGAGACATAGCCGTATCAATAATATCGCATCCCGACTCCACTGCCTTTAAATACGTCATGGAAGCCACGCCGGAGGTATAATGGGTATGCAGATCAATAGGAAGCTCTGTGGATTCCTTCAGAGCGGTAACCAATTCCTGAGCCGCATATGGGGTAAGAAGGCCTGCCATATCCTTGATACACAGGGAATCAGCTCCCATATCCTCGATTCTCTTGGCAATCTCTTTCCAATAATCCAGCGTATACGCATCACCCAATGTATAGCTTAATGCGATCTGGGCATGGGCTTTCTCTTTGTTTGCTGCCTTCACCGCAGTCTGCAGGTTGCGGATATCATTGAGACAGTCAAAAATACGGATGATGTCAATGCCGTTTGCCACAGATTTCTGAACAAAATATTCTACCACGTCATCTGCATAATGATTGTATCCCAAAATGTTCTGTCCCCGGAACAGCATCTGCAGCTTGGTGTTCTTGAAGCCGGCTTTTAACTTTCTAAGTCTCTCCCACGGATCTTCCTTCAGGAAACGAAGGGAGGCATCAAAGGTAGCGCCGCCCCAGCACTCCACTGCATAATATCCGATCTGATCCATCTTCTCAATAATAGGAAGCATCTGATCAGTACTCATTCTGGTTGCGATTAAGGACTGGTGCGCGTCACGAAGGACGGTTTCCACAATCTTAACCGGTTTTTTCTGAATCTCAGCCATTGTATTTCCTCCTATAAATTTTTAAACACTCTATTTCACACCGAAAATCGCCATAAAGGTTCCGGCTGCAACTGCAGTACCGATAACGCCGGCAACGTTTGGCCCCATAGCATGCATCAGCAGGAAATTGGTAGGATCTGCCTCCGCACCCACCTTCTGGGACACACGGGCCGCCATGGGAACCGCCGAAACACCGGCAGAACCGATAAGCGGATTTACCTTTCCTCCAGTGGCCTTGCACATCAGCTTACCGAACAGCACGCCGGCTGCCGTACCAACTGCGAATGCAATCAGTCCCAAAAGCACGATCTTAATGGTATCCAGGTTTAAGAATGCCTCTGCACTGGTGGTTGCTCCTACAGACGTTCCAAGCAGGATAACCACGATATACATCATGGCATTGGAAGCTGTCTCTGCCAGCTGTCCCACAACGCCGGACTCCTTAAACAGGTTGCCAAGCATCAGCATACCTACAAGGGGAGCTGTGGTAGGTAGAATCAGACATACCACGATGGTGACGATAATCGGGAACAGGATCCTCTCCAGCTTTGATACGGGACGAAGCTGTTCCATCTTGATCTTGCGCTCCTCCTCCGTAGTAAACAGTTTCATAATTGGAGGCTGAATGATGGGAACCAAAGCCATATAGGAGTAAGCAGCCACAGCGATAGGCCCCATCAGGCCGGTCTGTCCCAGCTTGCCTGCAAGGAAGATGGACGTCGGGCCATCAGCACCGCCGATAATGGAGATGGCTGCCGCTGCCTTGTCGTTGAAGCCCATAAAAATAGCTATAAAGTAAGCGGTATAAATACCGAACTGAGCCGCTGCGCCCAGCAGAAAGCTTTTAGGGTTTGCAATCAGGGGACCGAAATCCGTCATGGCTCCCACACCCATGAAAATCAGGGAAGGCAGAATGCTCCACTCATCCAAGATAAAGAAATAGTGAAGAAGCCCTCCTGCGTGTTCGATTCCCATGGCATCCGTATAAGGTTTGGCCATGATCTCAGGGTAAATATTCACAAGCAGCATGCCGAAAGCGATGGGAACCAAAAGGAGAGGCTCGAATCCTTTCTTGATTGCCAAAAACAGGAAGAAACAGGCCACGCCAATCATAGCAAGATTGCCGATAGTCAGGTTCAGAAATGCTGTCTGCTGAAGAAGATTACCCATTGTATTTGTAATATAATCCATGTTAATCCCTCCATCTGGAATCTACGCACATACGCGTAAGACCTAGTTTAATGTAGCTAACGTTGCGCCTGCTTCTACGGCATCGCCAACAGATACATTGATACTGGCAACAGTTCCATCGGAAGGTGCTACAATCTCGTTCTCCATCTTCATGGCTTCCAGGATCAGCATCACTTCACCCTTTTTCACTGCCTGTCCCACGTTTGCCTTTACGCCCAGAATCTTGCCTGGCATGGGAGCTGCCACTGTCACAGACCCTTGAGCTCCGGCCGGAGCTGCCTTTGGTGCTGCAGGTGCTGCCTTGGGTGCTGCGGGAGCTGCCGCTCTCGGTGCAGGTGCTGCGCCTGTGGATACGCCTTCTTCTACGGTTACTTCATAAACATTACCATTGACTGTGATTGTATAATTTTTCATGATAAGAATCCTCCTATATTATTGCCTACGCTTTTTTCCACTTGCTGCCAGGTACACGTCTGATGGAGCGGACTACCAGTCCGTTGGCGCTTGCCTGGGCTCCCTGGGCTGCTGCAACAGCCGCCGTAATCACTGCTACCAGCTCCAGATCATCTGTCAGGTTCTCCTCCGCAGGAGCTGCAGCCGCCTGTACAGGTGCAGGAGCAGGTGCCGGGCTTTCTGTCTTCTTAGATTTCTTTTCAAATTCGTTGATATACTTAAAGCAGCTGATCAGCCAGCTGATGAAGATCAGTACGATAAATACGGTTCCCATGCCCATGATCATGTTCATAAATGCCTTGGACATGTTCTCTCCCAGAGTATACTCCGGCTCAAACCCGATGGATGTGATATTGTATAGATCCTCTGTCACATCCAATTTGAATTCACAGTTTCTTTTCTCGAACACCACATTGACCGTAACCTCATAGCCGTTGTCCGTTGCCTTGACCCTGCCTTCGTCGCTGGACTGATAGGCGCCCAGTTCATCTGTCAGATCCGCATAGCTTTCAAGCCCTACAGCCACCGCTTCCATACCGGCCGCCCTGTTCTGATCGATGACCATGGTAAACTGGTCAGCGGGAAGGGATGTCAGCTCTTCCAGAAGCATGATGGTCTGCTGCTTTAAGCCGGACTCCATCATAGGATCCAGTCCGCTGGCCTCCTCCGCCTCCTTGCTGCAGGCGGAAAGGGAGAAAAGGCAGGCCAACATGCAAAGTACGAATAATACCTTTTTCTTAATCTGTTTCATACGCCTGTCACCTCATTTAAACCGTGCCATGTTTTTTGTCTGGACGATCCTCTCTCTTTGTGAATAACATTTCAAATGCAGCAATCACTCTCTGTCTTGTATCTTCTGCCTCAATGATATCATCCACATATCCTCTTCTTGCAGCCGCCTCAGGGCTGGACTGGAGTTTCTGGTACTCCGCCGCCTTCTCATCGATGAGAGCCACTGCGTTATCTGCCTTTGCGATCTCATCCGCATACATGATCTTGGCTGCCGCTTTGGAATCCATCATACCGATGGATGTACCCGGCCATGCGTATACCATGTCTGCGCCGATGGCTTTGCTTGCCATAGTCAGATATGCGGTGCCGTAAGCCTGTCCCACGATGACAGTCACTTTGGGAACGCTGGCGTTGGCAAAGGCATAGGTTAATTTAGCTGCCGCTTTGGCCATATTCTTCTCGCTGCACTTGTCAGCCTTGTAGCCCTTTACATTTACCAGGGTCAGGAGCGGAATGTTAAATGCGTCGCAGAAGGAAACAAAGTCTGCTGCTTTCCTGCAGCCCCGGCTGGTAAGGACAGCCTCATACTCTGCCTTCTTCTCGCCGTTCTCATCGTAGCTTACGGTGCGGTTTGCCACACAGCCCACGGTGCTGCCGTTTAAGCGGATAAAGCCTGTCACCATGGACGGCTCGTGAGCAGCCTTTACTTCCATAAAGAAATTGTCATCCGAGATTACGGACAAAGCGCCTGCCGTGTCGCCGGCATAGTTCTCTAATCCCTGGCATGCACGGTTTAAATCATCGCTGCACTCTTCATAGGACATATCGTCCTCGTTGTTGGCCGGAAGGATGGAAACCAGGGTTCTGATCTGGCTTAAGATCTCCTCCTCGCTGCCGGCAAAGTCAACCAGCCCTGCCTTCTCTGCCTGGAAGTCTGCAGAAGCGGTATCGCATTTCCCGGCGTAATTGCCGTCGATGGCATTGGGAGAATTGACAAATAATTTTGCCTTCTTCGTCTCCATAAAGGTAAAGTCAGCGATTGCAGCAGACACTGCCATGCCGCCGCCGCAGGTACCGAAAACAGCACTGATCTGGGGAATCACGCCGGACGCCATGGTCTGGTTCAAATATAACTGGCCGAAGCCGTGAAGGGCATCCGTAGCTTCCTGAAGCCGTAAGCCGGCACAGTCCACCAGGCCGATGACCGGCGCGCCCATCTTCATGGCAAGTCCATAGATATTGGAGATTTTCTTTGCGTGCATCTCGCCCATGGAGCCGCCCATCACGGAAGCATCCTGGCTGTACACATACACAAGGTTCCCGTCAATGGTACCATAGCCGGTTATCACACCATCTGCAGGTGTTTCCTTGCTTGTCATGTTGAAGTCTGTGTTTCTCGCTGTTACATAAGCGCCTACTTCAACAAAACTGTTTTCATCAAGCAGCATGCTGATCCTGCTGCCTGCTGAAGTTTGTGCTGAATTACTCATTTTGCAGTCCTCCATTTTTAAATATTTTGATGGTGATTGTCTGTTTTTTAACAAACCATCACCCTACAAATCCAATTTCTGCCGATTCTAATTGTAACCTGTACAGGCCAAAATTTCAAGCACATTTTGAGGATTTTTCTTAATGAGTATTCTCGGAATAAAAAAACAGGAGATTTTGTTTCCCCTGTCTTTCCTGTGCTACCACGTTGGCCTGAAGTCTGCCTTTCGTTTCTGTTTGTATTTTTTCTCATATTCCCTGTAACGGCGGCTTACAAAACCATTAAGTTTTCTCAATTCCACCCTGTTCCCGCCTGCGTGAATCTCAAAATCCCCGTGTTTTGAAAGCCAATATTCCATCTGCGCTCTTTCCTCCCTCACAGAATCGTCCGGACACGCTTGTGTCGCTGCCATTACCACATCAATGCCCGGGCAGGCGGCCAGAAGATGACACCATTCATAAAGAAAGCCGCAGATATCACACCGTTTTACATAGGCAGAACTCCATTCATCCAGAATGCCGTCCAGGCCATACCACCAGTCGCATGCCTCTCTCTCCCAGATTGCACAAAAGTGCCCATGTACCACACATGGGTGCCAGCAGTATGGCATTGTCATCACCTCCTCATTCTCCGGAAGATGCCTCTCCTGGAAAGCATCAAGCTCTAAAATCCTCTCTTCCATTCTGTGGATCTCCTCCCTGGAAGCGGCTTTCCCGATTATATGATAATATAGACGGTCATTCCAAAACCAGCCGTCCGTGTCCATATTCATATCGCTGTCGCACACAATCTCAATAGCGGAAAGCTCCTGGATCTCCCTCCAGGTAAAGGGGCACAGGAACATGGGATCTTCCAGAAGATAGGAATGTCCGGAGTAATCCTTATCCGGGACAACCCATTGCCCATGTTTCCATGTTTTCAGAGGAATCGCTTTTATAAAGCCTGTGGATCCGTCCTCTTTTTCAAAATAACTTCCTGCATCCTCCCAGTTTTCCGGGATTTCCCAACCCATAAATTCCAAAGCAGTCATTCATCGTCCTCCTGTTTGCTTTCCGGAAGCGCTTTTCTCATAATTTTCCCTGCACGCCTGCAATAGTCAGCATCCGTGATACACTGCCCCAAGGCTTCTGGCCTTCATCCGGTTGTAAACTCCTATGGGAATATTGCTGTCCCAGGTCTCCACAATCACCTGGCATTCTCTGCAGGCCTTCTGTTTTTCATCCTCCACAAAATCCATATTGCCCAGCCCCAGCTGCAGGTCAAAATCTATGGGCGGCGTATCTCCCTGTATATTATCCAGAGCCTCATAGTAGGCGTCCAGGGTTTCAAAGTCTCTTTCGGAGAGTGCCTCCTTTCTTTGATATGCCAGGATGCCTGCCCTGTATGTTTCATCTCCCAGAACAAAAATCTGTATATCATCCCGGCCAATCCCAAGCTTTTCAGCTTCCTCCCAGTTCCCGGCCGTCAGCCAGGGTTTCCGTACCACCTGGTTCTTCTCCAGATCATAAGGAGTAAGGATTTCCATGTCATCAGGATGGATCCCGAACTCCTTGGCCAAAGCCTCCAGCAGCTCCTTTTTCTCAGGATAGCAATCATTAAAATCCACATAAATTTTCGTGTCGGTCAGCCATGCCAGGGAATTGTCCAGCCAAATGTCCTCTCCCCAGATTTCCCTCTCGGTTCCCAGCCGTACCAGCTCTCTCACCTCCTTTTTTTCAGAGGCCAGAATGTGCTGAATCAGCCTTTCTGCACAGTCATAATAATCATTCCAGCACTCCTTCAAGAGAGCAAAGGCGTCATCTATGGTAAGCTTCCTGTCCTCTTTCTTTCCCACATAAAAGCTGACCGAGCTGGAATTGGTTACAAACCCTGTTCTGTATTTCATACCATCCCTTCCTTTCTTTATACATAAAACAATCTCCGGCCGAATGGGGCAGCCGCCCATGCACAAATCCCTTATACCGCAGCCAGGACAGGCCTCCTTTAAGATCCTTCGGAAATCCTCAAAGGCCTGGCTGTTCCACCCCTCCTCTATGGTTCCTTTCGAAAGGTCATAGGCCCACCTCTGTTCCTGATTGTCAAAGCTGCAGGGCAGCATATTCCCGTCTGACGTTATGTAGCAGCTGAACCTTCCGCCTTCGCAGGTGTCCATGGAATTCACATCCAGTTTTTTGGTGTAATTCACAACTCCGGGAATCATGCAGGAGTCAAATCCGATGCGGAAAGGAAAATCCTCCTCCTCAACCAGTTTAAAAAACGCCTTCAGCCTTCCGTCCTCCGGGCTTAAAACCTGGCCGGCCCTACCCAGTCCCACCGGCTTGTGGAGCAGAAAAACCACCCCGTTTATTCCTTCCGGAAAATCCCGGTGCTTTAAACGGCTGACAGCTTCCTCTATGGAATCCCGTCCAAGAACATAGTGAATATTGGTTGTCACCTTCTCGGCAAGAAGCAGCTCCACAGCCCTCCAGGTATAGGGACTCCGGTACCAGCTGACCGCCACGGCTCCGCAGTATTTACCGCTGATTTCTGCCAGTTCTTCTGTCAGTCCGTATCCGGAGGTGGTAAAATTAGGAACAATCCCTTTCGCCCGGGAATACCGGAGGATCTCTTCAAACTGCTCATGCTGGTCCGGGTCTCCCGCCCCTCCCAGGGCAAACTGAAAGGTTCTGCCCTGGCATTCATCTGCAATCCTCTGAAACAGCTCCAGGCTCATGTTCTTTTTCTTCGCGTGAAGGCCGTCCTGGTAACAGCCGATTCCCGCCTTCAGACACAGCCCCTTTTTCCCATGGATGCAGTGTCCCATAATACCGATATCAATCAATTCCGGAAAATCCGCCTGGAAAGGGTCTTTTCCTTCCCTCTCCCCCTTAAGGACGGCGGTTCTCACATAGCTTCCGGTTCCCGTATGAAAGCTTGAAATAAAATGTTCCCCTCTGTGATAAATTCTTTTTATTTTAATCATTGATTTTCTTCCAATCCTATCATGCCAAGTATCCGGTCTTCTGTCTCAGGGTTTGTTACAATTCTGCTGAAAATATCCGCGATTACCGACCTTAGAATCTCCGGGCTGTTTACGTTTCTCATGGCCCTGTCCAGAACCTTCTCATAGTCTGCCTTCCTCTTTATAAAAAGAAGAAACTCCGGCTGCCCTTCCTTCTCATCGTACCTCCATATCCTGGTAATCTGACTGTCATTGAAAGCCATATCCAGAAATTCTTCGCAGAACAGAACATACAACTCCTCCATCTGTGGATAGACGTCACACTGCCGCATATACTCCATAACCTGGTCCAGCAGACCGCCTTCAAATTCATCCGGATTCTCCTCCGGTCCCCAGGTTCCCCCATAATAGCTGATGGGAAAATCCAGAATCCTGCAAGCCTCTTTTCCGCCTGTTCCGTTCACGGAGGGCACCTGAACAATGCTCACAGGCCGCTCCAGTCCAAACAGATCATAGACCCAGTCCTCAAACAGGACAAAGGCGTTGTATTCCCCCTTCTCCTTGTCAGCCACCTCATATCCGACCTCAATCCTGGGCAGATGGAACCGGCTGAAATTTACCTGGAACAGCTCCATGGCCGTAAACTCTCCAAGCTTCCTGAGCACTGCCTGCCGCTCTGCCTTATCCTCCTGAAAAAGATACCGGAAAATCTCCATCAGCCTCCCAAAATCCGCATCCCTGTCACTCCAGCCTTCCAGAAAACTGAGGATATTCCCAAGCCGCTTCTCCAGAATCCTGGGACGGCACCGTCCGACAGCCTCTTCAATCTTCTGGATCTCCTCCGGAATATGGACCATCTTCCGGGGATCCGCTCCCCATCGGATATCCTCCACATCCACACAGAGGGCTTTTGCCAGGCTCCGCAGGCTTTTATCCGAAAGCTGCTCTCTACCGCTGCAGGCGCCGCTGATGGTCTGACGGGAAATCCCGGAAGCATCCGCCAGCTGATTGACGTTCATGCCCCTGTATTCCCGGTACAGAGTCAGGCTGCACTTATCTTTCCCGGTATCCCCAGGATTTTCCTGGGGCCAGGGCTCGGGCTCTTTATGCTGTTGGGACAGATAAAAATTCAGATACATATATCCCACAGTCCCACAGCGGGTGAGAAGATATTCCACCACCCTCTCCAGGTTCACCTCCCTCTGGTTCTCATCCTTCAGCTTCTCATCCTCCATGGCCAGATAGGCGGCAATCACAGCTGCTTTCCCCCGCAGCCTGCAGGGCGGACACTTTTTTATGGTCTCCCTGATTGTGTCCAGGATCCCCGGAATATACACCATATGCTTCTTCATTCCCTCCGGCATCACATCCTGATCCAGATCCTCCACATCCACATACAGTGCCCCTGCCAGACGGCTTAAACGGTCCGGCCCCACCTTCATCCCAAGACATGCCTCATTCACTGTCTGTCTTGAGATATGGGCCATCATCGCCAGCTCCGTGACAGAAAGTCCACGGTACTCCCTGTATAAATCCAATGGAGTACGTAAAATGTCTACCTCTTTTACTTTTTCTCTCTTCATCCTTTTTCCACCCTTTCGTTGCATGTTCTTATCTTGTGTCTTGTACTTATTTTACCATATACCTTATTTTTGTCAAGTATTTTATTATTTAAACTGACATTTTATTTATTTTTTGTCTGATTTCTATTTTTCATCTTGTCTGATCTCTTTGCCGGCGCATACTCCCAGAAGCTTAAGCAGGGTTTCCGGATAGATTCCGCCATGCAGGCATTCCCTGGCGATTACAGCCTGGCCTGTATCCCGGATCCACAGCCAGGGATTCCTGTCGTAATCTACAGGCAGGCCCATTACCGTCTCCTGAATGACACCCTCCGGATCCCGGGCAAAAAAATTCTCCCCAATCACCAGTTCTTCCAAGCATCCTTCCAAAGGCTGGTGAAACATATCCAGCAGGATTTTTGTGTCCCTGATCCTGTCCTTCTCCTCCTGGTTCAGCCAGTTCTTATCTGTCTTCATCTGATAGCAGCTGTTTCCTCTTAAAAATTGGTGAACCGGCACCAAAGACAGCCTTCTTGCCAGAATCCTTGCCAGTTCCTGCCTTTCCAGTTTCATATGCCAGCCGCTCCTGTATTCATATGTTCCTCCGATCCCGAAATTAAATCTTCTTCTGTCAGCCGCGCCCGGGTCTCTGTCCCTGGTTTCCAGTCCGTTTTTACCGGTGCGCCTGTCCCTGTTCCCGCCGCTTCGGATGATCACACAGATGGTCCACTGCTCCTGCTGCTGCTTTCGCACCATCCAATAGCCTGTTATCTTCTTCCCGTCCTTCCCTCTCTTAAACTGCTTCTCCGAATACAGGCAGAGTTCCGTAGAATGAGAAGAATCTGTCTTATATTCCAGAAGATACCCATGAGTCACTTTCTCCTGTTCCAGCATCTGCAGAATATCCCGCCGGATCCCAAGGGGAATTTCACGGAGCACGCTGTTGGCTGTCAGATCCCAGATATCCAGCATTCCTTTTATATATTCCTCACGCCAGTATTGCTTATGAATAGTCTGCCGGGAAATCTTACAGGGTTTGCGCAGACTCCAGCACTCCAGCTTTTCCATGGCCTCAACAAGCTTCCGAAAGTCCTCCTCCAGCCTGGCAATCTCAAAAGATTCAACCTCCCCGAATCTGGCCCGGTAAAAGGCAAGTTTCCGAATCAGGCACTCCTTGTGAGAGCCTGGCGTCTGGCCGGCATCATCCCTTTCTTTTCCCAGATGCAGCAGCATATAACAGGCCAGCAGCTGTGCCGCCTCCTGCCAGCGCCAGACCCGAGAAGCAGACAAGGTGCACAGATACAGGGTGTCTCCTATGGAAAATTCCAGCCCTTCCTCCAGGCTCCCTATGACACGGCGGCTTTCCGTGCAGAGTTCCAGATCCGTCACGACTCTTTTGGTCTCCAGGGGGCCTGTTGCAGGATTCTTAAGGAAATCCGTTTCCGCTGTGGCAAGAAGCTGCTTCAGTTCCTTCAGCAGGTCTTTTTTCTCCCCTGCAAGAAGGGCAAATAAGTCTTCCCGGGTTGCCCGTCCGGTAAAGGAAATCCGTTTCAGCCGGGCGAAAAAGAAGGCAATGTTCAGCAGATCCTCTGCTCTTGTCTCTAAATCCCAATCCCCCTCCTCTGATACTTTCTGAAATCTTTTCCATTGTCTTTTCAGGGTATCCGATACCTGCCGAGAGCTGATTTTTCTTATCAGGTCAAAACTGGCCCTGGTCTCTTTTTCCGCCTTCTGGTCCGGGAAAAAGCTTCCTCTCTCCAAGCCATGGATATACATGCACAGGCCGTAGTGAAAGGCTTCCTCTAAAAGCAGCTTTTCCTCCCTGCTTCTCTTTGGATTCCTTTCCGGCACCTTCAGGGAATATTCCCTGGAAAAAACCTGACAATGGCTGCAGGTTTCCGACCACCATGTCCTGACCGTCTCAACGGCTTCCCTCAGAATCGCCTGAAACTGTCTGTCTTTCTCGTGGCCTCCATACAGAAGTTCCCTGACCGAATCCGCTGTACAGGAATATTTGGATTGCCTTCTTCTTTTCATTTCCATTTCCTCCCCTTTGGGAGCACTCCCGTTTTCCTGTCTTCCGCTTTCAGAGCCGATTTTTGGAGAGTACTCTTTGGTTTGTGTATGTGCTTAGTATATCACATACAATCCTTTCTCTCAAACGCGTGATCCGGCCAGTATGTCGGATTTCTCATTTTATTTTCCACAAATTTTCCACAAAAAAAGAATGACTTTCCTCTTTCCGGCAAATTTGTCGGACTTTGGAACATCATTCTTCTTTTACTTCATCCCATAAGTACCTGATACTTCAGGATATCCTCCATCTGCTGCTTTTCCCCTGGAATCAGCTTTTCCATTCTTGCGCAAACCATCTTCCCGGGAAAAATTTCCTTCTTAAATCCCCTGTGTATTTTTTAAGTATACCAAAAAAACATCTTCCCGTGAAGATTCAAAAAAGCAGAAAACTGTCGGAAGCTCCTGTTATCTTAAAAGGGCAGCCACTGCCTCCCCACCTTTTTCAGGCACCAGCCAAAGGACAAACGCTCTATGGCATCGCGCACATAGACCGGATAACGCTTTATCTCCATTCCGTCGATGGAATAGAGAATCTGCCCCACAGCTGTTCCCTGCTTTACAGGCGCCTTTAACTGGTCCGGCACCTGAACCTGGACCTGAACGTTTTCGTCTTCCCTCATAAGCACCTTCAGAGTTTTTTCCTCTTCCCTCAAGTTCAGAGTCAGGCAGGCATAAGCCGGCCGGCTTACATCCCCATCCTCTGGAATCCCGTTCTCCACCGGTATTTCCTTCAGCTTTGTCTCCTGGTACACTTCCCGTTTCTGGTAATGTTCCTTTCCGTAGGAATAGAGGGCCCTGGCATCACTCCATTTGTATGTCTTATGAGGCGGCCAGCCGCAGCCTAAAAGCGCCATGGTAAAATGCCGGTCTCCATCCTCCATGGCTGCCACATAGGAGTATCCGGCCCCTCCGGTAAACCCGGTTTTGCCGGACAACACACCGTCTGCCATGGTCAGAAAAGCATTATGATTCACACAGGAATAAGCCCCTTTTCCCTCCGTGTCCATAAAATAATAGTTCTGGGTTCTGGTAATCTCTAAAAATTCTTCCTTTTTGGGAGACTGCCAGACACAGTACCGCATAATAGCCGCCAGATCCGCCCCGGTGGTGCTGTGGGCCATAGTCTTTCCGTCCTCTGTGGTTACGGAGGCATCCAGCCCGTTGGGCGTGATAAACCAAGTGTCATTGCAGCCCAGCTGCCTGGCTTTTTCATTCATCATTTCCGCAAAGCCCTCCACGCTTCCCCCCAGATGCTCCGCGATCATGACGGCGCTGTCATTGTGGGATTCCAGCATCAGAGAGTACAGCAGATCCTTCAAGTAAAAAGTCCTCCCGGCCGGCGCTCCCAGGTGGACCTTCGGCTGCCTGGCCGCATTGGCAGATACAGTTATCACATCCTCCGGATTCCCGTTCTCCAGCGCCAGAATACAGGTCATAATCTTGGTGGTGCTGGCCATAGGGCGTATCAGCTCCTCCCCCTTTCCATACAAAACCCGTCCTGTGTCAGCATCTAACAGGACGGCAGACTGGGCGTGGAGTGTTATGCCGGAAGCATTTTCCTTACGCGAGCTGCTTCCTGCCGAGTTTTCCGCCGGATTTTCTATCTGGTTTTCTGCCGGATTTTCTATCTGGTTTTCTGCCTGGTTTTCTACCTGATTATCTATCCTGATTTCTGTCCCGGTCTCTACCGTATTCTGGGGCTGTGCGTATATTGTTTTTCCGTATAGACAGGTTATGGAAAAAGCCATAAAAATAAGGAGAAGCAACCTGTAATACAACTGTCTGCATTTCTTCAAGTTCCATCTCTCCCGAAGCGTTATTACCTATCCTATGTCTGGGGGCCTTAAGGAATGTCAGTAAATTTAAAATGCCGGCATTGATGACAATTAAGTTACTCCTTAATATAATCAATCTCAGTAAGATTGATACCCGAAGCTGTCAATATAACTTTTAAGGCTGTATAACGTCGCTTCATCTTTTTGTATGCTTCGGATTCTTTGTCAGAAGACTGCATATAATCCTGCAGCCTGTCAAATTCCTCTATCGACATTTTAAGCATTTCTATTTCAGTCATATTCGCACCTGTTTTCTGAAAAACATCATTATCTTGCATCTATCATGATTAAGTCATGTACCGGAATCAACATATGACTGCCAGAGATAACGTAGCCTGAGGAGGGAATCCTATTGTATTCTCCAGGGTACTTGAAGACCATCGGTACTTAGGCGCTGTCTTTTAGCGCCTTACGTACCGCTATGCTCTTCACGTAGCGCGAGCGTGCCCAGGAGAATACAATAGGATTCCCTCCTCAGGCGGCCCCTCCGCAACTTCACAAACAACAAAAACCCAAAAACCACATTGTATATAAACAGCAGCCAAGCATAAACATATTCCACCCCAAACCGATTAAAGTAGATGCATCCCTTCCTCTTTTATGATAAAATAACCTCATAACTTTCACATTGCAAGGAGGCCCCCATGGAACTACCCCAAAAAAGACTTATCTTCCACATCGACGTAAACTCCGCCTTTCTAAGCTGGGAATCCGTACACCGCCTGGAACGCGACCCGGCGGCTCTGGATCTGCGCACCATCCCCTCTGCTGTAGGCGGTGACCAGGCCTCCCGCCACGGCATTGTCCTGGCCAAATCCACGCCTGCCAAAAAATACGGCATTACCACCGGTGAACCTCTTGCCCAGGCTCTGAAAAAATGTCCTGAGCTGATGATCGTCCCCTCCCATTTTCATGTCTACCGGGATTTCTCACAAAAGCTTCTCCGCCTTCTGGAGGAATACACACCGGACATTGAAAAATTCAGCATTGACGAGGCCTTCTTAGACATGACCTCCACCATCCATCTCTTCGGAGAGCCTGTGGAAACGGCAGACCGTATCCGGGAACGGATCAAACAGGAGCTTCAATTCACTGTCAACATCGGAATCTCATCCAATAAGCTTCTGGCAAAAATGGCTTCCGATTTTGAAAAGCCCAACCGCTGCCACACCCTGTGGGAGGAGGAGGTTCCATCCAAAATGTGGCCTCTTCCTGTAAGGGAACTGTTCTTTGTGGGAAGCTCCGCCGAGCAAAAAATGAAGGCCATCGGTATCCACACCATCGGAGACCTGGCCCACACCAATCTTCAAATATTAAAATCCCATCTGGGAGACAAATACGCTGCCCAGATCCTTTCCTATGCCAACGGCATTGACGACAGCCCTGTGGAAGAGCGGGAGCCTGTAAACAAAGGCTACAGCAATGAAACCACTCTGTCGCAGGATGTGAATGACTACGATACCGCCTGCCAGGTGATCCTGTCTCTGTGTGAGACCGTAGGAATCCGTTTAAGAAAAGACAAGGTACTGTGCGGCTGCATCTGTGTGGAGTTAAAGGACTGGAGCTTTCATGCCCACTCCCACCAGATAACCCTGGACACGCCTACAGATTCCACCACCGTCCTCTACCAAAAGGCCTGCGAACTGTTAAAAGAGTTCTGGGACTTTACTCCCATACGCTTAATCAGCGTCAGGGCCAGCCATATCTCAGACGGCACCTTCACCCAGTTTCATATGTTCCAGTCCGCCAGGAATCAAAAGCTGGAAAAGATGGACAAGGCCATCGATGCCATACGCGGAAAATACGGCATCGACAGCATCAAGAGGGCCAGCTTTTTAAAGCAGGATTCTATCGTAGACCATGCGTCCGGCAAGGAGAAGCATCTTTCCAGATAGCAAAACCGCTCTTACTCCTCCATCATCTCCAAAAACTTCTTAAACTCTGTCTTGGCCTCCTCGATAATCCCCTGATCATAGGTGTTTAACGCCTTCTCAAACTTCCTGATAGCCGTCTCCACAAACAGCCTGTCGTCTCCCAGGCTCTCCTCGTACACTCTCTCCCCCCGAAGCAGAAGATATTTATTCTCCTCCCTGTCTCTGGGATGGATCTTCAGGTAAGAAAGGGTTTTAAGCCTCTCCTCAATCTCCTCCTCTGTCATATCCACATCCTGTCCTAAAAACACCTTCTTCATCACCTTCTCCGTGGACACAACCTTGACCTCAACCTCCAGAATAGAGTTAATATCATACGTATAGGTCACATCCACCGCTTCCTCCCCTGCCTTGGCCGCAGGGATCTCGATCAGCAGCTCTCCCAGGGACAGGTTATTGGCCGCAAACCGGCTCTCCCCCTGGAGGACATTGACCCGTATCTTATTCTGATTATCCCTCACCGTATAAAGACGCTCCGTCCGGCTGGCAGGAATCACCGTATTCCGATCAATAATGGGGCAGAACACCCCTTGCTCAAACTGGTGGTTCTCCCACTCTCTCACCACCTCGGTTCCCAGGGTAAAGGGACACACGTCCGTGAGAATCACCTCTTTGATAGCATCCTTCCGCTCCTTCATCGCTCCCTGGATAGCGGCTCCCAGGGCCACCGCCTCATCCGGATTGATGTTGGTATCCGGCAGCATCTTAAACAGCTTGCTTACAAACCGCCGCACAACCGGGCTTTTTGTGGCCCCTCCCACCAGGACTACCTTGTCAATATCCGCCAGCCGGATATGGGCATCAGCCAGGCTTCTTTTTACCGGTTTGCGGATCCGCTCCAGCAGCTCCTCGCAGGCTTCTTCATACTTGGGAAGCTCCACTTCCATCTCATAGACCTCATCCCCTATCTTGCAACGCATAGCAGACACCCGTTTCTCTGAAAATCCCAGCTTGCACTGCTCCGCCTGTTTGTGGATATGGCGCAGGTTCTTTTCGCTGAGAGACAGCCTGTCCAGCTTCCTGTGCTTTTCAAAGAACATATTCTCTATAACAGCCGTAAAATCCTCTCCTCCCAGGAAATTGTCTCCGGCCACTGCCCGCACTTCCAGAATCGTATCGTAAAGCTCCAGTATGGACACGTCAAAGGTGCCGCCGCCTAAGTCAAATACCAGGAATCTGGCCCGTTCCTTGCTCTGATACAGTCCGTAGGCAATGGCAGCCGCCGTAGGCTCACTGATGATCCGCTCCACCTTAAGGCCTGCCAGCTCCCCGGCCCGCTTGGTAGCCCGTCTCCTGGCATCGTTAAAATAGGCCGGGACACTGATCACAGCCTCTGTCACCTCTTCCCCCAGAAAGCTTTCTGCATCCTCTTTCAGGGCGCGAAGCACCAGGGCTGACAGTTCTTCAGCCAGGAATGTCTTGTGAAGCAGCTTAAACTGCTTTTTGCTTCCCATATCCCGTTTAAACACGCTGGCGGCGCTTTCCGGATACAGAAGCATCCGCTCTGCAGCCAGCTCCCCTACATAAATCTGCTCCTCCTCATCGATGCTGACTACGGAGGGGGTCAGATGCTTTCCCAGCCTGTTAGGAATAATCTCAGGTCCATCTTCTGTAAAATACGCCACCAGGCTGTTGGTCGTACCCAAATCAATTCCGATAATCATATATATACATTCCTCCGAATTCATCCCTGTACGCCCGAACTCTCTCAATACATGATTCTGTCAGATTCCGATCGTACATATTCTGTCTTTCATTTCTGTTCTTCCCCCGGCCGGGGCGCTCCACAGCTGTTTTCCCTGCAATCGTTTGTGCGTTATGATCCTTTTATCTCTTTTTACGCATCAGTTCCTTTACTTTCTCAATAGAAACAGCAGATACCAGATCCTGATCATTGGCTGCGTAAGCTTTCTCATAATATTCCAGGGCCTGTTCATAATCGCCTGTGGTTTCATAATATCTTCCCAGATACTGATAGGCTTCAAAACACTCTCTGTGGCGGCAGTGACGGCAGCGGTGGCACTCCGTCATCTGGCGGAACAAAGAAAGCCCTTTCTGGGTCTCCCCCAGGCAGATATAAATCCATCCAAACCGCATAAGCCTGGCCGGACGGTACTGAAGGTAATTCAGATAATTTTCCTCCGTGCCATTGCCTGCCTTATTGAAATGTTCCAGGGATTTTCTGGCAAACAGCCTGGCATTGTCCCGCTTTCCCATGGTAAAATAAAGGGCAGCCAGCTTCCACTCCAGCTCATGGCGGTCATCGTCATTGGTCGCCACGGCAAGGGCTTTCTTATAATAATACTCCGCCTTTTTCGTCTCCCTTAAAATATGTCTGTAGAAGTAAGCCAGATCGCTGAACCGGTCGGACTTGTCCTCCTTGGAGGCTTTGCGGATGCCCTCCTCATACGTCTGGATAGCCAGCTTCTTTTTCCCCTGGAGATAATAGACGTTGGCCATATTTTCGTAGTAATCATCCAGCCCCGGCTCCATCTGAAAATATTTCAGGGCATTTTCATAGTCCCCCATGTACTGGTATAAAAGCCCGATTTCCTTTCGGAATACCTTCCGGTCCGGGAACATCTCCAGATCCTTCTCATAACACTGGATGGCTTTTTCATACTGCTTCAATGCCTCGTAGCAGTCTGCCATATTGCTGTAGGGCAGGACGCTTTTATCCTCTCCCATGCACTCCACAGCCTTCAAAAGGCACTGGATCGCCTTCTCAAACTGGCCCATATATTTGTAGCAGCAGCCCATATTGTTGTAGGAAGCCCAGTCATTCTCCACGTATTCCAGGGCCTTCTCAAAATCCTTGATAGCCTCCTTAAGCTTGTAGGCGCTCATGTAGATTCTTCCCCGCTCTACCAGGTAGTAGCAGTTTTCCCGCACCTTAAGCTGCTGGTTAATGTAGTTTAAGGCCAGTTCAAAATCCGCCTCATCGTACAGCCTGTTGTAACGTTCTTTGTAATAATTGGCAATTTTTTCGCAGGCGTCCCGATAGCCTTCCTTGTACTCCAGTGCCTTTTTATAGCACTCCAGCGCCAGCTCCTTAAGCCCCAGCTCTTCCTGGCATACGCCGCAGTTATAGTGGAGGGAGGGGGACTCACCGTACTCTGCGCTGGCAATGTTGTATTCCTCCAAAGCCTTTTTGTACGCCTTCTTGTCCAGATAGATGTGTCCTCCTACCATGTGGTACTGCATTCTGTCCGGATTCTTCTCGATGGCCAGGTTCAGATACTCTACCGCCTTATCCAGATCCCCGTCGTCCCAGTAAAGCAGGGCAAGCTCATACTCCAGCTCGGAAATATCCTCGATATCCGTCTCCGGGCTTTTTACCGTATCTAAAAGCTCCCTGATAATGGTAAACGGCAATTCCCTGTCTTCCTTCTTCTGTGCCAGGTTTCTTAAGATCTTTACCTGATACAGCCTCATATTGTCAGAGAACTCCACGCCGTTTTCCTTTGCCCTGTCCAGAACCCCTTTGGCATCCTCATATTGATCATGGTAGAAAAATGTCTGAGCCGCCAGGAGATAGGGTTTATAATACCCGTTGTATATGTTGATGGCATTATAATAATCATCCACCACCTGCTGTCCCTTTTTCAGCTTGTAGGCCGCCTCCTGGCGCTGTAAGTACGCCGGGAAATACCGGTCATTTTTTTCGATTACCTGGTCGCAGCCATCGATACATTTCTCATACTCCTCATAGGTAAACAGCATATAGGCTTTATACTGCATGGCAGATACCATATCCTCCTGGTTATCCGCCACCCTGATGGCCTGCTCCACATACTCCATAGCCTGCTCTCTGTCCCCCATCTCGTGGCAGCATCCGCTTAAGATATGGCAGGCCCGAAACTCTCTGCTTCTCCTCTTTTTATGTTCTTCATCGTCATCCTCAGGGGTCAGACGAATCAGCTCAAGCCACCTTTTTAACTGGGGGCAGGCCCTGTCATAGGCGTCCGCCCGGTAAAGGACCCGGCCGAAAAGATTGGAATACTCATATTCCTGCTCTTCATCCGGACTCAGCTTTTCCAGGATGGAGATGGCTTCCTCACACATTTCATTCTGATAGTAGCAGCGGGCCAGATCCACGGCATCCTCAAACTTTAAGTGCTGATTCTGGCTTTCTGCTTCTTTTTGCTTTTCTTCGTACTCTTTAATCAGGGCTTCATTGGCTGTGTGAAGGTATCCGATGACCTGTTCGTCATTGCCGTCTATGTCAAGAAGCTCCAGCATCTTTTCTTTGGCCTGCCTGTACTCTTCCTTCTTCATCAGGTAGCGGACAATGTAAAATTTAGCCATATAGTGGGAAGGATGCTTCTCCAGAATCTTTTCCCACAGTCCGGCCGCTGCCTCCTCCTCACCCAGGGTCCATTTGCCCATACCGCAGTGAAGCTGCACGTAGCTGTCTTCCCCATAATGCTCCAGAAGATTCTGCATAATCCGTACCGCCTCTTCTCCTCCAGGCGTCTCCTCAAAGGTCATCCCCTGTGGCATCTCGGATCTGGCGCGCTCCATCAGGGCATAGAGTACCCGCAGCATCTCCACATCCTGATAGGGATGGTAGATGCCAAAGGCCTCCAGAGCTTCCAGCTTCTCCCTGCACTCTTTTATCTCTCCCTGGTCGACCAAGCGTTTTACCCCCAGGTAATTGCGGATATATGCGTCCGCATCCATCCCCTCCTGGTCCAGGATCTGAAAAAGGGAATAATTGATAAATTCTTCGTTCTGAATGTAATACGTCACATAGTTTAAAAAATCTCTTGGGAACTGCTGCTCTAAATTCTCTCTGTCCTCCACAATCTGAAACCGCTTGTCAAACAGCTTCCAGACTGCGTTGGGCAGATAAATATGATCCATCAGATAGGCCATCATGGCCTCTCTGGCCTGGAGGGAGGTGTCCAGATCGTCACAGAGGGGATCCTCTAACACTTCCTTCCATGCCTCCGGCTGACGGCGGAGGCAGATATTCCTGTATACCTGATCTGCCCGGTCAATCCATCTGTCAATGTCTGTTTTCTCGCCCTGCTCCTGCTCCTCAGGCTTTCTGGCCCAGGCGAGGGCCGCCTCATAGGCTTCTCTTAAACGTTTAAACCCTTCCGGGTCATCCTCCGGATTGGTCTGCCTTAACAATCCTCTGTACGCATCCTGGATTGCGGACTCATCTTTCGTCTCCTTCAGTCCCAAAATGTGAAACGCCATTTGTCTTTCCATCTTACATCCTCTCCTCTGGATTTACTGTATATTTTATCATCTTGTATGCTCTTGTCAATGCGGTTCTTCCATGATAGAATCTTCCTATGAAAAAATTACTTACTTATCATATCACAACCCGGGATATTTCTCAAACAGTTGAACAGTTTTTAAAAAAGAAGGGATATTCGAAGCATCTGCTCATCCGCCTGAAGCAGGCTCCCATGGGCCTGTCCATCGGCGGGGAAAGGGTCTGTTCCAACCGGGTGCTTAAAGAAAACGAGACTTTGGAAGTCCGGCTGGAGGAAACAGAGAATTCTGGAACCATTGTTCCCACTGCCATGGATTTGGATATCGTCTATGAGGACGAAGATATTCTGGTAATCAATAAGCCTGCAGGACTGCCTGTCCATCCTTCCCAGGGACACTATGAAAATACGCTGGCCAACGGCCTGGCATATTATTTCCGTCAGAAAGGAGAGCCTTTTGTTTACCGGGTCGTAAACCGGCTGGACCGGGATACCACTGGGCTTTTGATCGTCGCACGGCATGGGCTCAGCAGCGCCGTTTTATCCGAAATGGTAAAAAACCGGCAGATACACCGGGAATATCTGGCTGTGGTTTCCGGAATGCCGGACAGGGAAGGCTGTATCGACGCCCCCATTGCCCGGGCGGACGGCTCTGCCATCATGCGCATCGTGGATCCCATACGGGGAGAAAAAGCCTGCACCCATTATCATCTAATTTCCTATAATCCCACAATCGACTGCTCCCTGGTCTCTTTGACTCTGGAGACCGGCAGAACCCATCAGATTCGGGTTCATATGAAATATGTGGGCCATCCGCTTTTGGGGGATTTCCTTTACAATCCGGATTATCGTTTTATAGGCAGACAGGCCCTTCACTCCCGCCGCCTGGCGTTTAAGCATCCTGTCAGCGGACAACAGATGGTATTTGAGGCAGCTTTTCCAGGAGATATGGAATTTATCTTCCCGGGCTCCGAGACATAAAAAAGCTCCTCAGTCCCAAGTACCTTCTATTTCAACATTCCCTGCTTATTTCATTTTCCTATATGCGAAGTCCTTTGGGATAATGATTTTTCAGGGTGTTCCCTGCCAGCTTTGCCCATCCCACAGAAACATGGTCCGCCAGCATAAGAACCCACCCTTTTTCAGAAAGGGCGGCAGGCGCCCCTTCCAGGCTGCCCCGGTCTATGGCCTCCCCCCTTAAATATTTCTGAATCAGAGGCCCGTCTGCGTCCAGACAGACCCACTGTCTTGCCTGCTCCTTTTTCAAATACAGCGCCAGGCTGTGGGACGGCTCAAAACGGTTCTTTTTATATTCCCCCAGATGCAATCCCGGCCTGAGGATTTTCAGCCCCTTCATATCCTTCATCTGGGAAGGAACCAGATAAAGCTGATCTCCGAACATAACCGGATACCCGGCCTTTCGGCACTGGTCTTCCAAAGACAGGGAAAGCTCTGTTTGGGCAAACCGGCACCATTTTTCCCACTCATCCGGTGTTTTTCTCCTCTTGTGCCGCTCCTTTTCTGGTTCTTTCTCTTTTTCGGAAGATTTTTTTAATACCGCAAGAAAATGTCCCTCCCCCTCTGTCCTGTGGGGCCAGATGCGGAAAGTCTTTGACAGCTCCGGCATGCCGCCCTCTATCCACTCCGGCTGCCCATGGCCGAAGCCAGAGAAACCTTCCGGAACTACTTCCTCCAGCTCAAACTCTTCATGGCGTTTTAAAAAGCCCTGGACACTCCCCTCGTTTTCTTCCGGCGAGAAGGTACAGGTAGAGTAAACCAGCCTTCCTCCGCCTTTTAGCATCCCGGCGGCGCAGTCAAGGATCTCGCCCTGGCGCCGGGCACAGAGGCTTACATTTTCAGGGCTCCACTCCTGGCGGGCCTTATCATCTTTCCGGAACATCCCCTCCCCGGAGCAGGGCGCATCCACCAGAATCTTATGAAAAAATTCAGGAAAATGCGCAAGCAGGGTTTCGGGATCCTCGTTTGTCACCACCCCGTTTCGGATGCCCATCCTCTCCACATTCTGAGACAGGATCCTGGCTCTGGCCGGATGAATCTCATTGCTTACCAGCAGGCCTGCCTGCTTCATAAGGCCGGCAAGCTGCGTGGTCTTTCCCCCGGGAGCAGCGCACAGATCCAAAACGATCTCTCCCGGCTCAGGGCTTAAAAGCGCTGCCGCCGCCATGGCGCTGGGCTCCTGGATATAGTAGGCGCCAGCCTCATGAAGCGGATGCCTCCCAGGCCTTGTATCTGCTTCATAATAATAACCATCCTTTGCCCACAAAATCTTCCTGAGGCCAAATTTTTTCTTTATTTCAGCCTCATATGCATCCCATTCCTGCCCCGGGGTTTCTGGCCCCCATTTTAATGGGTTTAAGCGGAGCCCCTGAACCCGTTCTTTTTCATAGCTGTCCAGAAATACCGGATACTCCTCCCCTAAAAGCCTTTTCATTCTCTCCAGAAATACTGCCGGAAGAGAGATTTGTCTCTCCTGCTTCATCCCGTCTTACCTCTTTTCCATTGAAACTATTTGTCTTAGTCTATCATATTTCCTGAAAGAATACTATTTTATTTTTGAATGTCTGTCCCATAGTATTACGCTTTATCCCCGACATAAAAATTATGAATTTTTCTTTAACACTACTGCAGTAGTATTGACAGCCCAGCAAGAAAGGTGTAATGTATAACCAGGCAGAAACTACTGTGGTCTTATAGGAAGGGGGAGAAAAATGGATATTAAACTTTTTGATTCAGAATTGAAAGTAATGTGTGTGCTTTGGAGTGAGGGCGACACCACTGCCAAACACATATCCGATGTTCTGAAAAAAGAAATTGGCTGGAACATGAATACTACGTACACACTGATAAAAAGGTGTATCAAAAAAGGGGCGATTGAGCGTTCCGAACCGAATTTCATGTGCCATGCCCTTATTCCCAAAGAAGAAGTACAGGAAGCGGAAACAAAAGAATTGGTTGACAAGATTTATGATGGTTCTGTTGATAAGCTGTTTGCAGCCCTGTTAGGCAGGAAAAAGCTTTCTGCTGAGCAGATTCAGAAGCTCAAGCAGCTTGTGGAGGATTTGGAATGAGGTGGTGTAGATGAATTTACTGCAAATGAGCTTTTCGGGGGCTGCTTTCATTGCTGCGGTAGTGATTATCCGTGGGGTGGCAGTCAATAAACTGCCGAAAAAGACTTTTCTTGTTTTATGGGAATTGGTGATGGTAAGACTGCTTATCCCGTTTTCGATTCCGTCAATGTTCAGTATTTATACGTTGGTAACTCATAGCATGTCTTCTACAGCATTGCCAGAGGTCGGAACAGATTACAACATTCCCGCTATGCAGGGGCTGTTTGTTATAACACAGAAGGCCGTGCAGCCGTCAGCGGATATTTCATCATCTGTTTCCATGTGGTTTATTGTATGGTGTGCAGGAAGCATACTTATGGCATTGTTTTTCATAATATCTTATTTGCGTTGTCTGCTTGAATTTCGGACAGCTTTACCTGTCCACAACCATTATGTAGAAACGTGGCTGGAGGAACGCCCATTGAAACGTCCGATTTTGGTAAGGCAGTCTGACAGGATTCTGGCCCCATTGACTTATGGCATTTTCCGTCCTGTTATTTTAATG
>CAJUEJ010000001.1:80904-221564 GCA_910585435.1 uncultured Hungatella sp. | reverse complement strand
GTATGTGCATATCTATCGCTATGATACTGTCACAAAGCTGATTGCCACACTGGCCCTTTGTATTCATTGGTTCAACCCTTTTGTGTGGGTGATGTATATGCTTTTTAACCGTGATCTGGAACTGGCTTGTGATGAAAGCGTTATACGGCAATTTGGAGAGACATCAAAATCTGCCTATTCGCTAATGCTTATCAGTATGGAAGAGGCGAAAAGCGGGCTGCTGCCATTTTGTAACAGCTTTAGTAAGAATGCTATCGAAGAAAGGATTACAGCGGTTATGAAAATAAAAAAGGCCTCATTATTTGCAATTTGTATTGCTGCAATACTCATTGTTGGCGTAACTGCTGCTTTTGCCACCTCTGCAGTCGATAGCAGCAGAGAAAAATATACTATCCGTGACATAGAATTTTCTGATGAAGAATTTGATAAATTGCTTGCCTTACAATTTGACGGTTACGAAGATATGAGCGTTTCGGAATTTCAAAGTAAAGTATGGGAATTAACAGACACGAAAGAATATCGCAATTTGTTGGAGAGGTTCTCTCAAAATACCACTCTATACTACCGATGAAAAAACCGGCTGGATCTACCTTTATATGGTTCCCACCAGCACCCTGACAAAAAAGCTGAACCGGACAGCCAACTATCTCATCCCCTTTGCCTTGTCGGCCCTTCTGCTGTCCATTCCTCTGATGCTTTTTGTCTCCGCCCTGATAATCCGGCCTCTGCAGAAGCTTTTATCTGCCATGCACTCTTTCCAGACAGGGAATTTTGAATCCTTCCTCTCCTTCCACTACCAGGATGAGATCGGACAGCTGGGCAGAGGCTACAACGAGATGGTAACCAGCCTGGCAGAGCTTATCGAGCGGGTATACAAGCTTCAGCTAAAGGAGCGGGAAGCAGAGCTTAATGCCCTGCAAAGCCGGATCAATCCTCATTTTCTGTACAACACCCTGGACTCTATCTACTGGAAGGCCCAGGCAAAGGGGGAGAAGGAGATCGCCGAGATGGTGTGGATCCTGTCCCACTTATTCCGCACCGGCTTAAGCAAGAATACCCGATATACCACAGTCTCCAGAGAATTCCAGTTCCTGGAACAGTATCTGCGGCTCCAGCAGCTGCGCTACGGCGAGAAAATTTCTTATGATATCCAGTTAGACCAGGATGCAAAGGAGCAGACCATCCCCAGTCTTATCCTGCAGCCGCTGGTGGAAAACGCCATCTACCACGGCCTGGAGCCAACAGACGGGAAAGGGAAGGTGACTGTCCTGTGCCGCCTCTCTGGCCCCGGTCTGGAATTTGAAATCACAGACAACGGCGCCGGCATGGACAGGGATATGGCAGAGCAGCTGAATCAAAGAACCAAATCCTTTCACGCAGAAAGCCACGCCATTGAGAATATAAAAGATCGGCTGGCTATCATCTATCAGGACAGATTTTCGTTTTCTGTAACCAGCGAAAAAGGGATAAAAACCACCGTCTCCCTGACACTGCCCATTCTTGAACCACTGTATGAGGAGGAACGCTTGTGAAACGCAAGTTTCACAACTGGAATCGTTCCGACGAACTGGCAGGTGACGCGCAGCGGCGCGTGCCGCTTCATATTACACCAAGGAGGAACGCTTGTGAAACTTACCAAACTTTTGATTGCAGATGATGAAAGGGAAACCAGCCATGTAATCCGTCACATGATTCCCTGGGCCCAATATGATATCACCCTCTGCACGGAAGCCACCAACGGCAAGGAGGCCATAGACATTATCCACCGGGAGCATCCTGACATTGCCCTTCTGGATATAAGTATGCCTGTCATCGACGGCCTTGGCATTATCCGGCATATTCATGAACAGAACCTGAACATCCAGGTCATCATCCTCAGCGGATATGATGAATTCGTCTACGCCCAGACTGCCCTTCGCTACGGCGTATCGGATTATCTTTTAAAGCCCTGCCGGATGGAGGATCTGCTAAGCAGCATACTGAAATGCAAGGAGCAGCTGGCACAGGCAGGCATCCCACCGGTCTTTTCCGACTTACAAATGCCCTCTGACGGCACAGACACACTGGATAGCAATTCCCTCTTCTATCTGGATGCACAAAAAAAGAAGCTGCTGGAAGCCATAAGAACCGGTGAAACCGATTCGGCTGCCCAGCTGCTTCAGAAGCTTTTTCTTTCCTTCACCGAAAAATCCGTTACCGAAAGGGGAATCATCCATTATCTTCTGGCCCTTATTTTAGATATTGCAAGGCTGTGCAGGGAATGCTCCATCCCCCTGCCTCCCCAGATGCATACCCTTATGGATTTTAATCAGCTGACAGAATTCTCCAGCCTGCAATGCCTTGAAACGGCTCTTAAGGGCATCGTCCTGGATATCGCAGATAAAATCAGCGAGAAAGCAGGAAAAAGCATCCCTGTGTACGGGGCCATCCGATACATCAAAGAACACTACGGCGAGAACCTGGACTTAAACCTTCTGTCCCGGCAGGTGCATGTGACGCCGGCCTATTTAAGCCTGCTGTTCAAGATGCAGACAGGGATCAATTTTCTGGAATTCCTCACCAACTACCGCATTGAAAAGGCATGTGAGCTTTTAAAAACCACATCCCTCAAAACCTATGAAATCGCATACCGCACCGGCTTCAAAGACGAAAAATATTTCTCCACTGTTTTTAAGAAGCAGATGGGAATGCCTCCCTCCAAATACAGGAAAATCCATTTTTAGCACCCGCAGGGTGCTTTTCCTTCCCTCTCATCCATCATTTGGTGAAGCTTTTCAAAGGCATCCCGGATCCCTCCCACCTGGTCTATAAGCCCGTGTTTCACTGCCTCTTCCCCTACCAGAACCGTTCCCAGATCCCTTGTCAGCATCTCCGTATTCAGCATCAGCTTTTTCACCTGGTCGTAAGCGATGGACGCATGGTTGGAGATAAAGCTGATAATCCTGTCCTGAATCATCTCAAAATACTCATAGGTCTGGGACGCCCCGATGACCATTCCTGTCATCCGCACCGGGTGAACCATCATGGTGCCCGTAGGCACAATAAAAGAATAATCGGTGGAGACGGCCAGAGGCACACCGATGGAATGGCTTCCGCCCAGAACCAGGGACACTGTGGGCATGCTTAGGGATGCGATCATCTCCGCGATGGCAAGGCCTGCATCCACATCCCCGCCGGAAGTGTTTAAAAGCACCAGCATGCCTTTGATCTTTTCATCATCCTCCAGCTGTGCCAGCATGGGAAGGACATGGTCGTACTTGGTGGTTTTGCTGTTGCTTGGAGCGTTCTCATGCCCCTCCACCTCCCCGATGATGGACAGCAGATGAATCTTCCTCTTCCCATCCTCCTCCATGGTCACCTGCCCGTATTCCTCCAGCTTTTCGTCCTTTTTCTCTTCGATCTCTTTCTCGTTTCTTTTTTCGTCCTGATTCATGGGAACACTTCCTTTCACGTATTATGGGAATTGATTCTGATACGTTTTCAGTTTGTGCATTTCCCGGAATCCTATTCTGTTTTGCCCCCTGTCTTTTTGCAATCTGTTTTCTAAAGCCTTTCTCCTGCCACTTTTATGCTGTCTGTCTTAATAATCCCCCTGCTTTAAAAGCTTCCTGATAAACGCAAATGTCCTTCTCTCTCCTTTTTTGCTCAGCATCACAAGAAGCTTCTCCAGAAGCCTTCTTGTCTCTGGGTGGATGACAATAAATTTCTTCTCTCTGTGATAATATTCCAGGGGGCTGCTGTCTGTGTACTCTTTCCCTTTGTATACCTTGCAGGCGGCGATCCGATCCATCATCATCTCCGCCACATACCGGACAGGCATCTTATGTCCTACCAGCCCTTTGGATTTGTCGATGGAAAAATCAATCCAGTATTCAAAATGATGTTTATTTCTTCCTTTATGGTGAAGCCATGCTTTGGAAAAGCCGTACTTTTCCCTCTCCGCCGCGTTGGGGCTTCTGGTTCCCTGATAAAACCTGACTCCCGTCCAGAATTCCTCCGGCGAATATTTTGACAGGTCATGAAGCAGCCCCTGCTTAAAAAGGCCTACCTTAAAACAGCCTTCCATAACCAAACGCTTATGTTCCGTAATCGTCTTAAAATGATTCCAAACATTGGAACCTTTCATGTTTTTCACCATTCCTTTCCCGTTTGTGTATATAAATAATAGAAAAAGATTTGACACTTTTTTACAATTATGCTATTCTTAGGACAGTTGCAAATAGTTTGCAGCATGGACTCAATTTTTTTTTATTTTTGGAGGTATCATCATGAGCAAAGGTACAGTTAAGTGGTTCAACAACCAGAAGGGCTATGGCTTTATCTGTGATGAAGAAGGCAAAGATGTCTTTGTACATTACTCTGGCCTGAACATGGAAGGTTACAAGACCCTGGAAGAGGGCGCTGAAGTAGAATTCGATGTGATCGACGGCGCTAAAGGACCACAGGCTACCAATGTAACAAAACTTTAATCATCTAGTTATCAGTGTACCTTTTCGTGTTATATAGATTTTGTAAAAGAGCTACACCGTGGTTGATTACGGAAAGAGCCACCCATCGGGATGGTTCTTTTTGCTTTATGCGCACTTTGCGCTAAGAAAAATGGCTGCTGATACAGCTGCCGCTTCGGCGCCAGTGTGCGTCAAGACGCACACTTTTTTATCAGCTCCTCCAGCTCCGCAACCGAGAAGGTATAATTCCTGTTGCAGAAATGGCAGTTTATCTCCACCGGCTTCCTGTCGTCAATCATGTCCTGCAGTTCTTTCTTCCCGATGCTGATCAGGGCCTTTTCCACCCTGGCCTTGTCACAGTTGCAGAAAAACCGTGTCTCCATCCTGTCTGTAATCTCCAGGTTCAGATCCCCTAAAAGCCTTTTTAACATATTCTCCGGCGTCATGCCTTCATCCAGCAGGGCCGTGACAGACGGCAGCCCTTTAAGCTTTTCCTCCAGGTTCTCAATCACCTCTTCCGACGCCCCCGGCATCAGCTGAATCATAAAGCCTCCCGCCTGCCTTACTGTATTGTCCTTATTCATCAGAACCCCCAGGGCCACAGACGACGGGGTCTGCTCTGAGGTTGCATAGTAATAGGTCAGATCCTCTGCGATCTCACCTGTCACCAGGATAGTCTGCCCCACGTAGGGCTCTTTCAGCCCGATATCCTGAATCACGCTTAAGACCCCCACTCCCAGGGCGCCTCCCACATCCAGCTTCCCCTGGGCATTGGCCGGAAGAATCACCATGGGATTGTGGGCATAACCCTTTACGTTCCCTTTGGAATCCGCCGTCACAGTCAGCCCCTCTATGGGGCCGTCTCCCTGAATCTTGATGGTTAAAAGGTCATGGTCTCCCTTCATCATGCTTCCCATCATCCCGCCTGCAGTCAAAAGACGCCCTAAAGCCGCTGTGGCCACCGGACTGGTGTTGTGAGCCTTTCGGGCCGTCTCCACCAGCTCCCTGGTTGTTGAGGCAAAGGCACGGATCTGTCCCTGTGCCGCTGTTGCACGAACTATATAATCTGTCATTCCCTGTTCCTTTCTATCATTCCGTCTGATTTTCGCTGTTGTTTCTGCCGCCTGCCGGCAGCCCTTCTATATTTCCCTTCTGGCCTTTTTTTGCTCCCTTGCCACCACATAGACCCGTTCACTGTCCTTTTTCGGGGCTTCTCTGGTAAATGCGTCATAGACAGCCGCCAGCTCCATACCGGCCTCCTCCACAGCCTGTCTTATTTCCTTCAGGGTGTAGGCCCTCTGGTAATGGGTCTCCTCAAACCGCCGGTACAGCCCCTTCTCTTCCCTGATAAACAGAGTCAGGGCATACTCGTTGATCCTGTCCTGTTCATCATAGACATTGTCCCAGATAAAACAGCAGTCCTCCCTGCTTTCGGCGATGGTCCTGTCTCCGATGACATCCCTGTATTTGTAAAGGGTATTCAAATCAAATATAAATATGCCTCCCGGGTCAAGGTAATTGTCAACCAGAGACAGGGTGTGCACCAGATCCTCATACGCCGTAAGATAATTCATGGAATCACAGATACTGACAACCGCGGCCACCGTCCCGTACAGCTCAAACTCCCTCATATCCTGGAGAAGATAAAGGATATCCAGGCCGGATCTGCCCCTTTTGTCCATGGCAATCTGAAGCATATCCTCCGAATTGTCCACCCCGATCATGTCATATCCCCGGGATGCCAGGGCCTCCGTCACATTTCCTGTCCCGCATCCCAGATCCAGCACCAGCCCGTCCTCTACACCGTATTCTGCCAGAAGTCCCTGGAGATACCCGGTCCACTCCTCATACGGGACATTATCCATAAACCTGTCATACACTGCCGCAAAGCTTGTATAAGCCTCCATCTTTTGTCCCTCCCTTTCCCCAAAGGTCTTCTGCCCCCGGCTGCAAAGCTTCAGGGAAAGTATACTACCTTTTCCCTTCTTTGTAAAGAAATCAAGAAAACAAAACGATTGTTCTTGACGTTCCAAGCCTGTGTCAAGTATAATGTTCTATGCATAAAATACCATACAAATTATGGAAGAGAGGAATGTAGCAGTGAGACAGTTTTTTGGTATGAGCCAGCAAGGGGATCTGAGAGCCGCCGTTTCGGGGCTTAATAATCCTCAGTTGATTATGCTGATGTCAAACAGCCGTCAGTTTGAGGAGCATGTAAAGGAATTGGAGAAGCTTTATCCCCAGGTACCAAGCATCGGCTGTATCGGAATGTGTTATGATACCAGGGTCGTCGAACACGGTGTGGGAGTGGTCGCCTTCCTGGACGGAGTCAGTGCCGCAGCCAATGTCCTGGAGCAGGTAAGCCTGATGCCGGTCAAGTATATCCGAAGGCTGGAGGAGGATTTACGGAAGGTCAGTGCTTCTCATTCAGATACCATCTGCATTGATTTTTGCTCCGGCAATGATGCCTGTGTGCTGACAACCATACATACTGCCCTGAGACGCCAGAACATTTCCCTGGTTGGCGGAACCGGCGACGGCGGGAAAGTATCTGTAAACGGCAGGGTTTACCAAGACAGCGTGGCTTACGCCCTTGTAAAGAATCTGGGCGGCAAAGTCAGGGCATACAAGGAAAATATCTATCATCCCATGGGAGATTACCGTTTTATCGCCTCCAACACGGACAAAGCCAACTACAGGATGGGTTCCTTAAACGGCCGGCCGGCAAAGCAGGTATATCAGGACATCCTTCATATTTCAGAACAGCAGATTCTGACCCAGACCTTCAAAAATCCCTTCGGCAAGATTAACGGAGATGAGACCTGTATCATTTCCATCAAGGATGTAAGCGGAAGCGCCCTGTCCTGTTTCAGGCAGGTCAATGATTCCGACGTGTTAAGCCTTTTGGAGCTTGGGGATTATAAAGCCATTGTAAAAGAGACCATCCATAACATCTGCCGGGATTTCCCCAGGCGTTCTGCTGTATTTTCCATCAACTGCCTGTTCCGGTACAAATTGTTCAGCGAGGCCGGCTATATGCAGGAATATCTGGGGGAAATGGGAGCCCTGGGGAATCACGCCGGACTGGTTGGGTACGGGGAGCATTACAATAATCAGTTTGTCAATCAATCCATGACATGCGTTGTATTTGAATAGAAGGGGGAGAACAAGACATGCTGTTTCGAAATAAGAGCAGACAGGGCGCAGGAAATTCAGGCGCCCAGAAGGATTTGTATCCGATTCTGTATGTCATTGACAGCTTAAAGCAATACCATACAGACCTGGTTAACAAGGAAGTGCAGTCCCTGCAGGAGTTAAACCTTATCGGCAGCTCTTTTGACACGGTTCTGGGAGAGGCAGATCATTTCCAGGAAAGGCTGGAGGATATGGGGCAGAATTTCATGAGTGTCCAGGAGACATCCCAGCAGTTTATAGCAGTCAAGGCAGAGATAAACAATTCCGTAAACCAGGCCCAGGAAGAGGTGGAGACCTTAAAGAACAGCTCTCTGGAGGTGGAGACCCATTTCGGAGAGATGGGCAGCACCTTCCAGTCCTTACAGGAGTCTGTGGAGCAGATCAAACAGAGAATGAGCCGGATCGTGTCCATCGCAGACGAGACCAACATCCTTGCCATCAACGCTTCCATCGAGGCAGCCAGAGCCGGCGAGCGGGGCAACGGATTTGCCGTGGTAGCCACTGAGGTGAAGAAGCTGGCTGATGAAATCAAGGATCTGGCGGCCCAGGTGGACTCGGACATCAAGGATGTGGAGCAGGGCACTGACCAGTTAAGCCAGCGTATCGACACCTCAAGGGAAGCCCTGGGCCGCAGCCTCCATAAGGTCCAGGAGACGTACGACATGTTTGATCAGATCACCCACGCTGCAGAGGGGGCTACGGCAGTACACAGCCAGATCACACAGGTCATCGGGGATTCCCGGACAGCCTTAAGCTCCCTGTGCGGATTTTTCGATAAGATGAAAACCCAGTATCAGGAGGTTGTAAAGCATATCACCAGCGCAGGCCGCCTGGGAACCACCAAAAGCGCCATGTTTGAGGATATCGACAACCTGATGGCTCAGGTTCCGCCTATTATTAAGGAATAGACTATATGGCATGATGCAGAAAAGCAAAAAAGCCGGCTGACAGTCCTTCTGTCCTCCGGCTTTTTTGCTGTTATAATAAAGCAGCTATGCCATTTATTCGGCCTCATTCTCCAGCTGAGCGGCTACGGCTTCCACATCTACGTCTGCCACATCCACATCCTCTTCTTCTCTTGCTGCCTGTGCCTCCGCATTCTGCAATGCCTTGATGCTTAAGCTGATCTTTCTGTCCTGCTCGTTAAAGTCCACAATCTTGGCCTCGATCTCCTGGCCAATAGACAGTACATCCGCCGGCTTCTCCACATGCTCCCTGGAAATCTGGGACACATGAAGCAGGGCGTCCACCCCTGGCTCAAGCTCAACAAAAGCGCCGAAGTCTGTCATACGGGCAACACGGCCGGCAACAATATTCCCCACCGCATACTTGGATGCTGCATCTGCCCATGGATTCTGCTCCGGGAACTTAAGGCTTAAGGCAATCTTCTCGCCGTTAATATCCTTGATCAGGGTAGTCAGCTTCTCCCCTGCCTTAAACACCTTCTTCGGGTTCTCCACGCGGCCCCAGGACATCTCTGAGATGTGAAGCAGCCCGTCTGCTCCGCCCAGGTCAATGAACGCACCGAAGTCCGTCACATTCTTAATAACGCCTTCCACCACGTCTCCTATCTGGATTCTCTCAAACAGAGCCTTCTGCATCTCTGCTTTTCTGGCTACCAGAAGCTGCTTGCGGTCGCCGATGATTCTTCTTCTGCGGGGATTGAACTCTGTGATCACAAACTCAATCTCCTGCCCTGCATACTTGGACAGATCCTTCTCATAAATATCGGATACCAGGCTGGCCGGAATAAATACTCTGGATTCCTCCACAACAACGCTTAAGCCGCCGTCCAAAACCTGGGCTACCTTGGCTGTCAGTACTTCCTTATTGTTAAATGCCTCTTCCAGCCTCTTGTTGCCTCTGTCTGCAGCAAGCCTCTTGTAAGACAGGGCAACCTGGCCCTCACCGTCGTTTACCTTTATGACTTTTGCTTCCAGTTCATCTCCCGGCTTTACTACAGTGGTGAGATCAACCCCTGGCTCGTTGGTATATTCATATCTGGGAATAATGCCGTCTGACTTATAACCGATATTCAAGACGATTTCATCTTCTTTTACGTCAATGACCTTTCCAGTGACAATCTCTCCTGTACGTATTGTTTTTAATGATTCCTCCAATAATTGTTCAAACTCGTTTAATTGCTCTGACATTAGTATGAACCTCCTCAATGATTTTCTTGGGGGTAGATGCCCCCGCTGTAATACCTACGCTGCGCACAGAATTCACACTTTCAGGATCCAAATCGTCCAGTGTTTGAATGTAATAAGTGTTCTTGCATTCTTTTTGACATATCTCATACAGCTTGCGGGTGTTGGAGCTGTTTCTTCCGCCTATGACAATCATGGCTTCTACCTGCGATGCTATATGTTCCGCTTCCACTTGTCTTTCCTGTGTTGCATTGCAAATCGTATTTAAAGTAATTATATCATAACCCTTTTTAGAAAATTTTTCAACCAAATCTTTAAATTTATTGTAATTAAATGTCGTCTGGGAAACAATGCACAGTTTCTCGCCTGGATACAGGGGCAGATGATCCACCTGTTCCTCTGTTTTTACCACCAGTGTCCTCTCGTCTCCCCAGCCTTTGATTCCCTCCACCTCCGGATGGGCCTCGTCGCCGATGATGATGACCCGGCGGCCCTCCTCATTCTGCTTCACCACGATCTCATGGATCTTCTTTACAAACGGGCAGGTGGCATCTACCAGGCAAAGGCCTCTCTTCTCTATCCGATCATACACAGACTTGCCCACACCGTGGGAACGGATAATCACCGTGCCCTCTTTTACTGCATCTAATTCTTCCGGCGAGGCCAGGACCCGGACTCCCTTTTCCTCCAGATCCCGGACCACCTCCTCGTTGTGGATAATGGGCCCCAGGGTGTAAATAGGCTTCACACCCTGTTCAATCTGGCAGTATACCTGGTTTACCGCCCGTTCCACCCCAAAGCAGAAACCGGCCGTTTTTGCGACAACCACCTCCATATTAAGATAATCCCCTCTCTCTGGCAGCTTCTATGATGGCGTCCACCACCTGAGGGATGGTCATCTGGGAAGAATCCAGATACACCGCATCCTCCGCCTGCTTTAAAGGTGCAATCTCCCGGTGCATGTCCCTGTAATCTCTCTCTCTAATATCTTGCTCAATTTCCTCCAAATTACACATCTCACCTTTTTCTGTCAGCTCTTTATACCTTCTTAAGGCCCTTACGTGGCTGGAAGCTGTCAGGTAGATCTTGGTCTGGGCATGGGGAAGGACACAGGTTCCGATATCACGGCCGTCCATAATCACATCGGCTGTGGCAGCCAGCTGCCTCTGAAGCTCTAAAAGCTTCTGGCGCACAGGCTTATGGACAGAGGTTGCCGAAGTCATATTGCTCACTTCCTCCGTGCGTATAAGCCCTGACACATTCTCCCCGTTTAAGAACACCTGCTGGACATTGTCTTCATACCGAATCAGGACTTCGATGTCCTTACACGCCTTTTCAATGGCCTCCTCCTCCCCGCTTCCGATTCCTTTCCGCAAAAAATAAAGAGCCATGGCCCGATACATTGCCCCGGTATCTACATAGATAAATCCCAGCTTGGAAGCAACCATTTTGGCAATGGTGCTTTTTCCGGCTCCTGCCGGACCGTCAATCGCTATGTTATATGTCAGTGCCATCTTTTCTCCTTCTCTAACTGTCACACATATTCTATATGGGATCCTGCCGCCCACCCGGTGGACCAGGCGATCTGCAGGTTGAACCCTCCGGTCACCCCGTCCAAATCCAGCACTTCCCCGGCAAAGAACAGGCCCTTCACCTTTTTGGATTCCATGGTAGCCGGATGTATCTCCTTTACATCCACACCTCCCTGGGTGATGATGGCTTCCTCATATCCCCTTAAGCCTGTCAGCGTCAGCGTAAAGTGCTTGGTTGCCTCCACCAGGTTCATCCTCTCCTGCCTGGTGATCTCATTTACCTTTTTCTCCGGCGAAATCCCGCTTCGCTCAATCATCACAGGAATCAGCTTGGAGGGGTACAGCTTGGACAGGGCGTTTTTAAACTGCTTATTCGCCGCCTCCTCAAAATCCCTGCGGATCCTGGCATCCAGCTGTTCCTCTGACAGGGCAGGCTTCAAATCGATGGAGAGTGTGAGAGGCCTTTTCCGTATAATCCTGGCCCCAAAGCTGCTGGCGCTTAAAACCACAGGCCCGCTTACCCCGAAATGGGTAAACAGCATCTCACCGAATTCCCGGTAAATCTCCTTTTTCCCGTCCAGAACCACTGCCTGGATATTTTTAAGGGAAAGCCCCTGGAGCCTTTGCACCACATCCTCTTTTACATAAAAAGGAACCAGGGCCGGGGAAGTCTCCGTCACCCTGTGTCCCCACTCCTTCGCAAACCGGTACCCGTCTCCTGTGGAGCCTGTGGCAGGGTAGGACAATCCTCCCGTAGCCACGATAACCGAATCCGCCTCCACCTGCAGGCCGCCTGAAAGCAATATGCCCTTACAGCTTCCGTCTGAAACCAGAAGATCCTTTACCTCCTTGTGAAGATATACCTTCACCCCCAGGTCCTCCATCTGCCCTGCAAGGGCTGAAATCACATCTGAGGACTTGTCAGAAACAGGAAAGACCCGGCCTCCCCGCTCTACCTTTAAAGGACAGCCGCCCTGCTCCAGCAGGTTCATCATGTCCTGATTGGTAAAGCCATAAAAGCTGCTATATAAAAAACGGGGGTTGGTCACCACGTTCTGCATCATCTCGCTGACGTCGCAGGCGTTGGTTACGTTACATCTGCCTTTTCCGGTGATGTAAACCTTCTTCCCCAGTTTCTCATTCTTCTCATATAAATGGACTTCATGTCCCTGTCCGGCAGCGGCAATGGCAGCGGCCATCCCGGCCGCGCCGCCGCCTATAATCACTGCTTTGCTCATTATTTCACCAGGTTTAAATGGATAGCAAAGCCGGCAATCTCTCTGTCCAGATACACAAATGTGGTCTTGCCGTCTACTACCTTCCTGGTCTCCTCAACCGGGTTTACACCCCGGCCCTTGAAATACTCTACCGCCTTGTCCACGTCATTGACACCAAACGCGATGTGTCCGATGGTTCCCCGGCCGTGGCCTTTCATGATCTCTACCAGGGTGCCGGAAAATACGGAACTGTTGCCGTTCTTTACAGGCAGTTCAAAATATTTTAAAAACTCGTCTGCCCATCCCAGGGCCTGCCCCTCGTCTTTGGCGTTGATTCCTACGTGAAGGACCTTCATATCAAATAATTTTGCAGCTTCTTCCATGGTTGCTTACCTCCTGTGTGGATATATTACCATTAATTTACACTATCCGGGTGAATATGTCAATCAGCCTTTCTTCACCTGCTCAATCTTCTCTTCCAATGCCTCCACCACGGTTCTGAGTACTTTCACCCGGGCATAATATTTATCATTCCCTTCCACCACAATCCAGGGCGCATAGGTTGTGGAGGTGCGCACCAGCATCTCGTCCACAGCTGCCTCATACTGATCCCATTTCTCCCTGTTTCTCCAGTCCTCATCTGTGATCTTCCACTGCTTTGCCGGAGTCTCCATCCGCTCTTTAAAGCGGCGCTCCTGTTCATCTTTGTCGATATGGAGCCAGAATTTCAACACCACTGCGCCGAAATTGGCCAGGTGGGATTCCATCTCATTGATCTCCTGATAGGCTCTCTTCCACTCCGCCTCTGTGCAGAAGCCCTCGATCCGCTCCACCATCACCCGGCCGTACCAGGTGCGGTCAAAAATAGCTACATGGCCGGCTTTGGGCATATTGTTCCAGAAGCGCCACAGATAATGATGCACCTTTTCGATGTCATTAGGCGATGCCGTGGGATTTACCTGATAGCCTCTGGGATCCAGGTGGCTGGTAAGCCGTTTGATGGCCCCGCCCTTCCCCCCTGCGTCCCATCCCTCAAAGCCCAGAACCACAGGGATGCGCAGACGGTATAATTCGCTGTGAAGCTTATCCAGCTTTTTCTGGAGCCGGCTCAGCTCCTTTTTGTATTCTTCTTTCGTCAGAGATTTTGTTAAGTCAACACCGGAGAGGACTCCGTTGTGGAAACGCTCCTGGGGCCTGACAGCCTGGCTGTCTGCCTTCTGATCTGCCTGCTCCTTCTTGCGTTCCAGCTCATAGGCAAGGCGGGCGGTTACCGTGGTGAGAATTTTCATGGCCGCATAATCCTTGTCCGTAGCCTCTATGATAGTCCAGGGCGCATATTCGGTCTCTGTGTTCTCCAGCATCTCCTCGTTGATTTTTAAATACTCATCATAATCCTTGTTCCGCTTCCAGTCCTGCTTGGATACGCGCCAGGCGGTCTCCTTGGAGTTTGTCAGCTTCTTAAACCGTTTCTTCTGCTCTTCCTGGGAAATATGAAGGAACAGCTTGATAATCACCATCCCGTCGTCGCTTAGCTGCTTCTCAAAGGACAGGATATCCTGATAGGCTCCCGGAAGATCTTTCTCCCTGGTTGCACCGTCGAACCGGTCTTCCTGCACGATCTGATACCAGCTGCGGTCGAAGATGGCGATCCGCCCCTTGGCCGGAATCTGGGTCCAGAACTGCCACAAAAACGGCCTCAGCTTCGCTTCCTCGTTGGAGGAATTGCTGGCATGGACAGAGAAGCCTCTGGGATCCAGTGCCTGGATCAAGCGGTTGATCTGTACGCCTTTGCCGGCTGCCCCCATGCCGTCAAAGACAATCATCACCGGGATTCCCGCTGCCTTGCATTCCCTCTGCAGAAGCCCCAGCCTGGCTCCCTCCTCTTCCACCACCTTTTTGTAGGTCTCCTTGTCCACTTCCTTGGACAGATCAATTTTCTCCAACATATTCCTTCTCCTCCTTCTGCTTTACTTCACATATCTTATTGCTTATAGAACAGTATACCATAAACCACCTGAAAATAAAACAAAGGGATGGGGAAAAAGCAGGAAAAGAAAACATTTTTTAATCCTTTGACCCATGTCTGCGCCTAGAGGCTTTTGCCCTGCTTTTCTCCCCGCCGGATCGCAAGCAGACGGAGCACATCCTCATAGACAGAATCCTTATCCTCCACCGGAATCATCAGCCATCTCTGCCCGTTTCCCTCCGGGGTCTGGTGATAGATTTCCTGCACCTCCCCGCTGCATTGGGAAAGCATGGCTTCCACCGCCGGCTTTTCCTTTTTCCCGATTACCACCAGAACCGTGAAGCAGGACACATCCGGATAGATGGTACACAAAGCTCTTCCTGCTTTTTTGAATTTTACATTCCAGCCCGCTGCCAGGCTGCAGGAGCTGAATTCTATCTTCTCCTCAATCTTGTATGTTTCCTTTACAGCAGCACAAAAGCTGTGAAACACCGGATTTCTCACATACTCTTCCACTTCCTTTAATGTGGGACAAACGGTGCGGTCTTGTAAATCCAGCATGGCAGTTTCCTCTCCTTGTTTTATCCTGTTCTTCCTGCCGGCGCAAAAAAGGGGCAGCTTTTCCTATGCCTTCGCCCTCCGTATCACCCGGAACACGCCGGAATGCTCCATGGTCCAGGTCAGGGTATAAAAAAGCATGGAATTTACTGGCCACATCACAAGATTTTTGATGACTCTCACAGGCAGCAGGGCCATAAAGGCCTTCTCATACATGATGGTCAGCCACAGCGTCCCCAGAAGCATGTTGCACACAACAGAAACTGTAAACTCTGCTATAAGCACCCTGGGAATGCTGAGAGGCTTCTTGTAGAAAAAACACCCGTACAATACCCCTGCCGTCATGGCACTGATGGTCCATCCCGGGAAAAACGCCCCCGTAGGCTTGATAAAATACTTTAAGATGTCCATGGCCCCTGCAAAGAATCCCCCGGCAACAGGGCCGAACAGATAGTAGACAAACTGCTGGGCAACGCTGGAAAAACCGATCTTAATGTAATCGCCGATCACAATGGTTAAAGACCCAAGCACCACGGAGATGGCTCCGAACATGCCCATGGCAGCGATGGTTTTTACCTGCCGAAGCTCTCTGTAGGAATCGGAAAACAACTGGCTCCATTTCTTCACAAAAATCTTCATAAAAAAATTACCTCCTTTGCAGATTTTTTGCAGCAGTCCCATAAAGGACTGCCACTCCTCGTACCACAACAGGAGATAATCCTATCTTCCATTGCAGCGGGATGCGGCCTGCGCACCGCGGAGATTTCCTTCGTCCTACCGGCAACTCCCCGTCCGGTAAGCACTTAACGCGCGTAAGCCTACTCTGCTTTTCTTATTATTTTTTTTGACACGTTCCAGTATAGCATAGAAAGGGGAAAATGCAAGAACTAATTTTTATCCTGTTAGCTACTTCAATAGATCTAATAACGTATATTCCCCTTTTCTGATTTTTGAGATTTCATGATATCTCCGGATAGCCTGCACCAATATTTCTGGCTTTTCAAAATAGTCCTTCACAAAATAGTAGGCTTTTACATCAGGCATTCTCAAATTTTCCTTACAAAAAACACTTGGTTTTTTACCAGCCTTTTTGAATTCATGATACTTCCCCTCATTGAAAATAATCAGCATTTCAATCTCCGGCGCAGTAATCACATTAATCACATCCACTTTTCCTTCATATGCCTTG
This sequence comes from uncultured Hungatella sp., assembly GCA_910585435.1. Lineage (GTDB taxonomy): Bacteria > Bacillota > Clostridia > Lachnospirales > Lachnospiraceae > UBA3402. Next base: position 205,309 of record CAJUEJ010000001.1, on the reverse strand, counting down.
CTGAGCCTGAACATCTCTCTTCTGGAATCCAGTATTCGAATAACCGATATCATCTCTTTAAAGCCTTTTCTCAAATATCTGGCCTCAAATGCTTTTCCATCTCTGCAACGGATCACCCCTTCATCCAACATTTCTTCCCGCCGGAAAATTAACAGGTCATGATCCAGCAATACATCCAAAATCGCTGCTTCCGCCGCACCTTCACAGATACAGGCCTTAATTTTTGCTAATTGCATCCCAATCCTCCTGTCTTAAATAGAATTGGCGATGCTTTTTTTCAGCCGCATATAGGACTCATACATCGGTGTGGTTCCTTCAAGAAATCCGCTTTGATAAGCCTCACTTTTCTTAATATCATTCCGCTTTAACAGGTTAGCAAGATTCTCCACCACAATGCCGTTTCTATTGCGAATAATATGAATACTGTCATTTCTGTCGTATTCATCCAGAAGTTCCGGATAATGGGTCGTAAAAATTAATGTCCCGCCCTTCTTATTCAGCCGTGTATCCATAAAAAAACGAATCAATGTAGAAACAATTTCCTTGTTAAAGTGATTCTCAATTTCATCCATCACCAGATACCCGCCGGATTTTAAAACTTCTTTTGCCAAAGTAAATGCAACGATACCTTTTATTGTTCCGGAAGAGAGATAATGATTCAAATCAACCGGGCTATTTAACAGAATCTCCTTTTTCCCTCTAAATTGCAAGTGAATTAATTTCTTATTTTCCGTCCTGTCAAAATACAGCTGCTCAACCGTAGGATCTAAAAAGGAAATCACCTCCATCGGTATCTCTTCTGCAAATGGAAGAACATTTCGATTGGTAAAAGACAGCAGGCTCACAATATTCATCTCTTCTTTTTTCCTCTTATTGTAAGCAATGATAATACTTACATCATCGGATAAAAACTCTTCTTCTTTGCGAACCGCAGCCGGCTGATACGCAGAAAAATCTGTCAGATTCCTTCTTGCCGTTACAGACTCCTCTGGCTTTACCCATAAGGTTTCCTCCACTATTTTATAGCGGGCCGAATCCGTTTTTGATCTCTCCGATGTAATGACTGTTTCCAGCCTGCAAACCTCTTTTGCCTCTGAATGAAAATACATATTAATAACTGCCTTATCTGTGTCATCCAGAATATCTTTCGTCTCGATGTGATTAATGGGCTGATTATTCAGTATGTTCAACACAAGCAGAATAACTTTAAGTACAGATGTCTTTCCTGCCGCATTAATTCCAATCAGTGCATTGGAACAATTCATGTATACATTCGAAAAAAGAGGGTACAGCAAGTCCTTGTCATCATCTGCAACCCGCTGCTGTGCAAAAAACGATATGTCAAATTCCTCCTTAAACAGCGGCAACCCCTGTGCTGTAATTCTGAGAATCTTCATGTCACGCCTCCATATTATTTACGTATTATACGTTTTTAATTTTCTAACATTTCTATTATATCCGCATTTTGATTGTTTATCAACGTTTTTTACGTTTTTATCATTGTTTTTCTCAGAAGCGCGGCAAAAGATGTTCAAGGGGCATCCAAACTGTTGCGCCCCTCCTCCAGAATCGTCTCAATGATATCCATATAGTCACTGCAGTACTCCCCGTAGACCGGCATCATGGCCTCCTGAAAGCGGGCCTTCTCCTCCGGAGAGAATTCCACCACATGGCAGCCTGCTTTCCGCACCCGCTGTTCCGCCTCATGAATCCGTTTTTCCCACAATTCCCGTTCATAAACCGCCGATTCCCTGGCGCATTCCTCTATAATCTCCCGGTACTCCTCCGGCAGCTTCTCCCAGGTAGCCTCAGATACAATCTGCATCTCAGGCACACGGGTGTGTTCGTCAACCGTATAATAAGGAGCCACCTTATAGTGTCCCATAGAGTCATAGGACGGCCAGTTGTTCTCCGCGGCATCAATTCTCCCTGTCTCAAGGGCCGAATATACATCCGCATAGGCCATAGGCACCGCCGAGGCTCCCAGAGCCTCCACCATGGCAATCATCAGATCCGATTCCTGAACCCGGATCCGCATTCCCTTCACGTCCTCCAGCCGCTCCACCGGCTTTTTCACACTGTAGAAATTCCTGGCCCCGGCATCATACCAGGACAGGGCCCTCACGCCGGACCCGTCCAGGGAATTTAAAAAATCCTCCCCCACAGGTCCTTCCAGAACACGCCACATATGCTCCGCCCCCGTATACAGATACGGCATCTGCAGCACATTCAGCTTAGGAATAACATCGGAAAGGGATGAGATGGATACCCTGGCAAAATCAATTCCTCCAAACTTCATCTGGGCAACCGTACTCTGCTCCTCCCCCAGAACCCCTCCCGCATTGATTTGAATCTCCACCTTCCCGCCGGTCCTTTCATTGACCAGCTGGGCAAACCGGTAAGCTCCTAAGGTTGTGGGATAATCTTCCGGCTGATTCTCCGCATACGTAAGCACAAACTCCGGAGCTATGGCTTCCTGCCCTCTGTCCCTTGCGATCTCACAGCCGCCGATTCCGGCGATGGCCATGGCAGCCGCCGCCAGAACAAGCGTCCTCTTTTTCACGCCCTATCCTGCCAGGCCGGGAAGCCACAAACTAATCGCCGGAACAAAGGTAATCAAAAGCAAGGTAATAATCATACACAGATAGAACGGAAGCGTCGCCTTCACCACCCGCTCCATGGGCACCTTGGACACGGCGGAGCCGATAAACAGCACGGCGCCTACAGGCGGGGTCAGCAGACCGATACCGCAGTTTAACACTACCATAATGCCGAACTGAATGGGATCCAGGCCGATGGAAGTTGCTATAGGCAGCAAAATCGGGGTTGCTATCAAAATAATCGGCGCCATATCCATGATGCAGCCCAGAACCAGAAGAATCAGATTCAAAAGCAGCGCCAGAATAATCGGATTTCTGGTTACATTGGTAATGGCGCTAGCCGCCAGTTCCGGAACATGAAGCCTTGTAAGGCAAAATCCGAAAATATTGGAGGTGGCGATGAGAATCAGCACAATGGCCAGGGTATCCACACAGTTTTCAAGAACCTTCCATACTCCCTTTAAATCCAGTCCCCTGTAAATGCACACACTGACAATAAGACTGTAGATAACCGCAATGGCCGCAGATTCCGTGGCCGTAAACTTCCCCCCTACCACGCCGAAGACCACAATCACAATGGCGGCCAAAGCCCAGAAGGACACTGCAAACTGCTTTATCAGATTTTTAATGCTGAACTTCTCACCCTTAGGATAATTTCTCTTTACGGAAATACTTCCCGCCGTGGTGGCATAAATCACCATGTTGTGGCTTGGCGGAACCAGAAGGCCTTCACAGGATGAGGTGATGGTCACTGCCGTTGAAAAATCGTCATCATATCCCTGATCCACCATCATAGGAATCAGAATCGTTCCAAGAGAAGCCGTGTCCGCCGCCGCGGAACCGGAAATGCCTCCGAAGAAATAGGATGCCACAATATTTACCATTGCCATACCTCCCCGCATCCATCCGACACAGGAATTGGCCAGTGCAATCAGCTTCTCCGAAATCCCCCCCGGAGCCCATCAGACACCCCATGGTAATGAAAAACGGAACCGCCATCAGGCTGAAAGAACTGATGCCCTTCACCATCTGCTGGCAGATGGTCGTAAGGGGCAGCCCCTGGTACAAAAGGCAGAAAACCGAAGAGAGAGCCACTGCGTAGGCAATGGGAAACCGCAGTAACACCATGACAAAAAAGCTTCCCAGCAAAATCAGAATCGCCATAGAATCTACACTCATACCTGCACCTCCTCCTTTACAAAAAATCCTTTTATATGATTATATACTGCTTCCAGCTCAAAAATCAACATGGCAACGCCTGCTAAAGGAACCGGAAAATACATCCAGAACCTGGATACCTTGGGCATGCTTACATAGGTGCCTTTTGCCCCCAGGCCTACGGCATACCGCCATCCCACCACAATCATAATCAGAGCCAACGCCAGAACCGCCAAATCCGCCAGAATATCCAAAAACTTCACCAGTCCCTTTGGAAGAAAGGGGTCCAGGGCCGTCATGCGGATATGGGTTCCCTTTCGGATGGCAAGGGCAGCGGCAAGCACCGCCATGTAGGACATGCAGGTCAGCACCACTTCCTCACTCCAGGCCGGGTCGGGAATAAACGCAACGTAGCGGCCTGCCACCGCCATGGTGGTAATCAGAATGTCCACAATCAGAAGCAGCTTGCAGACAGTCAAAACCACCTTGTACGTATAATCATATGCCGGTTTTATTTTATCAATGGTTTTAAAAATCTCTGGCATAGAAAACCTCCTTATTATAATCACAACGGGCACAGAGCAATGGTCTTTCTCTGTGCCCGGACAAGTTACTGCAGATCCAGGATACTCTGGTACAGATCCTCATACCCTTTGGTATTCTCTTCGATTACTTTCTTGGTAGCCTCCTGCCACGGAGTGATATCGCTTACTTCCACGATGTTAATCCCCTCCGCCTTTAAGCCATCCAGAACTTCCTTTTCCTTGTTCTCGGAATTGGCCCGGTTCTGAGCAGAAGCGTATGCTCCGGCCTCCATAAGGATTGCCTGCTGATCCTCGGTCAATTTCCCCCATGCCTCATCCGTAATAATCACCTGAACTGCACCTAAAGTATGCCCGTCCAGAATCATAGTAGGCGCCACTTCCTGGAACGCATTGGATTTGTAGTTGGCGATAGGCTGTTCCGCTCCGTCCACCACACCGGTCTGCAGTGAAGAGTACAGTTCTCCGAAAGATACAACTGTAGGAGATGCCCCAAGCCCCTCTACCAGCCCGTTCATGACAGGGTCATTGGACACCCTCAGCTTCATGCCCTTTAAATCCTCAATGCCGGTAATGGCATCCTTGGTAAAGAAATGGCGGAAGCCCTCTTCACCGTAGAAAAGCCCTCTCACCCCAGAGCCGTTTTCCTGAGACTCCATCAAAAAATCCTGGGCCAGATCACTGTTGGCAAAATTCCAGAAGTGGTCACGGCTTACAAACGTATATGGCAGGGACAACAGCATGGATTTCTGTCCGCCATAGCTTGTCAGGGCAAATGCGGAAATACGGGACATGTCAATGGTTCCGCCTCCGCCCAGCATAGCGTCCAGCACGTCATTCTCTGAGCCAAGGACACCGCTGGCCTGCACGTCAATGGTGATTTTGCCGTCTGAAAGCTCCTCCACCTTGCTCTTAAAATCACTTGCCATCTGTCCCACAATGCTGTCCAAAGGGTTCACCTCCGCATAAATCAGGGTTACCTCCGGCATATTTGCCGTGTCATAGGCTCCTGTCGGAGCCGCCTCGCTGCCTGCCTCTGCTTTCGTCTCCCCCTGGGCCTCTGTCTCTGCCTTAGCCTCTGTCTGCGCCTGAGCCTCCGTCTGGGCTGCTGTAGTCTGGGCCGCCGTAGTCGGCTCGTCCGGAGCCTTTAAGCCGCAGCCTGCCAGAGCGCTTACCATAGCCGCACAGAGCGCCATGCTGATTACTTTCTTTTTCATGATCCATTTCCTCCTCTTTTCACCGGTTTTATGATACCCTCATTATAGAAAAAAAGGATTTCCATGAATACAGTAAATTTTTGCGAAACCTAGGATGATTTTAACCAAAACCTCTTTTTTCTTTATTCACTTCATACAAACCTCAGGCGCAATCTCTCTGTTTTCTTTAACAAATGCATAAAAAAACAGAACTCCTTCCTTAATTAAGGAATCCTGCTTTTACCCCTCGTTTATGATGGTAGAACAAATCCTTACTGTAGGTCTGCGCACCTGCTGCGCTGACCGTACGACGCGCCAAAATGCACGCTTTTAGCATTTTGTGTGCATCCCCCGGAGGGTTCACAGTAACCCCTTTCATTCATGGCGGTGCCGGGAAAAGGGCATGGGGGTTACTGTGAAAAAATATCCGCCCTATACTCTGTAGGCGTCTTCCCTGTAATCCGTTTAAATACCCTTGCAAAATAATTGGAATCCATATACCCCACGGCCTGCCCCACGTCTTTGATATTGACCGTAGGCTGTTCCAATAATTTTTTCGCTTCTTTTACCCGGTATCCGGCCAGATAGGATGTAAAATTCTGATTGAAGCATTGCTTAAACAGCTTACAGAAATACGCCTCCGAATAATTGGTAATCCTGGCCATATCCTGCATGGAAATATCATACATATAATTCTGCTGAATATAGTGATAGACCAGTTGTGCAACCTTCCCAACCCGCACATTGGAGGCATCCTCCGTCTCCTCCTCCTGCCGCCATAAAACTTCCCCCGTCCCAAACCAGGGGCCCTCTTCCTCCCGTCCGGCTTTTCTCTCCCGCTCCTGGGTCAGACGGATAGCCTCCTCCAGGACAAGCATCAGCTCCTTCTCATCATAAGGCTTCAAAAGATAATCCATGGCCCGCACGGTAATGGCTTTCCTGGCATAGGAAAATTCGTCAAAGGCCGTCAGAAAGATGATGCTGCAGTCCGGATCTGTTTTCCGGATAAGCTGCGCCGCCTGGATACCATTGATTCCCGGCATCTCAATATCCAGAATCGCAATCTGTATCTTCTTCTCCTCATGGATCGCCACAGCCTCCCGCCCGTTCTGCGCCTGGAAAATGTCGCACCGTTCCTTTAAATTTCGGTGGAGCGTCCGGTAAAGCACAGTCCTCTCGATCCTCTCGTCATCAGCTATCAGTATCCGAACCATCCGCCCCGCCTCCTAATCCTTCGCTCCACAGCCATTCATCCGTCCCGTCCGGCCTTTCCAGGGGAATCCACATCTGAACCACGCACCCTTTCTGTTCCGTACTGTATATCTTCACATGTCCGTTTTTATACATGGTGTATACCCGCTTATAGATATTTCCCAAACCGATTCCTGTTTTTGACGTCCGTTTTCCCTTTCTCCGGCTTTCCTCCAGGTTCCGGCAAAGCTCCTCATACCGTTCCTTTGCCATGCCCACCCCTGTATCGGCCACAGAGACAATGACATACGCTTCCTTCTGCCAGACTCTGAGAAAAATACGGCCCCCCTGCTCTTTCCTGGAAATCCCGTGAATCACGGCATTCTCCACCAACGGCTGCAGGGTAAAAGCCGGTATCATCACTTCCTCCGGATCCACTTCTGTCCTGCATTCATAGGCAACCCGTTCTCCAAACCGCATTTTCTGGATAAACAGATAATCCTCCACCACTTTAAGCTCCCTCTCCAGCATCACCACCTGATCTGAGGTTTTCAAGTTATAGCGGAACAGGTTGCTTAAACTGGCTATCATCTGGTCCGTGGTATAGGCCTCCTCCAGCTTTGCCGTTCCGGAAGCAGAAAAGGCCAGCACTCCCCGGCGTATGCCATAGATTGCCGGCAGCTTTTCCAGATAATGGATGTTGCCCTCCTCCAACGTGGCCTGTACAAGCCTTCTGGCGTAGGACTGGAGATAGTTCTGAGTCTCATAGACATCATAAAGGCTTGAGATATACCCTTCTTCCTCACGGCCCATGGAGAGAACCCTGTCCCGCTTGGCGCTGTAGTTCTCATAGCTGTTTATCACGTTCCATGTTCTGGCATAGCGCTCGCTGCCAATCTGCTCATAGGCATAGGGCAGCGCAGAAAGGCAGGCCGCCGTCCTGGCACAGGATGCCTCACAGGCTTCCCTGCCAGCCTGGCTGCCTTCCCTTATATAGCCTTCAAAGTCCCTGATTTCCAGCTCCAGGGCTTCCTGAAAATCACAGCAGCGGGAATTGTCCTCCAGAATCCGGTTAAAATCCCTTACCACCACGTTCATTGCCACTATGTTAAACCCCATGGAAAGCCCCATAACAAGAGCCAGCATGACCGCAAACCCCCACAATTTTTTCCTTAATGAAGTCTTCATCCATTGCTCTCTCAGCTTACGAACCATATCATCCCTTCCCATCATGGTTTTCTGCTTTTACTATAGCCTATTTCCCATAGGTTGGCAAGAGAAAGCGCAGATGCAATGGATGCCCTACATCAGATTCGTATACCCCATCAATTCCCTGTCTACTTCTTTTGCAGCCTCCCTTCCTTCCCGGATGGCCCACACCACCAGGGACTGGCCCCGGTGCATGTCGCCGGCTGCAAACACATGTTCCACATTGGTTCTGTAAGTTCCATCCTCCGTGGCTACATTGGTTCTTGCGTTTAATTTCACTCCAAAAGCATCCGCCACATACTTCTGACTCCCCAGAAACCCTGCCGCAATCAGCACCAGATCCGCCGGAATCTCCTTCTCGCTGCCTTCTACAGGAACCATATTCACCCTTCCTGTCTTCTCATCCTTTTTCGGCTCCAGATGGACCACCACGGCGCTTGAGACCTTCCCGTCCTTATTTTTCTTAAACTCCTTTACCGTGGTCTGATACATTCTGGGATCTGCGCCGAACACAGTGATAGCCTCCTCCTGGCCATAATCCGTCTTAAGCACCCTTGGCCACTCCGGCCAGCTGTTGTCTGCGGCCCTCTCCCTGGGCGGTTTCGGCATCATCTCCAGCTGGGTCACAGAGGCGCAGCCGTGGCGTATAGCGGTTCCCACACAGTCATTTCCCGTGTCGCCGCCTCCGATAACAACCACATGCTTTCCCTTTGCGGAAATAAAAGTCCCCTCCTTCAGCACAGAAGCTTTTAAATCTGCTCCCCCCGTTTCAGCGGCCAGAAGGCTTCTGGTGGTGGATTTTAAAAAGTCCACGGCAAAATAAATCCCTTCCGCCTCTCTTCCCGGCACCTTTAAATCCCGGGGGTTGGAAGCGCCGCAGGACAGAATCACGCTGTCAAACTCCTTCAAAACCTTACCTGCCTTATAATCCTTTCCCACATCCGCACCGGTGACAAAGGAGACGCCCTCCTCCTCCATCACCTTTCTCTTCCGGTCAATAACCCATTTTTCCAGCTTCATATTGGGAATTCCGTACATCAAAAGCCCGCCGATACGGTCTTCCCTCTCAAACACCGTGACGCTGTGCCCTCTCTTATTCAGCTGGTCCGCAGCCGCCAGCCCCGCCGGTCCGGAACCGATAACCGCCACCTTTTTTCCCGTACGGATTTTAGGCGGCCTGGCCCCCGCCTGTCCGGAGGCATAAGCCTGTTCAATGACTGCCCGTTCATTTTCCCGAATGCTGACCGGATCCCCGTTGAGGCCGCAGGTGCAGGCCGCCTCACAGGGCGCCGGGCAGACTCTGGAGGTAAATTCCGGAAAACTGTTGGTTCTTTTCAGCCGGTTATAGGCCTGCTTCCAGTTGCCGTGGTACACCAGATCATTCCACTCCGGAATCAGATTGTTTAAGGGGCAGCCGGATACCATGCCCTTTATCATCATGCCCGACTGGCAGAAGGGAACGCCGCACTCCATACACCGGGCCCCCTGCTTCTTCTGTTCCGCCTCGCTTAAGGGGATGTGGAACTCAGAGAAATTCCTGATTCTGTCCTTGGGGCTTTTTGCCTTTCCGGTAACTCTTTCATACTCTAAAAATCCTGTTGGCTTACCCATGTCCACTGTCCTCCTTACTGTCTGGTGTTGGCATAAAACGCCTCAATCTGTGCCTGTTCGCTGCTCAGTCCCTTTTCCTCCATCTGCACGATGGTATTCATCATCCGCCGGTAATCATGAGGGAGAATCTTCTTAAATTTAGGCAGATACGTCCCAAAATCCTCCAGGATTTCCTTTCCTCTTAAAGACCCGGTATAAGCCACATGCTCCTGAATCATTTCCTTTAATTCCAGCACATCATATTTGTTGGTTACCTCCAAAGCGGAAACCAGTTCCTTATTTAACCGCTTATACAAATCGTTTTTCTCATCCAGCACATAGGCGATTCCGCCGCTCATGCCTGCCGCAAAATTCTTCCCCGTAGGCCCTAAAACCACCACCCGGCCTCCGGTCATATACTCGCACCCGTGATCTCCCACGCCTTCCACCACCGCTGTTGCGCCGGAATTGCGGACACAGAACCGCTCTCCCGCCACCCCGCTTATGAACGCCTTGCCGCTGGTGGCTCCGTACAGAGCTACATTTCCGATAATAATGTTGTCCTGGGCCTTAAACTTTACTCCCGCCGGCGGATAGACAATAAGCTTGCCGCCGGACAATCCCTTTCCAAAATAATCGTTGCTGTCCCCCACCAGCTCCAGAGTAAGGCCCTTGGGAATAAACGCGCCGAAGCTTTGGCCGCCGCTTCCGTGACAGCTGACGGTAAACGTATCCTCCGCCAGACCGTCCGGATACTGTCTGGTGATCTCCGAACCAAAGATGGTTCCAAAGGTTCTGTTTACATTGGACACATCCACCTGGATGCTCTTCTTCTGCCCGTTTGCCAGAGCTGTCCTAAGCCGTTTTAAAAGCAGGCTTTCATCCATGGTCTCTTCCAGCTTAAAATCAAAATTCTGTTTCTGGCTGTAGCCGGCCAGCTTCACTCCCACATAGGGATTGCCTAAAATATTGGTCAGATCCACACTGGCCGCCCGGGGGGAGGAAAGATTATCCTTCTTTTTCAGCAGGTCCGTCCGCCCTACCAGCTCATCCACTGTGCGGATTCCCAGCTTTGCCATGTACTCCCTCAGCTCCTGGGCCACAAAATGCATGAAATTCACCACGTACTCCGGCTTTCCTTTAAACCGCTTCCGAAGCTCCGGATTCTGGGTGGCGATTCCCACCGGACAGGTGTCCAGGTTGCAGACACGCATCATGACACAGCCCATGGTAACAAGAGGCGCCGTGGCGAATCCAAATTCCTCTGCCCCCAGCATACAGGCGATAGCCACATCCCTGCCTGTCATCAGTTTCCCGTCTGTTTCCAGAATCACCTTATCCCGCAGTCCGTTCATAATCAGAGTCTGATGTGCCTCCGCAACTCCCAGTTCCCAGGGAAGCCCTGCATTATAAATGGAATTCCTGGGCGCCGCACCGGTTCCGCCGTCAAAGGAGGATACTAAAATCACCTGGGCTCCTGCCTTGGCAACTCCCGCCGCCACGGTTCCCACCCCTGCCTCTGACACCAGCTTTACGGAAATCCGCGCCTCCCTGTTGGAGTTCTTCAAATCGTAAATCAACTGGGCCAAATCCTCAATAGAGTAGATATCGTGGTGAGGCGGCGGAGAAATCAGACCCACGCCTGTGGTGGAATGTCTGGTTTTGGCTACCCAGGGATATACCTTTTTGCCTGGCAGCTGTCCGCCCTCTCCAGGCTTTGCTCCCTGGGCCATCTTAATCTGAATCTCTTTGGCGCTGACTAAGTATCTGGAAGTGACGCCGAACCGCCCGGAAGCCACCTGCTTGATAGCAGAGCATTTGTTTTCCTTTCCCGGCTCCGGGGATAAACGCTCCAGGCTCTCTCCCCCTTCCCCACTGTTGGATTTGCCTCCAATCCGGTTCATGGCAATGGCTAACGTCTCATGGGCCTCCTGGGAAATAGAACCGTAGGACATGGCGCCGGTCTTGAACCGTCTGACAATGGACTCCACACTTTCCACCTGTTCCATGGGAATCCCGCCTTTTTCGTCAAATTTAAAATCGATGATACTCCTTAAGTTTATGGTCTGCCCCTCTTCGTTTAAGGCATGGGAATACTGCTTGAAAATCCCGTAGTCTCCGGTTCTGGCCGCCTCCTGAAGCAGATGGATGGTCAGAGGATTGTACAGATGCTCCTCCTGCCCGGCTCTCATCTTGTGGCTGCCTACACTGTCCAGGGTAAGGTCCACATCCAGCCCCAGGGGGTCAAAGGCTGACGAATGAAGGATATCCACATCATTTGCAATGTCCTTAAGGGTCACTCCTCCTACTCTGCTGACCGTGTTGGTAAAATATTTGTCAATCACTTCCACGGAAATGCCGATGGCCTCAAAAATCTGGGAGCCCTGGTAAGACTGAATGGTGGAAATTCCCATTTTCGACGCAATCTTCACAATGCCGTGAAGCACGGCAAGGTTATAATCTTCTACCGCCGCATAGTAATCCTTGTCAAGCATCCCGGTCTCAATCAGGTATTTGATGGATTCGTGAGCCAGGTAGGGGTTGATGGCACAGGCCCCATAGCCTAAAAGTGTGGCAAAATGATGGACCTCTCTGGGCTCTCCGCTTTCCAGAATCAGTGCTACAGATGTCCGTTTCTTGGTGGTAACCAGGTGCTGCTGCAAGGCGGATACTGCCAGCAGGGACGGAATGGGCACGTGATTTTCGTCGATGTCCCGATCAGACAGGATGATAATGTTGGCCCCTGCCCTGTGGGCTCTGTCCACCTCCAGAAACAGCCTGTCAATGGCCTTGGCAAGGGAGGTATTTTTATAGTAGGTAATGGGAATCACTTCTACCTTGAAGCCTTCCTTTTTCATGTTCTTGATTTTTAACAGATCCGTACAGGTAAGAATGGGGTTATTTACCTCCAGGATCTTGCAGTTTTCCGCCTTTTCCTCCAGCACATTTCCATCCTCCCCCACATACACCGTGGTGGAGGTGACGATCTCCTCCCGGATAGAGTCAATGGGCGGGTTGGTTACCTGGGCAAACAGCTGTTTAAAATAATTAAACAAAGGCTGGTGGGTCTTGGAAAGCACTGCAAGAGGGCTGTCGCAGCCCATGGCAGACGCCGGCTCCCCGCCGTTTAAGGCCATTGGGAGAATCATGGTTTTGTACTGCTCATAGGTGTAGCCGTAGGTTTTCTGAAGCCTGGCCCTTTGCTTTCCTGACAGCTGAGGCACCCCTACATTGGGGATGCTTAAATCTTTCAGCTCCACCAGGTTGGAATCCAGCCACTCACCATAGGGTTTCCGGCTGGCATAATCCATTTTCAGCTCCTCGTCCCCGATAATCTTGCCCTTTACCGTATCCACCAAAAGCATTTTCCCGGGACGGAGGCGTTCTTTTTTTATGACATGGCTCTGGGGGGTGTCAATGGCTCCCACCTCCGAGGCCAGAATCACATAGCCGTCATCCGTAATATAGTATCTGGAGGGTCTGAGGCCGTTGCGGTCCAGAACGGCTCCCAGCAGATCCCCGTCGCTGAACACAATGGATGCAGGGCCGTCCCACGGCTCCATCATGGTGGAATAGTAGTGATAAAAATCCTTTACCTCCTGGGGCATGGATTTGTCGTGGCTCCAGGGAGCGGGAATCATGATCATCACCGCCAGGGGAAGCTCCATGCCGCTCATCATCATAAATTCCAGGGCATTGTCAAGCATGGCGGAATCGGAACCGTCCTGGTTGATGATGGGAAGAACCTTGTGCATCTCTGATTTGAAAAACTCTGACTCCATGGTCTCCTCACGGGCCAGCATTTTGTCCACATTTCCCCGGATGGTATTGATCTCGCCGTTGTGTACAATGATCCGGTTGGGATGGGCTCTCATCCAGCTGGGGTTGGTGTTGGTGCTGAAGCGGGAATGAACCGTAGCCAGGGCGGATTCATAATCCTTATCCTGGAGATCCGGGAAAAATCTCCGCAGCTCCTTTACCAGAAACATTCCTTTATACACAATGGTCCTGCTGCTTAATGAAACCACATAGGTGTTGTCATTGCTCTGTTCAAACACCCTCCGCACCACATAGAGGCGGCGGTCAAATTCCAGCCCTTTTTTCAGCTGTGCCGGCTTTTTCACAAACCCCTGAAGGATGCAGGGCATTTTCTCCACCGCCTTTTCGCCGATGAGCTCCGGCCTGGTGGGAACCTCCCTCCATCCAAGGAAGGTAAGCCCCTCCTTCCTTACAATGATCTCAAACATTTTCATAGCCTGGTTTCTGGCTAATATGTCCTGGGGAAAGAAAAAGGTGCCAATACCATACTCCCGCTCTTCCCCAAGCTCAATTCCCAGAGGCTTTGTCACCTTCTGGAAGAACTTGTGGGAGATCTGAAGCATAATACCGACACCGTCGCCAGTCTTTCCTTCTCCGTCTTTTCCTGCCCTGTGTTCCAGATTCTCCACAATGTGGAGGGCCTGTTCCACCGTCCTGTGGGTTTTCACACCCTTGATATTCACAACCGCACCGATGCCGCAGTTGTCATGCTCAAACCTGGGATCATAAAGTCCCGGCACCGGCGGATTCTGTCTGCCTGTCGTCTTCTGTCCCTGGCAGAATCCTCCCCCGGCTTTTTTCTCTTCCCGGCTCATTCTGCTCTGCCGGCTTTCCGGCCAGTCTTGCCTGTTTGCTTTCATAATCTCTCCTCTTTTCCGGCTTTCTAAAACAGAATACTCCCGGATTTTCCTCATCCTTGAGGAAATCTTCCGGGAGTATGTTCTTGTTCTGTCCTGTGTTGCTTTGCAGTAACAAAGCAGCTACTGGAGAGATAATACTACATTTTTTTCGGTTTGTAAATAGTTTTTTTTTGTAAATTGTCAGATTATTTATCTTTTTCTATTTTTATACTAAAGTATCTGATAATTCTGTAAAAATTCTTCTATTTTGCGTTCTCTATGGCTTTTACAGCCGCCGTCTGATATCCGTCGATGGAAATGGTAACCCCGGCCACTAAATCCGGATCCGTACCTTTTCCGTCTTCATCCACAGCAATCCCTGCTACTTCCCCGGCATCCTTTCCGATCAGGTAGGACTCCATAACTGCAGCCTGCTCAAACCACTCTTTGCCGATTCCGGAAGCTGCTTTCATGCCATACTCATCCCCCAGTTGCCTTTTGGTCTTTACGCCGGAAGCCAGATCTGACGTGATTTTGCCTTCTGCGTCAAACTTCACGGTTCCCTGGGTGGAATCAATGATAGCTGCCGTAATCTTTCCGTCTGCATCTGTGGTAACCGCCACATATGTAGAGTATGCCTGGCACTGTCCTTCCTTGTCTGCCTCTGCATCCTTGGATTTGTTCATATTGGTGATAATGCCAAGGCCCAGCTTATCTCCCGGCTGTGTTCCCAGAGCCTTTGCGTCCTTAATCGCTTCTACGATCGCTTCCTGGTAGCTGCCAATCTTGATGGTAACCCCTGCTAAAAGATCCACATCCGTAGGCTTTGTGGAATCATCCACGGCGATCCCTGCCACTTCCTGGGCAGTCTTTCCGATGACATATTCCTCCAGAGCCTGGGCCTGCTCAAACCATTCCTTTCCGATACCGGAAGCTGCCTTCATGCCATACCCGTCTCCCAGCTCTTTCTTGGTCTTAAACCCATCGGTCATTTCTACTTTTCCCTGGGAAGTAAATCCCATCTTGTTCTGAGCCGTATCCAGATAGCAGCTTACGATTTTGCCTTCTTCATCAATTACCACTGCTGCCGCCACAGAATCCACCTGTGCATTTCCGTTGGAATCCCCGGCATCCTTGGAGCTTGACATGGAAGACACCACTGCCAGGCCTGTCCGGTAACCGCCTGCTGCCGCTTCTGCCTTGGCTTCCGTCTCTGCCTCCGTTTCAGTTTCAGCTTCTGTCTGGGCTTCTGTCTCTGCTTTCGTCTCCGCCGCTGTCTCTGCTTTGGTGGTCTCTGCCGCCTTGGTTGTAGTGGAAGTCTCTGCTCCCTTACCTTGTCCACATCCTGCTGCCAGGGTCATAACCGCAAGCACAGCTGCTGCAATTCTTATTTTTCTTCTCATAAAACAAATCCTCCATTATTTACAGTCTTCCGGAGCCTTCTTCCCCTCCTGCCCCTGCAGACAGCTGAGCGCCAAATGGGCAGGGGGACAACAAAGCTCCCTGTTTCTATGAATACTATACCGCCAAACCATACCGAAATTATGTTTTAAACCGTTCTATTTTGTGACAATTCCGACACAAAAAGATACAAAAAAAACACATTTTTATGGTATACTAAATACAATCTGTTTCACAAAAAGGGAGCTGTTTATGGAAAAAATATTAATTGCAGACGACAATCTTCAGATAACCAAAATTCTCAGTGAATTTGCGAAAAAAGAAGGATATGAGCCAATGGCTGCCTATGATGGCGATCAGGCTCTGGAGCTGTTCCAGAAAGAGCAGTTTGTGATGATTCTTCTGGATGTGATGATGCCCAGGCGGGACGGTTTTGAAGTATGCCGGGAGATACGGAAAGCTTCCAATGTTCCTATTATCATGATAACGGCCCGTGGGGAAGATTTCGAACGTATTATGGGGCTGGATATCGGAGCGGATGACTACATCGTCAAGCCTTTTTCTCCAGGCGAGGTCATAGCACGGGTGAGGGCTGTTCTGCGCCGGATAGACGGTTCCAGAAAGGACGGACAGGGATACAGCTTAACCTATGACAATCTTACTATCTCTCTGGAGAATGCATCTGTCACCATCGACGGCCAGAAGATAGCCCTAACAAAAAAGGAGCTGGAGATTCTCTGGACCCTCCTTGGAAACCGGGGAAAGATATTTTCCCGTGACAACCTGTTAAGCACGCTGTGGGGATATGATTATCCGGGAGACAACCGCACTGTGGACAATCACATCAAACGGCTGCGGGCAAAGCTGGACAAGATTCCCCATCCCAACTGGCAGATTAAAACCATATGGGGCATGGGCTACAAATTTGAGGGGATTCTGCTATGAGATATAAGATTACCATTCGCCTTATTGTTTATTTTTCTGCTGTTCTTCTTCTGTTTTCCTTAAGTGTCGGTTTCCTGTTCGGAACCCAGTTTACCTATCATACGGCCGAAATCTACGAAAATGAACTGGAGGATCAGGCCTCTTCCATTGCAGAGACCCTTTCCCTCTTCCTGCAAAAGCACCCCATCCAGTCGGAACTGTCAGAAGGGGGAAGAGGCAAGGGCTTCGGCTTCTACCTCCGTTTTATTGATGATATTACCACCGGCCAGACCTGGCTGGTAGATGAGAATGCCCAGACCATCGAGCTGTCCACTGCCAACTACTCTTTGTCCTACGAAAAGCTTCCCCCTGGCGCAGAAGAACTGATTCACCAGGTATTTGAGGGCAAGGTGGTGTCCAGCAAAGCATTTTCTTCTATATTAAATGCCCCTTCTATCACAGTAGGGGCTCCTGTCTGTGACAAAGACGGAAACATCCTGGGAGCCTTCCTCCTCCACAGCCCCATCAAAGAGATCCAAGACGCCCAGCGTCACAGCATCACTATCCTTGTGGTGTGCATCTTCTTCGCCCTTATCCTGGCATCCGCTCTTTCCGTCCTGTTAGCCAGGCACTTCATCCAACCCCTGAAGGAAATCGGTCAGACGGTAAAGCTGGTGGCAGCAGGGGATTATTCCGCCCGCGCCAGGGTAAAGCAAAACGACGAGATCGGAGATTTGGCCTGCAACATCAACCAACTATTTGCCAGGCTGGCGGATATTGAAGAGGAACGGAAAAAACTGGATAAAATGCAGCAGGATTTCGTGTCCAATGTCTCCCATGAGCTGCGCACCCCCATTACGGTGCTGCGGGGCTCCCTGGAGGTTCTTTTGGAGGGGCTGGTCTCTGACCCTGACGAAATACAGGAATACTACCGCCAGATGCTGTCCGACACCCTCCATTTACAGCGCCTGGTCAACGACCTTCTTGAACTTTCCAGACTCCAGAACAGCAATTTCGAAATCATTAAAACAGAGCTGAATCTTACATCTCTGATCACCGACCTGATCCCTTCCATGCAGAGGATTGCCCAGAAAAAACAGGTTCAGATCCAGCTGGAGAACCGGGCCGGGCTGGTGGTTTTCTGCGGAGATTACGGGCGGCTGCGACAGATGTTTATAACCATCCTGGATAACTCCATAAAATTTGCCCCTCCCGGCACTGTGGTGTCTGTAGCCATGTATTATGAGGATGGCTGCTGCATCCTTTCCTTCACAGATCGGGGAAGCGGGATATTGCCGGAGGATATCCCCTACATCTTCCGCCGCTTTTATAAAAAACAATCCCAGCAGAATGAGAACGGAAGCGGCCTTGGCCTTCCCATCGCCAGGCAGATTGCCGATCGGCATGGGATTAAGATCACCTGTGAAAGCAGGCTGAACGAAAGCACCACCTTCTTCTTTGCCTTTCCCACGGGGCCAGCGGCGGAATAAGGATTTATCTTGTCACCACCCCTTGCCTGTGTTAAAATATTTTCTCACAGAAACACATTAACCATCATCATAACAGTGGAAAATATATGATAACCTTAAAATCCATACGGACCATCTCAAGCTCCGCCTCCTACCCCGGGGAAACCAGGTCTATAAGCAGGGGAAGGTTCTTGATTTCGAAACAGAAGAAGATGATACCATACTGTATATATCATCCAATGTAACCGGCTCCATGAACAATCAGTATCAGGTACGCCTCCGCTACCAAAAAAGGAGGAAGCCTTTGCCGACTACTGGATATCTTACAGCTTCTGGAGCAATACATCCTCCATGAGCAGCAGGTTCTTAAAAGCTATGCCAGACATACCTCCTACGGTTACCGCAGTTATTACTACTACCCAGGCTCTGTAGAAGCGCTGACAAAACGGAACATCTCCCTGGCAGCTGCCAGCATTGTGATTCATTTTGATCCCTGGTGGAATATGGCGGTTATCTGTATCAGGAAAAAAGAACGCTGGGCCAGAATAACAGCTAACGATAGCAGAGAATATGCTGAGAAATATCTGCTTTATTCCCTTGGCCCTCTTCTTTTTTCCAGCGCCTCTAATACTTTGTCAAAATCCGGCAGCAGGTCTTTTCCCTCCTCCCTTTCTTCGGCAAGCCTTCTGTATCCCTTCACCATCTGCTCTGCCTCCAGGGGCCTGACAGGTTTCGGTTCCTTCCCGGCCCACCGGATAAAATTGTCCCTGTAGATCCGGTGGAGAACGCTTTCAGGCAGGGACAGCCCTCTCAGCCTTACCCCCTGGAACACACTTTCCTTCTGCTCCAAAAAAGCTTTCATCTCCTGAATCTTTTTGATTCCCAAAAGACGCTGCTCTTTAGAGCCGGAATCCTCATTGCCGCCGTAATTATCCGTCCCGAACAAAATCCTGTCCTGATATTCCAGGAAAAATTCCCTGGCAAAATCCTGGCAGATGGAGAAATTAAAGTACATCTCCCCGCCCGGCGTAATATCTATTTTCACATTGGGATATGTATCCATAAAATGCCGCAGCCGCTTCAAATCGTCAGACAGAAAGTAAAAATGAGGAATCGTCATGTTCAGTCCGGGAAATTTCTTCAGCATCCGGTCAGTCTCCTCATAAAAGCTTTCATAGGAGGGCAAATCCTCCCCGTAATACCAGCCGAAATCATACATCTGTTTGGGAATTCTGTTTATATCCCAGAATTCCTTGGGGTCTCCCACATGAAACATGACAGGAATCTGCTCCTTCTCCAGCCATGCAAAAAAATCGTCAAAATTTTCATGATAATAGGGAAGGCTCCACTCCCCTTTATAGAGAGGCTTATTCTGAATCTTTATCCCGTCAAACCCCATGGAAATCAACTCCTTAGCCTGTCCGGCGTAATCGAAAGGCTCACTCTGCCTGTCCGGCTGAGGATAAATCACCCCTCCAAAGGCATATATCCTCTTAGGATCCGTAAGCTTTGCCAGGATAGCCAGCGGATTTCTCAAAAGATTTTTCGTCTCCCACTGTACAATGCTGTGGACGCATACGGCCTCCAGCCCTGCCTCCTCCCTGTATGCAAACAAATCCTCCACATTTTCAAATCTTGTTGTCTTTGCTGTCCTGCCAAGATGATAATGTCCGTCAATCAATTTTCCCGCCATCATACAATTCTCCTTTACCCTTTCCCTCCTGCTGCGGCTACGCCCCCCGGCACATTCTGAAGTCCTGCAAGGAAGATACTCCTATCATAACCGATTCCCTGCTAAATTGCTACTGCTATAATGGCTGTAACAAATATTTGAGGTACAATAGCATAACAGATTTCAGATATTGTGGAATCCTGGAAATTATGATACAATTCAGATACAGAAAGTCAGAGAGCAAAAGGCGGCTTACCCTCTTTCACGGAGGGGCTAACCCTCCGGCTGTCATGCCTGTCGGGTACGAGAGAAAGGAGGGATTGCCAGTGATTACATATCAGGATTTTTTCTTGTTTTGTACATTCATTGTATCCCTTATCAGTCTGCTTTGTCAGATTCTTAAGGGTAAAAAATAGCCGCCACTACCGCAAATAGTGACGGCAAACCCTGTAAAGGGGTAATGCTGTAAGCTGTTGAGGGTAGGCCGCTTCTCTGGCTTTTTCCTCCATGTAAACTATACCATATTCATGACACGGTTTCAAGATATTTTTGTCAAAAGAAACAGGAGTAAAAAAGAAAAAGGAGAATTCCCATGCTTTCAATCGGATGCCACCTCTCTTCCTCCAAAGGCTATCTGTCTATGGGGAAGGAGGCTGTTAAAATCGATGCCAATACCTTCCAGTTTTTCACCAGAAACCCACGGGGTTCCAGGGCCAAGGCCCTGGATACAGGGGATATTGAGGCCTATCTTGCCTTCGCCAGAGAACACGGCATCGGCCGTATCCTGGCCCATGCCCCCTATACTTTAAATGCCTGCTCCGCCGACGATTCTGTAAGAGAATTCGCCTATCTTACCATGGCTGACGATTTAAACCGTCTGGAACACACTCCCGGAAACTGCTATAACTTCCACCCCGGCAGCCATGTGGGACAGGGAGCTGACAGGTATCTCCTATATCTCCCGGCTCCTCAACGATATTATAAAGCCGGAGCAGCACACCACCGTTCTTTTAGAGACCATGTCCGGAAAAGGCAGCGAGGTGGGAAAAACCTTTGAGGAGCTGCGGGAAATCCTGGATCGCGTCACACTGTCAGACCACATGGGGGTATGTCTGGACACCTGCCATGTGTGGGACGGCGGATACGATATCGCCGGCCATCTGGATCAGGTGCTGACCCGGTTCGATACAGTCATCGGCCTGAAACGTTTAAAAGCCATCCACCTTAATGACAGCCTTAACGGGCTTGGCTCCCATAAAGACCGCCATGCCAAAATCGGCCAGGGCTGCATCGGAGCCCAGGCGCTGATCCGTATTGTCAACCATCCTGCCCTTCAGGGACTTCCCTTTTATCTGGAAACCCCCAACGAGCTGGACGGCTACGCAAAAGAAATCCGGCTGTTCCGGGAGGCTTACCAGGGAAAATAAAACCTTGTCACCCAATAACTGTCTGGGCATAGTTTACCGATGCCATGGCATCCTTGCAGTAACAGTCTGCCCCGATGGTGCGTGCATACTCTTCTGTCAGCACAGCCCCTCCCACCATCACCTTTACCCACGGCGCCTCCTTATGAAGCAGCCGGATAGTCTCTTCCATGCCAGGCACCGTGGTGGTCATCAGCGCGCTTAATCCCACCAGAGGAATCTGCCCCTCTGTGGCCGCCTTGACGATAACCTCCGGCGCAACATCCTTTCCCAGATCCAGCACATCAAAGCTGTAGTTTTCCAGCAAAACCTTTACAATATTCTTTCCGATGTCATGAATATCCCCCTTTACTGTAGCCAGGATGATACTCCCTTTCTTTTCCCTGGCCTGTCCGTCGGCCGCCATCTGATCTTTCATCACCTCAAAAGCCGCCTTGGCCGCCTCGGCACTCATGAGAAGCTGGGGGAGGAAAACAGTACCCTTCTCAAACCCTTTCCCCACATGATCCAGTGCCGGAATCATCTCCTGGTTGATGATGTCCAAAGCCTCTCTCTCCTTCAAAAGCTCTCTTGCCTCTGCTGCCGCACGATCCTTTAATCCCTTCCTGATACTGGCAGACAGCGTCATCTCCGGCTTATCTCCAGGGCTTACATCCGCCCTCTTCTCGTCTGTGCCCCGGGATATCCCCCCAAGTCCCGAACCGCCGCCTTCACCGGCGGGCACACCGTACCGTTCAATATAATCCCCGCACCGGGGATCCAGATCCGACAGCACCCGGAAGCTGTAATAAGCCTTCATCATAGTCTCGGAATTAGGATTGATAATCGCCGCATTCAGCCCGTTTTCCATAGCCATGGTAAAAAATGCCCCATTGATAATCTCCCTCTGAGGAAGCCCGAAAGAAATATTGGACACTCCCAGAATGGTCTTTCCGTGAAGCTCATCCCTCACTTTCCGCAGGGTTTCCAGTGTCGTAAGGGCTCCTGTGCTGTCTGAGCTGACCGTCAGGCACAGGCCGTCCACCAGAATATCCTTGGGCTTAATCCCGTATTCCGCTGCCTTTTCATAAATCTTCCTGGCAATGGCTATACGTCCCTCTGCCGTCTCCGGTATTCCATTCTCATCTAAAGCAAGGGCCACCACCACGCCGCCGTATTTCTTCACCAGCGGGAACACTGCCTCCATGGATTCCTGTTTTCCGCTGACAGAGTTAATCATCGGCTTTCCATTATAAACCCTCATGGCCCGCTCCATGGCCTCTGTATCCGAAGTATCGATCTGAAGAGGCAGATCCAGGACACTCTGCAATTCCCGCACCACCTCTTCCATCATGGCCGGCTCATCGATCCCCGGCAGGCCTACATTTACATCCAGCACATCTGCGCCGTGCTCCTGCTGGGTCACCCCTTCCTGCAAAATATATTCCAGATCATGGTTTTTAAGCGCCTGCTTGAACTTTGGCTTTCCCGTAGGATTGATCCGCTCCCCGATGATCACCGGCTTTCTGTCAATCACCACCGCCTGGGCGTAGGAGGAAACCACGGTGCGGTTCTTCTCCCTGGCAAGCACCTGCCTTTTGTCCCTGCACCGTCTTACCGTCTTTTCAATATGCTCCGGTGTGGTGCCGCAGCAGCCTCCCAGCACATTGGCCCCCATGTCCGCAAGCTCCTCCATGACAGCCGCGAACGTCTCCCCGTCAATATCGTATACTGTCTTCCCCCCTTGGCTTCTGGGAAGCCCTGCATTGGGATTCACGATCACCGGAACAGAAGAAACATCCAGAATCTCTTTCAGTATGTCCTTCATCTGTACAGGCCCCAGGCCGCAGTTGATTCCCAGGGCATCCACCCCCAGGCCCTCCAAAAGAGCTACTACAGAGGCCACATTTCCCCCTGTTAGCAGCTTCCCTTTGCTGTCAAATATCATGGTGGCGAACACCGGAAGGCTGCAGTTTTCCTTAGCTGCCAGCACCGCAGCCTTCACCTCATAGCTGTCGCTCATGGTCTCTATCAGCACCAGATCCGCCCCGGCCTTCACACCGGTTCTTACTACCTGGCCATATAAGGCACAGGCGTCCTCAAAAGCCAGGTCCCCCAAAGGCTTAAGCAGCTTCCCCGTAGGCCCCATGTCAAGGGCAACGAATCCTCTGCCCGCCTCTTTTACCGCTCTCCTGGCATTATCCACTGCCGCTGTTATGACTCTTTCCAGAGCCATATCCCCTGTCTCTTTATATTTTAATCTGTTAGCTCCAAATGTATTGGTAGTCAGAATATCACACCCCGCCTTTAGATACTCTCTGTGAATCTCTGTAAGTATCTCCGGATGAAGGATATTCCAGGTCTCCGGAAATTCCCCTGGCTTCAATCCCCTGGCCTGAAGAAGGCTGCCCATGCCCCCGTCAAAAAAAACCTTCCGTTTTTTTATTTCTTCTAAAATGTTCATCCTCCGCTACCTCTCCTCTGCCTGTTTTTTGGCCTTATTATACACAAGTCTCCCATAAAAAACAATCTCATTCCGTACATGGAATACAAAAAAGCACTGCCCCGGCAAGATAATCCATACGCCTGAACCTGTCACGCGTACGCTTCTTCCCCTATGGCAGTGCCTTTATAAAACACATCTCTTACATTCCCCCACACCGTCTGCCCTATGGCTGCGGTGCAGGATTTTCACAATTATGAAGGCTGCTTTCCGATATAAGCCTGGATGCCGCCGTCTACATACAGAATCTGTCCGTTTACAAAGTCAGAGGCATCGGATGCAAGGAATACAGCCGGTCCGCCTAAATCAGAGGCTTCGCCCCAACGTCCTGCCGGAGTCTTGGCAATGATAAACTGATCAAACGGATGTCTGGATCCGTCTGGCTGTTTCTCACGGAGAGGAGCTGTCTGAGGAGTGGCAATGTAGCCAGGCCCGATACCGTTGCACTGAATATTGTACTCGCCGTACTCAGAAGCAATATTCCTGGTCAGCATCTTTAAGCCGCCCTTTGCCGCTGCATAGGCAGATACAGTCTCACGGCCGAACTCAGACATCATGGAGCAGATGTTGATAATCTTTCCGTGTCCCTTCTTTATCATAGACGGAATCACTGCCTTTGACACAATAAACGGAGCATTCAAATCCACATCGATAACCTGTCTGAAATCCTTTGCAGACATCTCGATCATGGGAATACGTTTGATAATTCCCGCATTGTTCACGAGAACATCAATCACGCCTACTTCCTCCTCGATCTTTGCAACCATAGCATTCACCGCTTCTTCATCTGTTACATCACACACATATCCGTGAGCTGTGATGCCTTCCTCTTTGTATGCGGCAATGCCCTTGTCCACCAGCTCCTGCTTGATGTCATTGAACACGATGGTGGCACCGGCTCCTGCCATAGCCTTGGCAATCGCAAAGCCAATACCATAAGATGCACCTGTTACCAGCGCAACTTTACCTTCCAGGGAAAAATTTGTCTTGTTGTCCATGTTCTTCCTTCTCCTTTTCTTTTATAGTTTGGTAGCTTCTGGTTTTATTTGTATACAAATATTATTGTTTGTATACAAATTTTCTATATCTATACATTACCACTTTCTTCCTCAATTTGCAATAGGTAAATCTGTACAAAATAAAATTTCTTTTTTCACACATATGCATAAAAGAATCCTGCTTTGCAGGCTTCTCCGCCTGCAGCAGGTCGCTTAAAAAAACCCTGCAGAGCAGTATGCTTTGCAGGGTATAAGGTTAAAGCTGTTTCAGCTGTTATTTGCAGCCGTCGCAGGGCATGGATGCCGTGGAAAACTGGCTGTTATAATCATTGGCATAGTCACTGTCAGAAACCTGCTGAGCCGTATAAATCTGGCCGCCGTAGGGTGAGGGTACAGGCCCGTTGTTGTTGCAGTTGCATACCCAGCGGCATACACAGGTATTCCCGTTGTTACAGCCACAGCCATTGCTGGTTCCGCCGCCTACCCCGCTGTTATTGCCGCAGTTACAGTTGCAGTTGCAATTACAGTTGCAGTTACAATTACAGCTGCCGCAGCCGTTGCTGGTTCCGCCGCCTACTCCGCTGTTATTGCCGCAGCTGCAGTTACAGTTGCCGCAGCCATTGCTGGTTCCACCGCCTACTCCGCTGTTGTTTCCACAGTTACAGTTCCAGTTATTGCATCTATTACACCACCGATTGCAGCATCTGCAAGAATTACATCTACAAGAATTACATCCACAAAATAAACACATATCTTTGTTCTCCTCTTTATTTATCAGGTTTGTACTATATCTTATGTAACAGCAAGACAATGTGTGCAAACCTGTCTTCGAGAAGATTACTATACATGATACATCTGTTTTTCCCTGTACGCCTTCCACACGCTCTCAAAGGCCTGAGGCTCTGGAATGTCTTCCAGCTTCCGTACCTTTCTCCAGAAAATATGACAGTTCTTTTCCTCCCTGTCATAGAGAATCTCCTGCACCTCATGGTCATGGGCTCTCCCGTCCGGTCCGTCCAGAGAAAAAGCGGTCAGCCCGGGGATTCTGATCTGGCCTCCTCCTGTTTGCCCCTCCTCCCGGTACACAGCGGAACCCCGGCTTTTTCCTCCGTGATCCATGTAGTCCAGCATTGCAGCCAGATACGTTTTCTGGCACAGGCGCATATCAAAATAACGGTAGAAAAGGGCCTTCTGCCTGGTTTCCTCCTGTTCTGTTGTTATATATTCCTTATCCCTTTTTCCTTCCATTTCCTCCAGTTCCCCGGTGATTTCCAGAACCATCTGCTCCATGCCTTCCCTGTCACGGAGCATGGCGCCACAGCGGCTCATCTGTTCAGATGCCGCCTTCCACCGTTGTGCCAGGCCTTTTTTATTGCCTGCTCTCCATCTCTTTAGGATCTCCTCCCCCATGGCAATCCGTCTCTCTGCCTGGCTCAGAAAATCCTTTTCCTTCTCCTGGCTCCACGTTCTCTCCCAGTCCTTATGGGCCCCGATAAATTCCGCCGCTCTGGCAGAGCCTGCCTGTCCTGCGTTGAGGGCGCTGCCTCCCGGACGGCAGATGCCATGGGTTCCCGCCACCTCTCCCACGGCGAAAAATCCCTTTATATTGGTCTGCCACCAGGCATCTATGGAAAGCCCTCCGTTGTTGTGCTGGGCGCAGACCGCCACCTCCAGCATCTGATTCTTCAAGTCCACACCGTGTTCCTTATAAAATGCCGCCGCCGGCCCGTTCAGCCTGCACAGCCGTTCATAAGGCGTGTCCTGGCACGCATCCCCCTGTCTTAAATACCCTTTAGCCTCCTCTGACAGCGCCTGAAAATCAATCTGCCTTCCTCCCGGATTAGTCCGGTAATCCAGCCATACCCGCCGCCCTTTTACACAGGTTTCCCTGTAAACCAAAAGGTCGATCATGGAAGATCCGCCTGAAACCTTCCTGGCATCAAACGGCCACTGGTATCCCTTTAAGAATACCATATCCATCATCTCTTCCCATGTGCCATAGTAATCCATGAGAAATTCCCTCTGATCCCCGCCCTTTTTATCTGTGGAAACAAATCTGGGAAGTACCTGCATATAGCTTCCGCTTACATTCCACCGGGGTTTTAAAGATGCCAGGCCGTACTGCCACTCTGTCAGGTTCTTTCCTAAAGCCCCTGCCTCAAAGGCCAGGCCGCTGGAACCAAACTGGCTTGCCGGATACACGCTGTCTGCATACATGCCTGCCGGCCCTCCGGTGGCATAGACTAAATTGGTACAGCGGATCAGGATATAATTTCCCTTCTCCGTATCCAGACATAAAATCCCATACAAAGCCTCCCCGTCAGACAAAATCTGAATCACCTGCCAGTGGTCACAGATGGAAATCCCTTCCTGCCTTACCGCCTCTTCCAGAGCCTCTGTCATATAGCGGGATGTATAGGGCCCTGCACTGCTGCCTCTGTCATTGGGGTCATGGTCTGTCTTGTAGCCCACAAACTCTCCGTAGGTGTCATGGGGAAACGGGACACCAAGCTCCATCAGCTTAAAAAATCCCTGGGCAGAAAGCGCCGCTTCACATAACGCGTGATCCCCGTCCACACATCCTCCGTCATACAGCACCTGAGCCAGGCTGCGGATACTGTCAGGCGCTGAGCCTGACAGGGATAATTTGTAGTATGTCTGTTTGTCTGAGCCGGTATTTCTGGAAGTCCCGAACTTCATATCTTCCGTTACAAGAATCATATCCTTTACTCCATACCGGCTTAGCCTGTGAGCCCCGTTTAACCCGGCCGCCCCGGATCCCACCACCACTGTATGGACCTTTAACATTTTTATTTTTTCCATCTTCTACAACCTTTTAATATGAAAGCCTCCGTCCACATCAATATAATTTCCCGTAGTATACAAAAACAGATCCGAGCAAAAAGCACTGACCGCATCCGCTACATCCTGAACCGTTCCCCATCTCCGGATTGGAAATGCCCCTGCTTCTATGAGGGCATCGTATTTTTCCTGTACTTTTCCGGTCATATCAGTCTTTATGACACCGGGCCTTACCTCGTGAACCAGTATTCCATCTCCTGCCAGCCTGTCTGCAAACAAGGTGGTCATCATAGTCAGGGCGCTTTTGGAAATACAGTACTCTCCCCGGTTTACAGAGGAAACCTCTGCTGAGCAGGATCCTATATTGACGATGGTGCCTCTCTTCTTTCCAAGAATCTCCTGCTTCAGCATCTGGTTTGCCACCAGCTGCGTCAGGAACATGGTGCCTTTCGCATTGATTCCCATAACCCGGTCATAGCTTTCCTCTGTCATAGTCAGAAGATCCCCTCTCACAAGAGGAGCCACCCCTGCATTGTTCACCAGCACGTCGATTCTGCCAAACCGCCTTACAGCCTCCTGCACCAGACGTTTCCTGTCCTGGCTGCTGTCCAGGGTTCCCTGGACATAGTGCCAGGTAATCCCCGCCCCGTCCAGCTCCTTTAGCTGTTCTTCACAGGCGCTTGCAGGCCTTGTGGCAAATAAAACCACCTGGTAGCCGTCCAGTCCCAGCTGCCTGGCTACCGCCAGCCCGATCCCCCGGCTGGCGCCTGTAACTATGGCTGTCTTTTTCCCTTCCATGTGTTTCTCCTTTTCTTTAAAATGTACTCTCAGAATCTCTTGGTGCCTGAAAGAAACTTCGTATACTGAAAAAAGGAGGAAGTCTTCCTTCCTCCCTTTACAGCATATTTTCACTATTTATTTTTTCCGCAGCATTTCTTATATTTTAATCCGCTGCCGCAGGGACATGGATCATTTCTCCCTATTTTCTGTCCTTTTACGATGGTTCCGGAGGCCTTCTGCTCTTTGTACAGCTCTTTTCTTCTGTCCTGGGTCAGAATGTCGTCCCACATAGGAAGATTGTAAAGCCAGTCTGCCTTGGCTCCCACCATGTTGTAATACAGTTTTTCAGGGTCAATCTCAATCCTGACTGCCGTATCCTCCTCCATGGTGTCAATGGGATTCTCATAGCCTTTTAAGCTTTCATTGATCCCGTCTAAAAATCCGGTCATTATCAGGATTTCTGTGCCGTACTTTTCTGCCAGCTCCTTAACCGTCCCTTCAATCACCTGGGTCGGATCCGACAGAAGCTTCTCATAGATTCCCTTCTCGATAGCAAAATATCCGGACCACAGATTCTCTCTCTCTTTATCATTCAGACCATCGCCATAAGCCAGATTCCGCCATGTTTCCAACAATGCCATATCTATATCCATCCTTTTCTTCATTGATTTCCTGTAACTGCCCCAAGCCTGTGCTGTTACGATTTCTTTCGTTAGTATATACCAAGTCCATGGATTTTGCAATGAAAACTTAAAGCAGCCTAAGTGTTTCTGTTCACTGCCTGTAATGGCTGAGCTTCTGATTCAGCTTCCTGTAGATCCGCTCCCTGAACCAGATTTCATCAGAAGCAGCCACCCCGTCCTCAAGTCCGAACCATGCCACGCCGCTGTTCTCATCCGGCTTCATCGCAAGGGGATCCTCCTCTGTGGCTTCCAAAAGATATGTAACATTCAGATGCAGGTGGGAGGATACGTACTCCCCCTTCTTCTCATGCCCGTCCACTGTCAGTATCTCAACGGAAAATATTTCGTCTGTCACAGGCCTTACATGGCTTACACCGCTTTCCTCCCGCACCTCCTTAAGCGCCACCGAAAGCAGATCCTCCTGGCCGTCTGCATGCCCTCCCAGCCAGGACCAGGAATGATAGATATTGTGATAAGCCATCAGCACCTTTGTCCTCTCAGGATTCACCACCCAGGCAGAGGCCGACATATGCATGGCTTGGTTGGACCGAAGAAAAATATCCGGCTGGGTCATAAGAAGCCCAAGCAAAACCTCCTTGTCTTTAGCCTCCTGCTCATTAAACGGCCGAAAGGCCTGAAGCTGTTTTATTAATTCCAAATCCATCTCCTCCTTTGTGGTGTGGCAAAGCAAAAATTGTATTTTGCAGTATAGTACGATTTCCTGTGTTTGTCAAGGACAGCGCCCCGGCCCTCTCCAGGCTGCCTGCCCTGGCAAAGAATCAATCGTACAAATTAAAAGAACAAACATACAAATAAAAAACAGGTTAGCCTCTTGCTTTTCCATCGGTTGTTCAGCTATACTTAAAGAGTACTTTTAATCAATCTATGAAGCCAGAAGGAGGCAGCATTATGGGAGAAGAGAAAAAACCGGTATTGGTGGTTATGGCCGCCGGAATGGGAAGCCGTTATGGAGGGTTAAAGCAGATAGACCCGGTAGATGAATACGGGAATATCATCATGGATTTTTCCATTTTCGACGCTAAGGAGGCCGGATTTGAGAAGGTCGTCTTTATCATCAAGAAGGCTATCGAAAAGGAATTTAAAGAAAACATCGGCAGACGCATGGAGCAGCGTATGGAAACCGCGTATGTGTACCAGGAGCTGGACAAAATCCCGGAAGGTTTTTCGGTACCGGAAGGCCGGGTAAAGCCCTGGGGAACCGGACATGCCATTCTGTGCTGCAAAGATATCATAGACGGACCCTTTGCCGTCATCAACGCAGATGATTATTATGGAAAGCAGGCCTTCAGGGAAATGTACCGCCAGCTCACATCCTCTGCGGATAAAGATACATATCAGTACGCCATGGTAGGCTATCATCTGAACAATACCATGACAGACAACGGCTACGTAGCCAGAGGCGTCTGCTCCACAGACGGCCACGGACGGCTTGTGGATATTCACGAACGGACCCACATCGAAAAACGGGGTGAGGACGGCGCGTATACAGAGGACGGAGGCGCTACCTGGGTGACTCTTCCAGGCAATTCTATCGTATCCATGAACCTGTGGGGATTTACCAAAAGTATTTTAGAAGAGCTGGACAACCGCTTTGCCTCATTTTTACAGAGAGAGCTTCCGGGAAATCCCCAGAAATGCGAGTATTTCCTTCCTTTCGTAGTGGATGAGCTTTTAAAGGAAGGCAAGGCAGAGGTAACCGTTCTGGAAAGCAGGGACCGCTGGTACGGGGTAACCTATAAAGAGGACAAAGAGACTGTCATCCAGGCAATCCGCCATTTAAAGGATCAGGGTCTTTATCCGGAAACCCTGTGGGAGGTACGCCATGAATAACAGCCGTGAGACCATGCTGGAAGCCGCCCAGGCATTTTTAATAAAGGGAACCATAGAATCCTGTGAGCCCTATGGAAGTGGTCATATCAACCTTACATACCGCCTGGTCTGCCGGGAAAAGGGGCAGGAATACGCCTACATCCTGCAGCAGATGAATCAGGAGGTCTTTAAAGATATTAAAGGGCTTATGAGCAATGTAAAAGGAGTTACCTCCTTTCTGCGCCGCCAGATCATAGAAAACCACGGCGACCCTGACCGTGAAACCCTGAATCTGGTCCCCACCAGGGACGGACAGGATTACTACACAGACAGCCTGGGGCATTGCTGGAGAATGTATCTTTTTATCTCCCAGGCAACCTGCTACAACCTGGTGGAGGATCCAAAAGATTTTTACCAGAGTGGAAAAGCCTTCGGACGGTTCCAGTGCCTTCTGGCAGATTACCCGGCCGATGAGCTTCATGAGACCATTCCCAATTTCCACAACACCCCTGCCAGATACGAGACCTTTGAAAAGGCTGTCCGGGAGGATGTGATGGGCAGGGCCGGCCAGGTGGCAGAGGAGATTCAGTTTATCAGAGAGCGGAAGGAAGACATGGGCCTTGCCCTCCGCCTTAAGGAAGAAGGCAGGCTTCCTGTCCGTGTAAGCCACAATGACACCAAATTAAACAACATCATGATCGACGACGCCACAGGCCAGGCCCTGTGCATCATTGACCTTGATACCATCATGCCCGGCTTCTCCATCTTTGACTACGGAGATTCCATCCGTTTCGGCGCCAATACGGCCCAGGAGGATGAGACAGATCTGTCCAAGGTCTCCCTGTCCCTGCCTCTTTTTGAGGTTTACACAAAAGGATTCCTGGAGGGAAGCCAGGGACGCCTGACCCGGACAGAGACAGAGCTTCTTCCCTACGGCGCCAAGATGATGACCCTGGAATGCGGAATGCGTTTTCTCACCGATTACCTTCAGGGAGACGTGTATTTCCACACCAGCCGGGAAGGCCACAACCTGGATCGGTGCCGCACCCAGCTGGCGCTGGTTGCCGATATAGAGAGAAAATGGGCGGATTTGGCTGCCATCGTAGAAAAATATCAGGGCTGATCCTCTCCCGGCACCCGGCTGTCTCCCAGAAGGTCTGTCCTCTCTGAGAGAAGCCGGATGGAGGAAGCGTATTCTGACGGGGTCATATGGGTAAGCTTTTTAAACTGCCTGGAAAAATAGTGGATGGAGGTATAGCCCAGACGGTCAGATATCTGTGTGAAGTTCAGCTGGTTTGTCCGAATCAGCTCCTTGGCAGTGTTAATCTTCATCAAAGTAAAATATTCCATGGCGCCGCATCCGTGAATCTCCTGAAACAGCTTCTGGAGATGGGAACGGCTTACCAGGGTGTCCTTACAAATCTTTTCAATGGTCATCTGCTCATGGATATGCTCTTCCATACAGCGGATAATCCGGTTATACGTTTCATTTGGACGCCCCCCCGTCCGGAGCCTTTCCGGATTTGTGCTGGGAACGGGAAGAGGGTTGGCAAAGTAACGGCGGTAAAGGTGGATGAGCAGCTCCTCCAGATAGCTGCTGATAAGCTGTTCCGCCCCGAAGACAGGAGGATCCGTGCTGCGGATCAGCTCCTCCTGATAAGGGTTGTCCAGACGGCCGCAGAATGCATGGCGCGCCTCGATGATAATCTGGGCCAAAAGAGCCCGCTCCGTCTCCTGAACCGTCAGGATCTGGCCTTTGAAAGCATCCATATAGGGGGAATTGCATTCAAAGCCGATGACAACCAGGCTGGGGGCGCTGCGGCCGTTGGTGATAACATTGTGGAATTCATCCGGCTGGTGGAAAATAATGCTGCCTCTCTTTAAGGTATGGCGCTCACTGCCTGCCACCGCGTCAATCTCGCCCTTATCCACACAGAGAATCTCCCAGAAATCGTGACTTTCTCCGGGGAAGGTAAAATCGCTCATATAGTCAAAATAGTGGATGGAAATGA
This sequence comes from uncultured Hungatella sp., assembly GCA_910585435.1. GTDB lineage: Bacteria > Bacillota > Clostridia > Lachnospirales > Lachnospiraceae > UBA3402. The sequence goes on along the minus strand of CAJUEJ010000001.1, from coordinate 172,688 downwards.
TACTGCGGACAGAGAGGACCGTGCGCAGATGGGTACTTTTGTAGGACATAAAAAGCCTCCTCAGGGTTCGGTTTCCTTTATGGGTAGTATATCACAATACAGGGCGGGGGGCAAGAATTGGGTGAAGGGGGGCTGTGGACGATATTTTAAGGTGTACGCAAAATAGCGCAGCCGCAAAGGCAGGTACAGGAAAGATTTCAGGACTACATAAACATATACAGGGGGAAAACATGGCAAAAACAAAAGGAAGGGTTACACTTCCCAGCGAGGGAAATTTTTTAAATGAGACTAAGGAAATGATGAACCGCTGGGGGGCGGATGCCCTGCGGGACAGCGACGGAACCAAGCTTCCGGATGAGATAAAGGCGCTGGATGCGTCTGTTTACACCACCTACTTCGTGGCCAGAGGGCACAATGAATTTGCAAAAGAGCATATGGAAGAATGCCAGCAGATGTATCTCATGAGCCGCAGGGTGACAGCCGTGAAGGATACGGCGGAGATTCCGTTTATGGAAGGATATTTTGGACAGCAGGTATCTCCTGACTATGTCCATGACTGCAAGACATGGTGGGAGGTTATGGACCGGACTGCGGGGGAGCCTGTGGCCGGGGACAGCTGGGATGTGGATGAGGCAGAGAATATTGTTACGGTACGGCATGCCCTGCCGTTTCACGAGTACACCGTATCGTTTCTGGTCTACGCCCTCTGGGATCCCACCCAGATGTACAACCACATTACCAATGACTGGGGCGACAAGCCTCATGAGATTCCCTTTGACGTGCGCCAGCCTGCATCCGGCCGGTTTGCCAGGGACTATCTGATTCAATGGTTAAAGGACAATCCCAGGACAGACGTGGTGCGGTTTACCACATTTTTCTATCATTTTACCCTGGTGTTTAATGATAAAGCAAAGGAAAAATTCGTGGACTGGTTCGGCTATGGAGCCACCGTGTCGGTGAAGGCTCTGGAAGAATTTGAGCAGGAGTACGGCTACCGGCTACGGCCTGAGGACATTGTGGACAACGGCTACTACAACTCCACCTTCCGTGTTCCCACCAGGCAGTATCTGGACTATATGGATTTCATCCAGCGCTTCGTGGCAAAAAAGGCCGGGGAGCTGGTGGCCCTGGTTCATGAGGCCGGCCGGGAGGCCATGATGTTTTTGGGGGACAACTGGATTGGAACGGAACCCTACGGACCGTATTTTCCGGAAATCGGGCTGGATGCGGTGGTGGGAAGCGTAGGCGGGGGAGCCACCCTGCGTCTGATCTCCGACATTCCCGGGGTGAAATATACGGAAGGAAGGTTCCTGCCCTACTTTTTCCCGGATACCTTTTATGAGGGAAATGATCCCTGTGTGGAGGCCAGGGAAAACTGGCTGGGCGCCAGGAGAGCCCTGATGCGTAAGCCCTTAGACCGGATCGGCTATGGGGGATACTTAAGCCTTGCATATAAATTTCCAAAATTTGTAGATTACATTGAGCAGGTAACCGATGAGTTTCGTGAGATCTATGACAATATTGCAGGAAGCCGCCCATACTGCGGCCTGAAGGTGGCGGTCCTCAACTGCTGGGGAAAGCTGCGGTCCTGGCAGTCCTTTATGGTGGCTCACGCGCTGTGGTACAAGCAGACCTACTCTTATTTCGGAATGCTGGAAGCTTTAAGCGGTATGAGCGTAGACGTGGTGTTCTTAAGCTTTGACGATATCTTAAATCAGGGGATTCCTGATGATGTCGACGTCATCGTCAACGCCGGGGCAGCAGGCACCGCCTTCTCCGGCGGAGACGCATGGCTGAATGAAGCGCTTGTAACCCGGATCCGCCGGTTTGTCTATGAGGGAGGCGGCTTTGTAGGGATCGGAGAGCCGTCGGCCGCCCATTTTGGAGGCCGTTTCTTCCAGCTGGCAGACGTGCTGGGCATTGATAAGGAGCTGGGCTTCACCCTTTCCACAGATAAATATTTTACAGAGGAACAGCCACAGCATTTTCTGAGGGAAGACCGGCAAACAGGCTTTGACTTCGGAGAAAGCGTAAAGAATCTTTATGCACTCTCCCAAGCTACGGAGATTGCAGAGTTTTCTGACGGGGAGATCCATCTCAGCGCCCACCCCTACGGCAGGGGAAAAGGTGTCTACATTGCCGGTCTGCCCTACAGTTATGAAAATACCAGGCTTCTTCTGCGCAGTATTTATTACAGCGCCGGCCAGGAAGATCGCATGAAAAAATGGTATGCAGACAATCCTCTGTGCGAGGTTCACGCATATCCTGAGACGAAAAAATATGCTGTTGTCAACAACTCAGGGGATGTCCAGGATACCATGGTCTATGACGGCACCGGAAGCTGTCAGATGTTCCACCTGAAAGGAAGCCAGATCCTCTGGAAGTCCATGTAATATTCCCAACATCCGGGGATTGGTGAAAATTCATTTCACGACAGAATTTGTTTCAAAAAGCATAGTCAAAAACATGTATTGTATTGCTGGAAATCGGCGAATATATATGCAATTTCACCATATTTATCCTAATGTACAAATATAATGGCTGATTATGTAAATATTTTCCTGTGCATATTTACTATACTAAATACAGCAGCAACAGACACATATGCATCGTAACCAGGAAGCAGAAAGCGGAATCGTTACAATGCGACAAAACAATGAGGAGGATATTATTTATGAAGAAACAAATTATGTCACTGGTACTGGCATCTGCAATGGCAGTTTCCCTGACTGCATGCGGCGGTGGCAGCAAGGATGCAGGAACCACCACCACGACAGCGGCAGCAGCGCCGGCAGAGACCACAACCGCGGCGGCGCCGGCAGACGGCGGCTCAGAGGAGGCCAAGGAGCCTGCCGGAGACGGCGGCAGCCTGGTATACTGGTCCATGTGGGAGGCTACGGAGCCCCAGGGCCAGGCGATTCAGGCGGCGGTTGACAAGTTTGTGGAGGACACCGGCATCGCTGTGGATCTGCAGTTTAAGGGCCGTACCGGTATCCGTGAGGGACTGCAGCCGGCACTTGACGCAGGAACCAACATTGATTTGTTCGACGAGGATATTGACCGTGTGAATACTACCTGGGGCCAGTATCTTATGGATCTGGAGGACCTGGCAAAGGCGGCTGACTATGAAGCCACAGCCAATGCAGGCTTAATCGCAGCCTGCCGTGAAGTAGGGGGCGGCTCCTTAAAATCCATTCCTTATCAGCCCAATGTATTTGCATTTTTCTACAATCAGGCTATTTTTGACGAGGCAGGCGTAACCAGCGTTCCTACCACATGGGCCGAACTGGATGAGGCTTGTGCAAAGATCAAGGAAGCCGGCTACACTCCTATCACCTGTGATGACGCTTACATTACCTGTATGTTCGGTTACCATATGTCCAGACTGGTAGGCGAGCCCAAGACCGAAGAGATCGTCAAGGGCGGCCAGTGGGATGACCCGGCGGTTATCGCTACGGCAGAGGCATATGCTGATTTTGCAAGCAAGGGATACTTCTCCGAGACCATCGCCTCCAATGTATGGCCTGCAGGCCAGAATCAGGAACTGGCTATGGGAACAGCCGCTATGTACTTAAACGGCTCCTGGCTGCCCAACGAAGTAAAGGATATGGCAGGGGATGACTTTGTATGGGGATGCTTCAGCTATCCGGCAGTAGACGGCGGAACCGACGGCGTGGATGCAGCAAACTACGGTGCTCAGGTTCTGGCTATCAACAAGGATTCCCAGAATGCAGAGAACGCATTTAAGCTGATCTGCTACATCACCCAGGGTGAATTTGACAAGATGCTTTCTGAGCTGTCTATCGGTATCCCGGCAGACTCCAACAACACCGAGTGGCCTGCACTGATCTCCTGTGTAAAACCGGTTATGGACAGCATGACCACCCGTTATCCGTGGGCAGCAGGTGCTGAGGCCAATGCCGATATGACTCCTATTATCAAGGAGAACTTCTTAAAGCTCTGCGGCGGCAGCGTGGATGCTCAGGGATTCGTGGACGCACTGAAGAAGGCAGGAAACTAGTACTGCCTTGCGGAAATTCCAGTGAATTAAGCACCCGCTGCCTACGCCCTCTGCACGCCTGCAAAGCTAGACGTAGGCACCACTACGCCGTCGCTTTGCAGACGCACAGATGACGCAGACATCAGGCACTTAATTCACCGTTATTTCCGCAAGTCAGTACTAATAATTTCTCCGGCAGTGCCGGAAGAGCAAAAACTAAAAAGGCGGCAGGATTCGCTGCCGCCTTTTATTAATGAAAGGGGGAAACCGGGATGAAACGAAATAAAGGCATGATCATACTGTTTTTAGCTCCGGCAGTGTTGATATTTTCTATTATTTTCCTATATCCCATCATCCGCACCATTATCATGAGCTTTTTCAGGATCGACGGAATCACGGACCCGGTAGCTAAATGGCAGTTTACAGGCCTGGATAACTTTGTGAAGTTAGCCAATACCAGTTTGTTCCGTATCTCCATGTGGAATCTGCTTCGGATCTGGCTTTTCGGAGGCCTTATCGTTATGTCTCTGGCTCTTTTGTTTGCTGTCATCATCACCAGCGGAATCCGCTTTAAAAGCTTTTTCCGGGCGGTTATCTATCTGCCCAATATCGTCAGTGCCGTTGCCCTGGCTACCATGTGGCTTCAGTATGTATACAGCCCCAAGTTCGGCCTCTTAAAAACCGTTTTTTCCAATCTGGGCCTTACAAGCTTAGCCAAGGTTCAGTGGCTGGACAATGACCACAAATTTGCTGCTCTTTTACTTGCCTACTGTTTTGGAATGGTTGGATATCACATGCTTATTTTTGCCAGCGGCATTGAGCGCATCAGCGCCGATTATTTTGAGGCCGCCACGTTGGACGGAGCCAACAAATTCAATCAGTTCCGTTATATCACGCTTCCTCTGTTAAAGGGTGTTTTTAAGACGAACATTACCATGTGGAGTGTTACCAGTGTGGGCTTCTTCGTGTGGTCTCAGCTGTTTTCCACCGTTACGGCGGACACACAGACTATCACCCCCATGGTTTACATGTATATGCAGATCTTCGGTGCAGGAAACAGCATCACGGAGAGGAACTCCGGCCTGGGCGCCGCCATCGGCGTTCTCCTAAGCATCTGCGTGGTAGCTATCTTCTGGGTGTGCAACCATCTTCTGAAAGATGATGACCTGGAATTCTAAAAGGAGGGGAAGATTATGTTGAAAAAAAGCAAATACCGTGAACCGGTAAACTGGAGAAAAGAACTTCGTCTTGCCCCCGGATACCTGATTCTGCTTCTGTGGATTTCTTTCACCTTTGTTCTTCTGGGATGGGTGCTGTTAGCCAGCTTCTCCACCACCAAGGAGATTTTCTCCAACAAGCTGCTGGCTTCAGGGCTGCATTTTGAAAACTATGAGAAGGCATGGATCAATTCCGATGTGGCCGGGATTTTCAGAAACTCTCTTATATACTCTGTCATCTCGTGCAGCCTTTTGATTGTCATCTGTGCTCCGGCTGCCTACGTTCTGGCCCGGTTTGTATTCCCGGGAAACAAGCTGATCCAGACAGGCTTTGTGTCTGCCATGGGCGTGCCGGTGGTTATGATCGTTCTTCCGCTGTTTGGCATTGTGGCCAATCTGGGAATCCTGAATCATGTGATGAGCAATGCCATTTTGCTGATTTTTCTCTATATCGGCATCAACATTCCTTACACCACCATCTTCCTGATGACATTTTTCGGCAACCTGTCGCGGGCTTTTGAGGAGGCGGCCGCCATCGACGGATGCCCTCCCACCAAAACCTTCTGGCTGATTATGCTGCCTATGGCCCAGCCAGGCATCATAACCGTAACCATATTTAACTTTATCAATATCTGGAATGAGTATTTTATCTCCCTGATCTTTGCCAACTCCGATAAGCTGCGTCCAATCGCTGTGGGACTTTACTCCATGATCAATTCCATGAAGTACACCGGAGACTGGGCCGGCATGTTTGCGGCAGTGGTTATTGTATTCCTGCCTACCTTTATCCTGTATATTTTCCTGTCGGAGAAGATCATTGCAGGTGTTACCGGAGGCGGCGTAAAAGGATAAGTAGATAAAAATCTGAAATTTTTTTGTATTTCATGTATAACCATCCATTTCCGGTCAATACTAATGACATACACCAGAGAAAATTAATACTTATCCTCCCCTTTTTAATCGGTCCGTTTGTTTTTGACAGACGGGCCGGATTTTTGTTGCTAAAAACCTCCCCCTTTAATCATGGAGTACCCGGATTCCCGGATCCTGCAGGCTCTGTGTATCCGCCAGGCCCTGCAGGCTCCTGGGAAATATCCCCAGGCTGAGGCTGCGCGCCAGGGCCCTGAGGGCCGCCTGAGGAACCTGAATCCGATCCCGGCCACAGGGTCTCAGAGGGGGAATCGCCTCCCTCAGGCCCCGCCCCCGGGCCAATCGCAGACGGCTGTGTCTCATTCTCCTCTGAGCTTTCACTCTCCCCGCCTTCACTGCTGTCCGGGCTGCTCTCCGTCTCTTCTGAAGAGGCTTCCTCCGTTCCCTCTTCAGGGACACTTTCCTCCAGAGTATCCTGTTCTGTCTCTGCTGGCACCTGTGCCGATGTCTCCGGCACAGGAGGCTGTGTCTGTGATGGCTGTGTCCCTGAGGATTGTCCCGAAGAGGAACCGCCGCTTCCTCCTGCCTTTGCCTCCGGGGCGTTCTCTGCCACCTCTCCCATTCCGCTGTCAGCAGCAATCTGGGCGCTGATCCTCTTTACCTCAGAAGAAGGCTGATATTCCGTGTCATCATACAAAAACTGGTGCAGCTGAATCACATTGCTTTCCAGTGTCAGCGGGATCACGCAATCCTTCTTCCCAATATACGTTTCACCTCTTGAAAACGGGAAGCCACCGTTCTCTCCTATGTGAAATTTATTTATGCTCTTTGCCAGTGGCAGCAGATCATTGATCCCCACACTGGTGGAAATCTGGGGCAGCACTGTGTTGAGAACTGTAGTCAGGGTTTTTAAATCCGCCTGCTTTGCCTTCTCCATAGCCAGTGAAATCACCAGCCTCTGTCTGGCTGTCCGGTTATAATCCGTATCCATCAGGCGCAGCCTGGCATAAGCCACCGCCTGCACACCGTCCAGATGCTGCATACCCGGATGCTCCAGCTGATAGGAACCTAATCCGGTGGAATTCACTGTCTCTGTAATAAACCCGTTTATGTATGCAAATTCACTTTCGGATATCTCCAGATCGATCCCGCCCAGAATGGTGATGGCATCCGCCACTGCCTTCCAGTTGAAGGTGGCATAATCATCGATTTTCAGATCCAGATTCCTCTCCAGCGCCTCCACCGCCTGTTTATGTCCGCCGTCAAAATAAGCCTGGTTGATTTTATGATACTTTCCTTCCTCGCTGACCTGCATATATGTATCCCGGAACACAGACACGATGCGGATTTCCCCTGTCTCCCGGTTCAACACGCAGATCATCTCCACATCAGAATGGTTGTCCTTTTCCAGCCCTCCGTCTCTGGAATCCACCCCAAAGACAGCAACCGTCCAGTACTTGCTGCCCATAGTACCTCCCCGGAAATAGAAAAAAAGCCCTCCAAGAAGCCCGCAAAGCAGCAAAAGCACAAGCACAAACGGCCCCTTCTTTTTTTTGTGTCTTTTTTTCCTTCTTCCCTCCGCCTGGCGTGCCACAGACTCCTTCCTCTGGGCCCTGACCTGGCGGGCTATCTCTTCCGACCGCCTGTCCCTGCTGTAATTTTTCTCCTGAAGGCTTTTCCTCTGAATGCCATTTCCCTGACGGCCAGACGGCCTCCTGGATGGCCTCTGTCTCTCCAAATCATCAAACTCAATAATTTCCAGCTCTTTCCTGCTCCCCTGCCTCATACTGCTCTGCCTTGCCGGATCCTGATTTTTGCGCTGCCTGCGGGCGCGCATTCTCTCTACTTCATCTTGATATTCCATGACTCTTTTCCTCTTTCAATTCCCATTCTTATATCCTTTGGCCCATGCTGTTCTGGTTCCAAAGCCGTTCTAATCCCCGTACGGCTTTGGCTCCCATACGGTATCGCATCCTGTTCTTTTCCCCCTGTACACTATTATGTACTCTCGGAATCTCTCCTGCACCTGCCTTTGTGGCTGATTTTCCGTCATATGCACATCTGACAAAAAACCATCTCACAAAATCAGGCACAGAGAGACTCCGAGAGTACATTATTTATCCAGAAAGCTTCTGTAATATGGCCAGTCAAACTGATAGCGGCCTACGGTGACATTATTGGTGGAATTTCCCACCTCGTGGATCAGATACATGCTTCCGTCCTCTGCCCATGCCAAAAACATGGTTACATGGGAGGAATCTTTTCCTGTCCTTACAATCAGATCCCCCGGCTTCATCCCGGAGCGTTCAATCTTTCTTCCTCCTGTGACAAAACCGCTGGTGCTGGCATAAGGAAGACGTTCCCCCAGCGCTGTCCAGTAAACCCAGTTGACCCATCCGGAGCAGTCCAGCCCTCTCAGCCCGCGGCCCCTTCTGTCCGGAGATACAACCGTCCCGAATCCATTTCCGTCAAATCCTGGTTTTGACGGTTTTCCTCCCCAGTAATACGGAATATTTCCCACGGATTCCAGGGCACAGCGAATCACCTTTTTTCTCTCCTCTGATGTATCTTCCGGCAAAAGCCCCATATAGTAAGAAATCTCCGAGGCTGACAGCGGGTTGCGTATGTACATGCTTGTGGAAACTGTCAGGCCATAGGCATCAAACCAGTCCTGTGCCTCCAGTTCTCTGGCATAGGCCTGATACTCCTCACTCCAGCCCTGCCAGCCCTCCGACCAGTCTGCCTCCTTATTGCCAATCCTGTCCTTCGTAAATAAATTCTTTGTCTCCTTCAAACCGGTAATGTAGGCTTTTACCGTTAAATCCACATGCCCCCGGCATCCCTTCTTCTTTTCAGATGCCTGGCCTGCTCTGGCTGTGGCATCTGTGACATCTGCTCCGGTTTTCGATGATTCCCGGCTGTCCGTCTCTTTTCCGCTCCCTGCTGAAGCCCCGGTTTCCCGTAAGCTTTCAGGATGCTTTTCATTTTCCGATTGAGCGGCCGTGCTTTTCTTTGGTTTTTCTCTGAAATCCGAATAGGCCTCATGCATCTGATACAGCTTTGATGCCTCCTGGGGATCTGCCGTCTCCATGAGAGACTCATAATCCTCCACATCGTACCTTCGAATCAGCTCCGTAAAATCGCGCTTCGTCTCCTTCTCTGCAGGCTTTTTATTTTCCAGGGCTTCCTCCAGAGTCTCTTCCGCCGGTATTTCCGAAGGTTCCGGCGCCTCTGCCTCTCCTTGATCCCCGATGTTCCCGTCTAAAATAATGGTCTCCTGCTCCCCGCTTTCTGCCTGGGCCTGATTCTCTGGCGCCACCTCTCCCTCGCTGATACTGCTTTCCTGGCTTTGGCTTTTCCTGCTCTCCGGCAGCTCCCCCTCCCCGGCAAAGCTTTCAGATTCTGTGTATATGGATTCCGCATCCATCTGAGCCGTATACATCTGCTCCAAAGATACCTCTCCGTCCCCGCCCAGAATCTCCTCCGCCTGATCATAGACGGCGCCTTCTATCTCCTCCTCATCCTCCTCGTCCTCCTGATCCAGGCATCTTCCGTCACAATAATAAAAATCACTGACTGAAAAACGGTAACTGTGAGAATCCTTCCACAACGCCTGGGCATAGTCCATAAATGTCTGTTCATCCTCAATCCCATGGATGTATGCATACACACTGGCCACAGACAGAATCTCCCTGGCATTGGAATAACCGCTTATAGGCTTACCGTCCCCATCATAAAAAGAGACCTTTACCTTTCCCCAGGACTCCGGCGTCTCCCCCTGCTTCAGTTTCTTTCCCGCACTGGCTGCCACTGTGGCCGGGGATTGAGAAGACATGCGGTACACCCTTGCCATCCATTCGGCATCTTTTCTGGAAAGAGCAGAAAATACCTTTCCCGCCGCACTGTCCATGGGCTCCAGCGTCCCTTCCGGGAATACGAACGCCATATTCAGGCGGTTGATGGAAGGCTCCTGTTTTATCTTCTTTAGCACTGCCTGTCCCTTCTCTTTCCCGGCCTTCCCATCCGGATTCTCTATTAAAATTCTCTCCGTCTCAGCTTCTGTCTCCTCCCCTTTTACAGATCCCTGCACCTTTTGCATGCTTGCTGCCGTAAAAACCGGAAAGCTTCCTTCGCTGTCTCCAGAACCATACATCTCTGACGCAAACACAGAACATCCGCCGCCGATTATCATCAAAAAAATCTCTATCCATCTGTAATTTCGCTTTTTTGTCAAATTCATCTGTCATTTAATCCTTTTCATAACAGCCCTGCTGCCCTGCTATTACACAATTTTCCTGTTAAATATAAAATATAGCACATTCCCCGCGGAAAAAACAGTGCTAAAACATTAACAATTCATTAAGTTATGAAGCAACTCATTGACGCATATTCTGTCTTAGGGTTATAATAGACAGAACTTGTGTTTAAGGAGGCACAGGTTTCTAATAGCAAAGCTAAGCGCCATGCACCAGTTTTTGCCGACCGTGAACGGCTTTTAAGCCGGGCAGAACCGGTTAACGAGGTGAAGGGAGTATCGAATCTTCGGCGGATGCCCTTCCATGCCGCTTTGGGCGTGTATATACCCTGAAATATGCAGGTGACTGCAAAACAAACAAGGTATAACCAAAGCAACTTTTTTAAACTGCAACATCCGGCTTTGTGCTTTCCAACTGCCAGACAAAGACGACAGTTTTTTTGTGATGGGAAAATAAAAAAGAATGGAGATTATAAATCATGTGTGGAATTATCGGATATACAGGCCCGTTAAATGCAAAAAAGATTCTGCTTGACGGCCTTTCACAGTTAGAGTACCGGGGATACGACAGCGCAGGCATTGCCTATTTTGACACATCCTCCAATGTTCACTTAATCAAGAAGACAGGAAAAGTAGCCAATCTGAAGGAATTCTGCTCCCGGAATCAGGACAACGCCCACTGCGGCCTGGGGCACACCCGCTGGGCGACCCATGGAGATGTGACGGATCAGAATGCCCATCCCCATCAGGCAGGAAGGGTGACCCTGATTCACAACGGCATTATCGAAAATTACCGGGAGCTGACAAATGCTTATGGGCTGGAAGAAAAGCTCCAGTCTCAGACCGATTCTGAGGTGGCAGCCTGGATCCTGGATTTCCTCTATAAAGGCGACCCCCAAAAAGCTGTCCAGGAGCTTATAAGCCTTCTTGACGGTTCCTACGGCTTCTGTATTATGTTTGAAGACCGTCCCGGGGAAATCTATGCCATAAGGAATGTAAGTCCTCTGGTAGCAGCCTACACCCACTCCGGAGCCATCATCGCTTCTGATCTGACCGCCCTGATCCCTTACACCAGGCGATATTTTGTGCTGCCGGAACAGCAGCTTGTAAAGCTGACACCTTATCGGATCACCCTGTATGATAAAAACGGCGGCCAGGAAGAGCCTCAGTATCTGGAGGTTAACTGGAACATGGATGCGGCCATGAAAAACGGGTTCCCCCATTTCATGCTGAAGGAGATCCACGAGCAGCCGGAGGCCCTGAAAAACACGATTCTTCCCCGCATCAGCAAAGGCCTTCCTGATTTTACAGACGACCAGATTCCTGACTCTGTGTTTGAAACCTGCGACAAGATCCATGTGATTGCCTGCGGTACGGCCATGCACGCCGGTATGGTGGCCCGCGCGCTGTCAGAGCCTCTTCTTAGGATCCCGGTGATGGTGTCCATCGCCTCGGAGTTCCGCTATGAAGAACCGCTGATCAACGGAAAAACCCTGGTTATCGTTATCTCCCAGTCCGGTGAAACCATCGATACCCTGGCCGCCATGAGGCTGGCAAAATCGTACGGTTCCAAAACCTTATCCATCGTCAATGTAAAAGGTTCCACCATCGCCCGGGAAAGCGATTATGTACTCTACACCCATGCCGGGCCGGAGATAGCCGTAGCCAGCACCAAAGCCTACTCGGTCCAGCTGGCTGCCCTCTACATGATCATCTGCCGCATGGCCCTGGTCCGGGGTAAATATACCAAAGAGCAGGCTTCCTCTTTCCTCTCTAAGCTTCTGGATGTAATTCCGGCCATGGAAGCGATGATCAGCCGCAGGGAAGAGGAGAAGCATTTGGTTACACACCTGATCCAGCACAGCGACGCCTTCTTTATCGGCCGCGGAAGGGATTATGCGTTTTCTCTGGAAGGCGCCCTGAAGCTTAAGGAAATCTCTTACATCCACGCAGAGGCCTATGCCGCCGGAGAACTAAAGCACGGAACCATCGCCCTGATCACAGAGAGATCTCCCGTCATCGCCATCGCCACCCAGGAACATGTATTTTCCAAAGTGATTTCCAATGTCCGGGAGGTAAAGGCCCGGGGTGCCTTTGTCATCCTACTTACAAAATCCTCCGCTGTTGTGGAGGGAAATCTGGCAGACATCCATATCCGGATTCCGGACGTGGACGATGCCTTCGCCGTCTTTCCTATTGCCGTCATCCTGCAGCTGATCGCCTATTATGCGTCCCTGGGGAAAAATCTGGATGTGGATCAGCCCAGAAACCTGGCTAAGTCGGTGACTGTAGAGTAGGCCTGTGCCTGGTACCGGAGTCTCTCTCTCGTTTCGGACTTTGCAACACAATAGTGACTAATTCCGGAGGATTTAAAACTCTCACCAGGAAATGATTGCCCAGCCCCCGGCTGACCACCAGATCCTTTCCCTGTTCTTTGAAATGCCCTCCATCGTATCTGGGAAACAAGGTCAGATCCGGGGACAGCAGTCCTCCAAGCTTAGGGATCCGGATGATCCCTCCATGGATATGCCCGGACAGTGTCAGATCGGCTCCCCAGTCCCTGTATGCCGGATAATAGAGAGGATTGTGGGCCAGGAGAATCTTATAACAGGAAACTTCCCCTTCTCCCAGCAGCTTTCTGGTATCCTCTGCCGTAAACTTCACACCCCACTGGTATTCTTTTAATATATCTTTATAGTATTTCATAGGCGTAACCAGGCCATACAGCCTTATGGAAGCGCCCTGGCGGGAAATGGTCCTCCACTCATTCTCAAGTATGGTTACCCCCATCTTTTTTAATGATTTCAGCAATGGATTCCTCACATCCTGCTCCAGCTCCTGCTCATGATTTCCCAGAACACCATAAACAGGATAATCGCCGCAGAGCTGGCTGCACAGGTTCTTAAGCCTTGGAACGCCATAAGGGCTGCTGTCCGCCATATCTCCGGTCATAAAGATAATATGAGGGCTGATCCGCCTGATCTCCCGGACTAATTCTTCATTATCCCTTCCATACAGGGCGCCGTGAAGATCCGAAAGGTGGACGATCTTAAATCCGCCAAACTCCGGCGGAAGACGTTTGGCGCTTATGGTATAATTTACAGTTCTGAATTTCATATTAAGCTGCCTTCCTTACTATACAACAAAGGCTGCACTCTATTAAAACAGAGGACAGCCTGTTGCTATTTGTTTTGTGATCATCTTATTGTAACATACAGCATTTTAAATGTCACCCCCGCTTCTTTTTCTTTTTTTATTTTCAGGAAAAATATCTGCCGCGGTTTCTTCCCTGCTGTCAGAAGACCTTTTGTACCTTTTTAACATGACAAAAGCCTGGCCGGAATCATACAGCCCGGCCAGGCTTCCATCTGTGTTTCTTATTTTGATTCAGGCTCTTTCAGCTTTGGCTTACTTGCCGGCCATCTGCTTCTCCTGCGCCTCGATCATTTTCTTAACCATATAGCCACCGACAGAACCATTCTGTGCGGAAGTCAGGTTTCCGTTATAACCATTTGTTAACGGTACACCCAGCTCGTTTGCTACTTCCATTTTGAATCTGTCCATTGCCTCTTTTGCTTCAGGTACATTAGTTGTGTTAGAAGATTTGTTTGACATATTACACGCCTCCTTGTTCTTCATGTGATTTATTTTCTTGCTACACTCCTATTATGTGCCTGTAAAAAAATAATACACTAGAAGGTTCTGCGTAATCTGTCATTTTTTAGTAATTCCTAAAATGCCTACAGATTCAGTTTCTCATAGCTTAGCTTCAGATATGCATCCAGCCGCTGCCTCAGCTTTTGATGCTCTTCCCTCTCCAGCTTTGGATCCCCCTTAAGCAGGCCGTTTACTTCCTCTGATACCGTTTTTAAAATATCTGCATCTGTAAAAATATCCGCCAGCTGAAATTCCATATCCCCGCTCTGCCGGATTCCGAAGATATCCCCCGGCCCCCGAAGCTTCAAGTCTTCCGACGCAATATAAAATCCGTCATTGGAACGGTTTAAAATATCAAGCCGCTTCTGGGTTCCCTCCTGATCGCCGCAGTTTACCATGATACAGTAGGACTGATACCTGCCTCTGCCTACCCTGCCTCTCAGCTGGTGAAGCTGGGCCAGGCCGAAGCGCTCCGCGTTCTCAATCATCATCACCGTAGCGTTGGGCACATTGACTCCCACCTCCACAACAGTGGTGGACACCAGAACCTGGATTTCCCCTGCCGCAAACCGCTCCATAATCTGATTCTTCTCCCTGCCCTTCATCTTCCCGTGGAGGCAGGCAACCGTGACTCCCACAAGCTCCCTGGACAGGGTTTCCGCGTAATCCAGTACATTTTCCGCCTCGATCATCTCGCTGGCTTCCACCATGGGGCAGATCACATAGGCCTGCCGCCCTTCTTTTACCTGCCTGGCGATAAAATCATACGCCTTTTTCCGGTATCCTGTGTCTACCACACAGTTTTTGATGGGACGGCGGTTGGCAGGAAGCTCATCAATGATAGAAATATCCAAATCTCCGTACAGAATAATCGCCAGGGTGCGGGGAATGGGCGTGGCGCTCATCACCATCACATGAGGCTTTTCCCCCTTTTCCCCCAGCATCTCCCTCTGTCCCACACCAAACCGGTGCTGTTCGTCTGTGATCACCAGAGCCAGCTTGTTATAGACCACCTTCTCCTGAATCAGGGCATGGGTTCCTATAATAATGTCTGCCTCATGGTTTTTAATCATCTCATAGGCAGCCCGCTTCTCCTTAGCTGTCATGGAGCCGGTGACCAGAACCGGCTTTTTGGGAATCTGATACTGTAAAAACAACTGCTCCATACTCTCAAAATGCTGTTTGGCCAGCACCTCCGTAGGAGCCATCAGCGCTCCCTGGCAGCCGTTGTACGCGGTGTGAAGCAGGGCCAGCACCGCAAGAATCGTCTTGCCGGAGCCTACATCGCCCTGAATCAGGCGGTTCATCGCCAGGCCGCTGCTTAAGTCCCACTCGATCTCATGGAGTACAGCCTCCTGAGCCTGGGTCAGCTTATACGGAAGATGCTCTTTTAACCTTTTGACCTCTGGCGACAGCTTCATCACCCAGCTGCTGCGGACATTCTCCCTTTTTTCCTTCAGCCGTCTGACCCCCAGCAAAAACAGAAAAAATTCGTCAAATACCAGCCTTTTTCTGGCAAACAGAAGCTGCTGCTTATCCGCCGGAAAATGGATATGCTCAATGGCAAAATTGTACTCTGCCAGCTCATATTTTTTCCGAAGGCCCTCAGGCATATACTCCTGTTCCATCTGCCGCATATCCAGAGCCTGGGCCACTGCCCTGGATATGGCCTTGTTGCCCAGTCCCTTTGTCTGGCCGTAAACCGGCTGCATATGTTCCATGACAGCCAGATATCCCTCTTTCGTGTAGATCTCCGGCTGTTCCATGGTTAAACGGTTGTTCTTCTTTACCACCTTACCGCAGAACACGTGATAAGTTCCGGACTGAAGGGTATTGCGCAGAAAAGGCATATTATACCACACCAGCTGCACTGTTCCGGTCTGATCCCGCAGGGAAGCCGTAATCACCTGAATATTCTGAAACCGCCGGACAGACGCGTCCTTTTGCAGGACTCCTGCCACGGTTCCCACCATATCTGTCTTTAACTCATTGATAGCTTTCGGTTCCTCATAGGCATGGTATGCCCTGGGGTAATAATGAAGCAGGTCATCTACCGTGCTGACTCCCAGCTTCTCAAATAATTTTCCTGTTTTATCTCCGATCCCCTTTAAGGAACGGACTGACTCCTGATTCATGGCATTATTCTACGGAAATCAGATAGTAGTAAATAGGCTGGCCGCCGGACTGCATCTCCGCCTCACAATCCCCGCAGGCCTCCTGAACCTTTTCAAGGAAGCGCTGTGCTTCCTCCTCCTTTACTTCTGCGCCGTAATACACGGTCACCAGCTCTGAAGTATCATCCAGCATGGCCTTCAGGGTATCCAGGGCTGTGCCTTCCACCGACTGGCCCACTGCCACGATTCCCTGGTCGGCTATGCCCATAATATCGCCTTCTTTGATCTCCTTGTCTTCAATCATGGTGTTGCGGACCGCATACGTGATCTGACCGGTCTTCACCTTGGACATCTCCTGGATCATCACCTGCTTGTTCTCCTCCACAGACAGCTCCGGCACAAAATTAATGATTGCCGTGATTCCCTGAGGCACTGTCTTGGACGGAATGACGATAATCTCCTTGTCCTCCGCCAGCTCCGCCGCCTGCCCGGCTGCAAGAATAATATTGGAGTTGTTAGGCAGGATGAAAATCGTATCCGCATTCACATGGTCAATGGCATTGAGCATATCCTCTGTGCTGGGGTTCATGGTCTGTCCCCCTTCGATGAGATAATCGGTGCCGATTCCCTTAAAAATCTCACCGAAGCCTTCTCCGATGGATACGGCGATAAAGCCGTAGGGCTTTCTCTCCTCTGCTTTGCCGGCCGCCTCTTTCTCTGCCTCCCTCTCCTGTGCCTGCATAGCCGCAGCCTTTTCTGCCTCTTTTATCAGCTTCTCATGATGCTCTTCTCTCATATTATCTATCTTCATCTTAGACAGAGAGCCATAGGTCAGCGCTTTCTGGATGGCAAGCCCCGGATCATTGGTGTGGACATGTACCTTCACCACATCCTCGTCAGACACCACCACAATGGAGTCTCCGATAGACTCCAGATATGCCTTAAACTCCAGCTCGTCAGAATCTTCGTACTTCTTCTCTACATTGATGATAAACTCCGTGCAGTAGCCAAACTTAATATCCGCCGTGTCAAGCTGGGAAGGCTCTGCCGTCACCCTGGGGCCGGCGCTCTCCGTCGGTACTTCGACCGCCCTGCCCAGAAGGCCGTCCAGGGCTCCCTTCATCACCTGGATCAGGCCCTGTCCTCCGGAATCCACCACACCGGCCTGCTTCAGGATGGGTAGCATCTCCGGCGTCTGGCTCAGCACGTAATCGCCGTGTTCAATCACCTGTTTTGCAAAGGCAATGATATCCTCCGTCTCAGGCGCCAGCTCCACAGCCTTCTCCGCCATGCCCTTAGCCACAGTCAGAATCGTCCCCTCCTTGGGTTTCATGACTGCCTTGTATGCTGTCTCCGTAGCCCGGACAAAGGCATCTGCCAGAACGGTAGTTGTAATCACATCCACCGTTTTGATCTCCTTGGTAAATCCCCGGAACAGCTGGGATAAGATAACGCCGGAATTTCCTCTGGCCCCCCGCAGGGAGCCGGAAGAAATGGCTTTAGCCAGCGTATCCATAGTGGGATTCTCCAAAGCCGCCACTTCCCTGGCCGCAGCCATAATGGTCATGGTCATGTTGGTACCGGTATCTCCGTCAGGAACAGGAAATACATTCAGTTCATTGATCCACTCTTTTTTCGCCTCAAGGCCCTGAGCCCCGGCCAGAAAAGCTTTCTTAAGCGTCTTTGCATCAATCGTATTCATACCCACGGGTGTGTTCCTCCTTAATCAATCACTCGTACACCTTCAACAAAGATGTTGATCTTGTCAACTTCCATCCCGGTGAACTCTTCGACTTTATATTTTACGTTCTCGATCAGATTATCTGCTACTGCAGAAATGCTGATGCCATATGCCACAATCACATGAAAATTCAGTGTAATATGGTTCTCTTCAATGTCAACATTGATCCCGTGGGTCAGACTCTCTCTCTTCAGTAATTTTACAAGCCCGTCTTTCATGCTGACAGCCGCCATGCCAACGATCCCAAAGCATTCCACCGCCGTAATGCCGGCATATTTTGCAATCACTTCCGGGTTGATCCGAATTTCACCGAATTTGTTACTAATTCGTCCCTTCATAGCGAAACCTCCCTCTCTTACGTACCCTCAGCGTCTCTCATGCACCTGCCTTTTGGGCAGTCCGGCGCAAAGAGATCCAGGGAGTACATGTTTACTCTGCATTGCTATTATTTCCATCTTTTGACTTTTTTAAGTATACCATAACAAAGATATTGTGTCTATTCCAAAGTTTTTACAGCTTAAAGGAATAGTATAACAATCGTAAGCAAAGATTAATGTTTAAAAACAAAAAAACTGCTATAGTTATAGTATATTCCGTGAATCAATCTTGTCAGACGGCAAATCAAGTACAGGAAAACAGAAAATTGAAATACAGATATACAGAAAGGAGAAGCTTCCATGAAACATTTAAAATACCTCCTGATTACCCTTGGCATTTTTGCCGCTTTAACCGGATGCAGCAGTCAGGAAAAGAATCCTCCTCTTCCTCTGGCGGAGGCTGCCAAAATGCCGGAGGAGCAGATAGCGGAAGCGTTACATGGCATTACACGAGATGAGCTGGCCGAAGCATGGGGAGAACCTGCCATGGAATTGTTTGGTATGGACGGAGAAGTTTACCCCTTTGAGTCTGAAGACGGCAAAGGCCATCTGACCGTATACTACGGCAATGAAAACCGTTCCGTAGTATCTGTCAAACGGATTGAGGAAACGAAAGAGGCAATTTCCCTGGCGCCAGCCGATGATTTGGAGCAGCTGACAGCGGATGCAATCCTGACCGCTAATCAGGGAAAATATCCCGGGGAAGAATGTGTCGGCGAAGGCCACATCATATTAGAAAGCCTGAAAGACGGCGACAGCCTGACACTGTACGCTCTCACTATGTATGGAGAATACCAGTTTCAGGACGGAAATTTCGTAAAGGCGGCCGGAAGCGGAGTTGTCCCGGCAGTCATAACCTTTTCCTCAGACGAAAACGGCAGATACCAGTTTCAGTCCCTGGCCTACCCGGAGGACGGAAGCAACTGCCTTCCATCGATTCAGGCCATGTTTCCGGAAAGCTGGTGGGATGAATGTATCTCCCCCTCGGAAACCACCTGTAATCAGCTGAAGGATATGGAAATGTCCTATGCCCGCAAGTACCTGGAAGATCTGGGAAGGAATGCCACAATCGGTGAGTATAAAGATTTTGACCATCCCCTTCTAACTGAACTGGGGGTCAACACCAATGTGTCCAATATCCTGGTAGAAAACAAGGTTCTGGACAGCTATCCTTACTGGACAGGCAATGTGGAACGGCTGGAAGACGGCGTCCGCTATGTGTACGCCCTGGATTTTGACAGAGAAGACAGGCAAATCCGGTTCACCAAGACAGAATACGATACAGGAAATATTATGGAATCCTACATCTATGATTCGGATACCGGTTTGCTGTTGTCACCTGATGTTATCCTCAGCCAGCCGGATTCTGACACCGAAATCTTCAGAGAACCGCCGGTTCTTACGCTCCAGGACGTACTTTCCAGCACCCTCAATCCATTTGAGCTGAAAAACGATACCGCCTCCTGGAACTACAGGCAGGAAACAGGCGGCGATGAGATGGTCTCTTTTGTCTCCTGTGGAACCCATCCCCTGACAGCAGCCAAAGATATGGAACCCCTAAAGCTTCCCCGCTATAACCGTATGGACTCTGTAAGCTATATCGTCTCCTCTGTCTCCATGCCGGATCGGATTCTGGTTCACGAATATAATCTTCCTGATTTTATGTCCGGGGAGGAAATGCCGGATGATTTAACCCCGGTTTCCTCCAAAACCTATGAAGGCGTTTATATCATTGACATAATGCCGGGGAAGGGATATACCATTACCGCAGAGTGGGATAAGGAGCATTTAGAAACCAGAGGTTACTACGGAACCGGATACTACTCCTTTATCACCCAATAGGCACTGCGGGGATAAGGTATCATCCGCGTACAGAGCCCTACGGATGGCTTACCCTCCCCTCCTCATCCACCGTTACGCCAAAGCCGTTGCTGTACGCATTCAGCTTCTGGATAACAGAAGCCTTTTTGTCTCCTTCTGCTATGGTTGGGCAGTAATCATTGCGGTTGGAGACAGAGCTTATGGTACAGGGAATCAAAGTCAGATCCGTTTCCCCTGCCACCGCCCCGTCTTCCAGCGTAAACTTTGCCTGGGCAATCATGGTATTTTTATCCTTCGGATTCCGGTTTCCGCCAAAGCATAAGTTTCCCAGACTATAAAGAATATATTTTCCGTTGTAATTCTCCACTCCCTGCAGCACATGGGGATGGCTGCCCACTACCAGATCTGCGCCCCAGTCAATGCATTTATGCCCCAGTTCGGTCTGATATCTTTCAGGATAATACACAGATTCGTTTCCCCAATGACAGCAGGCCAGAATCACATGTACCTGCTCCTGCTTTAGTTTTTCTATGCCGTTTTGCAAAAACGTCTCCACAGCCTTTCCATCATATACCTCATTGACCGAGACAAAGCCAATCTTTATGCCGTTTTCCAGCTCATAGATGCCCACTTTGTCGTCATAAGCATAAGGCAGACCGATACTCTCAAATAAAGCTACAGTATCCGTTACTCCCTGCTGCCCATAATCAATCCTGTGATTATTGCCAAAGCTGACTGCCTCGATACTTGCCTCTGGTAAAATTCCTATGTATTCTGGTTTCCCCTTAATATTAAATGCCTTCTGAACCTTTTGATTGGAATTGGTTAAAACACCTTCAAAGTTCACCAGAGTCATGTCGTCCGCCTCAAAAACGGATTTGACATTTTTAAAAAAATATCCCGGCCCTCCCTTGTCGTACATCTCCTCAAAGGTTCCTTCATAACCATGGACAGAAAGTTTCCCCAAAGAACAATCGCCAGCCAGAGAAACCGTCACCGTTTCCGGCTCTTCTTCCTGTGTAGAAGCCCCATAAGGCCCATACCCGCTTGTAAAAAGCGCAGCGCCGGCAACTACAGATACCAAGATAATTCTCCACTTTTTCATTCTCTTTAGTTCCCCCAGTTTCAGATTCTGTTCTTGCTTTTACAGGTTATCAAAAACAGCCGTCTCCTTTTTAAGCTCTCCCACTATCTTCTGATTTACTCCCATGCGTTTTGTGATGTCCTCCATGTTGGACGCCAGGTCCCTGGTGCTGCCTGCCATCCCTGTGATTCCTGATGCTTCGTCCTCGATGGCTTTGCTGATACTTCCCATAGACGCAACAATCTCATCCATGGAGCTGCAAAGACGATCCGTCCTTTCATGGAAGGCGTCCATAGCCTGTTTCACATAATCCGCATCCTCTCTGTATCTGCTTCCTGTTCGGACAAACTCCCTGAATTCTTCAAGGACAAACTGGTTCATATAATGGATCAGCTCATTTGCATGATCGGAAAGATTGTACACGGCTGAGGTAACCACCTGATTTACCTGCTGAATCCGGTTGGCAGCTTCTTTGCTGGAATCTGCCAGCTGGCGCACTTCCCCGGCTACTACGGCAAATCCTTTTCCAGCCGCACCGGCATTGGCGGCTTCCACCGTGGCATTCAGCGCAATCAGCTGCGTTCTTTGGACAATCCTCAGAATCTCATCTGTTAAGCTGTCGATCTGATCCACGCTTTTACTCTGTTCGATCGCCTGGTTAAGAGCCTCCAGCATCAGAGCTGATTTTGTGCTGGTCTCCTCCATATTAGCTTGAGCGCTTTTCTCCATATCATCTGCCCTGGCCTTCATACCTACTGTATAATCGGTGATAGCCCTGCACTCGGAGACAATATCATTTACATCCTGATTCACTTCTTCTACATGGCCGTTAATAATGGCCGCATTGCTGGCTACCTCCTGAACTGTGGCAGACATCTCTTCTGCCAAAGCTGACAATCCTGCCGCGCTGCTCTCAGAAGATCTGGTCCGCGAAAGCACTTCTCCTACCATATCCTCCACCCTCACTGAGCTGTCCCGTATAGTACCCAGAATACTGGTTATTGGCGTTATCACATAGTTTTTTATCAGCTTCACCGCTGCAAGCACCAGACCCGCACAGGCAGCCACTGAAGCAGCGCTTACCAGAAGAGAAAATACATAGACAATCATCAGGCGCCTTCTTGCCTGTGAGGTCTGATGGCTGATTGAATCGCTCAGGCTGTCAATGCGATGGTCTATGGCATTGCCAAAATCAGCCACCTCCTCATTGGCACAGGCATACGCCTCTGCTGTATTATGGTTGGCGCTGAAACATACCAGATGAACCAGGGCATGTTTAAAGGAATCGTAATCTGACAAAAGTCCCTCATACTCCGCATTATCTTCCTGAGTCACATATGTTCCGTACTCTTCCAGCATAACATCCAGCAGAGCCTCCTCCTCCTTGATCTGCTCCACCACAGTTATCATGGTCTCATAATCCGTTGCAACGATATGTGACAATGCCATCTTGTGAATGTTTAACACCGATTGGCTGATTTGAGCCAGCTTATCCTTCCCGGCCATATAATTGTCCGTAATCCTTGCCGCATTCCCATTTACATTGCTGATATTGATCACCGCCAGAAGATTAGAGATAAGCGCCACCATCCCCAGCAGGATGATCGGCAGGATCAAACGATTTTTAATACTCATGTTCTTCATCATCTTTATCCTCCTTGTTACGGGGCTGTAACGCCTTCTACCATCTTATCCAGCAGCTCCTGAAGGTTTCCATTGTCCGGATTACCTGCAGCCATATTTTTTGAAAATGTCTCCACAGGGGTCCAGAAATTGCCGCCTATCCGCTGGAGCTTTGAAAATTCCGACTGCTCTAAAAGAGCCACGATAGCCGGGGACTGCTGTACTGCTTTGGACGCAGCAGCATTTTTATTGGAAGGGCCCTGTCCTCTCATCTGGAAACGCAGCTCCTGGTTGGACTGATTGGTGATCCACTCTGCCATCCTACAGGCCCAGTCATAATGCTTGGAATATGCGTTGACCCCCACCAGCTTGTAACCGGAAAATGATGCCATCTGCACCTGCTCTCCTGCGCAGGTATACGATGGCAGCCTGGCCGCGCCATACCCCTCCTCCCATGCCTCCTCCACAGCCAGGGCATTCCATACACCGCTGACTCCTGCAATGACAGAACCATCCTGGACTCCCTTTAAGAAGCCCTCGTCATTCAGGCTGGCAAAGCCAGGGCTGGCTGCAATCCTTAACATGGAATTTGCCACATCTGTGCCTTTTATAGCACCATCTGTCCCGTTCCATGTACAGTAGTTGGTAATCCCGTCCTCATTTAAGCCTACCTCAAGTCCCGTATTGCCAAAAAAGGCATAGACATACCATGCCGAGGACCAGTCCATGGAAATAACTTTCCCATTTTCCTCCGCAATTTCAAGCATCCGGTCCAGAGATTTTATATCTTCCTGGGTAAAATACTCTTTATTATAATATAGAAAATATCCGTTATCCGCAGTCAGCGGGTATGCATACAATGTGCCGCCCACCGAGGCGGCCTCAACTGCTTCCTTTATATTGGCCGTCTTCAGGTTTTCCCCCTCTTCCACTGGTTCCAGCGCCCCGGCTGCCACCAAAGTATTCAGCTGGTCATCTGCAAACGCAAACACGTCTGCCCCGGCCTCCAAATCCGCTATAAGGACATCCTTGCATCCGCTTTCCCCCTGAGGTTTATACGTAATGGAAAAATCCGCCTGCCCCTGATACGTTTCCTTGAAGCCATCGATGATCTGCTTTAACAGCTCTTCATCCTCCTCCGCCCCCCAGACAGTCAGCTCCACTGTCTCCAAAATATCCGTTCCTTCTTTGCCCTGATTTTCCTCAGACAGCTGACCGGCCTGTGCCTCCTTTCTGCCGGTCTCCCTGCTCTTTCCACAGCCAGTCAGGCTAACGGCGGTTACAAGGGAAACCGCCATTAAAATCCATGGATAATATTTCTTTTTCATACCTTCATTCTCCGTGTGTCATAAATATTTTATGTCTCTATTTTATCATCAGATAAGTATTCTTGCAATTATGAATTGGAAGATCCTTCTGCTGCAATCTCATATACGGTTTTATTCAAAAACCGATCAAATGCCACTATCCTGATTTCATGATCCCCCTCTGAAAAATCCGGCACTACCAGGTGAATCTGCCCTTCCTCCTCAGCCTCTTTTAAACATTGAAACATCCCATCCACCCAAACCTCTATCTTACTGGTTCCCTCTTCTGCCTGATAATGAATCGTAATCTGATTCCCATCTGTTTCCACCTCAGCAGAAAAATCCGGCCCTTCCCCATCCTCAATGGGAACTCCTCCCAGGTTTTCTTTAAAGATGGTAAAATGTTTCCTCACCTGATCTACATAGACTCCTCTGACACGAAGATCCGTCAATTTTCCCAGGCCGTCCTTCTCCCGAAATAAGTTCAGATATCCTACACTTTCCGGATCCCATCCCATAACCAGACAGCATACTGTATCCACAGCCACCGGATCCTTTCCGGCAAGCACAAGCCGCATATTCATCTTATCCGTCTCTCTTTTCTGGGAGGACATGGGAACCGGCCCGCTTTGAAAGCCCTGAAGTCCGTCTACGATCACATAGTTTACCGGCTTCGCCTTATAATAATCGTATATCCATTTATCCAGCTCCCCGTCCACAATCTTATGAGAGACCATCCGCTGCTTGCTTGGGATGTCCGGCCCTATGCCGTATAAATTGCCAGGAGGTGTTCCGATGCTGACATTTTTGATTCCTGCTGTCACCACCACCCCGGAAGTGGTTTTAAGCGCAGGAATGCTGATAACCACATCTGCGTCGTAAAGGATCCTGTTAAAATAATAGGACTTGTGCAAAAGCCCGTCCGGCGTATCCACCTTTACCACTTCCCGGGCTTCAAAATCCTTCCAGCCTCCGCAGTCTTCCTCCAGGCAGATAAATCCGTCCACACCCTCCATATATTCTTCTGTATAATGATAGTGTTCCATCACCTTTCTGGTAGGGCCTGTGGCGGAACCTTCCATAATATATACTTTTCCGTCAGGATTTAACTCTCTCACCATCTTGACAACCGCCTTGGCCACACGCCAGTCTGTCGTGATCCCATTTACCTCCTGCTCCAGAATCTCTCCTGTGGAATCCACGATCATCTGCACCAGATTGGGTTTAAGCACTACGGTCTGCCCGTTCTTCACTACCGTATGCAAATCCCATGCCGCCTCCCGAACCATGGATTCGATCTCTTCCTCCGTAATCTGGGATGCCTGTGCCTTTTCTGATTGGACAATAGAAACCGTAGAGCCAAAAAACGGAGCCTCCTTTACCTGCTTTTTTCCAGCTTCACTGTTGCCGGTTTCACTTCGGCTGGTTTCACCGCTGACAATTTCATTGCCGGCAGTGAAACTGTCTGTAATTTCAGACTTGGTTTCAGGACTCTCATCTGTCTCCTGCCTCCTTTTTTCGTTTTCCACTTTCTCCAGAATGCTCTCACTGTCTTCGCCTTCACACCTTTCACTTTCTACGCTCTCCACAGCCAAGCTTTCTGCTTCTTTTAAAGCAGCTCTCTGCCGCTGGCAACCGTTTAACAAAACTGCAGGCACAGCCAAATAAAGCCAAAATTTCTTCATATTTTCACCATTTCTTTCCAAGATACAAATAAGTTGTGAAAGTTTTGTCATGCAAAACACCCTCAGTCTTTATGTTAAAAACACTTGGACCAAGGGCATCTTAGGGGCTGACTTTCATACTGTTATTCTTTTATGCGGTCAAGCTCGTTGATACAACAAAAATTATATCACAGAAACGTCAAACATGTAACCCCCAATAAGTCACTTGCAGACATCATCTCTTAACTTTCCAGCCCGTTTCCTATAGCAGGTCTTCCCACTCTGCTTTTCCATTTCATCCAGCCATCTTAAGGCCTCCTTTTTATTTCCCTCAGCCATCTCCTGCCTTACAAGAATTTCCAGAATCTCCAGCCTCTTAAGAGCAAAAGGAACATTTTTAAGCTGTATTTTTAACCATTGGGGATCCACGCTCTCCCCCTTAAAACAGGCCAGACGGTTTTGACACTGAAGAAGGCTTTCCTCCATATTTTGAGACAGCTTTGGATTCTGCTTTCTGCTGTCCTCAGCCACCTGCCTTAACCCTTCCATAGCCTTTTGGGCTTCTTCTAACCGCTGCCCCGACAACGCATAGGAGGCAAGGCTATAAAAATACAATCCTTTCAAAGCCTGATTCTCCCCTTTTCCTCCGAAATAATCCGGGCACAGCGCATCTATGGCCCGGTCATATTCTCCGATGGCAGCATACCCCTGTGCAAGATAAGCGCAAGATAACACATACTCTTTGCTTCCCTTTTTCAGCAGTCCGGGTACTTTTTCATACACACGCAAAAATGCCTCCGGATCCAGTTCCACATGGAGAAGGCTTAAGCATCTGGTATTCATACAGTCAGCAATGATCTTTGCGGCTATCTGTCCCGCCGCCAGGCACAGCCCTGTCACAAGTATAATAGCTATGACAGGAATATACACAGGCTTTCCTTTATCATATATCCAAACTGCCAGACTAAACACTACAGCTGCAGCAACCGATCCATACACAGCCAGCCTGCTCTGCCAGAATCCACGAATCATATTCATCTCCTCTTCTTTTCTGTCATATACATTCTTATGCCTTGCTATATATTGGCTCTATTATTATACACTTTTCCCATAAACTGCACAAGTTTCCCCTCTGTCTTTGTATACTTTTTGTTTCCAGAACAAAACTTTCTTAAAACAGAAGCCATGTTTTGGTACCTAAACCAATAACTTTTCCTTGAAATCCCAATATGTATCCGTTATAATGACTATACAAAAGATAAATACAGCATTTTAATTATCAATATTTACTAAAAACAGCGAAAGGGCAGGGTATAACCGATGGTACGCATCACAGCACTGATGGATAACAACCACTCTGAAAACAAAGCTCTCATCGCAGAACACGGGCTTTCGTATCTGCTGGAATGGGAGGAACACCGCCTTCTTTTCGACTGCGGATCTGGCCCTGGTTTCTGGTACAACGCAAGAAAATTGGGACGCAAGTTACATCATCTGGATGCCGTGGTCTTAAGCCACAGCCATTACGATCACGGGGCCGGATACCGGGATCTTATCGAACTTGGAGGCGGCAGCCCCTTACTCTGCACCGGCCCTGATTTTTTCCAGCCCAAATTCGCCTTTGATGGTGTGCGGTATACGGATCTGTCCTGCGGCTTTGATACTGGTTTTCTAGCAGAACACGGCATCCGCCATCAGGTAATAACAGATATGACAGAACTATTTCCCGGCATTTTTTTAGCTGCCGGATTTCCCAGAACCCATGGGTTTGAGACCATTCCCAAACGGTTTGTCCGACAGACAGAAGACGGTTTTATCCCTGATGACTTCTGCGATGAGATTTGTCTTGTCCTGGATACCGGAGATTCTCTGGCCGTGCTGGCCGGCTGTTCCCATCCAGGCATCCTCAATATGATTAAGCATATTCACACACGGCTGTCCAAGCCTGTATCGGCAGTGTTCGGTGGCGTCCATCTGGTGGAGGCAGACGGTGAACGGATTAAGGCCACAGTAGACGCACTAAAACAGATGGGGCTTAAGACATTAGGACTCAGCCATTGCTCCGGAGAACCGGCAGAACAGGCAGTCTGCCAGACGCCGGATATCCTGGGATGCCATCTGGCTGCAGGCGACTGTATTTTTCTTGGTTAAGCCATGCTTTTAGAGGATTTAGCCAAGGAACTGGTGGAGGTCACCTCCTCCCTGGTAGGAGGCCGCACCGTCAATATCATGAACACAGACGGGATCATCGTGGCTTCCACCGAACAATCCCGTATCGGAACGTTTCATCAGGGGGCGCTGGAGGCCGCACGGTTCGGCAAACTGGTCAGTATCCGTTCCGACCAGCTAAAGCAGTATCCCGGCGCCAGAGAAGGCTTAAACATGCCGCTGCGGGTAGGAGGCTCTACCATAGGTGTGGTTGGGCTGCGGGGAGAGCCCTCCGAGATCCAGTATCTTGCCAAGCTTTTGGAAGTATATGCCGCCAAGTATTATCAGCTGGAAGCCATCGCCAGGCCCAGGCTGGCGGAAAGCGAGCTGCGAAGCCGGCTGTTAGGCTTTCTTCTGATGCCCACCAGGGAATCCATCGGCCAGGCCCAGGCGCTGATGGATTCTATGAAGCTTCATCTGGAGTTTCCTCTTACGGTGGAAGTCATCTCCTTTCTGGATGATACTTACGGCATGGAGCAGGCCCATCTCATCGATTTCCTCTCCGGACACCAGCTGCTTAAGACAGGGCAGGATGTATGGGGCATGGTAAATGACCGGCTGATCCTTCTGCGAAAAGAAGGCGGCGCTTCATGGCGGCGGCTGAAGGAGGAGGATTCCAACATATTTTTTCAGCACTGCCGTTTAAGCATCAGCGACCCGTGCCTGAGCATCTGGGATATCCATCAGGGGTATGAACAGGCCTCCGCCCTGGATCGGATGTCTGAAATGCCGTTTAATGATATCGGGCAGCTGTCCACCCGGTGTGACTATATGCTTTATACCACCTCTGCCTGCTGTGAAGACTTTATGGAGGGCTTGTACCATAAGCTGACGGCTGTTTTCCATGAGCCGGAGCTGACCTCCATCCTTGTCACGGCACGGAGCTATTATGACTGCAGCCGCAGCGTATCCCAGGCTGCAAAGGATTTGTTTATCCATAAAAATACCCTTCAATACCGGATACGCCGGCTTCTTGAAGTGCTGGATCTGAAAAAATGTACGGCCTTCCAGCAGGAATATCTGATCCGGCTCCTTCTGGAGTACCACAAACGAAAACAAAGCACTTGAAGCTTTGTAATAAAAAGCAATAAGGAGGTAACGTTATGCAAACATTTTTACTCTTCGCGCTGATCATCCTGTCCGTGGTTTTGATGGTCGTCGCCATTTCCAAGCTGAAGCTTCACCCCTTTATCGTGATGACGGTGATCGCCATGCTGGTAGGTCTGGTTTGGGGCATTCTCTACCCCGATTCCGGTTTAACTCCTGCAGTCACCATTGATACGGTAAAAAGCGGCTTCGGAAGCATCATGACAAGCATCGGTATTGTCATCCTGTGCGGCACCATCATCGGTACCATTCTGGAGAAAACCGGCGCTGCCTTAACCATGGCCAACACCATCCTTAAGCTGGTAGGCAAGAAAAACAGTGTTGTGGCAATGGGCGCCATGGGGTATGTTACCGGTATCCCTGTATTCTGTGATTCCGGCTTTGTAGTTTTATCCCCTATCAGCCGTGCGCTGGCATCTCAGTCCAACATCTCCCTGGCGGTGATGGCTACTGCCCTGTCCGGCGGCCTGTATGCCACCCACTGCCTGGTTCCGCCTACTCCCGGCCCTATTGCAATGGCAGGAACCCTGGAGGCGGATCTGGGCCTGACTATTTTAATCGGCCTTGTGGTCTCCATCCCGGCTGTGATCGTAGCCATTCTCTATGCGTTAAAGGTTTCCAGCAAGATCGATATCCCTGCCAATTCCGAATATACCTACGAGGAACTGCAGGCCAAATACGGCAAGCTGCCAGGCGCACTCCACAGCTTCTCCCCGATTTTGCTGCCTATTATCCTCATTGCCCTGGCTTCTGTAGCCAGCTTCCCAGGCAATCCTTTTGGTACAGGTTTCTTCTTTACCCTGATTACCTTTATCGGCAAGCCTGAGGTTGCCCTGATTTTGGGCGTGTTCCTTGCTACCAGCCTGATTCCGTCCAGCGAGAAGGAAAATACGCTGAAATGGGTAACCCAGGGCGTTACAGACTCTGCCGCAATCCTGGCTATCACCGGTGCAGGCGGCTCCTTCGGCGCCATCTTAAAGCTGCTTCCTATCGCGGATTCCGTAGGCGGGCTGGTAAATACAGGGATCGGTATCCTGATTCCGTTTATCATCGCCATGATCCTGAAGCTGGCTATGGGTGCTTCCACTGTTGCCATGATTACCACAGCCGGCATGATGGCTCCTCTGATGGCATCCATGGGATTTACTTCCCCTGTGGCCCGTGTTCTGGTGGTTCTGGCTATCGGCGCAGGCTCCATGGTGGCATCCCATGCCAATGACTCTTACTTCTGGGTGGTTTCCCAGTTCTCCGACATGAAGACAGAGGAAGCCTACAAGTGCCAGACCGGTATGACAGCTGTCATGGGTATCACCATTATCATCCTGCTGTTTATCGTATCTCTGTTTGTGTAAGCTTCTGTATGTTTTGAAAACGTAATGTTTTGACGGTTCAGGCCGCCGCAGCCTTCGCCTTTTGCAGAAAGAAAAGAAGGGCTGCAGCGGCCTTTTATCCGTCTTATTCTGTTTTGGAAAGGAGACGATTATGACTCTGCGCAATGACGCTGAATGTATTATTAAGAATGCCCTTCATGCCGCCCAGCCGGACACGGCTGTTAAAAAGGCCCTAAAACAGGCTGATTTCGGAACAGGCCGGCTGGTTTTGGTGGCTGCAGGCAAGGCCGGCTGGCAGATGGCAAAGGCCGCCGTTGATGTGCTGGGAGACCGGCTGTCAGGGGGCGTGGTAATTACAAAATATGAACACAGCAAGGGGCCTTTAAAAGGGATGGAGATTTTCGAGGCCGGCCATCCGGTTCCTGATGAAAATTCCTACAGGGCCACCCAGGCGGCTATCGATGCCGTCACCGGGCTGTCCTCTGAGGATACGGTTCTGTTCCTTCTCTCCGGCGGCGGATCCGCCCTGTTTGAAAAACCCCTGATTCCCACCAAAGACATGGAGCAACTCACCAGAGAGCTTTTAGCCAGCGGGGCGGATATCGTGGAGATGAACACCATCCGCAAACGCTTTTCTGCAGTAAAAGGGGGCAAGTTTGCCGCCCTGTGCAGGCCTGCCAGGGTATTTTCCGTGGTACTGTCGGATATCATCGGCGATCCCCTGGATATGATCGCCTCCGGCCCTGCTTACCCGGACTCTTCCACTGCTGCCCAGGCATCCCACATCGCAGCCAGATACCATCTGACCATGACGGATGAGATGGAAGCTCTTCTAAAGACAGAGACGCCAAAGACGCTGGAAAATGTGGAAACCCATATCACCGGCAGCGTCCGGCAGCTGTGTCTGGCAGCTGAGGATACCTGCAGGCAGCTGGGCTATGAGCCGGTGGTGCTGACAGCCAGCTTATCCTGCGCCGCCAGGGAGGCCGGAGCCTTCTTGGCCAACATCGCCCAGTACCATCAGGACACCACAAAAAGCCTGGCCTTCATCGCAGGCGGTGAGACGGTGGTGCACTTAACCGGCCAGGGGCTGGGAGGCCGGAACCAGGAGCTGGCCCTGGCCGCCGCGCCGGGCATCGCCGGCATGAAGGACACCGCAGTCTTCTCACTGGGATCCGACGGGACAGACGGCCCCACCGACGCTGCCGGAGGCTATGTGGACGGAACCACCGCCGGCCAGCTGGCAGACCAGGGAATCGATGTATTTGCCGTCCTTAAGGACAACGATTCCTACCACGCCCTGGAGCGCTGTGACGGCCTGCTCAAAACCGGGGCCACAGGCACCAATGTAAATGATATCTCCGTGCTTTTGATAAAACGGTAGCCAAGAAAGACTTTTCGGCAAACTTTAGAGGATTAATTTCCAAATATCTATTGTAAAGTTACCCAAAATGTGATAAGATTTATCCATCAGTTAACAATCATTTATCCATTTTAAGAAAGGACGGATTTAAAAGCATGAGCGAAATCAAGAAGTTAGGCTACTATGTAAACGGTGCCTTCAAAGAGTCCAGGACGGACAAGTACACGGATGCTTACAATCCAAGCACCGGCGAAGTCATCGCCAAGGTTCCCTGCTGTACGGCAGACGAGGTAGAGGAAGCCATCGCAGCGGCAAAGGCTGCTTATCCCGGATGGTCCGCAACTCCGGTAAAGAAGAGAGTCCAGATTCTCTACAAAGTACGTGAGCTGTTATATGCACATATGGAAGAGCTGACCATGTCCGTGGCAAGGGAGAACGGCAAGAACTGGGCCGAGTCCGAGGGTGATGTACTTAAGGCAATCGAGGGAACCGAGCAGGCCATCTCCGCTCCGTCTCTGATGATGGGCGAAAGCCTGATGGATGCCTCCAAAGGCTATGACACAGTTGCTTACCGCTGCCCCTTAGGCGTATTTGCGGGAATCATTCCTTTCAACTTCCCGGCCATGATTCCTATGGGATGGATGACCCCTATCTGTGTCGCCTGCGGCAACACTATCGTACTGAAGGCTGCCACCTTTACGCCTCAGACCTGTATGAGAATCGCTGAAATTTATAAAGAGGCCGGCGTTCCCGACGGCGTAGTCAACATCGTAACCTGCTCCAGAAATGAGGCTGAGATTTTCTTAACCCATCCGGACATCGCAGGTATCTCCTTCGTAGGTTCCACCTCCGTAGGAAAACATATTTACTCCACTGCTGCCGCTCACGGCAAACGTGTACAGGCACTGTGCGAGGCAAAGAACCACGCTCTGGTTCTGGAGGACGCTCCCATCGAGAGAACGGCTGCCGGCATCATCAATGCCTCCTTCGGCTGCGCCGGAGAGCGCTGCATGGCTCTTCCGGTTGTGGTTGTTCAGGAAAGCATCGCAGACCAGCTGGTAGATGCCCTGGTTAAGAAGGCAAGCGCACTGAAGGTAGGCCCTGCTTATGACAAGACCACCCAGCTGGGGCCGGTTATCAATGCAAAACATAAAGAGTCTGTTGTAGGCTGGATCAACAAAGGCGTGGAAGAAGGCGCCAAACTGGTTCTGGACGGCCGTGACACCGTAGTAGAAGGCTATGAGGGCGGATTCTATGTAGGACCCACCATCTTCGACCATGTAGAGCCTGGCATGACCATCGGTGACAGAGAAGTATTCGGACCGGTTCTGTGCATCAAACGTGTAAAGAACTTTGAAGAGGGCCTGGCTGTGATGAACGCCAATCCATTTGCCAACGGCTCCGTTATCTTCACCCAGAACGGCCACTATGCCCGTGAATTCACACGCCACACAGACGGCGGCATGATCGGTGTAAACGTAGGCATCCCAGTACCCATCGGCATGTTCCCGTTCAACGGCCACAAGCAGTCCTTCTTCGGCGACCTGCACACCCTTGGAAAAGACGGCTTCTACTTCTTCACAGAGAAGAAGGTTGTCACCACCCGCTGGTTCGACGAGGAGGAGAAGAAGGCTACCACTGTCTCCACCTGGGACGGAACCATCTAAGGAAGACTTTTTCAGCGGCCCGACGCTGCCCCGGCCCAAACGTATGCTGTGTATACCGGAAGTTCTGCAATGCAGTAACTGCCGCCGGGCCCAAACATATACCGGGTACACCGGAAGTTTGGCAATGCAGTAACTGCCGGGCCGCTGCAGATTCCCAGCCAGAGGGAGGTAAGCTATGCGTTCTCAGAGAATTTCTGAAATTGAAGAATACATTTACACTCACAAAACCGTAACTCTGGATGAATTGTGTCAGATCTTTCAGGTATCGAAGAATACCATCCGCAGAGATATTGAAGAAATCATTCAAAATCCAGACATTGTAAAGACCTACGGCGGTGTCATGGTAAACACCCAGGTGAAAAAGCCTCTGGTGTCCTTCGCCGAGCGGAACGTAAAGCATCAGAACGCCAAACGTCTGATCTCCGCCAAAGCCGCCTCCCTGGTGCAGGAAGGAGACAGCATCTTCATCGATTCCGGCACTACCACCCTGTACATGCTGGAGCATTTAAAGGAGAAACGGATTACCCTGCTGACCAACAGCATCGAGGTCATGGTTCAGGCCATCCCTTACGCTAACATTAACCTGATTTCCTTGTCAGGCACCCTGAACCGGAAGACCCTGTCCTTTACAGGGAATAATGCTGCCAGGCTTTTGTCCTCCTACAACATCCAGAAAGCCTTTTTGTCCGCCACCGGAATCACTCTGGAAAACGGCGCCACCAACTCCTCCCCGGAGGAGACGTGTATCAAGGAAATGGCTGTGAAAAAAAGTATGGAGAAGTATCTGCTGGCAGATTCCAGCAAATTCAGCAGCGTGTCTCTGCTTACCTACTGCGATGTAAAAGATTTGACAGGTATTGTTACAGACCAGAAACCGGATGCAGATTTCTGTGATTATGCGGCGGCACATCAGGTATCCCTGATTATCGCCGGCTAATATTTAAAAAGGGCTGCCGTGCCAGGGAAATGTTTCCCGGCGCGGCAGCCCTTTTGTCCTCAGGAATATCGCTGCACTTATTTCTAGTGTCTTGACCGTATTATATCTGGCGAAACTCCGCAGGACAGCGTGCCCCGCTTTATCGGGCATATTTGTTCATCTGCAAGGCGGATTTTCGACGGCGTAGCGGTGGCTACGGCTAGAAAATCCAACGCAACAGATGGAAATTCAGGCAAGATGCATAATTCCTGATTACACATCCCATTCACCACCTGTTTACGCCTTGTTCTTCTCCATCTTCAGCTTCGCAAATTCCTGAATCACCTTCACAGCTCCCTCGATTCCCACTGCGCTGCTGTTGATACACAGATCGTATCCCTTTGCCTCGCCCCAGCGCTTGCTGGCATAGTAATTGTAGTAGCTGGCTCTCTTTTTGTCAGTCTTCACCATAATATCCTTGGCTTTTGCTTCCGTCACGTTGTTGACCTTTTGAAGGTATGCCAGTTTATCCGCTTCATTGGCTGTGATAAACACAGTCACTGTGTTGGGATACTCTGCCAGGGCATAGTCTGCGCAGCGGCCTACAATCACACAGGACTCCTCATCTGCCAACTTTTTAATGGTATCAAACTGCGCCAGAAAAATCTTATGATTAATAGGCATATCCAGATAAGCAGATGAATTATAGCCCATAGAATACGTATCCATAACTAATGAATAGAGAAAGCTGTTGGTAGGCTTCTCATCGTGGGTCTCGAACAGCTCCTCGCATAAACCGCTGTTTTTCGCCGCCTCTGACAAAAGCTCCTTGTCATAGCACTTTACTCCCATTGCCTTGGCAAGCGTCTGTCCGATGATCCTTCCCTGACTTCCGCACTGCCTTCCGATTGTGATTACTAAATTTCCCTTCATATAAATCCTCCTTTCGATGTCCCTTGTGTCTCTGTTTGAGGCACACAATCCCATATAGTTGTCTCAGCCCGGATTCGACGCAACGGTTTAAACCCCTTAACCGTCATATCTTCCCCCCGATTTTCTTATGTACTGCCTCAGTCTCTCTGTGCCTGAGCTTCCCCGCAGTACATTCTTACCTTCTCCATGGCTTTTCTGGGATACTATTGTAAATACAAATTGTTATGATATACTTTATTATACATCAAAAAAGAGAAAAAGTATAGGAATAGTTACAAACAATTATTTAATTAACGATTTTGTAATCCGAATTCCCTCAGACGTGGCAGCCAGCCCTCCCTCTCCTGTCTCTTTCAGGGAGAGATGCATCTTCTCTCCCACTTCCCTCATGGCGTCAAACACCTGATCCGCCGGGATAGCGCTGGTGATCCCTGCCAGAGCCATATCTGCGGCTGTCAGGGCATTGACTGCCCCTGTCACATTCCGCTTTACACAGGGCACCTCCACCAGGCCGGCCACCGGATCGCAGACAAGCCCCAGAAGGCTTTTCATGGCAATGGCGCTGGCATGGCAGATCTGCTGGTTGTCCCCGCCTTTTAAAGAGACCAGGGCTCCTGCTGCCATAGAGGAAGCCGCGCCGATCTCCGCCTGGCATCCTCCCGCCGCTCCGGCGATAAACGCCCGGGCAGCAATCACCTGACCGATCCCGGCGGCTACGTACAGGCTTTTGATCATCGCCTGGTGAATATCCGCCGTATCCTCCTGATACATCCGATAATAAGGAATCAGCACAGCCGGCAGCACACCGCAGGAGCCGGCAGTGGGAGCCGCTACGATCCGCTTCATGCAGGCGTTGGACTCTCCCATCTCCAGGGCCTGGGCCACAACCTGGCTGATAAAATCCCCGCACAGGGTCTTTCCTGCCTTCCGGTACTGCTCCATGGCAGCCCCCTGCCCTCCTGTCAGCCCGCTGGCGGACTTTAAGCCTCCATCATAGGTGGCGGAGGCAAGAAGCATGGCATCCCACATGGCATACATCTGATCCATGGACTCTTTCTCAGTCACCTTCCGCTCGTCCATGTCATCCTCCAGAACCGCCTGGAAAAAGGATACGCCCTTTTTATCGCAGTAGTCAACAATCTCTTTTAACGAATTATATGCCATACCATTTCCCTCACTCATCCCCTATATTCAAACGAGTCACCTTTATGATGCCCTCCACCCGCTTTAACCACTCAACGGCAGAGTCCGGAATATTCTGGTCTGTCTCAAGAACCATGACCGCATAGCCTCCCCGCTTATCCCGGTATACATTCATGGTTGCAATATTGATGGATTTGTGGGCCATCAGGGAAGTGACCTCCGCCACATGGCCCGGCTGATCCAGGTTATGGACAATCAGCGCCGGCCGCTCTCCGGTCACATTGATCTGGATCCCGTCCAGTTTATTTATCATGATCCGGCCGCCTCCCAGGGAAGAAGCCTGAACCTCCACCGTCCGGCCGCTTGCCGCCTCCACCTTTAAAAGAGCCGTGTTGGGATGGGCATCCCGGATATTCATCTTGGAAAATGTAAACTCCATCTTCTGCTCCCCGGCAAGCTGAAAGCTTTCCGGGATCCGGATATTGTCTGTGTCCATACCCAAAAGCCCGGCCACCAGGGCCTTATCCGTCCCGTGTCCCACGCTGGTAGCCGCAAAAGAGCCTGACAGGGTAATATCTGCCTTCACCGGCACAGAGCCTAAAAGCTTTTTCGTGATCAATCCAATCCGCACAGCCCCTGCAGTGTGGGAGCTGGAGGGCCCTACCATCACCGGCCCTAAAATATCAAATATATTCATCCTTTGTCTCCTGCCACACATTATTCATTTTCCAATTTTTTCAACAGCTTTTCAAAATACTCCGGCAAAGGTGCCCAAAACTCCAGGTACTCT
Organism: uncultured Hungatella sp.; assembly: GCA_910585435.1. GTDB lineage: Bacteria > Bacillota > Clostridia > Lachnospirales > Lachnospiraceae > UBA3402. The sequence goes on along the minus strand of CAJUEJ010000001.1, from coordinate 135,500 downwards.
CCTGTCCGGGGATGGATAAACCCTAAAACCGCCGCATGTAAGGTCTGTCCCTGAAGGGAAAAGGGGCACTTGCGGGGCCCGTACACCTCATCGCCCACCAGAGGATGGCCGATGCTTGCCATATGCACACGAATCTGGTGGGTTCTCCCTGTCTCCAGCTGACATTCAATATACGTATAGCCGGAAAACCGGCGCAGGACCCGATAGTGGGTCACTGCATGCCTGCCGTTTTTCTCATTGACACTCATCTTTTTTCTCTCCACCGGATGTCTGCCGATGGGAGCGTCCACCGTTCCCTCATCTTCCTTTATGACACCGTGAACCACAGCCAGGTATTTCCTGGTGATGGAATGCTCCTTTAGCTGGGCGGCAATCTGGTTGTGGGCAAAATCATTCTTGCAGGCAATCAGAACCCCTGTGGTGTCCATGTCAATCCGATGGACAATCCCCGGCCGCATCACACCGTTGATTCCGGACAGCTGATCCCTGCAGTGAGCCATCAATCCGTTAACCAAAGTATCGTTTAAATGTCCGGCAGCCGGATGAACCACCATTCCCTTGGGCTTATTTACCAGAATCACATCCGAATCCTCATACAGGATATCCAGCTCCATGTCCTGAGCCTGAATCTCCGGCTGAACTGCCTCAGGAATATCCACAAGAACCTGGTCTCCGGGACACACCCTGTAGCTGGCTTTCACAGCCTTCCCGTCTACCAGAACCTCGCCATTCTTCAAAAGCTTCTGGATATAGGAGCGGGACAGGCTCTCACAGCTCTCCGCCAGATACCGGTCGATGCGGACATCCTCCTGCTCCTCCGGCACCAGATATTTTTGTCTCACTTAATGCTCCTTTCCCCGGCCCCTTTGCCATCCGAAGCTTTGTCTGAGGTTTTCGGCTTTAACACATCAAAATCCTCGTCGGAATAAACCTTTAACACCAGAAACAATAATACAGCCGCAGCCACTGTCACATAGCAATCCGCCACATTGAATATGGGGAAGTCAATCAGCTTGAAATACAGAAAATCCACCACATACCCCTGGATAACCCTGTCAATCAGGTTCCCTGCCGCCCCCGATGCTATCAGGGTAAGACAGATTTTAAGAGGAAGATATTTCCTCTCTTCGGGAAGCTTCCACATGGCATAAATCACTGCCAGAAATACGGCCGCAGCCACCACAAAGAAAAAGAACTGCCGCCCCTGAAGCATGCCGAAGGCTGCTCCCCGGTTCTCCGAGTAAAGAAGCTCAAAAACTCCTTCCCATAAAACCACTGGCGACTTTCCCTTCAGTCCGGCTGTCACCAGGCTTTTGGTCCACTGGTCAAATCCGGTCAATATGATTACCCCTGCTAAAAAGCCGGGGATTGTCTTCCTCTTCCCGTTCATTGGTTCTCCTTATTCATATAGGTTCTCTTTCATGCAAGGACTTTTAAAAGCCCCCGCCTCATCTCTTCCCGGGCCACCTGCCTGTCTATGACTGCCTGGCCTATCTCTTTTAACAAAATGAACTGAATGCTTCCGCCGTCCATCTTCTTATCGTTTTGGGTGGCATCTATCACCTGGTCCGGATCCACACCGCAGACAGATACGGGCATATGGAACTGTTCCATCCTTTTTTTCAATTCCAGCACCTGCTCCCTGGAAATCATACCTTTTTCCTCAGATATCCAGGCAGCCGCCAGTGCCCCCACTGCCACACAGTGGCCATGAAGCATCTGGAAATTCTTCTGCTTTTCGATGGCATGTCCCAGGGTATGCCCGAAATTTAGCAGGGCCCTCTCCCCCTCTTCCATGGGATCCTCCTCCACAACTCGCCTCTTTATCTCATCGCTTCCTCGGATCATCTCCATGCACACATCCAGATTCCGGCCCATAATCTGGCCTGCATGCTCTGAAAGCCACTGATAGTATGCCTTGTCCTTAATGAGGCCATGCTTTATGATCTCCCCCATGCCGGAGGTAAACTGCTCTTCGGGAAGGGTCAGTAAGGTGCTGACATTGGTATAGACCAGCCTGGGCATGTGAAACGCGCCTACCATATTTTTATAGGAGCCAAAATCCACCCCTGTCTTTCCTCCGATGCTGCTGTCTACCTGGGCCAGCAGCGTGGTGGGAATCTGAATAAAAGACACGCCTCTTAAATACGTGGCCGCAGCATACCCGCACAGATCCCCTGTCACTCCGCCGCCTAAAGCCACCAGCAGATCCTTCCTGTCAAAATGATGGAGGATCAGCGTCTCATACAGCTTCTCCACGGTGTTTAGATTCTTGTGCTCCTCCCCGGCAGGAAACTGAAAGCTTATGACCTGTCTGCAGCATCCTGACAGAATGCCTGCCACAGCCTCAAGATATAATCCGGCCACCACGGAATCTGTCACAATACAGATTCTCCGATCCTTCACCTTCAGTTTGCTGACCTCCTCTGCCAGCTGTCCGAAGGATGTGGAAATCAAAATATCATAAATATGCCTCTTATCCCGATGTACTCCGATTCTATTCTCCACGTTTTTCTCCTTTTTGATACTAAGAAAGCAAACGGTCAGAGAGACCGTCTGCTCACTTTTGTTCTTATCCTCTTTATTCATCCATGTATCTGCCGCCTCCTGGCTACAGTCTCCGATTCATACCGGAAATATCCAGGCTTCCGCCCTGCATATCCTGAAAATCGCCGGAAAGAGCCACTGACTCAGGCGCTGCAATAAATATATAGTTGGATATCTTCTGAAGATTGCCGTTGATGGCATAGGTAGCGCCTGAGGTAAAGTCAATAATCCTCTGAGCCACCTCCATATGCAGGCCTTCCATATTGATAGCCACCGTCTTGCCTTCCAGCAGATAATCCCCGATTTCCTTGGAATCTTCTATAGAAACCGGTCGGATCGTAATAAACTCTGATTTAGGCTGCTGTTGCTTCATGGGCACAACCTTTGCAGAAGATCGTCCTAAAAATCTTGGCTTGGAAGGCTCGTCCTCCTCATCGTAGTCATCGTAATAGTCATTGTCTTTTTTCGCAAAAAGGCTTTTTCTGGCAGGTCTTTCATCTTCATAATCATCATCTAAGAAGTAATCGTCATCGTCGTCGCTTAACCGCATGCTATCCATTATTTTTCCCAAAAGACTCATTGCTACTCTCCTATCCTCTGCCTTACACCAAAGATGCCGGTGCCTACTCTTACCATGGTTGCTCCTTCCTCGACTGCTACCTCAAAATCTCCGGTCATCCCCATGGAAAGAATACTCATGTTAACATTATCAATGTTTTTACTTTTCATGTCAACATAAAATTTATGAAATATTCGAAAAATTTGCCGATTATCTTCTGCCTTTTCCACAAAAGGAGCGATTGTCATCAACCCCTGCACCTTTATACCCTTAAGCGTGCGGATCTCTTCCAAAGCCTCCTCTGTCTCTTCCAGGCAAAAACCAAACTTGGTCTCTTCCTTTGCCACATTCACTTCCAAAAGAATGGGCGTGACAATTCCCTGCTTTTCAGACTCTTTGCTTATCTCCCGGGCCAGCTTTACAGAATCCACGGAATGTATCAGGCAAACCTTTCCCACTACCTGTCTCACCTTGTTGGTCTGCAGATGCCCTATCATGTGCCACCGGATATCCTCCGGAAGCCGGGGATACTTTTCAAGAATCTCCTGAACCTTATTCTCCCCGAAATCCCTTGCACCTGCCTCATACGCCTCTTTTAAGTCTTCTACAGGTTTTGTCTTGCTGACTGCTATCAGGGTAACCTCCCCCGGCTCTCTGCCGCTTCTTAAACAGGCAGCCGCCACCCTTTTTTGTATCTCATGAAATTGGTCTGCAACCATACTCTGTCCTCTCCTACTGATAGATCAGCACCCCTTCTTTTTCAATCAGGGATCCGTCTAACACAATATGATCATATACATTCAGCCCGTAGCTTGTACCTTTTTTCACCGTATAAAATTCATCGCTCTGGGCCAGAATCTCAATCTGCTTAAACACAGTATACCCTCTGTTAATATTGTAAACTCCCTGAAGAGACGCTGACGGCCCTACCTGATACCGGTCCGTGGAATCCGGCTTTACCAGATAATCTCCAGCCTGAATCTCCTCCCCTTCACCCATGTCAATATAATAATATTCATCGGAAGAATAGTAAATCGTGGCGGGAACAAAGACGATGGACGTCCCGCTTTCCGAATAGACTTCCTTTAAAAATCCATTCTCCACACTGTCCCCTCCGGTAGTCAGAAAATTTACCGGAACCAGATAAAAGTTTTTGCTGATAACGGAGCTGATAGGGATCTTTAAACCTTGCGCCGAGCTGGTGACAATCTCAAAGTCCAGATACCTGTCAGACACAAACTGCACCATATATTTGGTGAAATCCAGTTTCCCGTAGGCCTTGCCGTCTGCTCCTGTAATCACGGACAGGCTGCCTGTGGTAGTCAGATCCGATCCGGAAAAAGATACACGCAGGCTGGGCTCCCCCCCAAAGGCTTCCTCATCCTCCTGGGACATGGGGAATACCAGTGACCAGGCATCATCTGTAACCACCTTGTAGACCGGTGTCCCCTGCTCCATCAGCTGTCCTGCCTTGGTGATTCCTCTGGAATAATTGGTTCTGTCAAACACTTCCTCCGTAATCTGGGAAGCCTTCAGATCCTCGTAGGAATCGATGGCATAGGAAATCACCCCGCTTACAGGAGTCTGAACCTGCTTAAAATTCCCTCCCAGCTGTTCAATGACCTGCTCCTGGCTTTCCATGGCATAGAAATTGGCATACTCAGAAACCAGGGCGTCCAGAGAATACTTGGTATCATAGATGTCATCAAACCGTTCATCTGAATAGGACAGGCTGTAATTGGACAGCTGCTTTTTCACGCCCAACAGATCCTCGTCGGCCAGGGAAGTCTGATCCAGCCCGTTCTCCTTTACAATGGAGGCCAGGGTTCCTGATTCATCCACAGAATAGATGCTGGTCCCGGCTGCAGCCCTCTTCCCTTCCCGTATGTAGTAGTTTATGTATCCGGTGGTGTCCAGATACGCGGTAGTTTCATTGCGTAAGATAATTCCGGTGTACTTTTTATTATTTACGATTGCCCCCTCTGTCACTTCGTATGGCTGAACCTTTTCTTTGGTTACGTATTTATAAACATAGAAAGCCATATAGGCAAATATAGCAAAAAAGATAAATGCGCCTATATTGAAATTCTTCGGTCTTCGGTACTTGACAATTTTCTTGTTTCCATTTGCCATTCTGAAACTCCCTTCCCTATAGTATTATAATGTGCAATGAGGAAAAGTTCAAGGGTGAATAGGGTATTTGTAATATTTTTGTAACAGAGCGCGCTTATTTTCTTGAATGGGGCTCTAAAATACGGTATACTGATAAATATTTATGAAATGCCGGATCCCCATGGAGAGGGATCCGATAGAGAAAGGGATACGTATGATACATATTGCACAGGATGGTTCCGGTGATTTTGCCGGGATTCAGGAGGCTTTGGATTTTTTGACACAAAACGGTGCCCGGGATGGGGGGCCCTGCTGTGAGACCGTGCTTTTTGTCCACAACGGGATCTATAAAGAGCGGGCGACGGTTTCGGTTCCTTACATTACATTTTTAGGGGAATCCAGGGAGAAGACGGTGCTGACGTATGATCTGTATGCACAGATGAAAGCTCCGGACATAGGAAAGCTGGGAACGTTTCGGACTTACAGCTGTATGATCGACACCCACGATTTTACGGCCAGGAACATGACCTTTGCAAACAGTGCCGGTCCGGGAGTAAAGGTGGGGCAGGCGCTGGCTATGTATGTGGACGGGGATCGGATTCAGTTTGACAGCTGTTCTTTTTTGGGGAACCAGGATACTCTGTTTACCGCGCCCCTTCCTCCCAAAGAGATAGAGCCTAATGGATTTATCGGGCCCAAACAGTATGCGCCCCGTATAAACGGCCGCCAGTATTATAAGAATTGTTATATAGAGGGAGATATCGATTTCATCTTCGGAGGCGCCACTGCTTATTTTGAGTGCTGCGAATTCTTTTCCAAAGATACAGGCAGCCCGGTTAACAGCTATGTGACTGCCGCGTCCACACCGGAGGGGCAGACTTACGGCTATGTGATGGAGGGATGCCGTTTTACAGGGAACTGCCCGCCTCATACAGCTTATCTGGGCCGGCCGTGGCGGGAATTTGCCAGGACCGTGCTTTTAAACTGCCAGATGGGGGCCCACATCTGCCCGGAGGGGTGGCATGACTGGGATAAGCCAAAAGCCCACGTCACTGCCTTCTACGGGGAATACAACAGCACAGGGCCCGGGGCTTCTATGGACAGCCGCCCATCCTGGGTAAAGCGGATCCCTGAGGAAGAGCTTCCTTATTATACCAAGGAAGCTGTGCTTTCCGGCAACGACGGATGGAATCCGTAAGCTATTTAAAAAATTCATGTTTTTCATGCTGGAATAAAAATGTCAGGCGTCCGTCAAACCAGCTTGCAGCTCCCTGGCGGGCCCCGCTGCGGTTCATAAAATACAGGGCTCCCTGGGAGTAGTCCTCCCCGCTTAAGGCTCTGTTCACACAGTCAATGGTCTGCTGTGTCACCTTGCAGGTATTGATGGTGCCGTTGGCCACCGGTGAAAACTGGGAGCGCTGATACACCACATCTTTTATTGTGTCCGGAAACTCTTCATTCCGGACGCGGTTTAAGATTACATTGGCCACTAGGACCTTGCCCCTGTCGTCGCAGATTCCTGCTTCCGCCTGTACAATGCGCAGGAGAATCTGATAGTCCTCCTGGCTGCACGGCACAACTGCAGACGCCTCCTTCTGTGCCAGTTTTTCTTTCACTGCGTCTGTCTCGCTTACCGCTTCCTCTTTGCGGATTTTCTCAATCTCCGTTTCTTCCAGAGCCTTCTCCTGCTGTGCAATGCTTTCCTTTTCAGCTTCCGCCGCCTCTGCCACTTCCGCGTTTGTCTCTGCAAATGCCGTCAGCGTGCGGATGTCCCCTCTTCCTGTTTCACCGGAAGCCAGCACTACAATAAACAGCAGTGACAAAGACGACAGCAGTACGGTTACCTGCCTCACAAACGTTTCCTTTATCATAAACATATTCGGATGCTCCTTTCTTTTTCGGATAATCAGAAGCCGGATCCTGTCCTGAGTCCAAGAATGTTCCAGCCACTATAAAATATGGGAATATCCCCCACTTTTATCGTTAAACTTTCGGCAATCCCGCTAATTATATGGGAATTAATCTTATAAAGTCAATGGATACAGGCAATAATCGTCATATTCCATACCGGATATTTTTTACATTTTTATTTCTTATGTTAAAATTTCACTAATTTCCACCGTCCTTTTTGTTTCAATATATGTATATTCTATTATATATATTCCTAAATATATTACTTTTCTGTTAAATTTAAAACATCTGTTTTCCCCTGCCCACAGTCCGGCCCTCAACGCCAGGCAAGGATTTTTCTGGGGTATTCCTATAAAAGATGTAATATCCCGTAAAAAATATATTACAAATATGTTACTTAATATTGAAATTTTAATCCGAAAGTGTTAATATATATGGTATCTGATTGTTTCAAAAAATATGTGGAAAAATATCCAGTTCTATATTTGAGGAGGAATTATGTTTAATTCAAAGAAACCCAAAGCTGTTTCCGGCGGTATGATTAACACGATTATCGGTGACAATTCCAAGATTGAAGGTTTGCTTTTAACCTCAGATTCCACCAGGGTAGACGGCCTGCTTCAGGGAAAGATTCTGTCAGAAAGTTCTGTTATTATCGGAGAACACGGCGTTATCCGGGGCGATATCAAGGCGGTTGACATCCTGATTGCCGGAACCGTGTACGGCAACATCCGGGCCGATTCCAAAATCGAGATCACGGGAACCGGCCGTGTGCTGGGCGATATGTTTACCAAAACCCTTGTGATCGACGAGGGCGCTTCCTTCAAAGGAAACTGTACCATGGATTTGTCAGAGGATGACAGCACTTCCCGTCCGTCCATCCCGGATAAGGATTCAGAGGAATTCAGCTATTCTGAGCCGTCCATAGAGGATTTGGAGGATTTGGAAGATCCCAAAAAGCCGGATATGGAAGATAAGGATGAGACTGACAACGAATAATGAACATACTGTCTGGATGTCTTATTTCCATTAACTGAAAAGGAGAACAGATTACATATGAAATGGAAAAAATTTAAGAAGGAACGCATTTCCTTAAATTATACGGTCATGCTGCTTCCCCACTCTCAAAAAGAACCAATTCATTTTAAGACTCCTGTGTGGACCTTTGGTATCTTTTTTATAGCCCTTCTGGTTCTCACCGGTACTTGTCTGTTTTTTGCCGGTTCTCACCATCAGTTAAATGTGGTTCAGAAGGAAAAAGAGCATCTGGAACGGGAATGGGAGCTTTTAGCAGCCCAGAAGGAGCTGGAAGACCAGGAAAATGAGATGTTAAAGAAGGCCCGTGAAGAACAGGAGCTGGCGCTTAAAGAGCTGGAGCAGAAAACCAGGGATACCTTAAGCGAGCTGGAAGAACTGGTGGCCCGTGAGGATCAGATCCGCCAGGAGCTGGGCCTGCAGCAGATGCTGACAGAGGGGGATACAGATGAAAGCGGGACCCAAAGCGGACAGACCCAGGAGACACTGTCTGAAAGCTATCAGCCGGGAGATGCCACCCTGTCCTCCAACTATAAAGTCAGGGTTACCTCCAGGGAGCTTCCTGAGGCTTACGCAAAGAATACCGCCGATTTCCAGGCAATCCAGTCAGAGCTGGGCAGGCTTCAGAGCAGCCTCTCAGAAAAGACAGGCCAGTATGACAGCTATCTGACCATGATAGAAAACAAACGGCAGGCCGAGGCCGAAGAAAAGGCCCGCAGGGAAGCCGTGAGAAACTCCATCGTGGAGTATGCCCTTCAGTTTGTGGGCAATGCCTATGTCTATGGCGGGAATGACCCTCACACCGGGGTGGACTGTTCCGGATTTACCAGATATATTCTCAGCAACAAGGCAGGGGTCTACTTAAACCGCACAGCTGCCTCCCAGTCCTCCCAGGGAAGAGCCATCTCCCCGGAGGAGGCCAGGCCGGGCGATCTGGTATTCTACAGCGGCGGAGGCGGAATCAACCATGTGGCCATCTACATCGGCAACGGCCGGATTGTCCACGCCTCCACAGAAAAGACAGGTATCATTACCTCCAATATGTATTACCGGACTCCGGCGAAGGTTGTGAATATGCTGGGTGATTGATTTGGGGATTACCAAATCATAAACCCTTTCTCCGCCAGCCGCAAAAGCCCTTCTGTCAGAAAATAATCCCCGTAAATAATCGGCACATGTGTATCCTCCTTCCTGTGATAGGCTGCTGTGCCGTACTGGAGAATCCCGTCTTTTACTTCATCCCAGCAGCAGTGCGTTTCCGTCAGACGCTTTAATATTTTCTCACCGTGAAAACGGTACAGCCCCTGCTCCAGCTCCGGCACCATCTCTGCAATCTGCAGAAGGCCGCAGGCAGCACAGGCGGCGGCAGTGGTATCCCACACCACCGGTTCCTCAGGGGCGCGGAAGTCTGACAGGGACACATGGTCTGTCATGGCAATGTTGGCGATAAAATAGTGGGCCGCCCGCTTCGCCGTATCCAGGTATTCTTCTCTCCCTGTGTGAAGGAAAGCCAGAGCAAACCCATACAGGGCCCAGGCCTGGCCTCTGGACCAGGCAGAGCCTTCCCCGTATCCCTGCCCTCCCGGTTTTTCTGTCACAGCCCCTGTCTCCGGGTCAAACACCACGATGTGGTTGCAGGATCCGTCAGGACGCATCACCTCTTTCATGGCCGTATCCGCGTGCATGTCGGCTATCTGTGCATATCTGGGATCGCCGGTTTCCTCTGATGCCCAGTAAAGCAGCGACAGATTCATCATACAGTCCACAATCATCCATCCAGTCTTATCCAGGTTCCAGGCCCGTATAAACTTTCCTGCATAATTAAACCGCCCTGCCAGCAGATTGGCTACATGGAGAGCCCTTTTTCTGGACAGGGGATTGCCAGTCAGACGGTAATCGGCCGCTGCCGTGTGCATCCACATAAATCCCACATCATGGTGAAGGCCCTCATAATTTTCCAGGGCCCTGTCAAGGGTTTTTTCCGTCTTACAGGCAGCCTCCTTAAACAGCTCTTTTCCTGAGGCATGATACATCTGCCACATCATCCCGGCCCAGAAGCCATTGGTCCACCAGGACAGGTTCTCGTCTCTCATATCCTTTTCATAGCGTCCGTTTTCTGCGATATAAGGGATTTTCTCCCCCATACGTCCTGCCTCCGCCTCCAGCTTTTTCTCTGTCTTTTCAAGCGAATCTCTGATCCAGTCCATATTCCCTGCCCTTCCTTTCTACCGTCTCCGGTATTCCATCTCCCAGCTCAGCTCTAGCTTCATCCTTCCGGCCTCGTCGGTCTTATTATCCTCCACTTCCATCTCTCTCTCCCAGACCGCTTCCCCGCTTAGCCTTCCATGAGGCGTGTCAAAGCTTCCGTCTTCAGCAGCCTTTTTAAAACTGCAGCTTCCATAGCCCCTGGCCTTCATAGCGGATATGATTCCCTCTCCGAATTCCACACCATTTTCCCCGACACAGGGCTTTTCAGAGTAGGTCAGGAAAACCAGGCGCACCTTCTTTACCTTCATCTCCCGGTCAAAGGTAAACACATCCTCCCGCTTAATCTTCCCCTGGGAAAATGTATACCTGACCTCTCCCCTGGCACCCTCCGCCTTTTTCGGCCTCTGTGCCTCCTGGCTTCCTCCGGCAACAGAATTATCCGTCACAGAATCCGCCGCTTCCTTCTGCCCGTTTACAAAAATTCTTTCTCCCATCCGGCACAGGCTCTCAAACCGGCAGGTCACAGAAAACTTTCCTGCCTCTTCCTTGGGAGTAATCCTTGTCATGTAAGCTAGGGGCATCAGTATTTCCCCGTCTTCCATCCAAAACTGAGGAACCAGCTGCCCGTGATGATGCTCCGGCACCCCTTCAAGCACCAGATTCTGGAACGGAACCGGCATATAGGGATCCTTATCATAATATTTCTGTCCCCCGTTAATCAGAGGCAGAGACCAGATGTTCCTTCCGTCCCGGACAATGGCCAGGCCTCTCTCATACGCTCCCCCGGCAAAAGGCACATACAGATAAGGTCTTAACTCCTCCAGCCTCCGTCCATAGTCATCCGGGAAGTCACGGTCTCCATACCCGGCTCTCTCCCAATGCTCAAAAGAATTCACCATCTGCATGCACAGACTTAAGTTCTCCCCCAGAATCCGGTTCTTATTCCGGTAGTTGTCAGTCTTCCTGCCCTTCTCCCACATATTGACCGATTCCATGTCCGTGTCATACCAGAAATCCACCATATGCTCCAGAAGCCTTATGCTGTAGCCGTAAGCCAGTTCTTTTTCATCCTCACCAAGAACCCCTTCCAGGGCAGCCGCCGCGGAAAGCACCTCCAGGGCAGCCGTATCTCCATAGGCGCCGATGCTGCGCCCGTAAGAAAAGCCCTGCCCTTCCTCATCGGCCAATTCCAGGAAAATATGGGCAGACTTCGTCAGCATGTTCCGTATTTTTTCCGGAACCTGCCAGCCGGTATCCAGAAGCTGAGACGTCAGCTCGCTGGGAACCAGGATGCTGTAGCGGTCAAATCTCCCCTCCCCCGGTGTCTCATCCATAAAACACAGCTCCCCGGAATACTGGTCAATATGCTCCATCAGCCGGTTCAGAAGATGGATGCTGTGCCCCTCAGGCTCCCACCCCAGAAGCTCCCTGTGCCTGGCAATCCCAAATGCCACTCCATAGTAGTTGGTAGGCTTATGAATCAGGGCATAGTGATTCTTCACATCCACAAAAGTCCGCCAGTCCATGGACACCTTCAGCCTCCCAAGTGTCTCCTCATCCACAACCCTTTTAAGCAGCCCGGCCTTCTCAAGACGATACAACCCGCTGATACCATTTAAGATTCCCCAGGTCTCCATAGGCATATCCGAAACCATGCGGATCATATCTCCCAGCTTCTCCAGGCTCTCCTCCGTCTTAAGCAGCTCCACAGCCGTATAACAGGCCTGGTTGATTACCTTGCCTCCTACAAACTGGGCCTTTTCATTGTAAGCCGGCGTCCCGTCTATCTTAAGCCCCAGCCCGCCATTCCATACCCTGTCAAACAAATCCTCCATAACAGGACACAGCTTTCCCTCAACAATCCGCCTCATAGACCCATCCTTTTTCTCCATTGCCATTTCCTCACCTCTTATTTTCCATTTCAGCTACTCTTTCACCGCCCCAACCATAGTCCCCTTCGTAAAATATTTCTGCAAAAACGGATACACACACAAAATCGGAATGGTAGCCACCATAATCGTAGCATACTTAATAGTCATCCCAATAGCCTCCGTATCCATAGCACTGGTTCCCGCTGTCATAGAGCTGGTATCATTAGACAGCAGAATCTCCCTCAAAATAATCTGCAAAGGATACATTTCCCTGTTTCTCAAAATCGCCGATGCCCAGAACCAGGAGTTCCAGATACTCACGCCATAATACAGAACCATAACCGCCAGCATGGCCTTGGACAGCGGAAGCACAATAGTAGACAGGATCCTGAAGTGTCCGGCTCCGTCGATCTGAGCCGCTTCAATCAGGCTCTCCGGAATACTCTCAAAGGATGTACGCAGAATAATCAGGTTGGACGTATTAATCATAAACGGAATAATCAGTCCCCACAAAGTGTTTGTCAGGTGAAGATCCTTCAGATTAATATAAAACGGAATCATTCCTCCAGAAAAAAACATGGTAAACACAATAAACAGCATAATGGGCTTCTTGAACATCACCCGCTTCCTGGACAGGAAATAAGCCCCCAGGGATGTCATAAACAGGTCAAATATAACTCCCACAATCAGAATAAACAGAGTATTCATATACCCTTTGGTAATCATGGGATTCTGGAATACCTTTTTATATGCGTCGACGCTGAATCCAGCCGGCGCAAACAACAGGCCGCTGTGCTGGGTCAGCAGATTGCTGTTGCTGAAGGACGCCATCGCCACGTACCACACCGGATAAAAACAGATGACAATAATCAGCGACAGGAATACATAATTGAAAACCTGGAATGTTTTCTCTCCTTTTGATCTCTTTATCTTCATAATCTTATCTCTCCTTTACCACAGGCTGGTCTCGCTGAATTTCCTGGATATCTTGTTGGTCACTATCAGCAGGCAGAAGTTGATCACAGAGTTAAACAATCCCACTGCTGTTGAATAGCTCCAATCCTGTTCCATAAGGCCCACACGGTAAATATAGGATGAGATGATATCCGCAGTGTCATAGGTGGAAGGATTATATAACAGAATGGTCTTCTCATATCCCATGCTCATCAGCTGCCCCACCCTCATAATCAGCATGATAATAATCGTAGGTGCAATGCCCGGAAGGGTTACGTTGAGAAGCTGTTTCCATTTGCCTGCACCGTCGATGGAGGCCGCCTCATAAAGCTGCTGGTCAACCCCTGCCAGGGCGGACAGATAGATGATGGAGCCCCAGCCTACCTGCTGCCAGATGCCGGAGGCAACATACATGGTACGGTACAGCTTCGGATTCTGTAAAAGAGGAGACCGCTCCCCGCCGAAAAACGCAATCATATCGTTGAACAGTCCGGAGGTCATACTAAAATCAGTCAGCATACCTGTAACCACAATGAGAGAGATAAAATGGGGCAGGTATGTAATGGTCTGGGTTACATTTTTAAAATGCTTATTCCGCACTTCATTAAGCAGCAGCGCCAGGATAATCGGCGCCGGAAAACCGAAGGCCAGGCTGTACACGCTTAAAAGAATGGTGTTCTTGATCAGCCTTCCAAAATATACGCTTTTGAAAAAACGGATAAAGTTTTCCAGTCCCACCCACGGGCTGCCGCTTACACCCAGGGTAGGGGTATAGTCCTTAAATGCAATGATCGCGCCGTACATGGGCTTATAGTGGAACAAAATATAAAAAAGCAGAACCGGCAGTACCAGAATATACAGAGAACGATTTCGGATCCAGTCTCTCTTCATCCGATAGCCAAAGGAATTCCGTGGATTTTTCTCTTTCATACAATTTCTCCTTTTCATTTTCATGTACTCTCGGAGTCTCTTTGTGCCTGATTTTGTGTTCTGTGATACAAAATACCCGCTACAGTTCATAACAGCCTGAACTGCAGCGGATATTATCAGGCCAGTACCAAAGCCTATCTGGCGTTATACCGATCCAAAGCGGCATTCTGAATCTCCAGCGCCCTTGCCAGACCCATATTTTCAATATTCTTTACATAGGTGTCAAAATTATCAACGCTCTCTGTACCGAAAATAAACTTAAGAATCATTTCATCCCGATATGTGTTGATCTCGTTCATAATGGTAGAAAATTCCTTGCTCTCGTCAGAGGTAGGGGTAATAGGCGGCATGGTATGGGCTGCGCCGTTGCACTGTCCCCAGACAATAGGAGTCTGTCTCTGCTCTTCCATAGTATAGTACTGCTCCAGATAGCGGATGTCCTGTACAAATGGGCCGTTGTAATTGCCGCGGATGTATGCAGACATGGCCTGGGATACAGGAAGCCCGTCAGGATTGTTTAAAATGGCTTCTGTATACGTAGGATACCCGTCAACCATGGTATAGGATTCGCCTTCAATACCGAAATTAAAGAACATATGGCCCTCTTCGCCGTAAGCCCAGTCCATCAGCCTGGCTGCACGCTCGATATCCTTGCAGGAGGTGGTGACAGCTACGCTTGCTCTTCCGGAAAATGGATTCTCAATATATCCCATCTCCGCCTGGCCGCCTTTTTCCAGTGTGGGAACCGGAGCCGGAACCAATGTAAATTCCGGTGTGGTGGAGCGGGCCGCTGTGGTCCATGTGCCCATACGGCTTCCTGCCTGGCCCATAGAGGCCCCTGCCTGGCCGTTGGTAATCTTGGCGCTTACCTGGTCGTTCTTTAAGGTAGCCAGATCCGGGTCAATCAGGCCTTCGCTGTACCACTGGTTCATGGTAGCCAGATAATCCTTAAATCCTGGTTCCGTGGCTCCGAAATGCACGGTGCCGTCGCTTCCCAAATAGAAGGAACGGTTTACCCCAAAGGCAGCCACAAATGGATCTGCACCTAAATACTGGCCGTTTGTATACTCAAAGCTGTAGGGGGCGATACATCCCTTCTTATCTTTAAATGCAGTCAAAACGTCATGCCATTCATCTATGGTGGTGGGAACCTCCATTCCCAGCTCATCCAGCCAGTCCTTGCGCAGCATCAAACCGATGGTATTCATCAAATTCTCGTCGCCGCGGATAAAAGGAAATACATAGTAGTGGCCCTCGTCCGTCTTAATCATGCGGTCGATATCCGGATTCTCTTCCAGATACTTGGTAATGTTGGGGCAATACTGGGCAAATATATCATTTAACGGCATAATCACATTGTCCTTGATAGCCTTTTCCGGTCCGCCCGGATAATCAACCGTCCAGTTGTATTCCATTAAATCAGGAAGATTTCCGTCTGCCAGAATCAGGCTGAACTGTTCCTTCATCTGGCCTGTAGGCGGATGTAAAAATTCAATCTCCACGCCTGTATTCTTCTGCCAGCCCTGTCCAAAGGGGGTTTCTCCTAAATTAGAGTAGTTTGCAGATACGGTGGTGGTAAGGTCACACCAGTACTGCAGCTTGTCTCCGGCTGCCATAGGATAGGAAAATTCTGCCGGCGCTGTGGCTGCCCCTTCCTTATTTCCTTCCGAAGCCTGGGCTGCTGCCGCTGTGGTGGTCTCCCCTGCCGGGCTGCCCAAACCTCCGTTGCCTGAACCTCCGTTACCTGAACTTCCGCATCCTGTTACAGTTGTAGCTGCCATCGCCGCAGCCATCAAAAGTGCATACGTTCTTTTTCTCATCTTGCTGCTCCCTTTCTTTTTTGATTTTTTGAATTTCTTTTTTGTTTGAATTTCTTTTTTTGCTTGCTTACCTGAATCTCTTTTTTGAATTTTTTACTTCTGTTGCTTTGCTTTCGCTGTGCCATTATCATAGCCTCTGTTCCCTGAAAAAGATATAGAAAAAATGCAAACTCCATAGACAAAATGCCTTTTTAGAGTTTGCATTTTTTCAGATCAAGGGGAAAAACTTTAAATTTCCTGATTTTTTCGCTTTAACTGCCCCGGTGTAATCCCCATTTTTTTCTTAAATGCACGGATAAATGTGCCGCTGTCCCGGAATCCTGCCATTTCCGCCACCTCCACCACGCTGTAGCCCTGCTCCAAAAACTCCTTTGCATGGGTGATCCGCACCGTGTTAATATATTCCAATAAGCTTCCTTTCATCTGTTTCTTATAAATAGAGGATAAATAGGCGGGAGTCAGGTCAAAATGCTGGCTGGTAATGGAAATATTCAAATCCGGATCCTGATAATTCTCCTGGATATATGCCTGAATCTTCTTGCTCAGGGTCTGATCCTTTACATTCTCCCTCTGAATATCCAAAATCCTCTGACAGATTTCCTCCAGCATCTCCTTAAAACGCCGTTTCATCTTTCCTACCGGCATCTCCGAAATATCCCCGTCAAAAAATGCCGCTTCCCTGGCCGCATCTGCGTAGCCGCCTTGCCTGGCGCCCTCCAGCACGGTTCCCATGATCCCATATATAAGGCAGCAATACAGGTTTGCCGCCACCCTCCCCTTCAGATTTAAGTCAAACACCTGCTCTATGGTGGCCCAGGCCTGGATGCTGTCCCCTGCCTTCACCGCATTGATGATTTTCTCCTCCAGCTCCAGAGGATAATGATACTGGGGCTGGATATCTTTTATCTCATCATAGAACAGAAGATCCGCGTCCAGAAGATGGACATACTGCTCCATCTTAACTGCCTGCACATAGGAAGCGTGGATCCCCTCCCACCCGGTACACACGGCCCCCACCAGTACCACAACAGAAAAGCCAAAGGACTCCTCCATCATCTGCTGAAGATTTTCCGCCTGATTCTTTAACACATCCAGATGCTCCCGCCTGTCGTCCGGCAGGCTGACGATAGCCGCCACCCGTTCTCCCAGCTCCACCATATTAATATGGAAGTAATCCAGACACATTTCCTCAAATACATTCATCAGCGCAAACTTCTGCAGCGCATTTTCCTCAATATACCCTTCTCCCTCTTTCCTTTCCCCGTCTCTTATGATAGGGGTCAGAAGCAGGACCACGTTATAATCCCCCTGAATCGTCAGCCCATACTGTTCCACGCTCTTTTTGTCCCCGGCATCCTGTAAAAGCTGGTACAGGTAATAATTTTTCAGGCTTTTCTGATTCTTTTTCAACAGCTTCTGGGCATCCACATGCCGCTTGAAAAAGTCATCCATCTGCCGGTTGAGCCACTGGTATTCATTTTCCCCTTCCCCGATTTCCATAGGTCCATGCTGCCTGAAGGTATCCATCAGCATCTTAACCGGATTGTAATTCCGCCTGGTTATATGGTAAGAAATAAAAACCCCCACCACAGTGCAGAAAAACAGCCCGGCTATGGCTACAGCCCGCACCTTTCTGGCCTCCCGCTCCATCTGCCTCACCGGCATGACGCTTAAATACTTCCAGCTTCCCATGGAGGAGGGCAGCACTGAGATGATATACTTTTCCCCCGGCCCCAAAGCCAGCTGATGATTGCCTGTCTCCCACTGCTCATACTTCCATTCGAACCCCCCCGATATGCCCTCATCTGCTCCCACCCGTACATGGGTGTCTGTCAGCATCATGATATCCATGGAATCCGACCATTTCATTTTTTTCAAGCGCTCCCTGATGACCCCGGCGTCTATCTGAACGCAGATAACCGCCGAAGAGTCCCCCGGGCCTGATTTCAGCGCAGACATGGTGTACAGAAAAATCTGTTCCCCGCTATCCAGCCTGACCGGCAGAAGATCCCCATAATGAAACTGCTGCATATATTCCTGAAACTGCTCCAAAGGAAACCCGCTGCTTTTCAAGTACAAATCATAGAACAAATAATCCGACATATTTCCGCTGGAGCTGATGATCTTCCCCGTATGGTTGAAGACAATAAACAGCTCATCCACAAACTCCTCCGACATGTGGATGGACTGGCATTCATTAAAAATATAGTACAGATTCATCTGATCTTCCGAGGCAAACTCCCCCCTGACATTGCCTGCCAGCAAAACCCTGTCATCCAGGGCCAGCCTGCTGGCTATCTTCCGGATATTTTCAATCTCATAATCCAGTTCATTTTTTACCATAACCAGAAGGTTTTCATTCATATCCTCCGCCTGGCCGCTGATGATCTTCAGCGTGTACAGATACAGCGCCATAGCCAGAATCATCGGTATCACAAGAATTCCAAGATACGACAAAAACATCTGGAGATATATCTTTGATTTTTTTCCCATGCCCTTTTCCTCCCCGCCCGGTGCTGACACGCCGGTACCGGTTCCTGTTTTGTATGTATTAAGTATAATGTACATAAAATCGGGGAAATTGTAAATTCTTTTTTCACTTTTGCTTATGGATTCTGTTTTTTTACCATTGCTTTTGGGGGAAATGTTTTGTAGGATAAAATGAAGAGGCGATCTTGTTGGCCGCTTTTTGCGGCTGCTTTTGTCGGTCGCTGAAGATTTGATTCGAAATTTCCGGAATATGTAAATAGAAACGAGGTGTTTTCATATGCAGCAGAATCATTCTGCCTGGTTAACAGAAGATCTGAAAAAATGGATGCAAAAAAAGGGGGAAGACGCGCTTTTGGCCCCCATCCCCCATATCACAGATGCTGTCCCTCCCCATTGTCCCGGCACTGCCCATCATCCTGGCACGATCCATGACTATTATTCCAATGGGGACTACTGGTGGCCCAACCCGGATACGGCTGACAGCCTGCCCTACATCCGCCGGGACGGCCAAACCAACCCGGGAAATTTTGACGGACACCGTCAGCTTCTCCGCCGCATGCGCACTAACATAGCCATGCTGGCCGCCGCCTACCGTCTTACGAAGGAAGAGCGGTTCGCCGCCCGGGCTGTCCGGATTCTGAAGGAATTTTTCCTGGATGAAGAAACCCGGATGAACCCTCATCTGTCCTATGCCCAGGCGATTCCCGGAATCTGTGACGGACGGGGAATCGGGATCATCGATACCCTCCACTTATGCGATGTGCCTTTTGCCATCCAGGCGCTTGCGCCGTCCCCCCATATGACCGAAGCCATCTGTAAAGGGCTTAAAAGCTGGTTTGCCGCCTACCTGGGATGGATGCTGACCTCTCCCAACGGCATAGCGGAGATGAATGAGAAAAACAATCACAGTGTCTGCTTTTTCGTCCAGGCGGCAGTCTTCTCCCTCTTTACAGGCAATCAGAAAATCGCTGATTTCTGCCGGGAAAACTATAAGCATTTCCTCCTGCCTCAGATGGCCGACGACGGATCCTTCCCCCTGGAGCTGGCCCGGACAAAACCGTATAACTACTCGATCTTTGTTTTGGACAATATGGTGACCCTGTGCTATCTGCTTTCCACAAAGGAAGATAACCTGTGGGATTATACCCTGCCATGTGGAGCCGGAATCCGGGATGCCCTGGATTTCCTGACCCCCTATCTGCTGGATAAATCCTCCTGGCCTTACAGGCCCGATGTGATGCACTTCGACGCATTCCCCGCCAGAACCTCCTTTATGATTTTCGCAGGATGCGTCCTGGGGCGGCAGGAGCTTTTAGAGCTGTTTAAATCCCTGCCCATGGAATCCGACGACGACGAAGCCAGACGGAATATAGCGGTCCGGGTGCCTTATTTGTGGGTGAGGGAGGAGACAATCGTCTAAAATATTTTGTTTGCCGCCACCCAATAAATTGTGTTATAATCAGGAAAGACAGCATTCATGTTTTATTGGGATCACCAAAGGGCAGAAAGGGTTGCCAAAGTCTTTTTATATAGACAAGACCGATTTAATCAGAGAATGGTGGGACGCACAGGATGATGTTACATTAATCACTCGTCCCCGCCGCTTTGGCAAGACTTTGAACCTGAGCATGATAGAATGCTTTTTCTCAGCCAGGTATGCCGGCAGAAGTGATCTCTTTGAAGGCCTCTCTATCTGGAAAGAAGATAAATATCGTATCATGCAGGGAAGTTATCCTGTAATCCGTTTCAGTTTCACTGAAATTAAGGGTTCAAAATTTCGGGAT
Source organism: uncultured Hungatella sp. (assembly GCA_910585435.1). Taxonomy (GTDB): domain Bacteria; phylum Bacillota; class Clostridia; order Lachnospirales; family Lachnospiraceae; genus UBA3402. Next base: position 115,279 of record CAJUEJ010000001.1, on the reverse strand, counting down.
ACCCGGGAAGGTATGATTGCAACTTTACAGGAATTATATGAGAAACACAGTTATCTTCTCCAGGGGGATACCTTAAATGATAATCTATTTGTTTCGTTATTATGTCCGGAAGGCCTTCAAAACCAACGATTATCTTTGCCGCGCCCTGCTGACCGGTATAACCAGAGTAAGCACACCGAAGGCGTCCCCTGGGAAAGAGTCTATTTTCTCAGATTTAAACAATCTGAACATAGCTACTACAACCACTGAAAAATATTGTACCGCATTTGGTTTTACGGAAAAGGAAGTGGCGGATGCACTGGAAAGCAAAGGGCTTTTATCTGAAATGGAGCACATCCGTTTCTGGTATGATGGTTTTATCTTCGGCAGTAAAGCTGATATTTATAATCCATGGTCAATAACCATGTATTTGGATTTAAGGGAATACAGCACCTACTGGGAAGACACAAGCTTGTGTCAGAGCTAATCAGAACAGGTTCCCCTGAACTGAAGATGCAGATGGAGGAGCTTCTTACAGGCAACTGCCTGGAAGTATAATAGAGTTTAAGGTATTCTCAAAAAAGAAGGATAAGACTCTTAAAAAAGCAGTGGAAAATGCTTTAAAACAGATTGAAGATATGAAGTATGATTCTGAATTGATATCCAGAGGGATTCCCAAAGATCGGATCCGCCATTACGGATTTGCATTTGACGGTCAGGTGGTACTTATCGGGGAGCGTTGATTTTGGGTGAAAAAGCGGGGCAGGGGCTGTCGGGGGAATGCCGGTTTAGCCCCTGTTTGGGAGTGGGTATTTTCTTCAGCTTCTTACTCCAAAAATGCAGATATTAAAATCTTTTAAAGGGTAGATATGGCACTCCATTTTTTCCACACAACTTTCTACATGCATCTTGGCCTTCTCTTCCGATGCCGTAGTCTGCAATAACATGTACTCTAACCTTCGACAAAGCATTATACTGTTCCTGAAAATTCCCAAACTTCTTTATCTCATTTCGAATACTGTTTTATTGCTTTTTTAACAAACAGAATCCTTTTATCAATTAAATATTATCTATTCGACAGTTCTTTGTCTTTTTATTTTTAAATATATAATAGCAATAATACTTGAAACTAAAGCTGTAGCTGCAAAAGAATCTAGCCCATACGTTTTTTTACCATATATGATTTTATAGTAAAATGTCCAAACATACATATGTATCAAATAAATTACTGTACCCATATTTCTTAATGTTAAGTATATTTTACCATTTTTCAATTTAATGCTTTCCAATATCCCAAACAAAGCGACAGATGTAATTATAAGAAAATATCCACTAACAAATGAATTATTGATAAAATAGTTACCCAACCCCCCCGCAGCAAACATTCCACAATTTAATATTCGGGGGATTTTCTTATGAGCTAACAGCATTCCGATAGGAATATATATCATACCTTTAAATATCCTGCCATTTAAAATGCTATATTTTATTAGCCTTTGTAATAAATTTAATGCAATAGGTAAATTCTCCTCATAGTTTACAAGAATGGTGCATCCTATACTGATTGCACTAAATATTATACTGGAAACAATAAGGGACAAAGAGGATTTTTTTAACCGTAAAATCATCATAATTACAACCAATGCATATATTGTTGATAACAAATACCATAATGGCCATGAATTATACTGTTCTCCTACAAATAAAAAACCTCTGATATATAACAAAATTGATTTCAATAATGACATTTCATTAGAAACAAAATGATATATCGCTAACGGACTATATATGAAAGTCCAAAGCAAATACATTTTGACTATTTTGATTAATTGTCTTTTGACTCTGAATATATCTTCTTTACTTCCATAAGGATAATCCATCTTTATTGCCAAAAGGTACCCTGATGCTAAAAAGAAAAACGGTACCGCTAATCCTACGGCCAATTCATATACTTTTAAAATAATATCATTTGTACAGTTAACGAAAGGTCGTGTATGAATTGCCACAACAGCAAAAGTCATGATTAATTTACATAAATCTATACTATTATTCTGTTTGTCTGATTTTAGATACCCCACTCCTCTTTAGCACCCCCTATATATAAATTTCTCGCTATAATATTCCCTGTACCATCTGACAAATTCTTTAAGACCGGTTCGCAAATCTGTTTCCGGTTTAAATTTAAAATCCCTTTCCAATTTACTTATATCAGCGTATGTAATCGGTACATCTCCCGGCTGCATTGGAACAAATTTTTTATGTGCTTCAAAGTTAAAAGTCTTTGGCAACATATCTGCCTGAATTAACTCCTCTGATAAGATCCGAACAAAATCTACTAAATTCTCCGGATTGCTGTTTCCGATATTATAAATATTGTATGGCGGCATTGGCAGTCCATCCTCACCTATAGCCCTATCCGGGGCATTCTTCATGACTTCAACCACACCATATATAATGTCGTCAATATAGGTAAAATCACGTTTACAATTTTCATAATTAAAAATCTGTATTTCTTCATTCTCTATCAGTTTATTTGTAAAGGAAAAATATGCCATATCCGGTCTCCCTGCCGGCCCATAAACTGTGAAAAAGCGCAGGCCAGTGGAAGGGATGGCATAAAGCTTTGAATAACTATGTGCAAATCTACCTTAAAAGGCTCCATAGTTCCTCCACCAATCTCCGCCTAAGATAAAGGCGTCATAGAAAGGACGGCCATTCTCCCCGCAAGAGATTCCTGTACTCCTCTCATCAATTTAAAAATCTGAGAACCTGTCAGCCAGAAAGAACCGGGAGTGTGATGCTCATCAACATAAATTTTAATATACGTAAACAGCTCCGGCGCATACTGTATCTCATCAATAAGGACCGGCGGTTTGTGAACCTGCAAAAAAAGTTCCGGATCATTTTTAGCAATGCTTCTCTCATTTAAATCATCCAGAGACACATAGCCTCTGCTCGTATGCTCCATCATTTTTCGAAGCATGGTCGTCTTGCCCACCTGCCTGGGGCCGGTAACCAAAATAACCGGATATTCCTCCGTCACTTGTCCCATTACGGTTTCCAAACTTCTTGCTATATAATTCATAAAAGGTTTCTTTCGGCTATTTTTATATATATTTATATTTTAGCCGATAATAAGAGGATATGCAAAAATTTGTGCTTTTTTTACCTTCATTCTGACATGTATCTCTGCTTGAACATCTCATATACAACTAGAGGCCACAATTTGCAGATACATTTTGCAACGATAAAATAAAGGACTCTCTTTCTATATAGAATCTGTCAACTGACAAAAGTTTTGTAAACGACTTAAAATAGATAAAAAATTCAATTACACTGCATGCATTATCTTTAAGCAACTAACAAATAATGTCTATTTTTTAACTATTTTCTTATTTCTTTTTACACTTTTCACAGATACTGCTCCATTGACAACGTCTGGCATCTTATATCCATGTCTCTTTACATTTATCACTGACTTTTTGCAATGAACTGACCGGAATGTATTTAATGGCAATCTATGGCTGCTTTTTTCGAAGCACCTTACAATATCTCCGGCTTTCATAGAGACATACATTTCTTTTTCATCCTTAATGCCATTAATACTCGCTGTCAAAATATTCACACAGTCTTCCTTTTCCTTTCCCTGTAAGCGGGAAAGAATTGACAGTTGGGAGTAAAGGCGATTTGAGTTGACCAGAACTTCTTCTGCTTCGTCCATAACCTTGATATTTTCCCATTTAAGTAATCCCTGTCTAGCAAAATTATTTACTCCCAACATTTTAACTATTCCTCTCCTGGTTTCCGAGTTTTATATACTCCTTTAAATCAATCGGCATATAATATAAAAAATCATGTATCATTTCTCCGACAATTTTGTCAATTCTCAAATAATCTAAAAGATATAATAAAGTCTTATCCTCTTTTTCATAAATGGTTATTCCAAATGTCAGCAATGGCCTTTTCTGCTCTATTTTACCGGTCTTTTTATTTCTCTGTATATAATTATTTTTCACAAACTCAGGTATTACCGTAATAAAATCCTCCCATTGCCCAGAATCTTTTTTCTTATTTTGTTCCATGCTTTTCTTACAATATCCTTCATTTACAGAAGCAATAAGTGGTCTTTTTCTTCTATATGCTTCCTCCAGCAACTCCCCCCATTCTATGGGCTTCATTTCATAATGTTCTGCATTTCTTCCATATATACAATTCTGGATATAACAGTCTGTATCTTTGTTCCATTGCCTAAAATGAACACGCACATCCGTACCATCTCTGAATTCATATATTCCTTTACATACCTGTGTACATAAATACTGTAAATATCCCGAAAACTGCGTCTGAAATAATTGAGGATTTCTTTTAACGATTTTTCGTGCTATGGCATCATCCTTTGATTCCATAAACCAAAATTCTTCGAGCTCATATAACTGCTGCTCTATATGCTTGTTACCTTTAGAAGCATATAATACTAAATTTTCAAATATATCATACTTCATCCGAAACAAGCCTTCCTGCATTCTTACCCTTATATTCTCCAAAAAATGTACATATCCATTGAGATTTTTTATAATCTTCTCCGTTATGTAACACGCCTTAGAGGAACGTTCTACTACTGAGCTTAAATTAAAATATGCCTGTGTCTTGCAAATATTAATAGGCATTATAATTTTATTTTCTTCTTTATTTCTTTGTTCTGTGTAAATACGAAAATCCGGTTCAAAGGTCAAAGCATCATTGGAACTTCTGACATATACATCTATCGAATTTACATCAAGATTAAACACATAACTTGAATATGTATGTGCATAAGGATGAGTAGCACTGCCATCAGGCCATCCTATCCCAGAAACTAATGTTGTCAATGAATGTCTGTTATTCTGCCAGTTAATGACATCGCGGTTATGTGTATGTCCACATATATATACATTGGCGTGCAGACTATTATTACTTAACAGCTCCGCCTGAATCAGATCCTCTTCTTTTCCAGATAACCATCCAACCGGATGATGCGCTATTGCTATCGTTAAATCCACCTGCTCTCCACGAGGCAGCTTTTCACATTTTTTCCTATAACTCTCCTTGATATGCTCAATTTGAAATTTACCAATTCGAATATTCCGTTCATCATTGGAACCTGTGCAGCTCCATGCTGTGTTAAATTGCAATACACAAATATTTTTTCCATTTACTTTATCAATCTGAACACCATAAGTATCTTTAAAAAGACGCTTAGATACCTCATCTTTATTCTCTTTTCCATAATATATTTCATATATTTCTTTTACCAGTTCTGCATGTTCATCAAAAGACATACGGATATATTTCCATAACTCGGGATAAAAATCCGGTTCTTCATACATTGATTTATCGGACTCTGATGCGTTACCAAATTCCTTATTTAAAATTTGCTGATCCAGCACATTTCTTCTTCTGTCATGATTACCTGGAACAATATAAATATGCTTTACTCGTTCTTTTAAAATCCCTTTTAGCTTAGTAAAAAATTCCAATACATTATCTCTATTTTGGTATTGTGCCTGATTTACAATGTCTCCTGTAACTACAACGAGTATATTTTCTGAAAATTTCATTTCCTGCTCTATATCTTTCAAAAGATTTTCCATCAGCATTGAAAGTTTTTTTCCTGACAGGCTAATATGTAAATCAGATAAATGTAAAACTGTAAAATCATTCATCGGTATGCAGCTCCTTGTCGGCATTAGGCTCATGCATGGATTAACTGAACAATCTGCTGATCCATTTTATTGTAGCCATCTGACCAAATAATATGTGTATTTCATTGCTCTTCAAATTTTCCCAATCTATCAAAAGTATCCTCTGCCCTTTTTGTCCCCAATATTGTAGCTAAATAAGGCCACAGCTTCAAAATAAATATCTCATCAATATATTCAAACGGGTTTCAAACAAATTTTTTCCAACCGTAGAATTCCTCTCATGTATATGTTCCTATACTACATTATATGTACAAGTACTAATAATTACTCGATATCTCAACTATATTATAACATCTTATGGCGCATTTTCAATAAAGCGCCATAAGAAGCTTCAAAAAATATAGATTTATCACCCACCCACATCCCACAGGCAGGAAATCGCATAAAGCGGCAGGTTAATCAGCTTCTCCTGCACCCGATAATCTGACATCGATGTCCGAATCCCATATTCCAGGTGAAAATTCTCCACAAAATATTTTAAACTCTTGGCATTTAAATTCTCTTCCGCTTTTACCTCTATAGGTATGACCTTCCCGTCATGCTGAAGGATAAAATCAACTTCTCCGGAAGAAGCTTCTGCAGACCAGTAATAGGGTGTGGCATGAAATTCCGCCAGAAGCTGCTGACACACATATTGTTCGGTCAAGGCTCCCTTAAATTCGGTAAAAATATGGTTTCCATTTAAAAGAGTCTTTGCATCTAAATCAGCCATAGCCGTCAAAAGCCCTACATCCAGCAGGTACAGCTTAAATGCCGGCAAATCCTGATATGCCTTCAGAGGAATGGCCCCCTTTTTTACTCTTCCCACTTTGCAGCACAAGCCACAGTCATTCATCCACTGAATAGCAAGTTCAAAATCCTTTGCCCTGGCTCCTTCTCTCAGTACACTGTAGATAAATTTACGGTTTTCCTTTGCCAGCTGGGACAAGATTCCATCCCATACCATCTGAATCCGCGGAACTACTTCTCTGGGAGCATGTTTCGAAAAGTCCTGTTCATAATCAGCAATCAATCGATGATGTACTTTTCGTACTTCCTTCATATTTTTGTGTTTTATATAAACATTGACAGCTTCCGGCATTCCCCCAATGAAGTAATAGTTTTTCAGTAAATCTACATAACGGTCCTTAAAAGCAGTAAGCATCGAAAAATCCTGTCTGTCCAGCAGTTCCTTCAATGGTTCATTACCGGTTGCGCACAAAAATTCCCGAAAAGACAGAGGATACAAATCCATGTGGTCTACCTTTCCCACCGGAAAGGATGTTCCTTTATGAAGCGCAATTCCCAGAAGAGAGCCTGCCGCAACGATAAAATACGTATGACGGCTGTCTTCCACAAAATATTTTAATGACTGAAGGGCGGCCGGAACCTCCTGTATCTCATCCAAAATGATCAGAGTATTCTCCGGCTCTATGTCTACATCACTTTCAATGATCAATCCCTGTAAAATCCGATCTATATTGAAATCACCTGAAAACAGCTGCTGCATTCTGGGATTATGATCGAAATTAATATACGCATATTTTTCAAAATAAGAAGCTCCAAACTCTTTCATCAGCCAGGTCTTTCCTACCTGCCTGGCGCCTCTGATAATCATCGGTAAACGCTCCGAATCCTCCTTCCATGTCTTCAGCACTTCCATAGCAAAACGTTTCATGCAGTTTGGTTCCTCCTTTTTTGTACTCAGTGAACCTAGTATGACCCACACCAGGGGCTTTTACAATCTTATAGTTTCTATCATACCTTGATATCATTCAAAAAGTCAACCAAAAAAGTGTAATTTATCACAGATTCTCTGACTAGTTTCTGTAATTTCACAGTAAACCCCCATGCCGTTTTCCCGGCACCACTATAAATGAAAGGGAACTCCTGTAATCCCCCGCCAAATTCCCTTGACTTTCCCACAAATATCAGTTAACCTACATATCAGCCCATAGAGCACCAACTATTAAAAAACAGCAGCCCCAAAGGCATCCGGCCCACAAGCTGCTGACAACATAAATACCAACCAGAAAGACGAGGTTTTCAATTATCATGAATCCAACAGCCACCCCACCTACAGCCCCATTTTCCCGTGTCATCCGCAGAATCTTCCATGACTTAACTTTTAAAAAGCTGCTCTCCATCCTAGTGGGGACTGCCATTGCATCCTTCGGCCTTTACAATATCCATCAGAGAACCGGCATCACGGAAGGCGGTATCCTGGGAACTATCCTGCTTATTCATCACTGGTTTGGAATTTCACCTTCCATTGCCACACCTGTGCTGGATTTTTGCTGTTACGAGCTGGCATTCCGCTTTTTAGGCGGGAATTTTCTTAAAATGGCGATTTTATCCACCCTTAGCTTTTCCGGCTTCTTCCGCCTGTGGGAGCTGTTTCCCCCGATTCTGCCGGATTTCCGTTGCCTACCTTGCCACGGATTTAACCGTTTTGCTTCTGTCCCTGACCTACATTTCATGGAAAAAGATTGCCTATTCCCTGGTCACCGTAACCATCTCCTCCTGGCTCATTGACTGGGTACAGAATTTTAATCTCCGCTCCCGGTCACGCCAGCCATCCAAATAAGCCTGAAAGCAACAAGTCCGGCTTGCAGGATATACTTTCTAATAAAATAAAAAACGCCGGATTTTCCTTCCAAAGGCCCTTACACAACCTCTTTCAAAAAATCCGGCGCTCACCTTACCTGATAAAGCCTCTTCTGTTTTCCCCTCTGAACTGCTGCCGGATCCACTTCCCGGCCTCGCTTAAATCCGCCTCATCCCAGCCGGAAATCTTTGTACACTCCGGCTTTAGCACACTGCTGGTCTCATTCTTATTGGCCAGATTCCAGCAGCAATAGCTTAAATGATACGTTTCAATCAGTTCCATCCATTTTCCGGCCTGTTCAAAATTGTTGGCTCCGTTTCCGGAGGCATCGCACATGCCGAATTCACTGATAAACAAAGGAAGCCCCTGTCTGATACACGCCTCCGCCCTGTCTCTCAGCCACTCCGTATGAGTCCCTGCATAAAAATGAAGAGCATACATCACATTGCCATACTGCAGCGGGTCATTCAACGCCTGCTCCACATCCTGGCTCCAGGCAGGCGTCCCAACGATAATCACTGCATCGCTGTCATGTTTTCGGATAACCGGAATTATCTGGTCTGCATAGGATTTTATCTCCTCCCACGTAGCTCCCGAATTAGGCTCATTGCATATCTCATAGAGTACATTCTCCTGATTCTTCCACTTTTCAGCCATCTCATCAAAGAACCGTTGTGCCTCCTCCTTGTGGACATTGGGGTTTCTGTCATTCAGCACATGCCAGTCAACAATCACATACATGCCCAATTCCGTGGCATAGGAGACACCGTCTTCCACCAGCTTCTTAAGCTCCTCCTGATTCCCGCCGCTGCAGTATCCGTTATACTCATCGGTATACAAGGCAAGGCGTACACAGTTGCTTTTCCAATCATCCCGAAGGGTCTTAAAAGCCTCCTTGTTGACATACTGGGGGAACCAGGCGATCCCGTGGGTGGACATACCGTACAGCTGGAATTTTTCCCCTTTTGCATCCACCAGATCAGCGCCCTGTACCTGAAGGGCTCCATGGGCTTTATACCCTCCTGTATACGCTCCTCCATCCTCTGTGCCTTCCCTGGCCCATACCATCCCTGCCTGAAGCGGAACAGCCAAAAATAAAAACGCAGCTGCCGCCATAACAGCAGCCTTTCGTATCCATCTCCCCAAGCCCAATAGTCTGTCCATTTTTCTCCCGTTTCCTTCCAAGCCTTCCTATACCCACAAGCAGAGTGCCGCTACCCACGAAAATCCGGCGGGCACATGGGGCACGCTTAAATCCATGCCGCTTTCCCGGCACCCTGCCTGTCCTAATCCAGCTTCTCTCCGCACTTGGGGCAATAGGCAAAATCCTCCTCTGTCTCATATCCGCAGTGAGCACATACATGCCTCCCGCCGGCACTTCCGGCCGGCGCCCAGCCCTGCCTTCTCCCCTCTTTTACAAGAGTCAGCTCCTCCGGCCTTATCTCTGTCTGCTCTCCTCTGGCAATGCGTCTGCCTGCCTCCGGTGTCAGTTCATATACACTTTTGCAGCAGGACATAGTCACATAATAGCGTCGCCCCCATTTGAAAACAGGGATGAAAAACAGGCTGAGGCTGGTATACGTCATAAAAACCTGATATCTGCCATACCCTCCGCAGATGCCGCAGATTACCAGCTGGTGAAAGGGCAGCTCTTTCTGCCCCGAATTGATTCCCATGATAAAAAACATACGCCTAGATTCTCTTCTCTATCCAGGAGAGGGCATCTCCGATCACTTCGTCCTTGCAGTACTCGTTAAAGATTTCATGGAACAGATTTCCGTAAATCTTCATCTGCTTATCCTTGGAAGCCACATTTGCAAAGAAATCATAGGTATCCTTTACGCTTACCAGGCCGTCCTTCTCTCCGTGAAGCATCAGCACCGGATAGTTAAATTCTTTTTCCTTTTCACTGAACCACTGAACCCCTTTATTCAACGCATAGCATAAACCAGCTGTAAAGCTCTGGGTGTTGTACGGGTCTTTTCCGTACCAGTCCACCACCTCTTTCACAGAGCAGACACCGCTGCCCAGCTCATTGGGAAGCTTGGTGTGAGGTTCCATCCCTGCCGGCGTCCCTGCGATCAGCCTCTGGTTGTCATGGGTCAGCGCACCGCTGGTGACAATTCCTCTCAGGCCTTTGTCCGGATACTTGACTCCGTACAGCGACACCGTAAAGCCGCCCATGCTGTGCCCCATCAAAAATACAGGGATATCCGGGTTCTCCCCCATGGCCATATCCACCACCACATTGGTGTCATCCAGCAGTTCATTGAAATCCTCGTAGTGGGTTCTCTCCCCCTCGGAACGCCCGTGTCCCCTGTGGTCAAACCGATAGGTGGAAATTCCTGCCCTGTGGAAAATATCTGCCAGATAGTCATATCTTCCCTGATGCTCGCACAGTCCATGGACAATCACCAGGGCTGCCTTTGCATTCTCCACCGTCTCCTTGTTTAAGTACAGTTTTGTGCCGTCAAATGATGTTATCATTTCTCCCATTGTGTAACCCTCCTTTTTATTTTAATAGGCTCTGGGAATCTCTCCTGCACCTGCCTTTGTGGCTGATTTTCCATCATATACACATCTGATAAAAAATCATCTCACAAAATCAGGCACAGAGAGACTCCGAGAGTACATTTTATCTGCTCCCGAAACCTCTTTTGCATCTGCCTCTAGTATGACCCGCACCAATTAACCATATGTTTCGCGCAGGATAAATTTTCAGCCTGCAAGGCGGAAGAGGGAGGCGATGCGGTGGCATCGTTGACCGATGACAACGAAGCAGATGGAAATTTAGACAAGTGAAACATATGGTTAATTGGTGCGGGTCATACTAGTACTGCCTTATGAAAATTCCGATGAATTCAGCATTATTTCCACAAATGAAAACCCTTCAAACTGAATCCTCTCTTCCGTCTGAAACTTAAAATAAAGGGCATGCTCACCGGACACACGGCTTAAATCCAGAGAAATCTCTTCCCATGTGCCGCCTTCAAGCCGTCTCTCCCCGGCATCTGTCTCCCCGGCGTCCGGCCTGTCCAGGCAGGCCGACACCCTTACCTTCCCTTTACCCCGAAGCCGCAGGGAAACCTTTTTCCCCTCTTCAAACCTAAAATACTTATATCCCACAACCGTCCCTGTCTCCACGTTGGCAATGTAGTGAAGATGCTCTGTCTCATCCTGCCCTGCAGGCTCCTCATAGATGTGGGTCTCTGTGTCTCTCCTGCATTCTCTGACCGTCAGGCGCCTGGGAGCAATAGACGGCGAGGTCAGGTGGCAGCAGTAACACGCGTTGTAGCTCCCCTCTGCGGGCAAAGGCCCCTGGTTCAGGCCGCAGCTGGTGATCTCCGCCTGTCCGAACCATCCGTCCGGACGAATGGGAAGCCTTTCCGCACATCCCTGGCGGCTGGCCTCCTGCCCTGAGGTATGGCGGTGGTAGAAAATATACCAGCTGCCGTTAAGCTGAGCCAGCCCTCTGTGAACATTGCCGTAAGGCATCACAGGCACAGTATTGCCATTTAATCCAAAATCCCCGCAGGAAACCAGGGTTCCCTGATATGTATACGTTCCCAGAGGCTTATCCGAAATGGCATAGGCCATCTCATGGCTCAGCTCGCTGGAATAAACCATCACATACATCCATTTATTTTTCTGGGGCTTGAAGCCTCATAAAATCCATGGCCCTCAAATCCGGTTCCCGCCGTCACATTACCTCCCGGGATAATCGGCACTGGCCCTCTCACAATCGTCTTCATATCCGAAGCCAGCTCAAACCCAAGGCTGTGCTGGGGATAGTCTGCCCCCGGCTTTTTCAGCCACTCCGGCACAGGCCCCGGCATGCAAAAGCCTACATAGAGATAGGCTTTTCCGTCATCATCCACTAGGACTCCCGGGTCAAACATCTTGCTGTTTACATAGGATGTCCCGTCCGGATTGCACACATCCCCGTAAGGCTCAAAAGGCCCTTCTGGCCTGTCGCTGACAGCAATGCGGCAGTTATTTTTCGTGGCGTTATAATACAGGTAATACCGCCCGTCCACGCCCCGCACCACATCCGGCGCCGCCATGGCGTCATCAGGCTTTAACCCCTCCGGGCACTTGCTGCGGGGAAATCCCACACCGTCCAGACCCCAGTCACCCAAATCGTCTAAAGGTGCGCTCCACACCATATAATCGCCGGGACAAAAGCCCAGGGCTCCTCCCGCATAATCATGAGAACCATACACATACAGCCTGTCCCCGAAAATCCTGGGCTCCCCGTCAGGGATATACTCATACAACGGCAGATATGGATTCATCGCCCTGTGTTTCATCGTTTTGTTCATCACTTCCTTCATCTTTGTCCTCCCTGTCTTCCTCCTGTCTCACCGATACACTCCTGCAATCGCTCAGGCGTCTCCCTGCTGCGGTTTCTCCCCGTCTTTTTCCGTCTCCCTGGTTCTTACCGCCCTCACCCTCCGAATCGTCTTGTTCTCCACACGCAGGACTTTAAAACGATATCCCTCGTACTCTATCTCAAAGTCCTCATCCTCCTGAGGGAGCCTGTCCATCTTGGAGATGAGGAATCCGTTGAGTGTATCAAAATTATCGTCGTCCTCCTGTGCAAATTCCATGTCCAGCACATCCCCGATTTCGTCGAGAGGCGTCAGCCCGTCAAGGATAAATCCGTCTCCGGAGGGGACAATATACTCCTCCTCCGCGTCATACTCATCCAGAATATTCCCTACAATCTCCTCCAGAATATCCTCCATGGTGACAATACCTGCGATCTGGCCGTACTCGTCCACCACCACTTCCATGTGGGTCTTCTGAGACTGCATCTCCTTAAACAGAGGGTCAATATTCCTGCTTTCCGGAATAAAGTGGGCCTTTCTCAAAAGCCCCGGAATCTGGCTTACAGGCATTTTGCTCCGCCCTTCTTTTTCTGCATAAATCATGGCGTCTTTCATATGTAAAATACCAATGATGTCATCCATGTCCTCCCCGTACACCGGATAACGGGAATTTTTCCCCTCCGACAGGATAAAGGAAATGGCTTCCTTAAGAGGCATGGCCCCGTCGATCATCACCAGGTTGGTCCTGTGGGTCATAATATCTCCGGCTTTTTTATCGTCCAGCTTAAAGATGTTGGTAATCATCTCCGCCTCGCTGGCCTCCAAAACCCCCTGCTCATGGCCCTCATTCACCATAGACATAATCTCTTCCTGGGTCACATTCTCCTCATTGGCACTGATATCGATCCCCAGAAGCCGCAAAACCACAGCAGACAGGCCAATCACCGCCCAGATAAAGGGCATCAGGGGAACCATCACCGCGGAAACCACGGGAAGCAGGGTGTATCCCCATTTTTCCGGATACTTTGCGGCGCAGCGTTTGGGAATCACGATGCCAAAGCTGATAAGCAGCACCAGGGCCAGGACCCCCACTGCAAAAAGCGCTGCCATATGAAGCCAGTCCCCTATCTCCCCGTCAGGAAACAAGGCTGTTTTCTCCAGCTGCCTGCTCCATCTTCCCAGGATATACGCGCCGATAAACATTCCTATGGCATTGGACACAATCCGTATGGAATGGATGACCCTGGAAGGCCGTCCGGCAATTCTTAAAAGCTTTCCGGCCCTTTTATTTCCCTCACCTGCCTCCCGTTCCAGATTCCCTGCGTTCATATTCTGAACCGCAGAGCCAAAGCCATAGAATACAGCCTCCAGTACAATAAATACGAAAAATAACATCATACTGTAAGGCCAACTACCATCGTCCATGTAATTTCTTTTTCACTCCTTCATGTAATCTTTTGTCTCTTAAAAGCTTTCCTGAAACTCTCTCATAGAAAAATATAACAAATTCTCTGACGTTCGTCAATGGCAGACTATGTAGGCAGTTCCAAACTGACTCTCAGAGCGCAGTCCACCTTTTTTAAAAGCTCCTCGTCAATGTGGCATACCTTCTCCTTCAGCCTCTGCTTGTCAATGGTGCGCAGCTGCTCTAAAAGGATCACGGAATCCTTAATCATGTCACATCGTCTCGTATCCAGTTCTACGTGGGTAGGCAGCTTCGCCTTGTTCATCTTTGAGGTGATAGCCGCACAGATGACTGTGGGGCTGTGTTTATTTCCTATGTCATTCTGTATGATCAACACCGGCCGGACGCCTCCCTGCTCGGAGCCTACCACCGGTCTTAAATCCGCATAATAAATGTCGCCTCGCTTGATAATCACTTTTCCACTCTCCGTCTGTCATATTCTTAACACTAGTATTAACCAATTTTTATCAGCGTATTCACCGTCATAGTGGTCTGCTATATTTTATGAATATGACAGGGTGTCTGTTGCCTGGATACGGCGAAAGGAAAAGGGATTATTTGTTACTGCTTTCTCACAAAATCCCTGTACACATCCTGGAAATAATCCTTTGTGCCTGCAATGGAGCCGTCTTTTTGATATACTCTGGGCACCCGCTTTCCTATGTCACAGACGATCTCATAGTGGAAACCGCCGCCTGTCCGGGCCAGCTCTTCCACCGGAATGCTCTGCCCGCCGTCTGTCCCGATCAAGGTGACCGTGTCCCATTCTTCCGCCTCCGGAATATGGCTTACGTCCACCATCATCTGATCCATGCATACCCGCCCCAGAATGGGAGCACTTTTCCCTCGGATCAGCACCCGCCCCTTCCCGGACTGGTTCCTGGGATATCCGTCCCCGTACCCTGCGGATACAGTGGCCACCCGCATGGCCTTGTCAGCTACAAATGTACCTCCATAGCTGACTGCATCCCCCGGCCCGATGTCCTTGATATAGGTGATAAAGCTTTTAAGCTCCATAGCCGGTTTTAAGGGCACCTTTTCCTTTTTCACCTGGTCGGAAGGATAGAGCCCATACATGGAAATCCCGGCCCGCACCATGCAGCCTGCTTTTTTCCCGGTATCCGCGCCTGCATCCCATGTTTTTACAGGCTCCCTGTCCTTATACAGGCCATCGCCAGGCAGATTCATAAGCCCCGGCATATCGATAATCCCTGCACTGTTGGAAATATGTTTTACGGGAATGTCCAGTCCCCTCTCCTCAAGCATCTCTGTAAAGTGCTTATATCTTTCTGCCTGCCTGTATGCAGATGTTTTATCTTCCTCGTCCGCCCTGGCAAAATGGGTGAACAGCCCCTCCACACAGATGCCGGGAAGCCTGCTTATCCTGACCGCCAGATCAGCAGACTCCTCATCCGGCCTCATGCCAATACGGCTCATCCCTGTATCTGTCACCAGATGGATATAGGCCGCCTGCCCTGGCTGCTCCCTGGCCTGTCCCGGCGCGTTTACCGCCCGTCTCGACAGCTCCCTGGCCTGCTTCCAAGTAAAGACAGGGATGCGCACCTCTGCCTCTATCAGCGCTTCATACCAGCTGTCATGAACCGGCCCCAGAATCAGAACCGGCTTTGAAATACCATGGCGTTTCAGATTCAGCGCCTCCTCTGCCGTAGCCACCCCGTACATGTCCACATACGGCTCTGCAGCCCAGGCCACCGGAGCTGCGCCGTGACCGTATCCGTCGGCTTTCACCACAGCCATCATGCCGGCTTCCCTGGGCAGGTTTTCCCGCATCCTCTCCATATTGTATGCCACCGCATCCAGATCAATGGCGGCATACACCCTGGTGTAAGGAAGCCCCGGCTCCCCTCTGCCGTATCGGTTCTCTGTATTATCTCTGTCCATATGTCTGTCCCTGTTCATCCTTTCGGCTTAAATATCCAATCTCCTGTGCCAGCTCCCCGGCCAAAAGCCCGTGAGGCCCCTTCCTCTCCCGAATCCGGTCTCCCGCCGTGCCATGAAGATGCACACCCAGAACAGCCGCATCGAAAGGGTCCTCCCCCAATGCCAGAAGCCCGGCGATGGTTCCTGCCAGCACATCTCCGGAGCCTGCCTTGGCCATGGCGCTGTTCCCGGAAGAATTTATATAACACTGGTTCTCCCTCCCGGTCACCACGGTGGCAGCGTCTTTTAACACACACTGAATCCCATATCTGGCGCTGTAAGCTGCCGCCGTCTCTGCCAGTTCTTTTTGTATCCTGCTTACAGGCAGCCCGGTCAGCCTGGACATCTCCCCCAGATGAGGGGTAATAATAATATTCTCCGTAAAATACTGCGTCAGCTCCCCATGGGCAGCTATCACATTGAGCCCGTCAGCGTCCAGGACAATAGGGACATAGGCATTCATCAGAAACTCCCGCACCAGAGTATACGAATCATCCCTCTGTCCGATCCCCGGCCCCAGCACAAGCACATCCGCCCAGGCACATTCCCTCTCCACTGCTTTGTGAAATGCCTCCTCATCCCGGGTATCACAGATCGCCAGGATCGCCTCCGGCAACAGCTGCTGCAGAAGCTGCCGGTTTTCCTCTGCCGTCAGGATCTTCACCAGCCCGGCCCCCATGGCATAGGCAGACTTAGCGCACAGATACGCTGCACCTCCCATCCCCGGCGACCCGGCTGCCACCAGAACCTTCCCGAAGGTCCCTTTATTGCTGTATTCCGGCCTCTCCGGAATCCTGTCCAGGTCTTCCCTTCCATAGGTAAATGCCGGGGTACCTGCCGCCTTAAGGCTCTGAGGCGGAAATCCGATATCCTTCACCAGTACCCGGCCACAGAAGCTGCGGCCCGGATACAGCACGCTTCCCCGCTTTTCATAGCCGAAGGTAACCGTCACATCGGCCTTCACCCCACAGCCCATGACCTGGCCGTTGTCACTGTGAATCCCTGAGGGCATATCCACCGCCACGATGGTTCTGGCGCCGGATCGGCCCATCATGTCGATTACCTCCCGGTACTCTCCTTCCACTTCCCTTCCCAGGCCAACTCCAAATACAGCGTCAATCAGAATGTCACAGCGTCCCGGAAGAAAATCCTTCCACTCCACCAGCTGCATATCCAGCTTCTCTGCAATCCCCTTCTGAATCCCAAACTCCCTGGTTCCCTTCATCTGGTCTCCTGCCAGAATCACTGTCACCTGATAGCCTTTATTGTGGAGGATTCTGGCGGCCGCCACGCCGTCCGCACCGTTATTCCCTGTCCCGCAGACCGCCCAGATGCTGCATTTCCCTGCTGTTTTGCCATCTGCCGTCCCATACAGCCTGTCTGCTTCCTGCTCCACCGTATCCGCCACGGCTGCGGCTGCCCTCTCCATCAGAACCAGAGAGGGAATCCCTATGGTTTCAATGGTATACCGATCCACAGCCTTCATCTGTCCGCCTGTCACAAGATAACGCATAACACCCCTTCTTTCCCTCCATGCCTCTCACATTCCCTCTGCCACCACATAAGCCAGTGCATACTCCTTTTCATTGGAAATGGAAACGTGGATCTGTGTCACTCCCAGCTCCTTTGAGAGCCGCCTGGCCTCCCCGTGCAAAATCACATAGGGCTTGCCCAGCTCATCCCGCAGCACCTCGATATCAACAGGCATAAACTTGCGAAACCCGGTTCCCAGAGCCTTGGCCACTGCCTCCTTCACCGCAAAATCGCCGGAAAGCTTAAGAGCCCTTTCCCCTGCCTGCCGGCGTTCCTCCTGGGTATAAATCCGTGACAGAAAAGCCTGCTTTTCACAGGCTTTTTCCACACGGGCAATCTCAACCAAATCGGTGCCGATACCCACGATCATAATGAATTCTTTTTCTCCTTCTCATCCTGCATACTGCACACCCGGTAAGACAGCCGCATCAGGCTTTCGGAGAGATGTACATTCTCCACCACCACATCATCCGGCACTGCCAAATCAATATGTGCAAAATTCCAGATAGCTTTGATTCCCGCCTTTACCAGACGGTCAGCAATCTCCGGAGCCTTCGTCTTGGGGATTGTCAGTGCGGCAATCTGCACATCATTCTCCACAATAAACTTTTCAAGCTCCTCCACACCGCGGATTTCAATCCCCCGCACCACCAGTCCGATAAGCCTGGGGTTGATATCAAACATTCCCTTGATGATAAATCCCCGCCGCTCAAAGTTTGCATAGTTGGCGATGGCCTGTCCCAGGTTCCCCGCCCCGATGATTATCAGATTGTGCTGCCTGTCAATCCCCAATATTTTTCCAATCTCCGCATACAGATACCGGACATTGTATCCATATCCCTGCTGTCCGAACCCTCCGAATTTATTTAAGTCCTGGCGAATCTGAGAAGCTGTCACTTTCATCCTGGTGCTTAACTCACTGGAAGAAATCCTCTCCACGCCATCCTCAAGCAATTCTCCCAGATACCGATAATATCTGGGCAGTCTGGTTATCACAGCTTTCGATATTTCCTTTTGTTCCACAAATGCTACCCCTTTTCTAATAAACTCTTTCTATTATACCTGTTTGCCAATTCTATGTCAAATCAAACGCAATCCCGGATTGCAACTTTTCCAAAAATATATTATACTGTGAAAGTGTCGAATTCTTCCAGTAGGTCTGCGCACTTGCTGCGCTGACCGTACGACGCGCCAGAATGCATTTTTTGTATTCTGTGTGCAACTAAGCCGGTGTCAATCGGCTTTCATAAGGTGGTTGGTGCGGCATCGGTTTACTTACTATTCGGTCGGCTCCCCCCGGAATGGAAAACGGAGCCTGCCAGGCGGCCGCCCCCGCCCTACAGATGTACAGGAGGACAATATGATTTTATCTTGCAGCCACATCAGCAAAGCCTTCGGGACTGATGTTATATTAAACGATATTTCTTTTCATATAGAAGACTATGAGAAAGCCGCCATTGTGGGCATCAACGGAGCCGGGAAATCCACTCTGCTTAAAATCATCGTGGGAGAGCTTCTCGCAGACGAAGGGGATGCCGTCCTGGCAAAAGGCAAAACCCTTGGATACCTGGCCCAGCACCAGGATTTAACCAGCCACAGGACCATCTACGAAGAGCTTCTGGAAGTAAAACGGCCTGTTATCTGCCTGGAGGAGCAGATACGGACCCTGGAAATAGATATGAAACACGCAGACGGCACGGAGCTGGAGCAGATGCTTGAGACCTACTCCCGCCTCAACCACGAATTCGAGCTGGCAGACGGATACAGCTACAAAAGCGAGATCGCAGGCGTCCTAAAAGGCCTTGGGTTCTCAGAGGAAGAATTCTCCAAAGAAATCTCCACTCTGTCCGGAGGCCAGAAAACCCGGGTATCCTTAGGAAAGCTTCTCCTGTCCAGGCCGGATATCATTCTGTTAGACGAGCCTACCAACCATCTGGACATGGAGTCCATCTCCTGGCTGGAGACCTATCTTTTAAACTACAAAGGGGCCGTGATTATCGTAGCCCACGACCGCTATTTTCTGGACCGGGTGGTAACCAAGATTATTGAGCTGGACTGTGGGGTAGGTTCCGTATTCCAGGGAAATTACACGGCTTACAGCCAGAAGCGGGCCATGCTCCGGGATGCCCAGATGAAAGCCTACTTAAACCAGCAGCAGGAAATCCGCCATCAGGAGGAAGTCATCGCAAAGCTTAAATCCTTTAACCGTGAGAAAGCCATCAAGCGGGCGGAAAGCCGGGAGAAAATGCTGGCCAAAATCGAAGTCCTGGACAAGCCGGTGGAAATTGACGATGAGATGAAAATACGGCTGGAGCCCAATATCGTCAGCGGAAATGATGTCCTCACAGTTCGGGATCTGGGCAAATCCTTTGGCAGCAACCATCTGTTTTCCCATGTGGATATTGACATCCAGAGAGGAGAACGGGTGGCTGTCATCGGCAACAACGGTACCGGCAAAACAACTCTCTTAAAGATCATTAACCAGATGCTTCCTGCAGACTCCGGGGAGATCACCCTGGGCGCCAAGGTCCATATCGGATATTACGACCAGGAGCACCAGGTGCTGCACATGGAAAAAACACTGTTTGACGAGCTGCAGGACGCCTATCCCGGGCTGAACAACACCAGGGTGCGCAGTGTGCTGGCTGCCTTTCTCTTTACGGGAGACGATGTATTCAAGCGTATCCAGGACTTAAGCGGCGGGGAAAGGGGCCGCGTGTCCCTGGCAAAGCTGATGCTGGGGAACGCCAATTTCCTCATTCTGGACGAGCCTACCAACCATCTGGATATCACCTCCAAGGAGATACTGGAGGATGCCTTAAATCAATATACAGGAACCGTACTGTACGTTTCTCACGACCGGTATTTTATCAACAAAACCGCCACCCGGATTCTGGAATTAACGGGAGAGACCTTTATTAATTATATCGGAAATTATGATTACTACATGGAGAAACGGGATTTAATGAACAGCCTGTACGCAGGCAGCAAAAATGAGGATGGAAAAACCGCCGGCAGAACCGTTTTAGAGCAGGCTCCCGCCTCAGCCGGCTCCCAGCCCTCCTCCTCTGTGCCTGGTATGTCCGGCGGCAAACAGGACTGGAAAAACCGCAAGGAAGAGCAGGCCCGCATACGAAAAAAACAGAATGAGCTGAAAAAGACGGAGGAGGAGATCGCCTCCCTGGAGCTGAGAGACCAGGAGATTGACCGGCAGCTGATGCAGCCGGAGATCGCTTCCTGTGTGGAAAAACTGATGGAGTTTCACAGAGAAAAAGAATCCATCGCCCAAAAGCTGGCCGCGCTGTATGAACAATGGGAGACCCTGGCAGAAGAAAGCCAGAAATAAACAAAGGCGTCCGTAAACCGGGCCGCCCAAAAAATCAATGT
Source organism: uncultured Hungatella sp. (assembly GCA_910585435.1). Taxonomy (GTDB): domain Bacteria; phylum Bacillota; class Clostridia; order Lachnospirales; family Lachnospiraceae; genus UBA3402. The sequence goes on along the minus strand of CAJUEJ010000001.1, from coordinate 94,315 downwards.
ACCCCCGGAGTCTCCCTGTGCCTGATTTTGTGAGATGATTTTTGTCAGGTGCAGGAAAGATTCCGATGTACATAGCAAGAGAAAAGAGGACTGTCCATGTCAAAAAAACGAATCGGTGCCATACTGGCATTAGGACTGATTGGAATTTTATATGGGGCAACCATTATCCTGGCCTTTTTAGACAGCTCCTTTGCCAGAAGCTGCCTTATGGCCGCGCTGTTTTGCACCATCGTGATCCCCACAGTCATCTATGCCTATATGGTGATTGTAAAGGTCCTGAAACGGCGGGATAAAAAATAAACGGATCCTTACCATTTATTTTACGTTCCGGTAAATAATATCCTGTCTCCCCGGCCCGTTGGATACCATGGTAATGGGGCACCCTATCTCTTTTTCAATAAATTCTATATAATCCCTGCATGCCCCGGGCAGATCTTCATACTTTTTAATCCCCCGGATATCACATTTCCATCCGGGAAGCCTGGTAAGTACAGGTTTTGCCCTCTCAAGCTTCACCGTGTTTGGGAAATCCCTGGTGACAACTCCGTCGATCTCGTACCCGGTACACACCGGAATCTGATCCAGATATCCCAATACATCCAGAACCGTTAAAGCCACTTCCGTGGTTCCCTGAATCCGGCATCCATAGCGGCTGGCCACTGCATCAAACCAGCCCACGCGCCTTGGACGGCCTGTGGTTGCCCCGAACTCTCCGCCGTCTCCTCCCCGCCGTCTCAGCTCATCCCCTTCTTCTCCCGACAATTCACTGACAAATGCCCCTGCTCCCACAGAGCTGGAATAAGCCTTTACAACCGTAGTAATATTTTTGATTTCATAGGGAGGGATTCCTGCCCCTACGGCACCGTAAGCCGCCAGGGTGGAGGACGAGGTTACCATGGGATAAATCCCGTGGTCTGGATCCTTTAAAGATCCCAGCTGGCCTTCCAGAAGGATATTCTTGCCTTCCCGGATGGCCTCATAGAGATAGGCGGACACATCGCACACATAAGGCTTTACCATATCTCTGTATTCTTGAAGAGTCCTGTAAAGCTCATCCGGATCCAGCAACGGCTTGTGATACAGATGCTTAAGCAATACATTTTTCAGCTCACAGACTCTTACTGATTTCTCCCTCAGCGTATCGTCATCAAAAAGCTCGCTTACCTGAAAACCAATCTTAGCATATTTATCGGAATAAAAAGGAGCGATGCCTGATTTCGTAGAGCCGAAAGACTTATTGCCTAAACGCTCCTCCTCGTACGCATCAAACAGCACATGATAAGGCATCAGAATCTGGGCCCTGTCAGAAACCAGAATCTTAGGCTTTGGCACCCCTCTGTCTGTCAATGCCTTGATTTCATTTACCAGATAGGGGATGTTCAGTGCCACCCCGTTGCCGATAATGCTGGTGGTATGGCCGTAAAATACACCTGACGGCAGAAGATGGAGCGCAAATTTCCCATAGTCATTGACAATCGTATGCCCTGCGTTGCTGCCGCCCTGAAAACGGATGATAATATCCGATTCCTTTGCCAGCATATCCGTGATTTTTCCTTTTCCTTCGTCACCCCAGTTAGCACCTACAATAGCTCTTACCATTTGTCCGAATCCTCCTTTGAATCACGATTTTTAAACAACAGTACTAGAATACACAAAAAGCAGCCATAAGTAAAGTCAAAATTTATTATGGTTCTTATAACCTGCACTTATGTATTTGGAAAATATCATATCACAGAGTTTTGCATTCCCTTGTATTGCTTCAGCAAATTTTTCAGCTCCATATTTTCCTTCTCTTTTGCCTCAAGTATGGCATCCTTTTGAGCAAGCTGGGCAAGTATGCTCTCCTTTTCTCCTACTGCTGCCTCAAGCATCCCTTCTTTCTCCTCCACCTCCTTCTGAAGCTCCTCTATCATATACTTTAACGTATTCTCATCCAGTATCCTCAACGCCTCTGAAAACATCCCCAGCACCTCCTCCGGCTTCTGGCGGAGCATGGCTATCTCCTCATAGATTTCCTCAAGCCATGGATACTCTCCTATAACTTTTTGGGCTTCTTCTAAATCCTCTGTGGTTAACAGCGACAACCATGCTGTCTGTTCGCTTTTCTTTTTAGGATAACGGAAAGTCTTAAATACGTCAAGTGCCGCCAGCGTATATTCCTGCAAAAACTCCATATGCAGCCCTGTATCGAATACTGTCTTTCCATGATAGAGATATGCTGTGGATACATTGTGGAACTCCCTGGTGCTTTTTTCAAATATCACAATCACATAGACCTTCTTAATATCGCGATATGTAAAGTCTCGCCCTCTCACACCTTTAACCCTGGCATACTGACGCATAAGCAGATCCGCCCCATAACAGGAAATCCGCTCCGCCGGAAAGGCATAGCCCTGTTTCTGAATCTCCACATTCACCAGTGAGCCATCCTCCAACTGGCCTAAAAGCTCCATAATCAAAAGCGTCCCTCCAATCAAAGCACTGTCCTCTGAGGGAAGCACATTAAGCACCCTGACCGTGATTCCTAGCATGCATGATATAAAATGGGACAGGCGGTTCGGATGAATATCAGGATGGAATATCCATTTGAAAAACGGGTCATATGTGAGGGGAAGAGACTTCTTGCCCTGGCAGAAATCCAGAAAACGTTTTCTCCACTCTTTATTCAGCCCCTGATAACGGCTGTAAAGAATCGGTGATCGCCTTAGAAATCCAATCACCTGTTCTTCTTCCTGAAATCCGGTCAAAGCTTCTTCACGCTGTCCATCGTTTTGTCTTACATGCCCTGTGTCTAACTCCTGCGCTCCTGTTATGCCGGTTCTTTCATTTCTTTGCGCCATAGGCTGTTTCCTCCATAAATAAGATTTTTCAAATCCGGAATGTATGGTGAGAACTCACCGGAAATCTAGATTTTAAGATGAACACAGTATAACACACAAAAAACGGATTTACTATAAACTAAATCTAAACTATTACAAAAACTTCATTAAAAATTCCCCATTGACAACCACCCTCTTTTACGCTATGATAAATAAAAATGAAAGCCAGCCGTTATAAACACACGGTTCTGATGCTTTCCCGGTATGTCTCCGTGAGGGAGTAGTAAACGTACGATTGTCTGTGCGCAGCAAGTCAACAATCTCGGCTGATACAGTCTGGCTTGCTTTAAATTACGAGACTCATGCATAACTGTCAGGTTATACATAGGGTCTTTTTTTGTGGCTCAAGTATGGTTTGACAACTATACTTGGGCCATACTGCTGTTGGAGGCCAATAATTTGGACTCCTTCATTCCGGTGGGGCGGCCCTTTGTTTCCCGACAGCAACAAAAGCCCCTTCGCCGACAGATAAAAAATACGAGAGGAGATATGTATCATGTTCATTCCAACACTGCTGTTTCTTTTAGGCCTTCTGTTTCTCATCAAGGGAGGAGACTGGTTCGTAGACGGAGCCACAGGTATTGCCCACAGGTTCCATCTTCCGGAGATTTTAATCGGCGCCACCGTGGTGTCCATCGGTACTACCCTGCCGGAAGTGATGGTATCCGCCACCTCCGCCTTAAGCGGCCACGGCGAGATCGCCTACGGCAATGCCATCGGTTCCATCATCTGCAACACATCCCTGATCGCCGCCATAACCATCGCCGTGAAGCCAGGTGCCATCCAGCGCCACACCTTAAAAACGCCGGTGATCTTCTTTTTCCTTTCCGCAGCCTTCTATGTAGGTATCGCCTATACCTCAGGATACTTCAGCCGGATTACAGGACTTCTTCTTTTAGCTGTCTTCCTCATCTATATGACCTACACGGTCCTTCAGATGAAAAATACTCCCCAGCCAGAAGAGCTTGAGGAGGTAACTGCCCAGGAAAAAACTCCTATGTCTAAAGATCTGCTGCTCCTTGTAATCGGTGCCGTTCTCATCGCCATCGGCGCTGACCTGCTGGTGAACAACGGAACTCTCATTGCACAGGCTCTGGGCGTCCCTGAATCTGTTATCGCCCTGACCTTCGTAGCCCTGGGAACCTCCCTTCCGGAGCTGGTCACTGCCATTACCTCCCTTGCCAAAGGCCACGGAGCCCTCTCCCTGGGAAATGTCATCGGCGCCAACCTGTTTAACCTGGTGCTTGTAAGCGGCGTATCCGCTACCCTGGCTCCCTTTTGCATTCCTCAGAGCGCTTCCATTGCAGGAAAAAATGCCTCCCTGGTTTTGGATATTCCGGTTATGCTGTTTGTTATGGCCTTTTTAACACTCCCTGCCTTAATCCGGGGCAAGCTGTCACGGATACAGGGAATCGTGCTTTTGCTTGTCTACGCCTCCTTCTGCGTCCTTCAGTTTACCATGTCATAATAAAACAAAAAGCTGTTGCAGCATATGGCAGTCTTACAGTCATGCCATCTGCAACAGCTTCTTTTCACAAAACACTAAATCAGAATCTCCGCCTTAACTCCCAGCACTTCCTTATTCTCTTCCAGAATAGGACGGACTACTTCTTCCAGAAACTCATCCACCTGCTGAGGCGCTCTTCCCACGTACCGCTTCGGATCCATCACTGCCTGCAGCTCCTCCATGGTCAGCCCGAAGGCCGGATCCCCGGCAATCAGCTCCAGCAGATTGTTGTCAAGCCCCTTCTCCTTCACGTTCCTTCCTGCCTCCATGGACAGCTTCCGAATCCTCTCATGAAGCTCCTGCCTGTCTCCCCCTGCCTTCACCGCATCCATCATAATATTTTCCGTAGCCATAAAGGGCAGCTCCGCCATAAAATGCTTCTCAATCACCTTGGGATACACCACCAGGCCGTCCACCACGTTTAAATACAGATCCAGAATTCCGTCCACTGCCAGGAACCCTTCCGGAATGCTTAACCGCTTGTTGGCCGAATCGTCCAGGGTCCTCTCAAACCACTGGGTTGAGGCCACCAGCATGGGATTCATCACATCCGCCATCACATAGTTAGCTAAAGACGCAATCCTCTCGCTTCTCATAGGATTTCTCTTGTATGCCATGGCAGAAGATCCGATCTGATTCTTCTCAAAAGGCTCCTCCACCTCTTTGAGATGCTGGAGAAGACGGATGTCATTGGAAAATTTATGGGCACTCTGGGCAATCCCTGCCAGCACATTCACCACCCTTGTATCCACCTTCCGGGAATAGGTCTGGCCGGACACCGGATAGCACTCCTTAAAGCCCATCTTCTCTGCTATCCTCTGATCCGCCTTCCGGCATTTGTCATGATCGCCGTCAAACAATTCCAGGAAGCTGGCCTGGGTGCCGGTGGTTCCCTTGGATCCTAAAAGCTTCATCCCCGCCAGCACATGATCCAGATCCTCCAGATCCAGGCACAGCTCCTGCATCCAGAGAGCAGCCCTTTTCCCTACCGTCGTAGGCTGGGCCGGCTGGAAATGGGTAAATGCCAGCGTAGGCTGATTCTTATATTTATCCGCAAAATCCGCCAGAGCGGCCAGCACATTTATAAGCTTCTTTCTCACCAGCCTCAGGGCCTCGGTCATAATAATAATATCTGTGTTGTCCCCTACATAGCAGGAAGTGGCTCCCAGATGGATGATCCCCTTTGCCTTTGGACACTGCTGCCCGTAGGCATACACGTGAGACATAACGTCATGGCGCACCAGGCGTTCCCTCTCCTTTGCCACCTCATAATTGATGTCATCCTGAAACTTTTTAAGCTCGTCAATCTGTTCCTGGGTAATGGCAAGCCCCAGCTCCTTTTCCGTCTCCGCCAAAGCAATCCACAGCTTTCTCCAGGTACAAAATTTCTTGTCCGGAGAAAAAATATACTGCATCTCCTTGCTGGCGTAGCGCTCCGAAAGCGGACTTTGATATCGATCGTTCATAAACGGTTCCTTTCTTTCATCCCAAATAGTTCTGGTTCCCGGCGCGGTGACCTTTGTCCTGCCCCAGGTCCTCTTTTTCCTTTAAAAGTCTGCCGCTACAGGCGGCATCAATTCAGGTATGCCCAATGCGTCCGCCAGTCTTTCATGTGCAGTGGAGCGTCCGCTGCCGGGCACATGAAGTTTTACCTGCTGTACTCCCCTCTGATGTCCTCCTTGGGCGGGTCCACAGGGTACTCCCCGCTGAAGCATGCAGTGCATATGGACAGTCCCTGGGCCATCTCCTTTAGCCGTTCCATCCTCAGATATCCCAGAGAATCCGCGCCAATCAGCGTACACACCTCCTCCACCGTCTTGCCGGAAGCGATAAGCTGCTCCCCTGACGGGATATCGGTGCCGAAATAGCAGGGATACAGAAACGGCGGCGCCGTGACTCTCATATGTACCTCCTTTGCTCCTGCCTCCTTAAGAATCCTTACAATCTGGTGGCTGGTGGTACCCCGGACAATAGAATCGTCGATCATAATCACCCGTTTCCCTGCCACAGCCTCCCGCAGCACATTCAGCTTCACCCGCACCGCCGACACCCGGCTGCTCTGCTTCGGTTTTATAAAAGTCCTTCCCACATAAGAATTTTTCACAAATGCGGTGCCGTAGGGAATCCCTGACTCCATGGAATAGCCGATAGCCGCCACATTGCCGGACTCCGGCACGCCTACCACCAAATCCGCCTCCACAGGGGAATCCTTGGCCAGACACCGTCCCGCATAGATTCTGGAATGATACACGCTCACCCCGTCAAACACACTGTCCGGCCTGGCAAAATAAATATACTCAAAAATACACCTGGCCTGCTTTTCCTTTTTCTCAAAGCACATCTCCCGGTTGGAAGCGATCCCGTCCTTTGTGATGGTAACCACCTCTCCCGGCTCCACATCCCGGACAAACTCCGCGCCTACGGTATCCAACGCACAGCTTTCCGACACCAGGATGTAGGCATTGTCCTTCTTCCCGATGCACAGAGGTTTAAAGCCATAAGGATCCCTGGCGCCAATCAGCTTTCTCGGGCTCATGATAACCAGGGAGTAAGCGCCCTCCAGCTTCTTCATAGCCCGGATCACCGCAGTCTGCACGTCCGGGGCCTTCACCCTCTCCCTGGCAATATGGTAGGCGATAACCTCCGAGTCAATGGTAGTCTGGAAAATAGCGCCGTTATACTCCAGCTCCCTGCGAAGCCCGGGAGCATTTACCAGATTGCCGTTGTGAGCCAGAGCCAGGGTTCCCTTCACATAGTTAAGCACCAAAGGCTGTGCATTCTCCCGGCTGCTGCTGCCAGCCGTGGAATACCGGACGTGGCCCACCCCGATATTTCCGTGAAGCCCTCCCAGAGTTTCCGGCGTAAATACCTCATTGCAAAGGCCCATTCCCTTGTGGGAGATAACCTTTCCCTTAGGCCCGTTTGTATCGCTGACCGCAATCCCGCAGCTTTCCTGCCCTCTGTGCTGAAGTGCGAATAAACCATAATAGATGGTGGAAGCTACCTCTCCACCATCTAAATCATACATGCCAAAAACTCCACATTCCTCATGAAGCTTCTCTGAATTTTCATAATCAGCCATTGATTTCAGCCCTGTCCCTTCATCCGTTCCTTAAGCTTCTTTAGAGTCTACTGAATTCCCAGGCGCCTGAACACTTCCTGATATGCATCCTCCACATTGCCCAAATCCCTGCGGAACCTGTCTTTATCCAGCTTCTCGTGGGTTTCCTTATCCCACAGCCTGCAGGTATCCGGAGACACCTCGTCCGCCAGGATAATCTGTCCATGATAACGGCCAAACTCAATCTTAAAATCAATCAGCTCAATCCCAAGGCTGGCAAAATACTTCTGCATAACCTGGTTCACCTTAAACGCGTATTTGGAAATCACATCGATCTCTTCCCTGGTGGCAAGCCCCAGGGCCAGGGCGTAGTAGTCATTGATAAAGGGATCATGGAGATCGTCATTCTTGTAGCTGAACTCCAGGGTAGGTGAAAGCAGCTTGATCCCCTCTTCCATCCCCAGCTTTTTCGCAAAGCTGCCGGCGGAAAAATTCCTGATAATCACCTCCAGGGGGACAATCTCCACCTTCTTTACCACAGTCTCTCTATCGTTTAACTCCTCAATCAAATGGGTCGGAACACCTTCTGCCTCCAGAAGCTTAAAAATATGATTGGTCATACGGTTATTGATGGCGCCCTTGCCTACGATCGTCCCCTTTTTCTGTCCGTCAAATGCAGTTGCATCATCCTTGTAAGACACAATCAGAGCGTCCGGATCCTGGGTCGTGAAAACCTTCTTTGCCTTTCCTTCGTACAGTAATTCTTTTTTCTCCATGGGTATCCACCTGTCCTCTCACAATTTATCCACTCATAAATTACAGTAGAGATTATAAATCATAAAAGGAAGAAATACAATCCTTTTCTTCGCTCCCCGGCCGGTATTTTCACAAATTCTCAAAATCCCCGGCCTCAGGCAGGATCCCTCTTTTTAAGCTTCACACCTTCCCCTTCTGCCCGCCACGCATCATCTCAATAAATGCCTGCACCGCCAGGGTTTCCTCATACGAAAGAGTGTCCATGCCGTGCAGGGGGGAAGAGGTGATTCCCAGCAGATAATCTGTGGAAACCTGAAAAATATCTGCCAGTCCCATAAGGATCTTCAGGCTGGGAGTCCGCTCCCCCAGCTCATAGGCAGAGATCAGCGCCGGAGAGACATGTAAAGCCCCGGCCAGCTCCGATTGGGTTAAATTGGCCTTCCGCCTTAATCGTTTAATCCTCTCTCCCAGCCTGTCATTCATAGCGCCTCTTCCTTCCCCATTCCTTTTCAGCCATTATACCCCCCCCGGATTCCTCTGTCAACGTTTTACACAGTCCAAATTCTATATGCATAAATAAAAAGCTTCCAGACTTTCCCCCTGTCTCAGCGAAACATAAGTCCCCGCCAAACAGGCTGAAAATCCAGAAGCTAAAAAAACCCTCTCTTCTTAATTCCTATCGGGCCAACACCACATCATAGGCTGCTGCCATGCCCTTGTCCTCAATCAAATCATAATATTCCTGAACCAGGGGAAGAAGCTGGCTTAAATCCTGTCCCCAATACTCCTCCTTCGCCAGAATATCCGCCACAGACGCATCTTTCATGAAAGCCATAATCTCTTCATCATCATTGGCCTCCTCTGTCCGGTAGAACGCAATCAATGCAGCCAGCGAGAAAGTAAGGCCCTGGGGATACGTTCCCTTTGCTTCCTTGTACTCCAGGATAGTGGGGAGCACTCTGGCCTTGAATTTGGACACAGAATTCAGGGCAATGGACAGAAGCAGATGCCTGATAAACGGATTGGAGAACCGCTCCAGAACCGCTGCGCCAAACTGCCGGTTATCCTCTGTGTCACCGATAGCAGGGATAATCTCCTCAAAAATACATTTCTTAAGTAAAGCGGATACCTTCTCATCCTTTAAGCACTCCCCTACGGTCTCCAGGCCGTAAAGCCGGGCCGCCAGAACCATGGAGGTGTGAGCGCCGTTTAAAATCCTGACTTTTCTCTTCTTATATGGATCCACATTGTCCGTCCAGACTACATGGAAGCCTGCCTTTTTAAGAGGCAGCTCATCCTCATGATCCCCCTGGATGACCCACAGATGGAAAATCTCAGCCGTGTCCATCATATTGTCCTGCTGTCCGATTCTCTCGCACAGCGCCTTGTGCTCCTCTCTGGGGAAACCGGTTACGATACGGTCTACCAGCGTGGAGCAGAAGTCATTCTCCGTTGTCAGCCACTTTTTAAAGTCCTCCCCCAGATTCCACAGCTCTGCATACTGAAGGCAGCATTTCTCCAGCTCCTCTCCGTTGTGGTCAATCAGCTCACAGGATAAAATAATAAATCCCTTCAGCCCCAGCTTAAATCTTCTGTACAACAGCTGGGTCAGCTTTCCCGGGAAGCTTCTGGCCGGAACATCCTCGAATTTGTTATCCTCCACAAACTGAATCCCTGCCTCTGTGGTGTTGGATACAATAAAACGGAAATCCGGATTCTCTGCCAGTGCCAGATAAGCGTCATTGTCCGTATACGGGTTCACACATCTGGAGATGACATCGATGTGAGTGTGTTCATCCACCACCTTGCCGTCGTCAATCCCTCTTAAAAACAGATTATATTCACAATTCTGCTGTGACAGCATCTCGCACATCCCCTTCTCAATAGGCTGCACGATGACAACCGAACCGTCAAACATCCCTTTTTCTTTCAATTTCTGGAAAAAATAATCCACAAAGCCTCTTAAAAACCCGCCTTCTCCAAACTGAATCACTGTTTCTTTCCCACTGCCCATAGTCCTTTTACCTCCATATTCTGCTATTGTAAGCACTTACATTATCTTTTACCATAACTATACAACATTTTCCCGTACAATGCAAGTACTTTTGTAAGCGCTTTCATTCCCCCACAGAAAAAAAGCCATCCTCCTGCTATGTACATAAATACAATACAAGATTCCGGCTTTTTCCTGCGAAGGCCTCCGAAACAATTCTTGTCAGGGATACCCACACACTATGGAGGCACGCCATTCATGACGTACCTGAAGTTAGGTTTTAATTGCTGAAACTCTGTCTGCTACTTAAGCAGCGTGTACGTTTACAGCCTGCATTCCACGGTTTCCCTCTGCAAGGTCAAAGGTCACCTTCTGGCCATCTTCCAAAGTCTTGTAGCCGTCAGCTACAATGCCAGAGAAATGTACGAAAACCTCTTCTCCGGTCTCATCGTTCGTAATGAAACCATACCCTTTTGTTGCGTTGAACCACTTAACTGTACCCTTATTCATTATGGTACCTCCCTATATAAATTTATTTAGGATTCTCAGTGAGACAAAAAAACACATATTTTTTAAAGTCATCTGAGATCAAATGACTTACAAAAAATATGTGAATCAAAAGTCTATTCAGAATATAAGGAGATTATAACATTTCTCTTATTTTCTGTCAAGGAAAAACCAACAAAAATCGAAAAATTTTTTTAAAAAATCCTGTCTTAATCTGCCTGTGGCCCGGGATTTTTTTCTGGGACTCTGTATGTTTCCTCTTTCCGGTAAAAATCAATTACACCTTCCTTTATGCGTACCTGGATTCCAACATGCTGCTGTGATACCGTGTCATCTTCCTCCTCTTTTTGATTCTTTTGGAGGAAAACCTTTTTATACAGTGTTTCCTCGGTCAGATGAATCCCGGCCCCGTTAAAATCCCTGGCAATCAAAGCTGCCTCCAGAATCAGGGCTGCATAGCAGATTTTCCTAAGCCGGTGCGTCCTGTGTTTTCTTTTGGGAAAATATCTCCATGACTTCTTTGAACGAAATTTAAGATTCATAAATTTGAAAGACCTTTCAGAAATACCAGATAAGCTTCAGAGCTTCCTATTAATTTTGTGCCAGCCTCTGCGCCTTCCCGTGCCGCGGGATTGCAGATACATTAGGAAAGGCGCAGGCACTGCTGTTAAAAACCTTATTTGTTATTTTCACCTGTATGATTGCTGTCCTTGGTTCCGTCCATCATATCATCGATGCCGTCTTCCACATCATCTACAAGACCGTCGATGACACCGGTGCTTCCCTCTTCTGTCTTTGTGCTGTCTTTATTGGAAGAAGAACTGCTGCTTTCTGCGGCAGAGCCTGACTGCCCGGAAGAAGACTGGGTGGAGCTTTGTGTTGTGGACTTGGTAGTGCTGTTTGCGTTTCCTGAATTATTGCTGCTGCAGGCAGTCAATACAAGTACGGAAATCATACATAACATCAGTAACATGCATATTCTGTTGACCTTTTTCATAATAGCATTCTCCTTTCTTTCATTTGCATTTAGTATGCACCAAAGAAGAAAGCCATATGTTGGGATTTATTCCCCCGGCCGGCAATTCTTTCCAGCAAACATGCTTAAAGCTTCTGACGAACCGCCGCCCCGTGCAGGGTGTACCGGCAAAAAGTTACCCGCCGATCACATCCGACATGGTGTAAAGCCCTGCCGGCTTTCCCGCCAGGAATCTGGCCGCCTCTATGGCGCCTTTTCCGAAAATAGCTCTGGAATATGCCGTATGGCTGATGGTTACCACCTCGTCCTGTCCTGCAAAAATCACGTCATGCTCCCCTACGATGGAACCGCCGCGGACCGCCGAGATGCCGATCTCCTTCTTATCCCGCTTTTCATGCCTGGTACTTCTGTCATACTGGTAATGATACTGATTCCCCATGGCATCGTTGATAGAATCTGCCAGGGCGAGGGCTGTGCCGCTGGGAGCATCTAATTTGTGGTTGTGATGCTTCTCCACGATCTCGATGTCAAATCCTGCCTCTGCCAGGGAAAGAGCCGCATCCCTCACCAGCTTTAAAAGCAGGTTTACGCCTAAAGACATGTTGGCAGAGCGAAGCACAGCTGTCTTCTGTGCGCACCGCTCCAGCCTCTCCACCTGTTCCCGGGAAAGCCCTGTGGAACAGCATACAAGAGGAACTCTTTGGGATTCACAATAGGCTATCAGAGGATCCACCGCCGCCGCGGAGGTAAAATCTACGATCACATCCCCTTCCTCCCTGCACTCCTCCAGGGAAGAATAGACTGGATACTCCTGTTTCTTCTCCGGATTTAAGTCAATGCCTGCCACAATCTGAACGTCTGCATATTGGGAGGCCAGATTGGTTATCACCTGTCCCATGGCCCCGCTGCATCCGTATAAAATCATTCTGACCATACTGGGTCCCTCCGTCGTCCTACAGGATTCCATACTCTCTCATAGCGGCTGCCAGTGCCTTTTTATGTTCCGGCTCCATCTCTGTGAGAGGCATTCTTAAAGGCCCTACCTCTTTTCCCATAAGGTTCATAGCGGCCTTCACCGGAATCGGATTTACCTCACTGAACAGCTGGTTAATCAGAGGAACCGCTTTAAGCTGCAGCTCCATGCTTTCCTTTACATCTCCGTCAAAGAATTTCTGGCAGATCTCGTGGGTCTGTCTGGGAGCCACATTGGACAGCACGGAGATGACGCCCTTTCCTCCGATGGACAGGAGAGGAACAATCTGATCGTCATTGCCGGAATACAGATCGATGCATCCGTCGGCCATGCTCATCATGGTAGCCATGGAGGAAATATTGCCGCTGGCTTCCTTTACCCCCACAATATTGGGAACATCTTTACACAATTTTACAATGGTTTCCGGCTTCATAGTCACGCCGGTCCTTCCCGGAATATGATACAGAAGAATCGGGATCTTCACAGCTTGTGCCACTGCGCTGTAGTGGGCAATCAGGCCGTTTTGTGTTGCCTTATTATAGTATGGAGTCACCAGAAGCAGCCCGTCTGCCCCGGCTTTCTGAGCCTCCTCTGATAGATAGACAGCCTCCTTCGTAGAGTTAGAGCCGGTTCCTGCAATCACGGGAATCCGTCCTTTCACTACCTGACAGCCATAGCGGATCACTTCCAGATGTTCCTCATGAGACATGGTAGAGGACTCTCCGGTGGTTCCGCAGATGACGATGGAATCCGTTCCCC
>CAJUEJ010000001.1:78886-80894 GCA_910585435.1 uncultured Hungatella sp. | reverse complement strand
GTTCAGACGTGTGCTCTTCCGATCTTTCACGTCGCCGGTGCTGGTAAACGGGGTAACTAATGCGACGCCTGCTCCTTCAAAAATAGCCATTGAATCATCCTCCTGGATTAAAGAGTCTGTGATACAAAAAGAACCGGCCAGAGCCAGTTCTTAAAGTCTAACATCCTTACTCTTGTTTGTCAACTTCAATATACTCAATCCTGGAAATAAAGTCTACGTAAGGTCTCAATGTCTCCGGAAGCACGGTCCCTGTCATCACCAAGCTTGTATCGTCTCTTCTTGCATCCAGCAGTTTTTCAAACTCATGAGCCTGAATAATATTCTGATCCATAATTCCCAGAACCTCATCCAGAATCAGCATATCGCACTCCCCGGTTGCAACTACCTTTTTTGCAAAGTTAAAGCCGTTGCGGATGTTGAGCAGCTCTTCTGCCTTCTGCTCCTCTGACAGTTCGGCAAACACTGTGTCCGATTTTTCAAAACGGAAGATCTTTAAATTCGGTTCCAGGTTCCGCAGTATCTCCAGCCCCTCCTGATTGGCACTCCCTTTCAGAAACTGAATCATAATGACTCTTTTCTGCCTGGTCAGTGCAACGATGCCTTTACCTACTGCCAGTGTGGTCTTCCCTCTTCCCGGCCCACATATTACTTCCACATTTCCATGTTTCATTCATTTGCACCTCATCTTGTACTGTCTGTTTATCCTACCACATTTTTCCTTATTTTGCAACAACTGTCATTTTTTGCTGAACCCCGGCCATTGAAAGGGGTAAATCATTCGCCGTATTCCAGCTTGCTGACAGAAACCTCATACGCAACTCTCTTCTCACATTCGGAATCACTGATTTTTTTGGTGTATTCCCTGCTCTGCACCCTGCCCCAGATACAGACCCTGGAGCCTACCTCAAACCCGGCCGCATATCTGGCATTCCTTCCCCAGGCAATACATGGTATGTAATCTGATTTTCCGTAGGGGCGGTTGACTGCCAGAAGAATGTCTGCAATCTCCCTTCCCAGAGGTGTCTTGCGGTATATGGGAACCTTGCAGATATACCCGTCCAGGAAGATCTGGTTGGTCTTGGTATAATCTGTAAACTCCTCCATAAAATTTATTTCTCTGACAAACACGGAAAGCACCAGACGGTTTCTGGCCCCTTCGTGGCGATTATAAGAACGGAACTGACCTATGGCTTCTACGGTACAGCCTATGTAATCCTCTGACACATTTAACAGCCGCTCCGAAATCATAAGCGGAATAATGTCTGCCTGGTCACTTAACCGGTTTACTTCTAAATCTACTACATAAAATCCCTCTCCAAATACTTCATGGCTGAATGTAAATCCGGAAACAATCTTTCCGATAACACTGACTTTGTTGTTTTCAATGGCTTTTTCTGACATAGTATTTCTCCTCTTCAATCCCTTATTTGTTGTTAGCCTGGTAGCTATTAATAAGTCTATGAAAAAAATCCCCGGGGAATGACAAAAACCGTTCGTAAAAAATCGACATATTTCGTCTGACGGCCTATATAAAACGGGAAAGGCATTTTATCGCCCTTCAAGAACCGTATAGCCCTGCACCAAAAGATATACACAGATCTAAAGCAAAAATTGAAACTATCTTCTTAACTAAACGCTGGTTTCAATAAAACAGAACAACTTTTTTATTTTTGATTCGGGAACTTAACCAAGACTTCGTTTTGATGATTAATGTTTGAAATCTCAGAATGATTTGAAATGTAGAAATATTTTTACTTTATGGAGGAATGCGCTGCCTGTATCTGGCAGCGCTTGTTCCTCTTAATCCTTTTTAAAGGACGCTCTCTTCCTCAAGGTGGGATCCAGGATCCTTTTCCTGATTCTTAAATTCTTGGGTGTAACCTCCAGAAGCTCATCTGTGTCAATAAAATCCAGACACTGCTCCAGGCTCATATCCTTTGGCGGAGTCAGCTTCAGGGCCTCGTCTGCGCTGGAGGATCGGGTATTGGTTAATTTTTTCGTCTTGCAC
>CAJUEJ010000001.1:0-78876 GCA_910585435.1 uncultured Hungatella sp. | reverse complement strand
CTTGCACACATTGATCTCAATGTCCTCGGCCTTGGGATTCTGCCCCACCACCATGCCGGAATACACCTTCACCCCCGGCCCGATAAACAGAATGCCTCTTTCCTGGGCGCCGAAAAGCCCGTAGGTGATAGACTCTCCGCTTTCATAGGCTATCAGGGATCCTGTCTTTCTGTAGCTTAAATCCCCCTTATACGGGGCATACCCTTCAAATGTGGTATTCATAATCCCGTTTCCCTTGGTATCGGTCATAAATTCTCCCCGGTATCCGATAAGCCCTCTGGAAGGAATGAGAAACTCCAGCCTGGTATAGCCTCCGTTGGCCGGGCTCATGCCCTGCAGCTCTCCCTTCCTGGTGGTCAGCTTCTGGATGACAGACCCGGAAAATTCCTCAGGCACATCGATATAAGCCACCTCCATAGGCTCCAGCTTCTGGTTCCGCTCATTATATTTGTACAGCACCTCCGCCTTGCTGACTGCAAACTCATATCCTTCCCTGCGCATATTCTCGATGAGAACAGACAGATGCAGCTCTCCCCGCCCTGACACCTTAAAGCAGTCCGGAGAATCCGTCTCCTCCACCCGCAGGCTCACATCCGTGTTCAGCTCCCTGAACAAGCGCTCCCTGATATGCCTGGAGGTAACATATTTGCCTTCCTGCCCTGCCAGCGGGCTGTCATTTACCATAAAATTCATGGCGATGGTAGGCTCGGATATCTTCTGGAAAGGAATGGCCTCCGGATGTTCAACCGAGCAGAGGGTATCCCCGATGTGTAAATCCGTAATTCCGGAGATCGCCACAATAGCCCCTACGCCTGCCTCCTGAACCTCCACCTTATTCAGGCCGTCAAACTCGTACAGCTTGCTGATTTTAACCTTCCTCTGTTTCCCGGGATCGTGGTGATTCACCAGGGCGCACTCCTGATTGACACGGATCGTTCCGTTGTCCACCTTTCCCACGCCGATCCGGCCTACATATTCATTATAATCAATGGTGCTGACTAACACCTGGGTCCCTGCCTCCGGATCCCCCTCCGGCGCCGGAATATGCTCTATAATAGTCTCAAACAAAGGACTCATATCCACGGCAGGATCCTCCAGATTCCGCTTCGCATACCCTTCCCTGGCAGAAGCAAACAAGAACGGGCAGTCAAGCTGCTCATCCGAAGCATCCAGATCCATGAGAAGCTCCAGAATCTCATCGATAACCTCCTCTGGCCTTGCCTCCGGGCGGTCGATCTTATTGATCAGAACTACCACCGACAAATCCAGCTCCAGGGCTTTGCGCAGGACAAACTTGGTCTGAGGCATAGCCCCTTCGTAGGCATCCACCACCAGGATAACTCCGTTTACCATCTTGAGGACGCGCTCCACCTCGCCGCCGAAATCCGCATGGCCAGGGGTGTCAATAATATTAATCTTTGTGTCTTTATAAAACACAGCCGTATTCTTGGACAGGATGGTGATGCCCCGCTCCCGCTCAATATCATTGGAGTCCATAACCCGCTCCATCACCTGCTGGTTCTCCCTGAATACGCCGCTCTGCTTCAACAGCTCATCCACCAGCGTCGTCTTGCCATGGTCTACATGAGCGATAATCGCTACGTTTCTCACATCGTCTCTTTTTATTTTCATAACGCTCTTCTTTCCTTATATTAAACTTGTACCGATATCCAAGAATATCACTATCTTTAGAAGATTGCAAGAAAAAGTTTAAAACACCACTATCTCTTTATCCGCCACCCCATAATATACAAGCTCTCCCTCATCCACAGCCGCTCTTCCACTGGTTCCTTCTGTAATCTCCGCCTCCAGCCCCTTTGCTTCCCCGGACGGCACCATCACCTCCAGCCTCACCTTATCCGTATACTCTGTATGCAGCACAGTTATCTGCCTCTGGGCCAAAATATACTGAATCTTTCCGATTCCCGTATAATCCGTATCAATCCCCATCCTTCTCCCCAGACATTTCTCCAGCACCCGGCTGTTTCTAATCCCCTCCCGTGCGGCCTCCGAGTAAGCTCTCACCAGTCCCCCGGTCCCCAAAAGCGTCCCTCCAAAATACCGGGTCACCACCACACACACATCATGAAGCTCCTCCCCCAAAAGCACATCCAGCATAGGCCTCCCCGCCGTCTGGCTGGGTTCCCCGTCATCACTGCACCTGACCACCTGATTTTTGTCCCCCACGCAATACGCAAAACAATGATGCCTGGCATCCCAGTACTTCTTCCTCACACTCTCAATAAATTCCAGCGCTTCCTCCTCCGATTCCACCGGCTTCGTATCAGCGATAAACCGGGATTTCTTCTCCACAATCTCCCCCGTTCCGCCTTCCCACAAAATCTTATATCTCTCAACCATACCTTCCCTCTCCCCCTATTCTCTCCCAAATTATTCCTTTCAGAATACTCCCTCTCTCTCCGGTTATAATAATATAAAATCCCCCCAAACGCAACCCCATCCCCTTATACAATATACCTCCCCGCGCACAGCAACCAGTCAACTGCATTGAGAGCGCTGCGGCCGTCTCCGTTCTCCTCCCCTGCACACAGCAACCAAACCAGCTTCGGAGTTATTATGGAACGTATGAAGGCTGTCTTTTCACGTCAGCACTTAGCGCACGTCCTCTGTGCGCTTAGTACTGTTACGTGAAAAATCAAGCTGGGGCGTGCCTGAAGTAGTCCATAATCACTCCGATGCGGACCTTATACGCCCCTGTGCGCCCCCATCCCTTACGATTTTCCCCATCTATTGAATCTTCAGAACTTTTTTGCTATAATATACCAATGAAGGAGGACACCCATGAATTACGGAAAAAACGCATTAGACAAGAAGCTTAAAAATGCTTCATCCAAAACCCGCAAATACACCAGCATGATCTTCTTTGGCTTCTTCAAAACCATGCTCCTTCTGGCCGTTGTCTGTGCAGCTACCGGAATCAGCGCCGGCTTCGGTATGATGAAAGGGATCATTGACAGTGCCCCTGAGATAAACATAGAGACCATAGTCCCTCAAGGCTTTGCCACCACTGTATATGACAGCGCCGGAAACCTGACAGACACTCTGGTAACCGCCGGCTCCAACCGTGACCCGGTCACCTATGAAGAGCTTCCCCAGGATTTGATCGATGCGTTTGTTGCCATCGAGGACGCCCGTTTCTGGACCCACAACGGTATCGACCTGCGCTCTATCCTGCGGGCCGCCAAAGGGATTCTGACCGGAGACTCTTCTGCAGGAGGCGGAAGCACCATTACCCAGCAGCTAATCAAGAACAACGTATTTTCCGGCGGCGCCGAAAAAAGCTTCGGGGAAAAGCTGGAGAGGAAATTTCAGGAACAGTACCTGGCCGTGCAGCTAAGCAAAACCATGGACAAGGAACTGGTCCTTACCAATTATCTGAACACCATCAACCTGGGCAACAACACCCTGGGGGTGAAAGTGGCGGCAAGACGGTATTTTGACAAAGACGTTTCCGATTTAACCCTGTCCGAATGCGCAGTCATCGCCGGCATCACCCAGAGCCCCACCAGGCTGAATCCCATATCCGGCAGGGAACGCAATGCAGAGAAACGGGAAGTCATCCTGCAATACATGTATGATCAGGGCTACATCACCAAGGAAGAGCAGGAAGAGGCCCTGGCGGACAATGTCTACGACCGGATCCAGAATGTAGACTCCACGTCCAAGGAGGCTTCCACGCCTTACAGCTACTTTACCGACGAATTAACCAGCCAGGTGAAGGACGCGCTCATGGAAGAGCTGGGATATTCTGACACCCAGGCCCACAATCTTTTATACAGCGGCGGGCTGCAGATTATCACCACCCAGGATCCTGTCCTTCAGGCCATTGTGGATGAGGAGGTCAACAACCCGGACAACTACAATATCGTCCGCTATTCCATGGAGTACCGCCTGTCCATCTCTCACCCTGACGGCACTGCGGAGCATTTTTCCCAGGGGCATTTGAAAAACTGGCACAGAGATGTGCTGGGAGACACTTCCTTTGACGCACTGTATGACAGCGAGGAGGAAGCCAGGACCGACGCGGAAAATTACAAGAATTATATGGTGAAAGAAGGGGATACTGTCATCGGCGAGTCTATCACCATCACCCTCCAGCCCCAGGTATCCTTTGTGCTGATGGATCAGGCCACCGGCCAGGTAAAGGCTATCAGCGGCGGACGCGGGCCCAAGACGGCCAACCTGACGCTGAACCGGGCCACCAATGTTCCCAGACAGCCCGGGTCTGCATTCAAGGTTATCTCTTCCTTTGCCCCTGCTCTGGATACATGCGGCGTCACGCTGGGAACGGTTTACTATGACGCGCCCTACACCATAGGCACAAAAACCTTCCGCAACTGGTATTCCGGCGGCTATCAGGGCTACTCCAGCATCCGGGACGGCATTATCTATTCCATGAATATTGTGGCTGTCCGGTGTCTCATGGAGACGGTATCACCTCAGCTGGGAGTTGAATACGCCAAAAACTTTGGTATCACCACCCTGACTTCCACAGATGTCAATCCTGCCACTGCTTTAGGAGGCCTGACAGAGGGCGTCACCAATCTGGAGCTGACGGCAGCCTACGCAGCCATCGCCAACGGAGGCATGTACACCGAGCCTATTTTCTTTACAAAGATTTTAGACCGGGACGGAAAAGTACTGATTAACAACGAGCCATCCACCCACAGAGTCTTAAAGGACTCCACCGCCTTTCTTTTAACGGATGCCATGAAGGATTCCATGATCGGCAACCGCAAATTCGCAAGGCCGGGAGCCGGCCCCTCTGCCACCAGCACCAGGGCCAAGCTGGCCGATATGTCCTGTGCAGGAAAAAGCGGTACCACCACAGGCAACAATGACATCTGGTTTGTAGGCTTTACCCCCTACTATTCCGCCGGCATCTGGGCCGGATATGATCTGAACCAGAAGCTGGACAAGAACACGGAAGGCACTTCCTTCCACAAGGATATCTGGAAAAAGATCATGACCAGGGTCCATGAGGGCCTGCCTGATCCTGGCTTTGCCGTTCCGGACAGTGTGGAGACAGCCAGTATCTGCCGCAAATCCGGCAAACTGGCTATATCCGGCGTCTGTGACGGGGATCCCAGAGGCAATGCCATCTATACAGAGTATTTTGCCAAGGGAACTGTCCCCACAGAGGTGTGCAATGTCCATGTGGCTGCCACCGTATGTGAGGAATCCGGCCAGATGCCTACGGACTTCTGCGTAAACAGGGTCCCCCGGGTATTCGTATCCATCCCGGCCGGGGAAACCGGAGAAACCGACGATTCCTATTTCACACTGCCTGGCATATGTCCGATCCACACGGCAGAATCTACGATTCTTCCGCCTGAATCGGAGGGAGAGGTCTCTCCCACCATTCCCTACGGTCCCGGATACGTTCCCTCCGGGCCTGGTACAGGAGGAGACAACAGCCCCTCCTATCCTACCGCTCCTGCTGTTCCCACGGTGCCCAATGTACCAGTGGGGCCTCAGGGCTGACGGATAAAAAGAGTCTCGGCTCGCCGGACTCTCGCGCCGAAGCGCGGCTGTGACAGCAATCATTTAAAAAGGAGCTGCTGCGAACGATGCAACCGTTTCGCAGCAGCTTTTTAATTTACACAAAACTATTTACAACACAGGAATCCACGTCACCATCTCTCCCTGCCCCCGGTTATTCCACAGAAAATAGGGAACTGCCTTCAGGCAGACAGGCTTCTTATGCACCAACGTCCTGTCATACAGTTTATCCTGTATCCGTCCCTGGTACCGTACCGCTGAAAGGGAAAGGGAGTAATACCCTGAAAGCTCCTCCTCCCATTCTTCCCTGGGAGTACATTCCGTATCCACTCTGCATTCATACAGATAGGATCCGTTATCCATTTCCTCAATACAATAGACCAAAGGCCCTCTCACCACAGCCGCCTTCCCGGCGTTATAGTAGACCCTTCGGTCTGCCTGTACAAACTGAGGCCTCATCTCCATATCCCATTCCAGATAATCCTCTGCCTTCCAGATGCGTTTCACAAAGATATACCCTTTCTCCTTGTCAAGCACCTCCTCCTTTACCGCTACCCCGTTTATGGACAGGGAACAGGCCCTGCACCAATCCGGCACTCTGAGAGCAATCTCCGCGTAAAGGCCATCCCCCTCCAAAAGCCGAAGAGCCACCTTGCCATTCCACGGAAAATCTGCCTCAAGAGAAATCCGGATGGTTCCCTCCTCTGTTTTCATCTCCATCTCACTTCCAATATACTGGTGAATGTAGATTCGCCTGCCAGATACAGAATAAATCAAATTCTGGATATCCGTAATGGTTCTGGCTATATTGGGCGGACAGCAGGCACAGGAATACCATTCCTGTCTCACAGTCTTAATGTGGTTGCGCTCCGGGTTGGCCTCACAGATTTCCGGCACCGCCTCCATAGGATTTACATAGAAAAAGTGTCTGCCGTCCACAGCCATACCGGCAAGAACCGTGTTATAAAGAGCCCTTTCTATCACGTCGCCATACCGGGAATCCGGCTCCGCCTTCAGCATCTCCATAGAAAAACGAATCAATCCTATGGATGCACAGGTCTCACTGTAGTTGGTATCATTGGGCAAATCATAATCCCTGGTAAATGCTTCCCCGGCCGGAGTGGAGCCAATGCTTCCGGTTATGTACATCTGTTTCTGTACAATGTTCTCCCAAAGTGTCCTGCATGCGTCAAACAGCTCCTCATCCCTTCCCAGAACCGCCGCCTTAGCCATAGCCCCATACATGTATACAGCCCTCACCGCATGCCCTACTGCCTCCGTCTGATGACGCACCGGAGCATGAAACTGATTGTAATACGTATAGGGATACTGGTTATAGTACTTGTTGGGCTCATCCACCGGCCCTCTGGTCCAATGGCTGATTCTCCCTCTCCGTTCAAACTCCTCCTCAAAAAAGGAATTTTGTCCCCTTACCTCCAGAAAATAAAAGGCCAGCTTCAGATAACTGGTTTCTTCCGTATACTCATACAGCTTTATAAGCCCCAGTTCCACCTCCTGATGCCCCGGACATCCATGAAGCTTCTCCTCCTCCCATCCAAATACCCGGTCGATACAGTCTGCCAGCCTGCAGGCCACCCCTAAAAGCCGGGTCTTTCCCGTACCCCTTGCATAAGCCACTGCCGCCTCCATCAGATGGCCTGCACAGTACAGCTCATGGCACTCCAGCAAGTTAGACCACTTCTTATCCGGTTCCTTCAGCTGAAAATACGTGTTCAGATACCCATCCTCCTCCTGAGCCCCGGCAATATAACCGATAATCTCATCCGCCCTGGCCTCCAGCTCCGGATTCTTCTCATACCCCAGGCTGTTTCCCACAGCCTCCAGCCATTTATACAAGTCACTGTCCTGGAACACAAATCCCGAAAACTCCCCGTCCATGACTCCCGCTGCAATCTTAAAATTCCTTACTGCATGGCTGGGCACAGAGCAGGCAATCTGGTCTGTCAGGACACCCCACTGATACGGAATCAGACGGTCATTCACAATATCCAGATACCACTCCCAAAACTCTGATTTGATACGGATTTTATTCATCCCTTTTCCCCTTTCCGCTCCCCTCTAAGGAAATCACTATATTCCTTAGGAGTGCAGCCCTCATACTTCTTAAACACGGAGATAAAATAACTGTTATTCTGAAATCCCGTCATATCAGCCACCTCATTCCCCTTAAGCCCGTCAATGGAAAGCAGAAGCTTTGCCTTCTCCAGGCGGTACTCCGTAAGATACTGGACAAAAGACTTCCCCGTCTCCCTCTTAAACAACTCCGAAAAATAATTCTTATTGAGAAACACCACCTCGCTCATAGACTCCAGCGAAATATCCTCATGATAATGGTCATCAATATAATTTAACGCCTTACGGACCACCCGGTTGTACCCGTTCTCGTCCGCCGGCATATCCGCTGTGGCAACCTCCGCCTTCAGCTTCCGAATCTCCGTCTCCATACGCCTTAGCCTTTGACGGTGCTTCTGCTTCTGAAGCCACTCCATCTTCACACTTTTCAAAAGATTGTACATTTCATCCGGCTGAACCGGCTTAAGAATATACCCTCTGGCACCGCCTGCGATGGCTGCCTTCGCATATTCAAAATCCGTATAGGCACTTACAAAAATACACGCGATCTCCAAATTCATCCCATTTAACGCCTCCAGAAGCCGGATTCCGTCACACCCTGGCATCCGTATATCCGAAATCAGAATATCCGGTTTCAAATCCCGGCACAGCTTCATGGCCTCCTCCCCTCCGCCGGCCTGGGCAGCCACCTGGATCCCCAGATGAAACGACCTTATCAAATCCATCATCAGATACCGGACATTCTCCTCGTCATCTGCGATAATCGCTTTCAGCTCCCCCATCTCTTTCCTCCTCATCCACAGGAATACAAAACGAAACCGTTGTCCCCCTGCCAGGCTCACTGGCGATTTTCAAACAACCTCCCTCCCCATACTCCAGGAAAAGGCGCTTATTGATATTCTTCAACCCAATACTGTCCCGGCTGCCTTCCAGTCTCTTGGTCAGCACCCGCTCCCCCCTTGCATAATCCCGAATATCCTCCAAAAGCAGCGAAAGCCTCTCCCAGTCCATGCCCATTCCATTGTCCTTTACCTCCACGAAAAGCCTTCCATCCGCCACCCTGCCAGTCAGCATAATCCAGCGTACCCCTTCCTTCAGTTCCAGGCCGTGAATAAACGCATTCTCCACCAAAGGCTGGATGAGAAGACGTGCCATTTTACACCCCAGCGCCAGCGGATCCACCCGGTAAAGCACCTGGATAGACTGCTTAAAACGGTACTCCTGAATCCGGATGTAATTCTTCACATACGCCGCTCCAGAATCCGTATCTCCTCAAACCGGCTGATAGTGTGAATCTCCACCAATTCCCCGGACTCCAGCCCCTTCATTCTTCCCGTCAGCTTCTGAAGCGGTCCTGTCAGGTAGCCAGAATACTTATAGACACAGAGAACCGACAGCGGCAGCATAACAAGCAGAAGAAGCACAAGAGACGTAAGGTTATCCATCAAACTCTTAAACACAAAATCATTGCTGTAAACCACATGAAGCCGCCACCCATTGTCCAGAACACAGCAAAGGCTGTAGCCTGAAAGCCCCTTCCCCGACAAAAGCCGGTCAAACAGCTCCCCCTCCCTCCTGCCCTCCTCATATAACTCCTCCGGAATCCAGACTGTCCCGCCATCCTCCGTCCCAAGATACGCCAGGCAATAAGGATTGTCATTGATAGGCCTCAAAAGCTCCTCCAGATACGAAGCCCTCATGTCAATCTGAAGAATCCCCCGCCTTCCCCTGCTCCGGTCCATGCGGTAGATATTTTTCAAATACGAAAAAACCACAATCTCCTTCCCCTCCATCTGATAGGAAGGGCAAAAAGGCAGAACGAAACAATCATCCTCCCCCATATCATAAAGAGACTGATTCTCCCGAAGAAGCTCCCTCCTCACCGAAGAATCCGTGGTATACAGCTTCCCATAATCATCCAGCCAGTAAATATCCGCCACAAAAGGCACTGCCCGCCGAAACGCCTGAAACTGCTTCTCCGTATTCTTCAAAAAAGCAAGACTCTCCCTGGTCCATTGAGAATTGCCCTTATCATACTCCGGCCACTGCGTCAGGCTCTCAATCACCTGATACTGCAGGACATCCAGCTGATTCAGCATATGATTCAGGCTGTTTCCAGCCTGCTCCGACATGGTTACAATCTCCTCCCGGTTCTGCCGCACCGTATAAAGATAAATTTGATGCAGATGAAGGCCGCTTATGCACACCGTAACCAGTAAAATCAAAACAAGATTCCATCGAACCATATCCGATTTTATCGTCCTCTGCATAAAACGGCCCCCTTCCACTCATATTACCCTTCCATATCCCAAAGCTCATCCCGCTCCAGATAAGCTGCCCCTATCTGCTCAATCACAAGGTCATCCCCTTCAGGCAAGTACTTTGCACCATTATACCACATCATCCACCGATTTCCCACTCTCAACACATACGGTTTATACACCGCCTTCTCATCAAACCCCCCTGCATCCGGGGCAATAATCGGATTCCTGGGATACCGCTCCCACCCCGTAATCCCATCCCTGGATCTGGCAAGCCCGATTGCCGCCCGATCCACATGGATAAAGCCAATATAAAACATGTAATAATAACCATTCCACTTGAGAACATGGCACCCAGCCGTCTTTTCCCTCTCCCACGGCGCACTGCCCTTCTCCATGACCGGGTTTTCTACAGCCTTTTTCCACACCTTCCCGTCCACGCTTTCCGCGTAGCCGATGGCATCCGGCTCATGATTCCCTCCGCCGCTGTACCACATCTTGTATGTCTTGCTGTCCTCCTCATACATCACATGAGGACACATGATAGAATTCCCTTCCCAGGACTGGTCCGGCACCATCACCGGATGCACAGACCGCTCCCAGTGGATTCCGTCCCGGCTCCGTGCATAGCCGATACAAGAACGCCCCTCATTGGTATACGGCTTCATCTGTCCCGAATACCACATCTCATACACCCCGTCCCTCAAAATCACACTGGGACGATTCAGTTCATCCCCGTCCCATTCCGATTCCGGATTAGGCCGCAGCACCTCAACCGGCGGCGTCCATAAAATCCCATCCCGGCTCTCACTGTAGGCAATACACTCATGAGGCCTCCAGGAAAACCACATCTTAAAAACATCACCCTCCATTAAGACAGACAAGTCAAAACAAGTGCCATACTCCCCGCCCAGAACCGGATTCCCCTCATACTTCCTCCATCCATCCTTGGTTCCATAGGGATATACCGCCAGATTCTCCGGCGTATCCCAGAAAAACCGGTCCTCATACCTGGTCACAAAAAATCCCTCATCCGCCAGCTTCTTATCATATGCAAGCATTTTCCCACGCTCCTTTCCCAAACAGTTCCTTTCCTGTCCCTTGGCCGGCCCTGCCGCTTACTGCCGTCCCTTATTCCTCAGCATCCTGCCGCTTACTGCCGTCCCTTGCTCCCCGGCTGGCCCTGCCGCTTACTGTTGTTCCTTATCCCTTCACCGACCCAGCCGTCATTCCCTTCACAATCTGCTTCTGGAACAGGGCATAACAGACAATCACCGGAATCACCATAATCATAACCGTAGCCGTTATCAGCCCATAGTCAGCAGCATACTGGGACTTCATGTTATAACACACCTGATTCAACGTAATCAGATTCTGTTTCGAAACAATCAAAAGACTCAAAAACAAATCATTCCAGCAGTTAATCAATACAAACGTCCCCACCGTGGCAAGCCCTGCCTTAGACAACGGCAGCATAATTTTCACAAACGTCTGAAAACGGTTGCACCCGTCGATTCTCGCCGCATCCTCCAGCTCATCCGGCAGCCCCTCCATAAAAGGCACCAAAATAAAAATGCTGAACGCCAGGTTCGTCACAATAAACGCCAAAATAATCCCAACCCTGGTATTTAAAATCCCCACACTCCTGAAAATAAGGATAAACGGAATAATAATCGCATTGATAGGAATCATAATCCCCAGAGAATAATAATTATAAACCCTTTTACTCTTCCAGACCTTCGCAATGATATACGCGCTCATAGAGCTTAAAATCACCACCGCAGTCAAAGACACCACTGCATACATGATACTGTTAAACAAATGAATCGGAATATCCGCCGCCACGAAGCTCTCTGCATAATTCTCCCACTCCGGGTTTTTCGGCAGCCCAAAGGGCGAGCCATAAATCTCCTCACTGGACTTTAACGAACATATCCCAATCCAGAACAATGGATACAGAGTCAGCAATGCCGTCACCGAAAGCACCACATACCGCAAAACAGAAAAAGGGTTCCATCTTCTTTTCATTCGCCCCTCCTAATCCTTCCTGTTAAGAAATGCAAACACGCCATTTACCACAAACGTAACCACCAAAGCCAGAACCAGCATACAGACTGCCACCGCCGTGCCCCTTCCGATAGAAGAATCCACGAAAGCCTCCTTATACATGTAGATGGACAGAAACGTACTCTCCGCCCCCGGCCCTCCCTGGGTCATCAGATACGGAATATCAAAGGTCTTGATAGACCCCGTAAGACAGATAACCAGACATACCTGAATCATCCCCTTAATATTCGGTATGACAATCAGAAAAAACGTGCTCACCGAGTTGGCCCCGTCAATACAGGCACTCTCCAGAATCTCCTTAGGGATAGACTGCATTCCCGCCAGAAAAATAATAAAATGATACCCCATATACTGCCAAATCCCAGGCATGATAACAGAAAACAACACCACGCCCGGGTCCGTCAGCCAGTTTCTTATAAGTCCCTTTAACCCTACCGCCTGCAAAAACGCATTCACCGGCCCAAAAGACGGATTAAAAAACAGAGAAAACATTAAGCCAATCACCGTAGCCGAAATAACCACCGGCACAAAATACACAGACTGAAAAAAATGAAACCCCCGGGTGGTACGATAGACAAGATACGCCAGTACCATAGCCAGAGGAAGCTGAATACACACACCGGCTATCATGCTTTTTACCGTGTTTAAGATAACCTTCTTAAAATACCGGTCATGAACAAACAAATCCACAAAATTTTTACCGCCTACAAATCTTGCCGCCGTGATTCCGTCCCATTTCAGAAGGGAAAAATACAGAGACGCCACCATAGGCAAGATTAAAAAAACAGTATACAGAACAAATGACGGGAGCTGGAAACTGAAAGAAAACAGCCACTTTCCCTTTTTCGCCCTGTTTCTGCTTCGGTTCCTCACATTCATACAATCCCTCTCCTATGTAATCCGGGAATCCCTGAGGGATTCCCGGACCCTGTCATTCTCAGTTTTCCTTTGCTCCGGCAAGAGACTGGTCAATATTCTCAAGTACCTGCTCCGCCGTGCTGATTCCAGCCATCAGCTCATCAATACCATCCGCAAAATCCGTCCAGCACTCCGTCTTCGGGCATGCCTGAGGCAGGTTAGGACAAGACTCCTTGCCCTTGGCAAAATTAATAACCTCCGCCAGCTTCGGCGTTGCCACCCGGGATGCATCCACCTCCGTATCCAGCCGGGAAGGAATCCCTCCGCCGCTGTAGAGAACCAATTCCTGAATTTCCTTAGAATAAAGATAATCCACCAGTGTGATAATCGCTGCCCTCTTATCCGGATCCTCCCATGCATTTCTGGAAATCACATATTCCATATCACCGCCGGACCTGGCAAAATTAGCAGTATCCCTTGTCCCTCCCGGCATAACCGGAGCCGGGATAATAACTGTCTTGTCCGCCATCTCCTGAGACATATTAGACAGCTGCCATGTCCAGGCATAAATCATAGCCGCCTTTCCCTCATTGTACATGGCAAAATGCTGGTCCCAGTCTCCGATGGAAATGGTATCCGCCGGGAACAGATGGTTCTCCCGCATAGTCTGAATAATCTCAAACGTCTTTCTTATATTGGGCGTATCCACCGTATACTCCTCATTAATCATCCGGAAATCCTCCTGGCAGTCCGGCATCTGTCCCAGGATTTCGGCCGCAAACTCATGAGCCGGGTTGCCGCCCTTAGATCCCATGGCAAACGGAACGATTCCATTCTCATAAAATACCTGCCCCACCGCAATCATATCATCAAGAGTCTTTGGCAGCTCCAGCTGGAACTGGTCAAACAGCTCCCTCTTAATCTGTGTGGAAGCCTCCAGATACTCGTCAAACGGTATAATCACATCCGCATCCAAAAGCATGGCAGAATTGCCTCCGCTGCCCCAGTAAAGAAAAACATCCGGCACCGTATTGCTGGCCACGTCCGTCTTGATTTTTGCCTTCAGCTCATCCCCTAAGATATTTTCATGCTCCAGCGAAAACTCCGAACTGTGATCCGCCGCAAAGTCCATAATCGCCTCATAGACCGGTTTTGTCTTGGGATCCGACGGTGTCATCCAGCTTACAAGACGAATCTCGGGCACATTTTCAGACTTGCCAGAAGCCGCCGGGGCCTCAGTCTCCTTCTCCTGCCCGGTTCCTTGCGTCTCCTGCACCTGGCTTCCAGCCGTACCAGCCCCGTCTACACCCTGCTGCCCTGAATCACCAGATGAACTGCAGCCAGTCAGCAGATTTCCTGCCATTGCAGCACACAGAATCATACCTGCCAGTCTCTTCTTATACTTCCTCATGTTCTTATTTCCTCCTGTTTCTGTATAATTTCATACTCCCATACCTGCCCCTAAAATGCAGTATATCCCCCGTCAATGACATAATCCGAACCCGTAACAAAGCCAGACGCATCCCCTGCCAGATACACAACCAACCCCTGCAGCTCCTCCGCCTGTCCGAAACGTCTCAGAGGGGTCCACTGTTCAAAGTTGGAAGTTCCCACCTCCTCCGGCTTCAGCGGCTCATCACTCCAGGTTCTGATATATCCGGGGCTTATGGTATTTACACGGATTCCATGTCTGGCCCACTCCACCGCCAGGCTCTTGCCCAACATAATCACCCCTGCCTTTGACGCGTTGTAGGCGCACTGGCACTGAGGGATATTGGCAATATGCCCCGACATAGATGCCGTCAGCACGATGGAGCCGGGAACTCCCCTTTCTATCATGGTCTTTCCCGCTGCCCGGGCTGTGATAAAAGCCCCTGTCAGATTCACCCGGATAACTCTCTCAAACTCTTCCAACGGCATATCCTCCGCCGGTATATCCTGAAACGTACCGGCATTGCAAAAACAGATATCCACCTTATCCCATTCCCGAAGGACACGGTTCATACACTCTGTCATCTGCTTCTCGTCCGTGATATCCCCAGTCATGGAGATGGCTTTTCTGCCGATTTGCCGTATCTCCTCTGCCGTGTCATCTACCTTTTCATTTATATCCACCACCATCACATCCGCTCCTGCCTGGGCAAGAGCCAGGGCACAGGCCTTTCCGATTCCGTGGGCTGCTCCTGTCACAACCGCCGTCTTGGATGCCAGACTCATCTTATCAAAAATCATCTTTCGTCCCTCCAAACTGATTCCGAATATACGCTATCCCCTGTTCAGCCAACGCCAGCCGTCCGTCTATGCTAAGGTCCTCTGCAAGATCCCTCCACATTCTCATATCGTGTCCCTGCTCACCGCCGCTCTTGTAAAAAGATTCTACGATGACAGATTTATCATATCCGATTTCTCTTAACGCTGCTCCTATTTCTTTCCAGGGTGTCCGGCTGGTATGATATGGTACCTTTCTGTTAGGCTCGCTTACATGGAAATGGCCGATGTAACCTTTGGAATTCCGGATTGTCTCAGGAATGTCATCCTCCTCAATATTCATGTGGAAACAATCCAGAAGCAGCTTACAGTTAGGGCTGCCCACTGCGTTACAGACTGCAATCCCCTCTGCCGCCGTGTTCATAAGGTAGTGTTCAAACCGGTTTACAATCTCCAGGTTTACGGTCACCTGATTGTCCTCGGCTGTCTTCATCACTTTCCTCAGGCCGTTGATGCAGTTTTCGGTCTTTCTTTTTTTCTCGTCCGGTTCAATGATGTGATGCGAATAGTCTGCAGGCCAGTTGGAGTATACAATTCCGCCGATGTCGGCTGCGCCTAAAAGGCCCATTCCCTCTATAGCCCGTTTCAGATGCTCCACTGCTTTCTCTCTGAGAGTCTCGTCGTCGCCTGCCATATCCCAGCCTGGCGGGTATCCGAATGTGAATACCGGGGTGATGGCAAGGTCTTCTATGTACTTTCTTAAGTCTTTTATTTTTTCTTTTTCCAGGGAGAACATTTCTTCCGTGGGAAAAAACTCGAAGACATCTGCTCCTGCCTCCTTTGCCTGTTTCAGGCAGGTTTTCACTCCCAGCTGTCCATAGAAGCTGCCCCAGTGTCCGAAGTGTATTCCTATTTTCATTCTGGTTTTGACTACCTCCTTCTTTTTTGAGTTGTAAGTTGTGAGTTGTGGTTTCTGTTGTCTGTTATGTGTTATGTGCTGTCTGTTATCTTTCTTTTGTTTCTGATTTTTGTCTGAATTATTGTATTTTCAGATAAAGTCGGCCGTCTTTATATGTATTATAACTAATTTTATGGGGATGCTAAATCCAAAATATATCATATTTATATAGAATTCTTCAGGTTTTGGGGAAAGAGGCTGGATGAGAGGCCGCCCGGAGAGGGCATGATACACTTTCTTCCTGGGCACGCTCGCGCTTCGGTGAACACTTGGCGAGGTCTTTTCGAGCCTAGTGTGAACACATACCTGGAGGGTGACGTGAAGAGCATAGCGGTACGTAAGGTGCTAAAATACAGCACCTAAGTACCGATGGTCTTCAAGTACCCTGGAAGAAAGTGTATCATGCCCTCTCCGGGCTACGTTATCTCTAGCTAAATGAATATGGCATTTTTTCCTGGCATCATGGCATACATTCATACCTTGTTTTGGCTTTGACGGCAACGTCTGTCTATCATTTCATTTTGGGTTTAAATATCTGGGAGCCCAGGTATCCGAACACTAAGGCTCCGCAGATTCCTGCGGCGCTGGCTGTGAAGCCGCCTTTGAATACGCCTAAAAGGCCGTCGGTCTGGATTCCTTCCATGACTCCCTTCCACAGTGTGTTTCCAAAGCCCAGGAGAAGTACCGTAGCTCCGGCTCCGGCCCATTTGGCAAAGGGCTCGTAGATGCCTAAAAATCCCAGAATGCTGCCTGTGACTACAAGGGTTACCATGACCCGGCCTGGCAGCATTTTGGTCTTGTCCAGAAGAATCTGTACAAGGCCGCAGATAGCTCCGCCTACAAGAAATGCTTTTATATAATCCATCTGTGTGTCTTCCTTTCTGTGCTGATTTGGTGCTTGTCTTTTTCCACAGCCCATATCGGCTGCTGCTACATACGTTACATACATCATACGTTATATACATCCTATACGCTATATGCCTTTATGCCCTATATGCATTCTATCATAACTCCGTGGGCAATTCCCGGGATGCTTTTTCCTTCATTGAAGCTGACTGTGGACAGGAGGGCACCGGTGGGGAGAAATAAAACCCGTTTCCACTCACCTCTCTGAATCTTGGGGAGAATCATGGAACACAGGGTGACGGCGGAACAGCCGCAGCCGCTTCCTCCGGCATGGGTATCCTGTTTTTCCTTGTCAAAGATTTCGATGCCGCAGTCCATATATACAGACTCCAGGTCATGGCCTTCTTCTTTCATCATGTCCAAAACAATCTTTCTTCCAACCTCTCCCAGGTCGCCGGTGATAATCCGGTCATAGTAGGTTTCGTCTACATCGAAGTCTTCGAAGTTCTGGAGAATGGTGTGAACTGCCCCAGGAGCCATGGCTGCTCCCATATTCATGGAATCTCTGGCGCCAAAGTCCACGATTCTTCCAACTGTCACACCGGTGATTTTTGCTATGCCCTGGCCGCCTTTTCTTATGACTACCGCGCCGCACCCTGTCACCGTCCAGGTGGCGGAAAAGGGACGCTGGTTCCCGTATGCCAGGGGAAAACGAAACTGCTTTTCTGCCGTGGCAAAATGGCTGGATGCCATAGAGAGAACCTGTTCTGCGTATCCTCCGTGGACGGTCATGGCTCCCAGGGCTATGGCTTCTCCCATGGTGGAACAAGCCCCGTATAACCCGAAGGTGGGAATCTCTAAGTCTGCAGTGCCGAAGGAGGTGGCAATCAGCTGGCCCAACAGATCCCCGGCAAAGAGATAGCGGATTTTTTCTTTTTCTGTCCCGCTCTTTTTGATAGCCAGCTGGGCTGCTTTTTTCTGCATCGCGCTTTCCGCTGCCTCCCAGTTCTCTTTTCCACACATGTCATCCTGCTCGATCACATCAATCAGATGCCCTAACGGCCCCTGGCCCTCCTTCTTTCCCGCCACACTGGCCATTCCGGCGATGAATGGCGGCTCCTCAAAATGGATACTGGCTTTTCCTTTCTCCATGGCCTTTTACGCTCCTTTCTATTTTTTCACAGATTTAGATCTCTGGTACTGATTTAAACTATTAGTAATTTCTCCATTTTTCTTTTTTGTATTCTATTGAATTATAGTTCTCTTTTTGATATTATAAAGAAAAATATCACCTATTACATAGTTTTATCAATTAATCAAAAAATGGATGTAAAATTAAGTACATCCATGTCTTTAAAAGCTTCGTCAGAAATTCGCTTTCCATATTATTTACCAGACCATTTTTACTATATTGACACACCCTATTAAATAGGGTATATTATAAATAGCAAAAGGAAATCAAATGATAAGAACATTTATTCAGACCAAAGAATTCACTAGAAACTGGAAACTATTAGGCCTTTCAGATGATGATATGAGAAGGCTTGAGTTAGCATTATTAAAAAATCCGGAGACAATCTACCTTATAACGATTTATCCCAAAAAAGAAAAAGACAACCTGACAAAAGCAGAGTGTAATAACATCAAAAAGATGATCCAGATATTGGAAAAAAGTCTATAGCAGGAGGTGTGCGATGGAACATGTATATGAAAGTATTATGACCGGTTTGGCAGAAGCCATTGAAGATGCTCAAAGCAAAGAAAAACACTTGCAACGGCGAATCGCAGCTGTTATGCCAGTAAAAACTTATAATGCGAAAGAAATTCAGCATATAAGGAAGAAGACCGGATTATCGCAAAAACTGTTTGCTGGTTATATGGGAGTTTCAGCAAAAACGGTAGAAGCCTGGGAAGCAGGGACAAACCACCCTTCCGGAACAGCAAGCCGTATTTTGAATATGATGGAAATGGACGATAATCTGGTAAATAATTTTCCATTTGTCCAGATGTGACACGAAATATCACAATACAGTTGGCAATCATTACTTTAAAAATACGCCGCCGAACAGACGGCATAAATTCAGGTACGCCAAGTGCGCTCGCCAGGCTTTCATGTGTGGTGGTACATCCACCGCTGGGTGTATGCAGGTTTACTTACAAGGAGATTCTATATGATTTCTACAAAAGGAAGATATGCTTTGCGTGTGATGGTAGATTTGGCGCAACAGGACAGAGACGGTTACATCCCGCTGGGCGAGATTGCTTCCAGACAGGAGATATCAGAGAAATACTTAGAGATTATCTTAAAGATTCTGGTAAAAGAGAAACTGTTAAAAGGCCTTCGCGGCAAAGGCGGCGGCTACAGGCTGACCCGCTCCCCCTCGGAATATACGGTCTGGGAGATCTTAACCCTGACCGAAGGAACCCTTGCCACTGTGGCCTGCCTTGCTCCCAATGCCGAAGACTGCGCAAGAAGCCCCAAGTGCCGTACCCTTCCTATGTGGAAGGGATTTGACAAAATGGTATATGAGTACTTTTCCCACATCACACTGGAGGATCTTGCACGCGGCTCTGCTACATTCTGAAGGTAAATGCCCCTGCCTTCAGCACCTGCGCCAGTTCCTTTTCCGATTCCGGAAGAACCGGAACACAGATCCCTGCTCCGGCCAGATCCTCCGCCTGATGAAAATCCGACCCGCAGATCCCTGTCAATGCCTGCTCCTTGGCCCAGGCCCGGGCCATATCATTGTGGGAATTGTGCCGTGGATTTCCGTTGAGAATCTCCACGCCGCTTAAGCACTTCGGATCTGCCGGGCTGCAGCTGCCCCGGAAGGGATGGGCCTGGAAAATCTCAATCCCGGCTTGATTCATCTCTCTGTATACCTGATACAGCTCCCTCTCATAGAGCCACGGATGAGCCAGAATATACCCTTCATCCAGTCCGTACACCAGAAAATCATTCTCATCATGGGGAAACCGAAGCTCCATCCCCAAGTAAACCTTAAGGCCCAGCTTTTCCCCTTCCCTCTTGGCCTTTTTGTATCCTTCCAGGAACTTTTCCACCACCTGCTCCCATCTCCGGCCATCCTTTCTGCCGTGTACATCTCTGCTGAAATGATCCGTAACTACTACCCCGTCATAGCCGGCTTCCCTGTACATCGTCATTCCCTTCTTAGCCGGAACTCTTCCGCAGGGACTGCTCTCCGACGTATGTAAATGCAGTTCTATCAGTGCCATAAGCCCTCTCCTCTCAGGTAAGTTAAATTCAGCTATAGTATATCCATTTGTGCAAAAGCTGTCAATAAAAAGCGGATGCTCCCCAGACCCTTCCAGGGAACACCCGCTTTTTAATCTGTTACTTCTGTATATTATTTATTATCCTCAACAATGGCCTGCGCCGCCGTACGTCCGGATACAAAGATCTCTACGATAGCATTGCCGCCCAGACGGTTTCCGCCATGGATACCGCCGGTAACCTCGCCGGCTGCATACAGACCCGGAATCACGTTGCCGTCTCCGTCCAGTACGTGACGGTTGATGTCAACCGTCAGTCCGCCCATAGTATGGTGGGTAGACGGAGCCATGATTCTTACACGAAGCAATTCGCCGTCTAACTTGTAGGTGCCTGCCTCATAATTATCGCTGGAATCCTTGTCTGCCTTACCGATCAGGTTGCTTGCCTGGCTCTTGCCTGCATCCTCCGGCTGTTTGCCTTCCATGATTGCCTTATCGTATGCCTCGATGGTTGCATAGATGGCCGCCGGATCTGCTTCCATGCCAAAGTTGTCAAGAACTGTCTGCAGTTCCGCCGGGCTGGTCACAAAGTAAACTCTGCCGTCAACCTGCTCCTTACCAGATACATTGTTGGTGTAATCATCATAGGGATAAGGACGCCCAACCATCACATCTGCATTGGAGAACTCCAGGAACACGCCCTGAGAACCGCCGTACTCAACGCCATTCTCAAATTCGCCCAGAGACAGAACATCACGCTCTGCAGACTCATTTACGAATCTCTTGCCTGTGGTGGGGTTAATGTAAACCGCATAGGTACCTGCGCCAAAGGAAAGATTTCCGTTGTCAATCCAGGAGATAGGCATCATCTGGGTCCAGCCCTCGCCGGTTGTGCCGGCATTTACTTCCTCGCCCATGGCGATACCGCTTCCGTCCAGAGAATTCCGGTTGGTTGTCTTGGTGCTGGCAGTGATAAACTTTTTATCCCAGTACTGGTTGGTATCCATAACCTTCTGAATGTTGGCAGCGAAACCGCCGGTTGCAAGAACCACACCGTTGTTGGCATGGGCGGTTACTTTGGTGCCGTCATACTGAACCGCTTCCACGCCTGTGACCTTGCCGTCCTCCACGATCAGATGCTCTGCCGTGGTACGAAGCATGATCTGGTTGTCTTTTGCCGTAGGAGCCGTATTCAGCACGGTATTCTGGGTGGTTGCAAAATAGGTACCCCACTGTGCCGGTACTTCCGGTTTGCCGTCGCCGTCCAGATCGCCGCCTGCAAACTCATTCTCTCTGTACCAGAGAGCACCGATAAGGGTTGGCTGTGTTGCGTCATTGAAGTAGGAGCCCTGATCCCTCAGCCACTCTTTTAAGCCCTGGGCCTCGTTAATAAACTGGGAAACCAGCTCATAATCACCGTAAATCCACTCAGACTTGTCGCTGCTCTGTCTTAAACCGCCGTAGTAAGTCTGGAAAATATGAAGGTTAACCGTAGAGAACAGGGTAATCTCATTCTCCGGAATGCCGGCATCCAGCTTCGGCTGTGCCCATGCCAGATATTCTTTGATCTCTGCCTTCAAGGCCTTCAGGGTATCCAGATATTCAGCATGAACGCCATGCTTGCTTAAATCATCAATCTCGCCGATGATATATTCATTATTCTTGTAATAATCCTCATCGAAAGGCTCCTCAGACCACTCCAGAATCGTCTTTAAGGTGTCGATACAGCCCTGTGTGGACATTACCTTGTCATAGGATTCTCCGTTGTACTCCCAGGTACCCGTTGTTGCGTCCGGATCCTTAGGATCCCATACCAGATAAGGCATAACCGACTGGTATGCACCGCCGGAAACCAGAGTGTTGCCGCCGATCTCAGCGTTTGTTTCCATGATCAGAACCGTCTTGCCGCTTAATGCCGCCTCTGCTGCCGCTGCCATACCGGCTCCGCCGCCGCCGACAACAACCACGTCATAAGTAACCTCAATGTCTTCTCCAGCCTCATGAACCACCGTGTTCTTCTTGAACGCTGCCAGATCCGATACACCGGCCTGCTCTGCCGCGTCATTTAAAGCATCCTTCACAGCACGGCTGGTAAAGGTAGCGCCGGATACGCTGTCAATACCGGAACCGTTTGCCTCGATAGCATCCGGGAACATAATGTCAAATGCCGGAGTTCCCACGTGATTGGTCTCTCCTGAAGTATTTACCACGATATCCGTAATTGCGCTGTCGCTGAATGTAACATCAAGAGATACATCTCCGTTATATCCTGCTCCTACACCTGTGTATGTACCTGCGGTGAAGGTCAGTTCTCCGCCCCCTGCGCTGACTTCCTCACCTTTGGCAAGAGCGATTGCCATGGCTGCTGCTTCTTTTACACCGTTTGATGTAAGGGTTGCTCCTGATACACCGTCGATCTCCGCGCTCTGGGCGTCCTTTACCTGATTAGCCAGCTCCTCAAAAGCGGCGCCTCCGATATTCTCCGTCTCATCCGGCCCTTCAATCTTCACGTCCGTAATGGAATCAGCGTCTACCGTAATGGCTACAGTCACAGTTCCGCCAAAGCCCTGCCCCTCTCCGGTATAGGTACCGGCCGTGTACGTTCCGGCAGCTGCCGCCGCTGTGGTGGTGGTCTCAGGTGTTGCCGTGGTGGTCTCCGTCTGGGAACCGCCAGATGAACATCCAGCCATAACAACCATGCTGGACGCAAGCAGTACCGGAGCCAGTCTCTTAGTAACTACTTTTTTCATGTCCTCTCCTCCTTGTACATATGAATCGGCACACGTCGCTTCGCGCCGCCTGCCAGGTCGTTGGTGGTTAACACCGTTAACCTTTGGTAAAATTTTATCACTGTTTCTATAGAAATGCAATACCTTTATTTCTCTTTTGTAAAATTTTCTATTTTGGGGATATTTCTTGATATTATTCTCCATTGTGAATATAATAGATATAGCAAAGAAACAAGGAGCGACTGTCATGAAATATATTTCAACGAGTGAAGCCGCCGAAAAATGGGGACTCTCCAGACGGCGGGTAGCAATTCTTTGTAAGGAGAACCGTATTGAAGGCGTCCAGCGGACCGGTCAGATATGGATTATACCAGAAACGGCAGAAAAGCCTGCAGACGCTCGAATTAAAAGCGGAAAATACATCAAGAAATGTGAGGAACAACGCAATGCCTGAAAATCAGAATATAGAATGGAAAGCCAAGTGGCGAGATAACTATCTTGAATGGATCTGTGGTTTTGCCAATGCCCAGGGCGGGAAGATTTATATTGGATGTGATGATAACGGGCATATTATAGGGCTTGACAATACCCGTAAACTTTTAGAGGACATCCCCAATAAGGTCCGCAATGCCATGATCATTGTTGTAGATGTAAACAGATTAGAGAAAGACGGAAAAGAATATATTGAAATTGTAGTTCCACCCTATCCTGTTGCTATTTCCTGCAAAGGAATTTACTATTACCGCAGCGGAAGCACCATACAAATGCTCTCTGCTTCTGAACTGGAAAGCTTCATTCTCCGCAAACGTGGCACTTCCTGGGATAATATGCCTCTCCCCGGTTTCACCATTGAAGATATCGACGATGCTCTGGTTCAGAAATTCAAAACTATGGCCGCAAAAAAGGGAAGGATTGACGAGCGCGTTCTGTCAGAGTCAAAGGCAGACTTGATGGAAAAGCTCCACCTGACCAATGCCGGACACTATACAAATGCAGCCATGCTCTTGTTTAGCAAAGAGCCCGACAAGTGGCAGCTTGGCTCGTATACTAAAATTGGATTCTTTGAAACAGATGCTGACCTTCGTTACCAGGATGAAATCCATGGTTCCATTTTAGAGCAGATTGATAAGATTATCGAAGTCCTTCATCTCAAATATATGAAAGCAAAAATTTCCTACGAGGGAATACAACGAATAGAACGATACTTTGTCCCGGATGCAGCTCTGAGGGAAGCTTTGCTGAACGCCTTATGCCACAAGCAATATGAATCTTGCACACCCATCCAAATCAGTGTTTATGAAGATCATCTTTATATTGCAAACTGTGGAAAGCTACCGGAAAACTGGACCATTGACAGTTTAATGTCCAAACACGCTTCCCGTCCATATAACCCCTCTATTGCTAATGTATATTATTTATCTGGCCTCATTGAAAGCTGGGGACGCGGTATCGAAAAAATTTGTCAGTCTTGTGAAGAAGATGGCTCACCACTACCGGAATACACAATTCATCCTAGTGATGTTATGATACAATTCATAGCCGCTGAAGACCGAATCGTGCGCACTTCGCTCTATAAGGTAACGGAAGGGGTGACTGAGAAGGTGACTGAGAAGGTGACTGAGGCAGAGCAAAAGCTTTTATTTCTGTTACTCGAAGATCCTGCCTACACCTATGCTGTCCTGGCGGAAAAACTGGGCGTGAGCCGAAAAACAATCTCTTCAAGAATTAAATCCCTTAAAAACAAAGGTGTCCTCCAACGGGTTGGTTCCGATACGAAAGGGTATTGGCAAATCAAATAAACAACCGCTGCCCTGTGAAATTTCTCTCACCAGGCAGCGGCCTTTTAATCATTTGATTTTCTTACAGAGTTATATCCTCAACAGATACTCCAAGAGAAACCAGCTTTGCAACTGTCACCTTAATCAAATAATCTAATTCTGTATTTTTGTAATCACCGTTGGCTTTTTTAATACGCTGCAGATCCGTATACCGGTCAATCGTTACTGTAATAAGCTCTTTCTCTGTCATATCCTCACCTCTTTCTGAGACTGTTAATTGTAACTTCATTATAACAAAAGAAAATGCCTCTGTAAAGACTGTTTACCTTCTGATCACCCTCTCCAGATTCCTGTAGATCCTCTCCTGCAGATCCAGAATATCCGGTATGGGATCCACGCCGGGCATAAGCAGGCCGTTGACAATGACAAAGACAGCCCCGTAAGCCAGGGTCTGGAAATTAAAATAATAGCTTCTGTATACCTCCTCCGGAATCTCCTTCTCCTTGCAGTACAGCACAAATTGCTTCACCATCAGCTGAAAGCTTTTCCACTTATGGATACCTGCCGGCCCTTCATCGATGGTTTTCCAGAAGGTCCCGTTAATCAGGAACGGATTCTCACACAGATACCGTATATACGCCTCATTCATGTTCAGATGGGCAGATTTGTAATCCTCCCCCCATCTGTCTTTCACAGCCTCCAGGCGTTTCAAGAGGCCTTCGTCCAATCTTTCCGACATGGCAAGAAAAAACTCCCTGCGGCCCTTAAAATGCTTAAACGGAGCCGCACAGGACACGTGGCAGGTCTCGGCCACAGCCCTGGAGGAAAAACCGTCAACTCCCTTTGCCCGAAGCTGCCGGATCCCCTCCTCCACCAAATCCTTTGCCAAATCTCTTCCAAATTCCTGCATACTCAATACCCTCTGCCAGATAACGGCCTGTAACTATTTTGCAAGCATCATCCGGTCATTGGCAAATTGACCGCCGCTTGCCTCAGAAAACTTATGAAGCAAATCCTCTACTGTCAGCTTCTTTTTCTCCTCCCCTGACACATCGTAGATAATCTGCCCGTCGCTCATCATAATCAGGCGGTTGCCGATATGGATGGCATCCTTCATGTTGTGGGTAATCATCAGTGTGGTCAGACGATCCTGATTGACGATTGTCTCCGTGGTCTCCAAAACCTTAGCCGCTGTCTTGGGATCCAGAGCCGCCGTATGTTCATCCAGAAGCAGCAGCTTCGGCTTTTTTAACGTAGCCATCAGAAGAGTCAGCGCCTGCCTCTGCCCTCCGGACAGAAGCCCTACCTTGGAGGTCATCCGGTTTTCCAGTCCCAGCCCCAGTTTCGCCAAAAGCTCTCTGTACATCTTCCTCTCATTATTGTTGATTCCGTTCTTCAGGGTGCGCCTGTCCCCCCGCCGGAAGGCCAGGGCCAGGTTCTCCTCGATCCCCATGGTAGCTGCCGTGCCGTTCATAGGATCCTGGAATACACGGCCTAAAAATTTGGCCCTTCTGTACTCCGGAAGCTTTGTCACATCCTGGCCGTCGATGAGAATCCTTCCTTCATCCACCATCCAGGTACCTGCTATGGCATTCAAAAGCGTGGACTTTCCTGCCCCGTTTCCCCCGATGACCGTGACAAAATCGCCGTCTTTAAGGGTCAGGCTTAAGCCTCTTAAGGCCTGTTTCTCATTCACCGTTCCCAGATTAAAGGTTT
This sequence comes from uncultured Hungatella sp., assembly GCA_910585435.1. Lineage (GTDB taxonomy): Bacteria > Bacillota > Clostridia > Lachnospirales > Lachnospiraceae > UBA3402. The sequence goes on along the minus strand of CAJUEJ010000001.1, from coordinate 52,604 downwards.
TAGATATATTTTTTACCTCCAGCATCAGCTCTTTCCTCCCTTTCTCGCCGGTTTTAAGAGAGCACTTCCTGACTGGAACTGCCACAGGAACACCGCCACAATAAGTGCTGACAGAAGCTTCAGCAGATCCGTATCCACTCCCAGCCAGATAACCACCTGAAGCACCAGATAATAGATGATGGATCCAAGGGATACACCTAAAAGGAGTAGGGCAAAGTTGTGGAAAATCCTTCCGAAAACAGCCTCCCCGATAATCACTGCCGCCAGTCCGATGACGATGGCGCCCCGGCCCATGTTAATATCCGCAAACCCCTGATACTGGGACAGAAGGGCTCCTGAAAACGCCACCAGCCCGTTGGAAATCATAAGTCCCAGCACTCTGCTGAAATTGGTATTGATTCCCTGAGCCCTGGCCATCTTGTCATTGCAGCCTGTGGCTCTTAAGGAGCACCCCAGCTCCGTTCCAAAAAACCAGTATAAAATCCCGATAAGTAAAACGGTGATAACTGCCACCACAAGAATTGTATTTTTAAAGAAAGGCACATTCTTAATAAATCGCAGGGACACCAGCAGACTGAATTTATCCACATTGATTACCTGGTTTGCCTTCCCCATTATTTTCAAATTCACTGACCACAGGCCAAGCTGTGTCAAAATACCTGCTAAAATGGGCTGAATCCCCATATATGTGTGAAAAATACCTGTCACCAGGCCTGCCAGCATGCCTGCCGCCATGGCTCCCGCCATAGCCACCCATACGTTCTGTCCGCTTAACATAAGCATAATGCATACCGCGCCCCCGGTACACAGAGAACCGTCCACCGTCAAATCCGCAATATCCAGAACCCGGTACGTAATATAGACTCCGATAGCCATAATCCCCCAGATCAGTCCCTGGGCTGTTGCTCCTGGCAAAGCATTTAATAAACTTCCTATATTCATCTCTGTCACCTCACCCTGTTATCCTGCCTGGCAGGATATCTTTTGAAAAAACGGCAGCGAGACGTGATGATTTTAGTCCCGCTGCTGCCTCTTTATTCTCTTTTTGTAAGCCCTGCGTTAACGCTTCATTCACAGCACAATCTGCCTGGGCAGAAACAACGGTGAATGCAGTACTACTGAATCGGCTCATAATCATCCGGAACCTGGATGTTCAGCTCTTCACAGATGATAGCATTGTATTTCTTGGTAAACTGAGGTGCATACTCAATAGGCATCTCGGAAATATTGGCTTCGCCTTTCAAAATCTTGGCAGCCATCTTGCCGGTTCCCCATCCCAGATCATAGTAGCTGATAGAAAGGGTTGCGACGCCGCAGCCTGCACAGATACCTTCCTCGCCTGCAACCACAGGGATACCTGCCGGCATACAGATGCTGTTTACCAGCTCCGCATTGGCTGCTGCAGTATTATCCGTAGGAACATAGAGCACTTCGCACTCAGAGCATGCTTTTGTAACAATGGTGGCCAGATCGTTGGAATCGGAAAAAGCATAATACTCACAGCTGTATCCCAGCCCTTCCAGAGCCGCTTTTACTGTATCAACCTGATACTGGGAGTTTGCCTCTGCAGAGCAGTAGATAAGACCTACTGTCTTCTTGTCCGGGAACAGCTCATGCAGCATGGCTGCCTGCTCATCAAGAGGGGCCAGATCCGATGTACCGGAAATATTGCCGCCTACAGTCCCGTCAAACCCATCGATTCCCAGAGCCACGCCATACTCGGTAACAGAAGTTCCCAGAATGGGAATCTCGTTGGTTCCGGCCTGTGCTGCCTGCAGAGCCGGTGTGGCATTGGCCAGAATCAGGTCTACGCCTCCGGATACAAAACTGTTGATAATGGTGGAGCAGGTATTTGCATCACCCTGGGCGTTCTGCTCGTCAAATACGACTCCGTCCCCCAGCTCTTCAACCAGGGCGTCTTTAAATCCTTCCGTTGCCGCATCCAGCGCGTCATGCTGTACCAGCTGGCAGATACCCACGTTAAATACCTTCTCAGGCTCCTCCGCCGCCGTGGTCTCTTCGCTTTTTGCAGCCTCGCTGCCTGCCGCTGTGGTTGTAGCCGCCTCTGTAGCCGCTGCCGTGGTCTCCTCCCCTTTGCCGGAGCATCCTGCCATGGACATAACCATAGCGCCGGCAAGAACCAGAGACAAAATCTTAGATGATTTCCTCATAATAATTCTCTCCCTTACTAATCAAAAATTTACAACAGTAGTATCATACTACAATTTTTTTGCCGCGTCAATGCTATAGTGCTTTAAATTGGAAAATTTCCTAAGCTGAAAAATCAATGTCCTGCTGTATGAGACTCTCCTATTTTAATAATAATCAGCCCGTTTTCACAGACCATAGAGCCCTCTGCCGGCCAGACCGTCATACTTTCCGCCCGCTGGCAGGCATATTCCTCCAGTTCTCCCGGCGGCTCCCACAGAGTCCAGACTCAGTTTCCTGGCCTGCTGGTAGATAGCACCTGCCATTTCCCGATCCGCTTTTGCGACAAAATGGATCATCTGCTCATAGCGGTTGGAAATGCTGATCTGATCGCAGAACAAAAACAGCAAAACCCCGGCCAGAGGATAAAAAAGCCTCCGCCTGTCCCACAGCAGCATGGCGGCAAAGCCAGCGCAAGCCGCAAAAACAAAGGGATAAACCAGATGCGCCCGAAGAATCTGACAATTTCCCAGAAGAAGGGACATAAAAAAAGGAGACACCACAAAAACAGCCGTGGCCATAAGATACAGATAAAGCTGTTTCTTTCCGGCCCTTTTTCCTCCTTGCCACGCCAGCGCTGCAAATAAAACCGTTAAAAATAAATAGCCGCGGCTGAATGCAGGAACCTGTGAAAAAATCACGTTCCACAAGTCTCTTTTTATAAGCCGGAGACAGTCTGTAAAAGAAAACCTTCCCCAGCCCATATAGTTGTCAGCAAGAAGCGTCATAAACTTATGATAGCGGACAAGCACCCACAGCTTTGAAAGAAACAGATATCCACACAGACCTGCAAGAAAAATCCCCGTCAGCTTCACACAGACAAGAAAATAGTCCTCCCGCTTCTCACCATACAAATAATCGGCAAGATAAAATACCACATTGACTGCTATGTAAAAAGGCACCAGCACCTGATAGATCCCAAAGCTCCACAACATACAGGCAAAACCCAGAAAGGCCCAGGGAGCTTTTCCTTTTTTATAAGCCCAGACATGGACCGCATAAGCGCCTAAAATCCCCAGGAAAAATCCCAATGCCACCTCGAAGGCCTGGTAATAAAAGTAAAACTGGTGGACAAGCACCGGACAGCTTATAAACAGCCCGTTAAATACCCATGAAAAAATATCTGCCTCCTTCCCATGGCCTGCCGACATAATGTCATGGATGCAGAAATCAAAAAACAGGCTGGCAATGCACATGACAATCATCATATAACACAGAAAAGCCTCCGGCATATATGTATTCGTGGAAAAAAGCTTTTTCGCCAGGTACAACCCATAACGCCCGGCACGCTCAAAGGTGGCAAGAGAATCCTCCTGATACACGATATATGTCTCCGCGTCCATCAGGATATCCCCGCCGTGGATCAGATAGGCCCCGTACACCACAGCCGCAGTCAGTACTGTAAAAATTACCAGCCAGCTATTTCTCCTGATAAAACCGGCGAATTCTCTCATATCAGTCAGTTCTTTCATAGCAGCACCTCTCTGTAAACCCGCAGCACATTTCCATGGAATACGGCCTCAATCTCCGATTCCGAAAATCCCTGCCGCCTCATCTCCGCCTCCAGAAGAGGAAGGTCAGCGCAGGACTTCATCTCCAGGTCTCCTCCGATCCCGTCGAAATCAGACCCCAGGCCGATACAGCCGATCCCCCCTGTCTGCCTGATGTGCTTCATGTGACGCACCATATCAGACACCCGGCTCTTCATCTTCTCCTCCTCTTTTCCTGCCTCCGGCACCTTAAGGAAAGGCGGGTAGTAATTGATTCCCAGCACGCATCCTCTCTCTCCCATCTGCCGTATCATGTCGTCAGTCAAATTCCGCAGGCATCCGTCAGTCAGCGCCCTGGCATTGGAATGGCTGGCAACGAAAGGCTTTTTCGTATACTTAAACACATCCCAGACCCCCGCGTCGTTGAGATGTGAGATGTCGATGATCATTCCCAGCCTCTCCATCTCCTCAAGAAATGCTATCCCTGTCTCCGTAAGGCCGCGCTCCGTGTCCGGGATGCCGATGGATCCTGCCCCCCTGGTATCCCTGCAGCTTGGGTATCCCAGCTCATTGGGATGGTTCCACAAAAGGGTCATCATCCGCACGCCCAGACGGTAGAAGTCCCGCAGAAAGGACAGGTTCCCCTGGCAGACAGCCCCCTCCTCAATGGTTAAAAGGGCGGACATCCGTCCCTTCTTCCAGTTTTCCTCGATATCCTGATAGGATCTTACCACACCGATCAGGTCCTGATTCTTCTCCATCTCCTGATAGAACACGTCCAGCAGGTTCATGGTATACTCAAAAGGCCTTTCCTCCCGTGCTATGGAAGTAAACAGGGCAAAATTCTGAATCCCGTAATCTCCCTTCGCCATTTTTTTCAGATCCACATGAAACTGGTTTCTCCGGATTCCCACATCCTCTCCCCTGCTCTGGGCATAATAAATTTCTGCGATAGTATCGCAATGCATATCCGCAACCTTCATCTTATCCTCCTCTTCTCCTACATATACTCCCGGAGTCTCTCTGTGCCTGATTTTGTGAGATGATTTTTTGTCAGATGTGCATAAATTTATGAGGCGTACGTGGAACGTACGTTGATTAAATTTATGTGCATAGGACGGAAAATCAGCCACAAAGGCAGGTGCAGGAGAGATTCCGAGAGTACATCTACATCATCGGCGCAATCAGCCGCAGAGCCCTCCCTGCAATCTTCTCATGCAGGGGAAAATGTCTGCACGTTTCCAGCGTAATCTCCTGGCACCGGGCTAGCGTCTCTTGAAAATCCCTTTCCACATCAGCCACCGCCTGGTTCCGATATAAAAACGCCCCGCACTCAAAATGGTGGTACAGGCTTCTGAAATCCAGATTGATGGTTCCCACCACCGCCTTCTCATCGTCACTGGTAAACACCTTGGCATGGACAAATCCAGGGGTAAACTCATAGATCTTCACCCCTGCCTCCAGAAGCTCCTTATAGTAGCTGTGAGCCAGCATAAATGCATACCTTTTATCCGGAATATGAGGCATGATAATAACAATCTCCACCCCTCTTTTGGCCCCGTAGGACAGGGCGCCGATGGTCTCGTCATCCAGAATCAGATACGGTGTCATAATATGCACGTAGCTCTTGGCCGTATTCAGAATATCCAGGTAGACTCTCTTGCCCACCGGCTCATGGTCAAGGGGAGAATCCCCATAACCCAGCACATACCCGTCCGCGGAGCCGGAAAGCTGCTCTCCCTCCCCCTGATACAGATACTTCTCATAGGGAAGTGCCGTCTTCTCCCAGATATTCCATAGCTGAAGGAACATGACCGTAAAATTCCTTACAGCATCCCCCTTCACCATGACAGCCACGTCCTTCCAGTAGCCAAACCGCTTTCTCTCATTGATGTACTCATCCGCCAGATTGATGCCTCCGGTAAAGGCTGTGCGGCCGTCGATCACCACAATCTTGCGGTGATCCCGGTTGTTCTGGGCCGTGGACAGAAGCGGTTTTATGGGGGCAAACATCTGGCAGCGGATTCCCCTGGCCTCCATCTTTTTGGGATAGTTGTGGGGAAGAAGCATAAGGGAGCACATACCGTCATACATAAACCGCACTTCCACCCCTTCCTTTGCCTTCTGCTCCAGGATTTTTAGGATGCTGTCCCACATGACCCCCTCTTCCACAATAAAATATTCCATAAAAATGAATTTCTCTGCCTTTAAAAGCTCCTCTTTCAGACGCTTCCACTTCGCCTGGCCGCTTGGGAAATATTCCACCGACGTATGCCCATAGATAGGAAATCCGCCTTTTGTTCCCACATATTCTGCCAGGTTGGCTGTAAGCTTATCTTCCTTCTCCAGGCGTTCCATCACCTCTTTATCCTGCCTTACATACTCCTTTGATTCCCGGACAAACTGCCCGGCCCGCTTTTCGATCAGTCTTCCGCTGATCTCCAGCTCCACATAGAGGTAGAGAAGGCTTCCAAATACGGGAAACAGAAGCACAGGAATGATCCAGGCCAGCTTAAAGCTGGGATTGTCTTTTTTGTTGATAATATAGATGCAAAGCAGCCCTCCAAACAGGTCAAACGCAATGTAGACATAGAGAGAGTACTGTGTAAGCCACTCTACGATTCCGAAGAAATACCCGATCTGAATCAAAAGAAACAGCACAATCAGTGTGGTACGCCCAAATAAAATTCTCTGTAGTTTTTTCAGCTTTTTTAAACTACTCATCTGTAAAACCTCCTTGCCCGGTCCGGTACAATGACATCCTTGCAATACTCTGTATTATAGTAGATAAATCAGGAAATAGCAACGGATTCCTGCCAAAGCATTTTCTCTTGATTTTCCTCCCTCAGTTGTGATAGACTATGTCCGTGATACAGGTGTCAAAATTTTCTCTAAAAACCAATAAAATAACAGGAGGATTTCATATGGAGCGCAAGCAATCACCGGAGACCATCTGCATCCAGGGCGGATGGCAGCCGAAAAACGGGGAGCCCCGGATACTGCCTATCTATCAGAGTACTACCTTCAAATACGAGACCAGTGAACAGATGGGCCGTCTTTTTGATCTGGAGGAGAACGGCTACTTCTACACACGTCTGGCCAATCCCACCAACGATGCCGTTGCCGACAAAATCTGCAAGCTGGAAGGCGGAGTGGCAGCCATGCTCACATCCTCCGGCCAGGCAGCCAATATGTACGCCATCTTAAATATCTGCTCTGCAGGCGACCATGTGGTCAGCGCCGCCACCATCTACGGCGGCACCTCCAATCTGTTTACCGTCACCTTAAAGCGCTTCGGCATCCAGTGTACTCTGGTGGACCCGGACGCACCGGAGGAGGAGCTTGAAAAAGCATTTAAGCCAAACACCAAAGCCGTGTTCGGGGAGACCATCGCCAACCCGGCCCTTGTGGTTTTAGATATAGAGAAATTTGCCCGGCTGGCCCACAGCCATCAGGTTCCTCTCATCATCGACAATACCTTTGCCACCCCCATCAACTGCCGTCCCTTTGCGTGGGGCGCGGATATCGTCACCCACTCCACCACCAAGTACATGGACGGCCATGCCATGACTGTAGGCGGCTGCATTGTGGACAGCGGCAGCTTTGACTGGGAATCCTGCCCGGACAAGTTCCCCGGGCTTACCACCCCGGATGACTCCTACCACGGCATCACCTACACGAAAAAATTCGGGAAAGCCGCCTACATCACCAAGGCCACAGCCCAGCTGATGCGGGATATGGGATCTATCCAGGCTCCCCAGAACGCTTTCCTGTTAAATATCGGCCTGGAGACCCTTCACCTGCGTGTACCCCGCCACTGTGAGAATGCCCTGGCTGTAGCCAGGTATTTAAAGTCCAGAGACGATGTGGCCTGGGTCAACTATCCCGGCCTGGAAGGCGACAAATACTATGAGCTGGCTCAGAAATACATGCCAAAGGGCACCTGCGGTGTTATTTCCTTTGGCTTAAAGGGAGGAAGGGCGGCTGCCGCCGTGTTTATGGATAAACTAAAGCTGGCTGCCATTGTCACTCATGTGGCGGATGCCCGGACCTGCGTCCTCCACCCTGCCAGCCATACCCACCGCCAGCTAAGTGATGAACAGCTGGTGGAAGCCGGTGTGGATCCGTCCCTTATCCGGCTCAGTGTAGGCATCGAGAATGTGGATGATATCATCGCCGATTTGGATCAGGCGCTGGCATAGAAGGAACATGCAAAGAGGCTGCTGCAGAGATGCAACGGCCTCTTACTATTTAATATCTATGCGATATGGAACCGGCTGATTAAGCTGTTCAGGGTCCGTGCCTGATCGGACAGCTGCCTGGAAACGGAAGCGCTTTCATCTGCAGCAGAGGAATTGGTCTGCACCACTCTGGAAATCTCCTTGATTCCGTCTTCTACGGATACGATCATCTCCGACTGCCGGATGCTGGCAGCCGCAATCTCATCCATCAGCGTCTTAATCTCCTGAATGCAGTCACGGATCACCTCCATGGCGGAAACAGCCAGGTTGGTGGCATCTGTCCCTGTCTTTACATCCTGGATAGATTGGTTAACCAGCCCTCCTGTATCCTCGGCGGCTTCAGCTGATTTGGCGGCAAGATTGCGGACCTCATCCGCCACTACGGAAAATCCCTTTCCTGCAGCGCCGGCCCGGGCGGCTTCCACGGAGGCATTTAAGGCCAGAATATTGGTCTGGAATGCAATGTCCTCAATGGTTTTGATGACCGGCCGCCTTATCCACCAGCTGGCTGGCGCTGCCACAGCGCACAGTGCTGGTCTGAATCTGGGACGTGATGGCAGTCACATTGGATACCAGCCCTTCCACAGAGGACGCCTGCTCCATAGTCCCCTGTGACAATGCCTGCGCGCCTGTGGCTACCTGATCCGCACTTGTATCAACCAGCCGGGCCACATCCGAAATATCCCGGATGACACTTACAAGGTTGGCATGGATAGATTTCAGGCTTTCAGACAATGCCTTAAAATCTCCAATATAGTAGGATTCATTCTCCGTAACATTCACGCAAAGATTTCCGTTTGCCATCTCTCCCAGAATCCGCCCCACACCGTTTTCATCCCGGTAGGAATATGTACTTGCCTGGGTGCTGCCCTCTGCCTGGATCCGCCGGATAATCTCCTTGTACCCCTGGTCTGTAGTCTCTGTATTCAGAAGCGCTTCATCCTGATGGTAAAGGTATACCCCGTTCTCCACATTCAGGAACACGTACTCGCTGTCAGGCAGCCCCTTGATATTCAGGTTCAGCAGCGCATCCATCAGGTGGCTGGCATACACGCCGGCCCCCACAAATCCGATACACCTCTGCCCTTCAAAAATCGGGTAGTACATGGACAGGATCATGCTCCCGGTTCCCGGCGACTTCATGATTCCCAGATTGGTCAGCTTCTGCTGGGACAAAATAGTATTTTGGAAGGTGTCAAGAGAATCCCCGGACCGGGTGGTTATTCCGATGGCCCCCTGCGAGGTATGGGTCAGGACATACGTATCCGGAGTTGCAATATAAAGCCCCTCAAAAATACCTTTGACAGCCGCAAAGTCCTGGGTATATTCCTGGGCCTCTTTCAGCAGCTCCTGGTCCTCCGGATGCAAAAGAAGCTGGCGGACCTCACTTCCCAGGGCAAAGGCGGTCATATATTCCTCCGCCGAGGTTACGTACTCGCTATGATGGCTGCTCTGGCTTCTACAGCATCTGTCATCTGGTTGGTTATGTCATTTTTAACCATGGAAGACGCATTGGCAGACACAAATATCCAAAGAAGCAGCATACCTGTCAGGATAATTGCAGTAGTGAGAATACTAATGCGTGTAGAAAGTTTTTTGTTTACAAGAAATTTCATAGATTATCCCCCATAGAACATAAGATTTTCAAAGAATTGCCTGGAATGCAAAGTCCGTTTCCCCAATCGCACTTCCCCGTATCCAGGTCAGAGACAGAGCATGCTCCCGATCCATCACGAAGCGGCCCTGCCACCTATTTATTCTACCATATCTTCTATTTTATGTCGAGAATTTGTGTTTGTTTCATCTGAAAGTTTTTCATCTTGCATTTCCCGCCCCACTGTATTATAATATCCCCTGTAAATAACTAGTTCTTCGGGGCGGGGTGCGATTCCCCACCGGCGGTATAGTCCGCGACCCACTAAGGTGGCTGATTTGGTGAAATTCCAAAACCGACAGTATAGTCTGGATGAGAGAAGAAACTGCATGCCGTATGGTTTGGATGCGTGTTGGCCCTGAGTATTCCCATACTCAGGTTTTTTGTTGCCTGCCAGTCAGTAAGCTGCAGTTCCCCTCCGGGCCCTAAGATATACTTTCCCAGGCACAGGAAGGCTTGAGGAGTACATTAAAATCTCAAGGAGGATAAGAAAATGAAAGAAAGAAAAGTTTTTAACCTGAAAAATGTGGTTCTGATGGGCATGTTCGGTGCCCTGGGCGCGGTGCTGATGCTGTTTGAGTTCCCCATCCCTTTCATCGCCCCCCCATTTTATGGCCTGGACTTAAGTGAGATTCCTGTGTTAGTGGGAACCTTTTCCATGGGCCCTCTGGCCGGCGCTGTCATTGAGCTGGTAAAAATTCTTGTAAAGCTGGTGTTAAAACCTACTTCCACCGGATTTGTGGGAGAATTTGCCAACATCTGCATCGGATGTTCCCTGATTCTGCCGGCAGGCTGGATTTACAAGCTGAATAAGACAAAAAAAGGAGCCCTCATAGGCATGGTGGCAGGAACCGTCTCCATGGCTCTTGTAGGTGCTGTCTTAAACGCCCTGGTTATGATTCCGTTTTACTCCAATTTTATGCCCTTAGACTCTATCATTGCTGCCGGAGCCGCCATCAATCCTGCTGTGTCCAGCGTATGGACCCTGGCTTTCGTGTGCGTTGCCCCGTTTAATCTGATAAAGGGAGCCATCGTCTCCCTGGTAACCACCCTGATCTACAAGCGGATCAGTATTATTATTCACGGTTAATTTCCCCTCTGCAGACGAGGGTATAAAAAGGAAAAGTTGGGACGCTGCGGATCATTCCCCACATACATCTGCAGCATCCTGGCTTTTTAAGTCCCCTTACAGCGGTCATGCAGAAACAGGTAGGAAGCCTGCAGCATACCGGAATCTGGTACTGCATTGCCGAAACAACGAATGCAGAACTTACCGGAGCTTCCGCAATACAGTACCAGGCTGCTGTAAAGATAATAACATAAAGTATAGTTTTTTAACTTTCAAATGCAAAATTCATCTGTTTCCCTGTCATAATTCGTCGAAAATCCGGCATAGCTCTTCCCTGCAGGCCCTCCAAACGTATGAATGATACTTTTCTTCAGGCTTTCCCTCACCTGTTTCCTGTATTTCTGGCTGACAGGAAGCCATTCCTCTGTGTCTTTTAAATAGATTTTGTCGTACATTCTCCGCATAACATAATCTCGGTTTATAATATACGATTTATGAATGCAAATAAAATTAGAAGGCAGGCCCTCCTTTAATAATTGTGACAATTTTCCGTTGTATTCATATACCTGTTTGGGGGTATGGATTTGAATTTTTCTTCCCATGCTTTGATAATAGACGATCTCTGAATATGGAATTTCATGAACTAATTTTCCCTGCCTGTAAAAAAACTGATTCTGTTCCTTTCTGTCTCTCCTTTGAATCGCATCCAGATTCTGAAAAATCTGTCTGGCTCCAACTGGCTTCTTCAAAAAATTGGTAGGCTGATTCTGGATCAGTTCAATGGCATACTCCTTGTCGCAGGAGACATATATGATTCTGGTATCATAATCGTCGATGACTCTTCGGATAAACTTCCCAGTCTCCACGCCATTCAGCTTTTTCATCAGAACATCCAGGAAAATCAGATGATACCTCTGTCCTGTCTCCAGCCTGCCGCACAGTTCATTCCCGTCAAAAAACAGGTCTGTTTCCATATGTATCCCCCTGATTTCCTCGTATTGTTCCAAAATATCTTTCATTTTGTAACAAAATCTTCTGTCATCATCGCAAACTGCTACCCGCACACTACACCGCCCCTTTACTTTGTTGTCTTGTTTTACTACAGCTTTATTATACCTTTTTCTCTGCTTTATTAGGGCGCGGAAATATCTTACAATGTTCTTTTAAAATCAGAAAAAAGAATCCTGCTCTGCAGGATTCTGGACCAGGACATATAGCGGCACATTCCCTCTTTGCTGCAATCCCCCTTATGGATTCTCTCTTTTCTCCACAATCACGCCATCCCGTTTATAGATAGAGTTTGCGTTCACGCATCCTCTCACGCTGGAAAGAGGATAGATATTGGAGTGTGATCCAACCACTGTTCCGGGATTCAGCACGGAACCGCATCCAACCTCCACAAAATCTCCCAGCATGGCGCCGAATTTCTTAAGGCCGGTCTCTATATCCCCGTCTTCTCCATGGACCTTTACCAGGGTTTTATCTGACTTTACATTGGAGGTCAGAGAGCTGGCTCCCATGTGGGATTTATATCCTAAAATAGAATCACCTACATAATTATAATGGGGCACCTGAACACCGTCAAACAGAATTACATTTTTAAGCTCCGTAGAATTTCCCACTACGGCGCCCTCTCCCACGATTACATTTCCTCTGATAAACGCGCCCGGGCGCACCTCTACATTTGCCCCGATGATAGCAGGGCCCTTTACTGTGGAAATAGGCGGTATCTGGACAGACTTATGAATCCAAATATTTCCGCCGATGCAGTTATACTCGTCTTTTGGAAGGGTTGCGGAAAGAGCTGCTATAATTTCTCCGATATGAGGCAGTACTTCCCATGGATAGGTGTATCGCTCCATCATGGCCCCTGCCATAGTCTTGCTGGTATCATACAACTGCCCTATGGTCATCTGTTCCTTATTCATAAAATCGTCTCCTTTTTCACCATTAATTGTGCCATATATCATTCACAGGTATTCGTTATTTCTTGTAAAAATTAGCCGCCGCATCAAAACTATCTCTCAGTTGATACTGATTATTCAGCCTTAACACATTATATGTTCTTCCGGCCACAAAGTTCTCCAGCTTCACCATATACTCCTCAGAAGTAATGCTGCCTTCCGCCACATAGGTCAGCCCCTTCTCCCAGCTTGCCGTCAAATCCGGGTTGAGAAGCTGCTTTAGGGAAGCATTCACCACCTCAAAAATCAGCTCGCCTAAAAGTGCAGGCGTGATCACCTGGTTTTTTTTGTTTAGCTCCAGATACTGAATATTCACCAGCTTTTTCAGAATCTCCGCCCTGGTGGCACTGGTACCGATTCCGCTTCCCTTTATCTGAGCCCGCAGGTCCTCATCCTCAATCAGCTGCCCCGCATTCTCCATGGCAAGAATCATAGATCCGGAGGTGTAGCGTTTAGGCGGGGAGGTCTCTCCCTCCTTGATGGCAAATCCGGCAACAGGAATCTCCATCCCTTTTTTCAGAGAAGCCAGCATCTTTAAAAACCCGGGATTTTCCAGGTCCTTCTGATTTCTCTCAGACTCCTCGCTGCCCGCTTCCTTCTCCTTGTCTGTCTCCCCTTTTTTCTTGTCCCCGAAATTTCCGGCGACCTTCAGATATCCCTGTTCCGTCAAAACCTTGAACACAGAAAAAAAATGCTCCTGCTGCCTTTCTAAATCCAGGGTGGTCTTTTGGTAAACCGCTGCAGGATAAAAAATGCTTAAGAACCTTCTGGCTATGACCTGGTATACTTTCATCGACAGGGCCGACAGGCCGTTTAAAGCGCCAAGCCCCTGCCCCGTAGGAATGATGGCATAGTGATCCGTAATCTGCTTGTCATTTACATACCGTGTCTTTGCAATCGTCTTATAATTTCCCAACTGGAGAGCCTCCGCTGCAAAAACGCTTAAAGGCCCCAACTGTTTTAATCCGTTTATATTCTTATATATCTCCTTGGCAACTGCTGTGGACAGCACTCTGGCATCTGTCCTGGGATAGGTCACCAGCTTTTTCTCATACAGCTCCTGCACCACCCTGAGAGTCTCGTCAGGGCTTATTTTAAACATCTTGGAGCAATCATTCTGCAGCTCTGCAAGATTATAGAGAAGAGGCGGATTCTTTGTCTCCTTCTTCCGTTCCACCGAAGCCACCACAGCCGTGAGAGGCAGATTCTCAGACAAAAACCCAATCAGCTCCTCTGCAGTCTTTTTCTCCTTAAACCCGTTTTCCTTATACAGAAAGGGTGTCTGATAATACCGGGAGCCCTTCACGCTTTTCCACTCTGCGTCAAAGGTCATCTCCTGGCAGGCAAAGGTTCCTATGACCCTGTAAAAAGGGGTTTTCACAAATTCCCGGATCTCCCGCTCCCTGCGCACCACCATCCCCAGCACACAGGTCATCACTCTTCCCACGGAAACCACGGTCCTGTCCTTCTTCAGATAATTGGACACTGTATTTCCGTACTTCAATGTGAGCAGGCGGGAAAAATTGATTCCCATCAGATAATCCTCTTTTGCCCGGAGATAGGCAGAAGCAGACAGATTGTCATACTGGCTCCAATCCTTTGCCTCCCTGATTCCCCGCAGGATCTCCTCCTCTGTCTGGGAGTCAATCCAAACCCGCTTTCTCACCTTTCCTTTCACATCCGCCATCTGATCCACCAGACGGTAAATATATTCTCCCTCCCGCCCGGAGTCTGTACAGATATAAATAGTCTCCACATCCTTGCGGTTTAGCAAACCGCTGACAATCTTAAACTGTTTTGAAACACTTTCTATTACCTGATACTTAAATTCCTTGGGCAGAAAAGGCAGCGTATCAAGGCTCCACCGCTTATACTTAGGGTCGTAGCTTTCCGGATAGCTCATGGTTACCAGATGGCCCACACACCATGTGACAATGGCATCGTCCGCCTCCTGATACCCGTCCCGCCTCCCCCAGTTCTTCTTCAAGGCATTGGCAAATTCCTGGGCCACGCTGGGCTTTTCTGCGATATATAACGATTTTGTCATGTATTATTCCACGCTGAACTTGTAAATAGTCGTTGTCTTATATTCCTGCCCTGCCTTTAAAAGGGAAGAGGCAAATTCCGGCTTATTCACAGCATCCGGGAAGTACTGGGTCTCAAAACAGTACCCGTCCCTTTTGTGATACACAGCCTTTTCTTTTCCCATGTCCGTGGCCATGGAATTGGCAGTATAGAACTGAACCCCCGGGAGATCTGTGTACACCTCCATCACCCGTCCGCTGGCCTCATCCACCGCTTTGGCACATAGGGAAAGCTCCCCTTCCGGATGATTCAGGGCCCAGTTATGGTCAAAGCCTCCTGCCCATATAAGCTGTTCATAATCCGCCTCAATATCCCTGGCAATGGCCTTCATCTGGGTAAAGTCCATAGGCGTTCCCTTCACCGGCACCAGCTCTCCTGTGGGAATGGAATCCCTGTCCGTAATGGTAAATGTATCCGCGTCGATCCAAACCTTCTGGTTCATGGCGTTTCCGGAATCATGGCCTGCCAGGTTGAAATAGGCGTGGTTGGTAAAGTTTGCCACTGTGTCTGCGTCGCTTACCATGTGATAATCCAGCTTCAGGCTGTTGTCCGGCATCAGCGTATAGGAAACCGTAATGTCTGCGTTCCCCGGATATCCCTGATCCCCGTCAGGGCTGGACAGAGAAAAGGAAATCTTCGTCCCCATCCCATCCTCCTCAACCTGGGCCTCCCACACACGGTTCCGGTAGTAATCCGGCCCGCTGTGAAGATTGTGCTTTCCGCCGCAGTTTTTCTCCAGCTCATAGGGCACGCCGTTTATAGCAAGCTTTGCGCCGCCAATCCGGTTGGCATTGCGCCCTACCGGCTCGCCTGGATGCCCCGGCCCTGTCAGGATCCCTTCAACCGTATCATAGCCAAGCACCACATCCGCCATCCTGCCGTCTCTGTCCGGAACCACCATAGTAAGCCAGATACCGCCAAGATCCGTAAAGGACGCAGACGCCCCCTGCTCATTGGTCAATGTATACCGGTACACCATTCTGCCGTCCTCCAGCCTGCCAAATTCTGTCTTTGCACATCCCATATTATTCTTTGCCTCCTGTAAATTAAAATCTTTTATATGAATGACTTTTATTTCGCCTCTATATACCCTTTGGCCGTCAAAAGCTCCGCACAGAGAATGGCTCCCCCCGCAGCCCCGCGAACTGTATTGTGAGACAGCCCCACAAATTTATAATCATACACCGTATCCGGACGGAGACGGCCTATGGAAATCCCCATCCCTTTTTCATAATTCACATCCAGGGCAACCTGGGGCCGGTTATCCTCCTCCAAGTACTGAATAAACTGCTTGGGGGCGCTGGGCAGATGCAAGTCCTGGGGCGCTCCTTTAAAGCTTACCAGCTTCTCGATAAGCTGCTCTTTCGTGGGCTGTTTCCTGAATTTCACAAATACTGCCGCCGTATGTCCGTCCAGCACAGGAACCCGGATACACTGGCAGGTAATCACTGGTTCCTGGGCCTTCACAATCACGCCGTCCTCCACGCTTCCCCACAGCCTTAAGGGCTCCTGCTCGCTTTTTTCTTCTTCCCCGCCGATGTAAGGGATAATATTCTCCACCATCTCCGGCCAGTCCTTAAACGTCTTTCCGGCGCCGGAAATAGCCTGGTATGTGGTGGCAACCACCTCATAGGGTTCAAATTCCTTCCACGCAGTCAAAACCGGCGCATAGCTCTGGATGGAGCAGTTAGGCTTTACCGCAATAAACCCTTTTTTTGTCCCCAGCCGTTTCCGCTGAGAGGGGATAACTTCAAAATGCTCCGGGTTCACCTCCGGCACTACCATAGGCACGTCCGGGGTCCATCTGTGGGCGCTGTTGTTGGAGACCACAGGGGTCTCTGTCTTTGCATAGGCCTCCTCGATGGCCTTGATCTCCTCTTTTGTCATGTCCACAGCGCTGAATACAAAATCCACGCCAGCCGCCACCTCTTCTACCTGGTTCACATCCATGACCATCAGATGTTTCACAGACTCCGGCATAGGCTTACTCATCTTCCAGCGGCCTCCCACTGCCTCCTCATATGTCTTTCCTGCAGAGCGGGGGCTGGCGGCAACGGTCACTACCTGATACCAGGGATGATTCTCCAAAAGGGACAAAAACCTCTGTCCCACCATGCCTGTGGCGCCTAATACGCCGACTCTTAATTTCTTTTCCATAATATTCTCCTCTGAATCTGATAATTTGTAATAGGAAAGCAAAACCTGTATGAAATCCTTTGACTCCATACAGGTTGTCTTTCCGTCCTTATACTCTTGATAAGTATTCTCCGGTACGGGTGTCAATCTTAATCTTGTCGCCTCTGTCTACGAACAGGGGAACGTATACGGTTGCGCCTGTCTCCACCACTGCCGGCTTGGTTGCGCCTGTTGCGGTATCGCCTTTAAATCCCGGCTCTGTGTCTGTGATCTCCAGCTCTACAAATAAAGGGGGCTCTACGGAAAATACCTTGCCGTTGTATGAACAAATCTTGCACATGTCGTTTTCTTTTACAAACTTTAAGGCATCGCCGATGGTCTCTGTGTTCAGCGCAATCTGCTCGTAGGTATTCATATCCATGAAGTTAAATAAATCACCGTCAGCATATAAATACTGCATGTCCACTCTGTCGATTCTTGCAGCCGGGAATTTTTCTGTAGGACGGAAGGTCTTCTCCACTACGCCGCCGCTCATGACGTTCTTAATCTTGGTTCTTACGAAAGCAGCGCCCTTTCCTGGCTTTACATGCTGAAACTCCATAATCTGATATACGTTTCCATCAATCTCTAAGGTAATACCGTTTCTAAAATCACCTGCAGATATCATAAATGATATTCCTCCTTAAGCTCTCTATATACTCACCAGTTCCCTGATTTTGGGAGTATCTGTATTCATTCTCCTTATTTTAAACTATATATGCGGTATTTTCAACACTTTTTTGTCAATTTCTTGCTGCGGTTAGATAATCCATGGCTAAAAGATAGCCGTGAAGGCCTAATCCCACGATCTGTCCGGTGCAGACAGGGGCGGTTACGGATGTGTGGCGGAATTCTTCCCGTTTGTGGACGTTGGAGATGTGAACCTCGATTTTGGGGATTTCTATGGATGCCAGGGCGTCCCGGAGGGCGTAGCTGTAGTGGGTGAAGGCGCCGGGGTTGATGATGATTCCTTCGGTGTTGTTGTGGTAGGCTTCCTGGATTTTGTCGATGAGGGCGCCTTCGTGGTTGCTCTGGAATATGTCCAGATGGTGGCCTTCTTTTTGGGCTTTTTGCTGCAGAAGGGTGGTGAGGGATTCGTAATTCTGGGTTCCGTAGATTCCTTTTTCGCGGATTCCTAGGAAGTTTAGGTTGGGGCCGTTTAAGATTAGGATTTTCATTTTTTTGGGGTCCTCCTGGTTTTGGGTTTTGGGTTGATGCGGGAGATACGCTCAGGACAAGGTTTCCTTTCATTTGCGGGTTTCGGAGCCAGAATCTCTAAGCTTTCGGAAATCTGCTAAAAGCAGGAGCAAAAATCCGAACTCGCTCCGCTCAGACATGCGGATTTTTGCTCCTAACGCAGATTCCCGAAAGCTAAGAGGTTCTATGCCTCCTGCAAATGCAAATGAAAGGAAACCTTGTCCTGAGCTGGTGGCTGGCCGGCTAAAGTGTTGGTGCTGGCTGGGTCATTGGCTGTAGAGCGGGGAATTGGGTGCTCTTTTATGATTGATTTCGGGCTGACGGGTAGCTTTAAGTTTTTAAGGGGATATTATATTGCTTTGGAGCAGGATTTCTTCGGCTATTTGGTTTAGGGTCTTATTGTCCACGTCGATGGATAGGTGGGCGGCTTTTTGGTAGATGGGGGCGCGTTGGGTGAGGAGGGTGGTTACTTTTTCTTGTGCGTCTCCGCCTTGTAGCAGGGGGCGGGAGGTGTCTCCTTTCAGGCGCTTTAGTACTGTGGATGGCTGAATCTGAAGGTATATAACCAGGCCCAGGTTTTTTAGGAGGGTCTGGTTTTCTTCTCTTAGGGGGAGGCCTCCGCCTACGGATATGATGGCTGGTTCTTTGGTTTTTTCTTTGGTTTTTAGAAGGGATTTCAGTATGTTGGTCTCTGCCTTGCGGAAGGCTTCTTCGCCCTGGGTTTGGAATATGCGGCTGATGGTTGTTCCTTCTTGTTTTTCAATAAGTTTGTCTGTGTCTAAAAGCTTCAGGCCTGTTTTTTGGGCCAGGGTTTTTCCTACGGAGGTTTTTCCGGCTCCCATGAAGCCTGTGAGTATAATGGTTTTTTCCATGTGGTTCAGCTTTTTCCTTCCAGTCTTTTTTTCATCATGACCCGGATTTCATCTACTGTCTCGTCGGTGATGCTCACGTTGGGGTTCCATAGCTCGAAGGCGATGATTCCCTGATAGATCAGCATATCCAGACCGTTGAAGGCCTGGCCGCCTGCTTCTTTTACCAGTTCCATGAAGCGGGTTCGGGACGGGGTATAGATGATGTCTATGGCGGTGTGGATCTTTTTGTAGAATGTGGGATCTTCGATGGCGGCATGGCCGGGGTGGGGGTGCATTCCCACACTGGTGGTCTGGATGGCCAGATAGGAGGGGGCTTCCAGGTTTTGGTAGTCTGACAGGGCCATGGCTTTTATGGTGTTTCTTCCAAACTGACGGTTCATCTGGTCGGCAAGAAGCCGGGCTTTTTCGGGGCTGCGGTTCAGGATGGCTATGGATTTGGCTTGGTGTTTCATCAGCATGTAGGCGACGGCTTTTGCGGCGCCTCCGGCTCCGATGAGGAGACAGTCCTGGCCGGCAACCTGAATCCCCTGTCTTTTGAGGGCTCTGTAAAGGCCTTCTGCGTCTGTGTTGTAGCCTTTGTAGCCGCCTTCCATGCGGACCAGGGTGTTGACGGCTCCGATGCATCTGGCGGCCTCGTCAATCTCCAGAAGATGGGGCATGACTCTCTGTTTGTGGGGGACGGTTACGTTGAGCCCCTGAAAGCCAAGGGCGTAGATTCCACGGATGGCTTCTCCTACCTGTTCGTCCGGCACGTTACAGGGAATGTAGGCAAAATCAAGATTTAGTTTTTCTGCAAAATAGTTCTGCATCATGGGAGACAGGGAATGACCTACCGGGTTTCCTATGACTCCGCATACTTTGGCATTTCCGCTGATTGTCATGTCTGGTTCCTCTTAAGGCTTCTTTTATAGAAAAACAGTACGATTGCTTCTAAATAGCGTTTCAGTACAATCTGAATCTCTTCTTTGGGGTGGATGGGCTTTACCAGGTAGCTGTACAGGCCGGTGCGGTTGGCGCCGTATACGTCGGTGAACAGCTGGTCTCCTACGAAAATGGTGTCGGAAACCGTGGTTCCCATTTTTTTCATGCTTTCCTGGTAGCCTTTTACTGACGGCTTTCCTCCTTTATATATGTAGGGGGAGTCTACCTGGGCTGCGAAGGAGGCCACCCGGGGTTCCTTATTGTTGGACAGCAGGCAGGTCTTCATGCCCATGCGGTGAAAGTCTGCAAACAGAGAAAGAGCCCTTTGATCAGCCGGGGCTCCGTGGGGCACCAGGGTATTGTCAATGTCGAAAATCACACCCCGGATTCCGCTGTCATATAGTTTTTTGTAGGGAATCTCATACGCGGACTCCGCCATCCTCTTGGGATAAAATATTTCCAGCATACAGTATCCTTTCCTGCTGCTATTCTCCTTATTTCTTCAGCAGCTTTCCCAGCTCCTCCATAAAGGTGTTTACATCTTTAAATTCCCGGTAAACAGATGCGAAACGGACGTAGGCCACCTCATCCATATCCTTCAGCTTCTCCATGACCCTCTCGCCGATGGCAGAGGTCTCCACCTCTTTTTCTTCCAGGTTGAAAATCCAGTTTTCAATCTCATCCACCATGGCATTGATCTGCTGGGGCGATACCGGCCGCTTGTGGCAGGAACGGAGAATGCCTGCCTCAATCTTGGAGCGGTCGTAGACTTCTCTGGAATTATCTTTTTTGATTACCATAAGGGGCATGGTTTCTAACTTTTCATACGTTGTAAACCGTTTTCCGCACTTCTCGCACTGACGCCGTCTCCGGATAGAACTGTTGTCATCCGCAGGCCTGGAGTCAATCACTTTGGTGTCGTCTTCGCTGCAATATGGACACTTCACTGGCATTTCCTCCCGCTCTTTTTTCTTATTTTAACCGATTCAAAAGTAATTGGCAAGATTTTATTTTATGACGAAAGAGGATGATGCAAACAGCAGCTTTTTGCATCATCCTCTTCTGTGGTTTCCTCTCATATTAAAAAAAGCGTTCAATCACTTCGGCGATCCCGTCATGGTCATTATCCTGTTCCGTAATATAATTGGCTATATCCTTCACCTTCTCCTGGGCATTTGCCATGGCTACCCCCAATCCGGCATAGCGGATCATGGAGATATCATTGAAGCTGTCGCCGCAGCAGACCATCTCCTCCCTGGCAATTCCCAGCTTTTCCAGCAGATGCTTTAAGCTGTATGCCTTGTCCACATTTTTGGAAACCACCTCCAGAAAACACGGTTCTGAGCGGAAAATCTGGGTCTCATGAAAATACCGGCAGGACAACACTGGCTCTATGGCTTCTATATCCTCCGGTGAACCGGTAAACAGACAGCCATTTACGGGAAAATCCACAAAACGGCAGAAATCTTCATGATATTCAATGGGGATATGACTGATCCGTGATTCCAGCTCCATATACGGATCCGGCCTGGTTCCTGCAATCAGCGCATTTTCTGTGTAGGTTGAAATTCCCAGGCCATAGTTTTTGGCATCCTTCCACAGCCTTGCCGGAAGAAAGGGCGGAAGCCTCCGCTCATAAACGCAGGTATTTTGCCGGACATCCATAATCCTTGCTCCGTTAAATGCAAGAATAAAGTTGCCGAATTGATGGAAATCCAGAATTCTGGCAATGGGAAGCACCCCCTGGGGATGACGCCCCGAAGCGATTGCCACGCGGATCCCCCTTTCCTCCAGCCCAAGAATTGCCTTTCTCGTCTTTTCCGTCACTTCCTTTTGTGAATTCGTCACAGTTCCGTCAATATCCAGCACCAATAACCGATATTTCATAGCCGCCTACAGCCCGGTTTCCCGGTAAATTTTCTTCATTTCCTCCGGAACCATACTTCCGCCGGTAGCCCATGCGATATGGGTGGCCTGGTTCATCTTTCCTCCAAGCCCGTTGGATTCCATATATGCCTTCATATCTTCTCCCCGGATCAGCGCGGCAAAGGCGGCACAGGAGCTGGGTTCAATGAAAATATTCTCTTCCTTCAAAAGCCCCCGCATCAGATCATACAGCTTTTCATCCTGGATTGTGGCAATGCCGGACAGGACAGGCTCCACCACCCTGCCTACAAATGCAGAGGGGCGGCCTACAGCCAAACCGTCTGCATCGGTCCTTCCGTCAATTTCAAAATCCTTTACGCTTACTTTGTCATGAAGGCCTGTGGCCATTCCCAGAAGCATACAGCAGGCATGGGTCGGCTCCGTAAAGAAGCAGTGCACATGGTCGCCGAATATCTGCTTCACTCCATAAGTGATTCCTCCTGGAGCACCTCCGATTCCGCAGGGAATGTAAAGAAACAGCGGATGCTCCTCATCCACCGGGATCTGCTGCTGCTCAAGCTGCGCCTTCAGCCGCTCCCCTGCAACACTGTATCCCATAAACAGGGTCTGGGAATTCTCATCATCCACAAAATAGCTCATAGGATCTGCATCTGAATTCTTCCGCCCCTGCTCTACCGCCGCACAGTAATCATCTGCGTATTCAATGACCTCCACGCCTCTGCTGCGCAGCAGATCCTTTTTCCACTGCTTGGCATCTGCAGACATGTGTACAATCACACGGAAGCCCAGCTTTGCACTCATAATCCCGATACTCATCCCCAGGTTCCCCGTGCTGCCCACCTGGATGGTATGGCGCCCGAAAAACTCTTTAAATTCCGGTTCTGCCAAAATACTGTAATCATCCGACTCTTTCAGCATACCAGATTCCAGCGCCAGGTCCTCGGCATGCTTTAACACCTCGTAGATTCCCCCTCTTGCTTTCACTGAACCAGACACCGGAAGGTCGCTGTCCATCTTTAACAGCAGCTTCCCTTCTATCCTGGTGTTGTAAGTCTGCTCCAGCCAGGCCTGCATGGCAGGAATTGCCCGCAGCTCTGATTCAATAATCCCGTCCGTCTTTTCCAGCTCCGGAAACACGGTTTTTAAGTACGGCGCAAAGCGCAGAAGCCTCTGGCTTGCGTCCCGGATCTGCTCCGGGTTCACTTCCTTTATCTCCTTATGTCCTCCGGTTTTCCTACGGCTGTTTAGCCAAAAAGTTTCCATTAACCCAGCAGCATCTGCCACAGCAGGGATCGTATCCATATAATTCTGCAAATCACTTCTCATGAGTCTGCTCCTTTTCTTTTCATTCAATGTAACCACACGCGGCGCCTCACGCCACCTGCCAATTCGTTGAAGCCCATTCCAGTTATGAAACTTCGTTTCACAAACGCTTCTCCTCTTATAAGTTTCTTACCTTTGCCCTTTATCCCTGCTCCTTCTCCCGGATAGCCGTAAATTCCTTCACAAGCCCTCTCACCTCCGGTCCCAGCAGCAATAAAGCGATAATATTGGGGAGAATCAGCACTCCCAGGGCACAGTCCTGAATGAACCACACCAAATCAATGGTGCTGAGGCTTCCAAAAATAATCATCACCGGAAACAGCACCCGGTACAGCAGGGCCAGCTTAGGCTTTCCCAGATAGGTAAGGCTGACATGGCCAAAGTACCACTGGCTCATCATAGACGTTCCGGCAAATAAAATCAGGCTGATATAAATCACCTTATCCATCCCCGGCAGCACGCTGCCGAAAGCCGCCGCCGCCAGCGTCGAGGCATTGGTATGGCCTTGATTCACTCCTGTAAGCAGAACGGCAAAGCCGGTGGTGCTGCAGATAACCATGGTATCAATGAATACCTCCATAATCCCGTAAAGCCCCTGTCTCACAGGATGATCCACCTGTGCAGAAGAATGGATAACCGCTGCCGATCCTTCCCCCGCCTCGTTGGAATACAAGCCTCTGGCAACTCCAAAGCGCATGGCCTCCTTCATGGTCAGTCCAACCGCCGCGCCTGTTCCGGCCTTCAGAGTAAATGCCCCCTGGATAATAGATTCCAACACTGCCGGAAGCCGTGGCATGCGCAGCACCAAAACAATCAGCCCGCACAGGACATACATGCCTGCCATAATCGGCACAATCTTTTCCGCCGTGTAAACCAGGTGCTGGAAGCCTCCGCTGATTACAAAGGTCATCACCACAGCCAGAAGGACTCCCGTTGCTTCATGAGGCAGGAAAAATGCTTCCTTTGCCACTCCGGAAATCGTATTGGACTGAATCAGCGTGGCGCCGGCGTTCTGGATAAACAAGAGCACAGCCACCAATACCCCTACCCATTTCATCCTCCAGGCTTTCCGCCGCCTCCCTGCTGTATACCCCGTTCTGATGGGCGCTTTCATCAAAGCTTGCAAAATAGGCGGAAAGGAAAAACGGCTGTTTCCCTTTACAGGGCGCAAGCTTATTTTTCAGCATCCACAGCGCTGCTTTTCCTCTCTGGGCATCGCCGCCATCCGACAAATCAAGTCCCCCTGCGTACGTTCCAATCTCTTTCTCCATCTCCCGAATCAGCCCCTGGGGCTTTGCCACCGCGTCGATAAACCGGCTGTCCAGTTCAGAGCCGTCCCACCAGAATTCAGGGGCAATGTAATCTCCCTTTGCGCCTACTGAGGTAGGAAATGCAGTGCTTGCCGAACAGTAACCATGTTCCCTGGCGGCCTCCCACAATGTTGTTACCTTTTCATTGGCAAACCAGTGCCACGCTCCCATATGCTTTCCTTCAGGGTCAAATATCCCATTGTTCACAATTCCGTGGGCGGCCGGGTTGGTTTCGGTAATCATACTCTGATGGCACGGATACGTAAAGGTGGGAAACACGCTTTTCATTCCGTTTTTCGCAGTCAGTCCGTTCTCCACAAAATAACGGGTAATCACCGGCAGTTCCACTCCCAGGCGTTTCTGTTCAAAGACAAATTCCGGTTTCAGGGCATCTATGGAAACCAAAAGAACACTAGGCATTTCAGCTTGTACACTCATCGTTTTTTCCTCCATTACATATTGCACCATATTTTCTTATTTTCTGGAAATCACCACATGTATTCCTGCTTCTTCAAAGGCGGCAACCTGTTCTGCAGATGCAGAAGCATCCGTAATAATCATCGACACCTGCTCGATTCCGCACATTCGGACAAGAGAGTTCTCACCCAGCTTCGAGCTGTCTGCAATCACAATGGTCTCATCGGAGGCTTCCATAAATTTATTCTGTACCACCAAATCCTCCATCCGCTGATACGTAATTCCGCGATTTGCAGATATTCCGCAGGTCGTAAGAAATAAAATATCAATATTGATATGTGATAAAATCAGTGTCGCCATATCTGAAAAATATGCTTTTTCCTCCGGGTTATAAATACCTCCGGTTGAAATCAGTGAGATCCCCTCCGCATCAGCCAGCTCGTTGGCGATAATCAAAGAATTGGTAACCACAGTAAGCTTACGGAAACGGTTTTTAATCACTCTGGCCAGTTCATGGGAAGTGGTTCCACAGTCCAAGGCAATCACCTGCCCCTCCGCAATATGGTCGGCGGCCTCCAGTGCCACCTTCTCTTTGCTCTGGGAATGTTCTGTCTTTCTCTGGTCAAAGGACGTGTAAGCCGGGGCGCTGTCTGGGGAAGAATCCATCCGCATGGCCCCTCCGTGAATCCGCTTCAGCATTCCCTGCCCTTCCAAGGCTTCCAAATCCCGGCGGATCGTTTCCCTCGAAGCAGAAAACATACCGCACAGCGTGCTTGTCTTAACACTTTTTTCTTTCATCAATAATTGAACGATTTCTTCCTGACGTTGTTCTAACAGCATAGCCTCTCTCCTTTTTGTTAAATCCATCCCCCACAGGCCGGCAAAAAACGGCAAATATAATATACGAGGTGACAAACATGGCTGAACAAACCAAAAAAGGACTGGATAAAAAATGGATATCCTTCGGCGCCCTGATGCTGGGAGCCGGAACCATTTACAAACTGGGATTTATGAAAGATGCATTTTACGTTCCCATGCAGGAATTTATGGGACTCTCCCACACGCAGATTGGCGGAGCGGTAAGTATTGCCGGATGGATCTCCACATTTGGATTCCTGGCCGCAATCCTGGTGGTTGACCGGATATCCAAGAAGATTATGATACCTGCCTCCCTGGCCGGTATCTGCCTGTGCGGCCTGTGGCTTTCCACATTCCCGTCTTATCCGGTATTCCTTCTGATTTACTGTCTGCTGGCGGTCTTCGCCGATATGCTGTACTGGCCTACCATGCTGAAAACTGTCCGTCTGCTTGGAAACAAAGATGAACAGGGACGGATGTTCGGTATTCTTGAAGCAGGCCTGCGTGCCGCTATCCTGTTCTATGCCATCGTACCAGGCGTTATTGCCATTATTGCTTATTTCCTGTTAGAACCAGATAAAGCACAGGAGAAAGAATCTGTTGAAAAAGAACACACCAAAGAGAAAACATCAGAAGGCACCATTATGCGTGCGCTGAAAAATAAAAACATCTGGCTGGCTTCTCTCAATGTATTTTTCGTCTACAGCGTATACTGCGGACTGACCTACTTCATCCCGTTCTTAAGCGAGGCCTATGCGATTCCAGCCGTCCTGGTAGGCGTATACGGCGTTATCAATCAGTACGGCCTGAAAATGTTAGGAGGGCCTATCGGCGGCTTTGTCACTGATAAGATTCTGCACTCCGCCACAAAGTATCTGCGAATCTGCTTCGTCCTTGTGGCAGCTGCCCTCGTCCTCTTCTCCCTCCTGCCCCACCAGCAGATGGGAGTCATCCTGGGAATGGTTGTCACGCTTACTATCAGTGCTTTTGTATTCAGTATGCGCGCCGTATTTTTCGCTCCTATGGATGAAGTAAATGTGCCCCGGGACATCACCGGCTCTGCCATGTCCATCGGCTCCTTCGTCGGCTATCTGCCTGGAGCGTTCATGTATGCTGTTTATGGAGCAATTCTGGATCATTATGAAGGGCTGGCCGGTTATCGGATTGTATTCATCACAATGGCAGTTTTTGCTGTAATCGGCTTCTTCTTAAGTACTTATATTTTAAAGGTGATTAAAAAGGAGAATGCCAATAAGGCGTAGCTGGCCAAATCCCAAAAACAGACCGGGGAGCGGACCTAAGTCCGCTCCCCGGTCTGTTTTTCATTCTCTTCCACCAGTTTCCCTGTGCTCCTACCGCATCTTAAATGTGGAACACTCGGTCTGTCCTGCCTGTGACGCCCCGTTTCCTGCGATTCCCACATGCTCTGCCTGGCAGTGGCGCTGCTCATTGTAAATACAGTTTACCGCCTCGCAATCAATCTGCAGGCGTTTCTCCGGTGTCTTGAACAGGTTGGTAAATGCCCCGTCCTTGTTCTCGTCAAAGCTGCCGCAGCAGGTGTCGCAGCAGTCCTTTGCACTTTTTCCGTCTACCACGATGGCCTGCTTGCAGCAGCAGTTGTCCGCGTTGTGAATACAATTCTTAACATTACAATCCAGTTTTGTCATGTCTGGTCCTCCTGTAATTTAATCTCATGCATCGCTGCATAAATGGAACTACAGGATTAGCATGCCCGGTTTTGTGGGAAAATATTTATCTAAAATAATTCACGCCGCTTTCAAAAATTTTCATATCCTGTTCCCCGCAGATGTTCATGGCTACGGCTTCTCCCCGCCGCTCCGAATGCGCCATCTTGCCCAGGATCCGGCCGTCCGGGCTGGTGATGCCCTCGATGGCCATGTAGGAACCGTTGGGATTCCAGAACTCATCCATGGTAGGATTTCCCTTGTCGTCCACATACTGGGTAGCTACCTGTCCGTTGTCAAACAGCTTCTTTAACCACTGCTCATTGGCTACGAACCGGCCCTCGCCGTGGGAAGCCGGATTGCAGTACACACCGCCTAAATCGGCGCCTGCCAGCCACGGAGACTTGTTTGTCACCACCTTAATATAAACCATCTTGGAAATATGCCGTCCGATATGGTTCATGGTAAGGGTAGGGGAATCCGGGCGCTGCTGTACAATGGCGCCTTCCGGCACCAGCCCCAGCTTAATCAGGGCCTGGAATCCGTTGCAGATGCCAAGCATCAGGCCGTCCCTCTGATTCAGAAGCTTCTCAATCTCTTCCTTTATCACCTCATTGCGGAATACGGTGGCAAAGAATTTGGCAGAGCCTTCCGGCTCGTCCCCTGCGGAAAAGCCCCCTGGGAACATGATGATCTGGGCCTTTTCGATCTCCTTCTTAAACTCATCCACAGACTCCCTGATATCTTTCCCACTTAAATTCCTGAACACTTTGGTAACCACATTGGCCCCTGCCCGCTCAAACGCTTTGGTGCTGTCATACTCACAGTTGGTTCCCGGGAATACCGGAATGAACACATTGGGCTTTGCCACCTTATGTCTGCAGATATAGATATCTTTTGTATCGTATTCTTTTGAAGGAATCTCTGTCTGTTTTACTCCGGACTCTGTAGGAAATACAGATTCCAATGTTCCTGTCCAGCTCTCCAGAGCCTCCTCCATGGAAATCCTGGTATTGCCGTATTCAAATACCCCCTTATCCGTCACTTCACCGATTACGGTATAGGAAATGGACAGCTCTCCCACCTTCCCATCCGGCACCTCACACACAAGATTGCCCCATCCCGGCGCAAAGAAATCTCTGGGATCTACATGATGCTCAATTTTCACTCCCAGCTTGTTGCCAAAGGCCATTTTGCTGACAGCCTCCGCCAGTCCGTGGCCCTCCACCGCATAAGCGGAAACAATCTTTCCTGCCTTAATGTCATCCTGCAGCTTCCCGTATCCTTCCAGCATCCGGTCATATACCGGCAGGTCATACTCATCCTTCTCAATCTTAAATACCACAATTTTGCTGCCCGGCTTTTTAAACTCCGGTGTAATGATGTCCTTGTGGCTGGCTACATCCACCGCGAAGGAAACCAGGGTAGGCGGCACATTGATTTCCCCATGCTGCTCCTCGTAGAAGGTTCCGGACATGCTGTCCTTTCCGCCGATAGAGGGAAGCCCCAGTCCCAGCTGTGCCTGATACGCGCCTAAAAGCGCCGTAAAAGGCTGGCTCCAACGGGCCGGATCCTCTGTCATCCTCTGAAAATATTCCTGGAAGGTAAACCGGATTTTCCGGCAGTCTCCGCCTGCTGCCGCAATCTTCGCCACGGAAGAAACCACTGCATAGACAGAACCATGGAATGGGCTCCAGCTGGACAGATAAGGGTCAAAGCCATAGCTCATCATAGTCACCGTATCCGTTTTCCCCTTAAGAACCGGAAGCTTGGCCACCATGGCCTGGGTCTCTGTCAGCTGATATTTCCCACCGTAGGGCATAAACACAGAGCCTGCGCCGATGGAGCCGTCAAACATTTCCACCAGGCCTTTCTGAGAACATACGTTTAAGTTCTTTAAGGTCTCCAGCCAGCTCTTCTTCACATCCGGAATATCTTCCCGTTTCCCAAATGGATTGCCTTCCCTGTCAGGCACACGCAAAATCACAGAGGCCTCCTGATGGGCTCCGTTGGTATCCAGAAATGCCCGGCTGATATCTACGATGGTCTTTCCCCGCCAGCTCATCAAAAGCCTGGGCTCTTCTGTCACCACCGCCACTGCCACGGCCTCCAGGTTCTCCTCCGCCGCATAGCCTAAAAATGCATCCACATCCTTTGGATTTACCACCACGGCCATACGCTCCTGAGACTCGGAGATAGCGATCTCCGTGCCGTCCAGGCCCGCATACTTTTTCGGAACCTTATCCAGATCGATCCGAAGCCCTGCCGCCAGCTCCCCGATCGCCACAGACACGCCGCCTGCACCGAAGTCATTGCACTTGCGGATCAGCCGGCTCACCTCCGGCCGGTAGAACAGCCTCTGAATCTTTCTCTCCGTAGGCGCATTTCCCTTCTGTACCTCTGCCCCGCAGGTCTCGATGGAAGCTTCCGTGTGAACCTTGGAGGATCCGGTAGCGCCGCCGCAGCCGTCCCTGCCTGTCCGTCCACCTAACAAAATAATGATATCTCCCGGGTCAGAAGTCTCCCGGATCACATTCTTCCTGGGAGCAGCCCCCATGACCGCACCGATCTCCATGCGCTTTGCCGCATAATCAGGGTGATAGACTTCCTTTACATACCCGGTTGCCAGACCGATCTGGTTGCCGTAGGAGCTGTATCCGCTGGCGGCTCCGGTGACAATCTTCTTCTGCGGCAGCTTCCCATGAAGCGTTTCTTTCAGTGATTTTCTTGGGTCAGCCGCTCCGGTGATACGCATAGCCTGGTACACATACGTACGGCCAGAAAGCGGATCCCGGATGGCGCCCCCAAGACAGGTGGCCGCACCGCCGAAGGGCTCAATCTCCGTAGGATGGTTGTGGGTCTCGTTCTTAAAGTTAATAAGCCACTCTTCTGTCCCTCCGTCGATTTCCACAGGAACCACGATGCTGCAGGCATTGATCTCTTCTGACTCCTCCAGATCCTCCAGCTTTCCTTCCTTACGCAGCTTTTTCATTGCCAGAAGAGCCAGATCCATCAGACACACAAACTTGTCGTCCCGGCCTTTGTAAAGCTCCTCCCTGTCCGCCAGGTACTGTCTGTATGTCTCCTCAATAGGCGCTCTGTAATCTCCATCCGTAAATGTCACGTCTTTTAATTCGGTCTGGAAGGTGGTGTGGCGGCAGTGGTCAGACCAGTAGGTATCCAGAACACGAATCTCCGTCATAGACGGATCCCTCTTCTCTTCCCCTGCAAAATACTTCTGTATATGCTGAAAATCCTTAAAAGTCATAGCCAGGTTCAGGGAGCCGTAAAGCTCTTGCAATGTCTTTTCGTCAAACCGGCAGAAACCGTCAAATATCTTCACATCCGCCGGAGTCTCAAACTCCGCCACCAGGGTTTTCGGCTTCTCGCTGCCTGTCTCCCTGGAATCCACCGGGTTGATGCAGAAGGATTTGACCGCCCCCTCCTGCTCCTCTGTCAGGGTTCCGGAAATCACGTAAGTGACAGCCGAGCGGATCACCGGCTCCTCATCCTCCTTCAACAGCTTCACACACTGTTCCGCAGAATCAGCCCTCTGGTCAAACTGCCCCGGCAGGTATTCCACAGAAAATACGGTGTCCCCTGCTTCCATGGGAAATGTTTCCTCATACAGGGTATCCACCGGCGGTTCCGAAAAAATAGTCCCCAGCGCTGCCCTGTAGATTTCCTCCGAAAGATTTTCAATATCATAACGAATCAAGACCCTGACACCCTTTACGGTGTCAATCCCAAGATAACTGCCAATCTCTTCCTTAAGTTCATGAGCCTTCACGGCAAATTCCGGTTTCTTTTCCACATAAATCCTCTTAACACCCATGACTTTTCCTCCTTATTTAAATTGAGAAGCCCTTCTGCATCTGCTTTCAAGCCTGGTTTCCATCATAAAATCCATCAAGGCAAGACTTAGAAAGCACATTTTCTTACTGATATCATCATACCACATCATGTATCATAAGAAAAATTAATATATCTTATGTTATTTATAAAACACACTAACAATCCAGGAATCAAAGCCACATAAACAAACTTTTGCCGTCAGCGATAACGTAGCCCGGAGAGCGAATGATATTGTTTTCTCCAGGGTACTTGAAGACCGTCGGTACTTAGGCGCTGTCTTTTAGCGCCTTATGTACCGCTACGTTGCTAAGTGCCAGTGGCACTTGTTCAGCAACGACCGGAGCGGAGCGGAGACCTTCACGTCACCCTCCAGGTATGTGTTCACACTAGGCTCGAAAAGACCTCGCCAAGTGTTCACCGAAGCGCGAGCGTGCCCAGGAGAAAACAATATCATTCGCTCTCCGGGCGGACCTTCCACGATTTCTTAAATACCAAAGCGTTAACTTAATAACATTGCCCAGCGGCCCCTATGCAATCTCTTATGCACACCCCCCGCCCCAAGGCATAAACTATTATTATATTTACCTCTTCTTGAAAGGAGACCACATTTTCATGGGTTATGCTTATATGAACCAATCATGCCCCTGTCCTTCACAGCCGCCCCAGCCCTTTGTGACACAGCCCTCCATGGCACAGCCGACTGCGAGGCAGACATCCGCTGCACAATCGCCCGCCCCGGGCCCCCAGACCTCTATGCCCGCAAACGGGTACAGCTTCAACTGCCCCAACACCGCCCCCGGCGGCATGGAACAGTATCCCGTAGGCATGGGATACATTCCGTGGCAGCAGTGGCAGCAGACCTATCCGCTGGAACAGGGCTTTAACCGGGGAACCATTTTCCCGGATCTGGATTTGCCGTTTATGATGGGGAGGTGTATCAGATAATGAATATGAACCGCGACCAGCTTATGGATATGATTAACCAGGCCAGCTTTGCCATGGATGACGTCCTGCTCTATCTGGATACCCATCCCTGCGACCAGGCAGCCTTAAACTATTATCACTCAGTTGCCAATGCCCGGCTCAACGCAATGAACGCCTACCAGGCAAGCTACGGCCCTCTCCTGGTGGATCAGGTGAAATCCGATAACTACTGGACCTGGGTGACAGGCAAATGGCCATGGGAAGGAGGAAACTAACGTATGTGGAATTATGAGAAACGGCTTCAGTATCCGGTAAATATCAGCCAGAGCAACCCGAAAATCGCGCAGTTTATTATGAGCCAGTACGGCGGCCCCGACGGGGAGATGGGCGCATCCATGCGCTACCTGTCCCAGCGGTACGCCATGCCCTATGATGTCCCCAAGGCGGTATTAACCGATATAGGTATCTCCGTATCGCAACTGCCCCCGTCTCATTCCGACGGATTCTTCCCCCTGTACCTGCAATAAATCTTTCTGAAATACTCATAATTCGGATACCCCACCATTTCCGCCACCTGATACAATTTAAATTTCCTGCTGGCGATCAGCACATCCGCCTGCTCCAGCCGTATGGTGGTCTGATACTCCCGGATCCCCATCCCCAGATTTTTCTTAAACAGCGTTCCCAGATAGTTGGGAGAAATATAAAACCGGTCAGCCAGATCATTCAGTGTAATTTCATCGGAATAATTTTTGCTGATATAGTTGGCCACCTCCCGGCACAGATGGGCGTTCCTCCCCTGGCTCTGGGTTTCCTTTAAAAATTCTGACTGCACAAAGGAGATAATCCGCTCCTTCACCTCTTCACAGGAAGCCTCCGCACCGAAATCATACAGCCGGCTGATAGTCCGGACTGAAACCCCAAGCTCTGAAAAATAGATGCTTATGCAGTAAATCAGCCGTTTAAGCAGCCGCATCCTGTCCTCCTCCTGTGTCTTGTCAATCTGTACCATCCAGTTTTTCAGGCTCCACAGGATCACCTGCCTGTCCCTGTCTTCCAGAGCCGCTTTTAATGCTGTGTCATTGCAAAGGGATTTGTACAGCCTCCTTGTATCCGGCGGCATGTGAAGCTGATACAGACGTTCCAGTGATCTTTCATACTCTGCTTTTACCATCCGAAAATCATGGCACACCTGGCTCTGGGCACAGACCAGCTCCTTCCCCGATTCTTTTCTGAAGCTTCGCTTCAGCCCTTGTGTAAACTGCTCCCTCTCCTCCATGTCCAAGCCGGAGATTATAAAAGAACAGGAGAACTGATTTTCAATAAAATCCACCTCCGTCTCTCTTGCCAGTTTTTTCAGCAGACAGATTGCCTCCCCTTCTCCCTCCTGGGGCCGCCCTTCCTCCACAGTATTTTTCAGCGCCGCCGATATGACCGCAAAAGGCTTCCCCTTCTCCCGCTCCACAAACCGGGTATACATGGACATCATCTTCTCATATCTGGAATCGCTGCCGTAGGCAATACAGTCAAACACGCTTTCCTTAAAGGCACGGACGCCGGAACGGACCAGCTCCTGTGCCTCCTGCCTTTCCTCCTCCAGTCTCCTGCGCTGATCCATCCGCTCCTTAATCCGTCTGAACACCTCCAGAATCTGCTCCGGCTCAGAGGGCTTTAACACATAGTCAACAGCCCCGAGGCGCAGGGAGGACTGGGCCAGCTCAAAATCATCATATCCGCTTAAAAATACCACTTCTATCTGGGAAAGCCCGGCGGCTCTCAGCTGATTTACCAGGGATATCCCGTCTAAAATAGGCATTTTGATGTCTGTAAGAAGCGCATCCGGCGGGTCCTTCAGTATAGCGTTTAAAGCTTCTTTCCCGTTGCAATAGGTTCCGGCAACCAGAAAGCCTGCATCCTCCCACTGAATCGCATTCTGAAGCCCTGCCAGTATCCAGGCCTCATCATCTACCAAAACTACTTTATAAAGCATGTTCACCCTCCATCACTGATGATTGGATACCTCCTTAAGAATCCTAATCTCCACCGTAGTTCCCACCTGGGGCGTGGATCGGATCGAGAGGCTTCCCTCATCCCCATAATAAAGCTGGATCCGTTTTATCACGTTTTTAATCCCGTATCCGGCCTCTGAGCTCATGTCACAGATTTTCTCTGCCAGCTCTTTGTCCATTCCGCATCCGTCGTCCGTAACCGTAAAATAAATATACGGTTCTTCCCCCAGAACCTTGACCCAGATCTGTCCGGCGCCGCTTCTGAAATCAAAACCGTGGAGAATGGAATTTTCCACCACCGGCTGCAGCAAAAGCTTCACCATCTTGCATTCCAGAACACTTTCGTCCCCTTCCACGGAAAATTCAATTCGGCCTCCGTGGCGTATATTCTGAATCTCCATATAACATTTTAGATGATTTAACTCGTCCCGGACAAAATACAGATCCTTGCCTTTATTTAAGCTGAGCCTTAAGAATTTGCCCAGAAGTATCACCATGTTGCTGATTTCCTTCTGTTTCATACTGAGGGCCATCCAGTTGATAGTCTCCAGTGTATTATACAGAAAATGGGGGTTTATCTGGGCCTGGAGAATCTCCAGCTCCTTTTTCTTTTTCTGCTTTTCCTGCTGTACCAGGCTTTTTATCAGCTGATCCATCTGGACCGTCATCTGTTCAAAGCCTTTGCAAAGCACGTCGATCTCATAGATATAGCTGCCCCTGTCCGCCTGGTAGGTCCACACCTCTCCTTTAAAATCAGCCACAGCTTTGGAGAGGAGCAAAATCGGTTTGGATATCCAGTACGCCAGGTTGGCGCTGAACGCGGCAAAGACTAAAAGAAGGGCCAGGGAATACATGAGGATCATTTTCTGGGCGTTTTTAAAGGAAGCCACGGTCTTGTCATAATCAGCCACTGCCATGACATAATACCTGCGCTCCTCCAGCTCCTTTTTGTTCATGATCATATTTCTGGTATTCCGATCCTCCTTGGCCTCTCCTTCCAGAACCTGGCGGTATTTTTCATACTCCGTCTGAGCAATAGGCATTCCGATAACAGACCGGTCCGTGCTGCTGATAATATTGCCTGTTTCATCCACAAACAGAATGTCTGCCTCTTCATCCCAGCTGTATTCTTTTATCTGATCGTAAAATAATTTTTCATTGACATTAATCACCAGATGCCCGATGCCTTCCCCCGAGTAAAGCCCTGCGTAGATACGCATCACATAGGTATTGATATGGGTCACATAAGTCTCAATGGCAAAATCATTTTCTCTTGTAGTGATCCAGCCTGAGGTCATGTCCCGGATACTGTCTGCATGCTCCCCGTAATTCTCATAGTAATAGACTGCGTTTGTCTTGGTGGTTTTTAAGCTGGGCTCATCCATCAGGATATTGACAGACACAATATCCTGCATGTTGTAGGCCAGCGCGGACAGGTTCTGGTTCATGTTGTTCTGAAAAACATACTGTCCGTAAGAATTCTTATATTCATTGTATTGCAGCAGCTTATTAATGATATTATAATTGTTCACTGCAGAACGGGCAAGACGCTCCACCGCCTTCATCTGTTCATTCAGGGTGTCGCTGATATATAAAAGCATCTGATACTGCTTGTCTTTCAGTTCTCTCTCCATAATATCCTGATAGCTTTTCTGGCTGTAGAAATAGCTGATGCTGAAAAAGACGGTCATAATCAGACAGTTGGATAAGATTAACAGTTTGCTGATAGAAATCTTCGGTATACGTTTTTCCATAGATGTCTCCCTGTGCCGTTAATGCCAATGAGGGGGTACCGCCTGTGCAATACCCCCCTGAATCAATGTCATTTAGATAACTCTTAACCTTTAGAGATGACGTAGCCGTGAGAGGGACTTATGTTACGTTCTCCAGGGTACTTGAAGACCATCGGTACTTAGGCGCTGTCTTTTAGCGCCTTATGTACCGCTATGCTCTTCACGTAGCGCGAGCGTGCCCAGGAGAACGTAACATAAGTCCCTCTCACGGCGGACCTTAACTAAACGACATTGTCCCCCGGATACTATTTGGAATTATTCACCGAATCTAAAATCGTCTTGTAGGCATCTACGCCTGCCTCCTGAGAGGTCTTCTGCCCGTATCCGGTTGCATAAGCCTCATTCATAATTGTGTCTTCTATCACCGCGCTTCCCGGTACCAGCCACTCATAGTCAATCCTCTTTGTATTTTCCACCAGCAGATTGACGCCGTCCATGACTAAAAGCGCATCCCCTTCCAGAAGAGGCGTGATGGTTTCCCGGACGCCCTCAGGAGCCGGAACACCGCGGACTGTCATAAGAATCTTTGCCGCTTCTTTGTCATTGATTAAAAAGTCAATTAATGTGGCTGCTTCCTTGGGATGCTTGGAGCTTTTAGCCAGAGTCCAGGGCATGGAAGCCAGCATGTAGGCCCCGCCGTTCTGAGCGGTTCCCGGCGCCACCGTCACTCCCAGCTCTGCCGGTTCTGCCATGGCCGCATGATCCTGAGGCATGGTAGCAATATGGTTCACCTCGCAGGCCGCGTCACAGCTTATAAACAGATTGTCCTGCTGGGACTCCTGCCCCACAGTCAGATCCAGTGGCGGCAAGACTCCTGTTTCTCTCCATTTATTATACTGTTCATAGACCTCTCCCAAAGCCTTTGAGAAATCCAGAAGCTCTCCTTCTTCTGAGGCAAACCACTGATTCTTTTGCCTTACCATGGTCATTGTCAGGAAGTAGGACGGCTCCTTCATGCCGTATTTTCCTGTCTTTTCATGGATTTCCTGGCAGGCCTTTTCAAAATCATCCCATGACCAGTCATTGGTGGGATATTCTACCCCTGCCTCATCAAAGATTTCCTTGTTCCAGATAAAGAGCGGGCCGTTAAGACCGCTTGGGACTCCGTATTGAACGCCATTGTACTGGGCCCATGTCAGCGCGCTCTCCGGATAGTCATCCAACTTTAACTCATTTCCAATATAAGGCGTCAGATCCCCCAGCTTGTCATTGGCAGCAAGGCTGGCAAAATATACGTTGTTGTCCAGCTGGAATACATCCGGCTCTGTTCCGGAGGAAATCTGTGTCACCAGCTTGTCATGGTACCCGTCAAAGCCCTGGTATTCCGCCGATACCTTGATATTGGGATATTTCTCCATAAACAGATCCAGCACCTCCAGGGTGGCCTCGTGTCTGGCATCGCTTCCCCACCAGGAGATCCTCAGCTCCACGGTCTCACCGTTTCCTTCTGCGGCCGGCGCTGCCTCTGTCTTGGCTGCTTCTGTCTTTTTTTCCTCTCCCTGGGCCGGAGCCTGGGTCTGCTGCCCTCCTCCCCCCGAGCCGCATGCTGTCAGTAAAACTGCTGCGCCAAGGACTGCCGCTGCTTTCGCCTGTAACCTTACCCTTTTTTTCATGTTCTGTTTACCTCCTCTTTTAATATGTAACAATTTGTATGGGCACGCACCAAAGCGCGTTACCTGCCAATATGAAGCCTGTATGTCTTTATTTCATATGGTTTTATTGTAAATGGTATCCTGCGGTTTTCCAGAGAAACCTTGTTTATTTCTCTCTCCAGAAGATCCGTCTCCACACAATCTACAGCATCAAAGTTCAGACAGATATGTCCTTTGCTTACCGTATTGTAGGTTTCAAAGAAGCGGATAATAATATCATCCCCGTCTTCTGCCTTCTTTATCGTATCAATGATAATATTTTCGCAGTCTGTGTAAAGGAAGGATCCCTCCCCTTTCAGCGTCTTCCCTTCTGTCACCAGCAGAGGAACATTTACTTCGTACCCGGCCCAGGCCACCTTTCCCTGTCTGATATCTCCCACGTGAGGATAGATCCAGTAGGAAAAGCTGTGGGTTCCCCTGTCACAGGTGTCAGACGGATGGTCGGCGCTTCTTAAAAGGCTCAGCTCCATGTGGGAATCCTGGATGCTGTAGCCGTACTTGCAGTCATTCAGCAGAGATACCCCGAAGCCGCCGTCGGATACATCCCCCCACTTGTGGCCGCACACTTCAAACCTGGCTCTGTCAAAGCTGGTTGTCCTGTGGTTGGGATGCTGTGTATTGCCAAAGGCCACATCATACCGGGCGTCCATGGTATGTACATCCACAGGGAATGCAGTCCGCAGTATCTTGTGTCTCTCGTCCCAGTCCACCACGGTCCGAAACTCCACATAAGGCCCGTGATGATATACGATCATATCCTGCCGGATGGTGGAATTGTGTATTTCCTTTTCAATGCGGATTATGGTGTACAGCTCATGGTGTTCCTTCACCTCACACCGGAGGGTTCTGGAATCCATAGGCGGCCTGTCATTTCTTTTTTCCGTGGTCTCCCATGCGGATCCCCACTCAACCGGAATATCCTCCAGAAGCTTTAACTGATTGCCTGGCTGCCCGGCCTTTAAAACCTGCCTTGCCGCTTTTTTATCATACAGGGAGACCATCTCCCCCTTCTGATCCACCTTGATTTCCAGCCAGTCATCCTCAACACATATGGTACCGTTGTCACTACCGCAGGAGACAGAGCCCCACTCCCCGTTTTCTTTCGCCTGGCCGGTCAGCTCATACGTCCGGTATCCCATGGCAGGAACATCCTCCGCCAAAAATGCGATGGTTCCGTCATCCCGCCTTACCTGTACAGGATAATTTCCGTGACAGTCCTTTATCCCGCTGTTTCCCTTTCCATCCACGGTTACAACCTGGGTCCGGGCCCAGGACAGGGTGTTATACACAGTCACATAGGTGGCTTCCCGGGGTTCCCGGGCCGTCAGAACTTTCAGGTTTTCTTCTATGCTTTCGTTTCCGATCTGTGCTATCCTGGCGTACTGCTGGTCGCACTGCTCATACACCGGGCCGATGCAGGTGCCTGGAAGGATATCGTGAAACTGGTTAAGGAGAATCAGCTTCCATCCATCCTCCAGATCCGCGCCCCTGTAGGTTCCGTCCGAAAGGTATCCGAACACCGACAGGATCTCCGCGTTGCGGAAGAGGAACTCGCTTTTCCGGTTATTCTTTTTATTTTTCGCCGCCGTGGTATACGTTCCCCGGTGCTTCTCAAAATACATTTCCCCGGACCAGACCGGATATTCCTTCTCCTTGTCAAGAGACTGAAAATACTCTGCTACGGTTCCAATCTTAATCCTGGGCATCAGAGGCACCTTGTCAAGCCTTGTGACCGCCTCCAGCATCTCCTTGGTCACACCGCCGCCGCCGTCGCCGTGGCCGTACAGGTATAAAAGAGGATCTCCGTTTTCTTTGTTCTTAAAATAATCCATGGACAGCCTTACACCTTCTGCCGTCAGATCCCCGTTATATAGCCCCAGGCCTCTTTCTGTACACATGGACATCATGCCGGAGAGAACCTCCGTGCCGTCCAGGCCTCTCCACTTAAACACACTGTAGGGGAATTCGTTGGTCTCGTTCCACGTCAGCTTTGTGGTAAAGAAATAGTCTGTCCCTGCCTTTTTCAGGATCTGGGGAAGAGCCGGGGAATAGCCGAACACATCCGGCAAAAAACAGATGTTGGAATCTGAATTCAGCTCTTCTCTGTAAAATTTTTTGCCGTACAGAATCTGACGCACAAAGGATTCCCCGCTGATTAAGTTGCAGTCCGGTTCCAGATACATGCTTCCCAGTGTCTCCCAGCGGCCC
Organism: uncultured Hungatella sp.; assembly: GCA_910585435.1. Taxonomy (GTDB): domain Bacteria; phylum Bacillota; class Clostridia; order Lachnospirales; family Lachnospiraceae; genus UBA3402. The sequence goes on along the minus strand of CAJUEJ010000001.1, from coordinate 12,807 downwards.
TGGGCCACCCGGGCTTTTATCTGCTCATACACCTCGGGATAGTACCGTTTTGCCATCTCGTAGAGGACTGGCATACTCTGGCAGAACTTAAATCCGTCGTACTGTTCCATCAGGCGCAGCATGCTGGAAAATGTCCTGCTTACCTTCCGCACCGTCTCTTTTAAGGGCCAGTGCCACGCCACGTCGATGTGAGAATGGCCTGCAAACCACATTTCCACCGGCAGCTTCAGATCCTTGTATGAGGCCATCCCGTCCAGATAAGCATCCAGCGCTTTTATGGCGCTTGCCTTCAGGCTCTCCCCGTCCCGGTAGTCCAGCTTCAGGAAGGAATCATAGATGACTCCAAGGACTCTCTGCCTTGTATATTCCTCCCTGCCATCCTTTATAAAATCAAAACCGGTCTTTACTTCAAAGTAATAATTCCATATGTCATAATTGACTGCGGCAAGCTGCGACTCCTTTATGCATATGTCGCACTGAAAGACATTTGCGCTGTCAAGAATCAGATCCTTGCAGTACACCTCCACGTCTATGTCATAGCTCTCCGTCCCTTCTGCACATTTTGTCAGAAGGATCATATTCCGGTTGTAATCCAGACCGTTGTAATGCTGCCCGTTGACAGACACGCATCCCTCTCCTCCCACGGTAAGCAGAAGGGCAACCGCCTGCCCTTTGTAGCTCTCCCCAGGCTTCACCGTATTTTTCAAAAACACGGTCAGGTCTTTCTCTCCTATGTGCTGTCCTTTGGGAAGTTCAAATCCTTCCCTGTCTGTCATGTCATACTGTCCAGGCTTTTTGTAATACCCTCTTTTAGCCTCCCAGCCTTCCACCGGCGTTTTGTGGCAGTACAGGTACGCCTCCAGCCGCCTCAGTTCCGCACTGATTTTTTTCTCAATGGTTAACATAGAATCTCCTTTCTATCCCTTCAGGCCTGATGTGCTGACACCATCCACAAAGTATTTCTGCAAGCAAAAAAACATAATAATAGCCGGAAGAATGGAGCACAGGGCCATAGCCATAACGGCGCCCCAGTTTTCCGCCCCTGACGCGTCGATGGTGCTTCTGAGAGCCAGGGCAATGGTATATTTGTCCACCTTGGTAAGATAGATCAGCTGATTCTGGAAATCATCCCAGTTCCACATAAAGGCAAAAATCGCCACGGAAAACAGGGATGGTTTGCACAGAGGCAGGACGATTCTCATGATAATTCCCAGGGTGGAGCATCCGTCGATCTTGGCCGCCTCATCCAGTTCCTTTGGGATTCCCCGGATAAACTGGGATACCAGATGGATGAAAAACCCGCCGCCGTTTCCCACCCCTAAAAGGGAGGGTACGATAAAGGGCAGATAGGTGTTGAGCCATCCGGCATTGCTGAATATAACATATTTGGACACCAGCGTTGTGGTGGAGGGAAGCATGATGGTCAAAAACAAAATGCTGTACCAGAAGGACTTAAACCGAAAATTCACTCTGGCAAAGGCATATCCCACAAACAGGCTGATAATCAGGCTGCACGCCACACAGGAAAGAACCAGAATAAAGGTATTGATAAAAAATTTGTCAAAGGTATAAGGTCTTACCAGCCTCCAGCCCGCTGAAAAATTGTCCAGATGAATCTCACTTGGAAGAAGCCTTGAACTGGACAGTACCTCCCTGGACGGTTTTAAGGATGCAAATACCAGCCAGATCAGGGGATACAGCATAATCAGGCCCAGAAGGCTTATCAGAACGTAAACAACAAGATTAGTGATTCTTTTTTTCTTCATATTCCCCGGCCTCCTGACTAATCATCATAATTAAAAAATTTCTTCTCAATCAGATTGAGAACCAATGCCGTTGCGGCGATCATAAGCAGCAATATCCACGACAGGGCTGACGCATACCCTACATTGAAATACTTGAATGCATTCTGGTACAGGTAGATCACATACAGCATGGCGGAATTTAAGGGGCCTCCTTTTCCGTTAAAGATAGCGTAAGGAGCGCCGAACATCTGGAATGCGTTGATGGTCTGCATCAGGATGTTAAAGGACATCATAGGCATGATCCCCGGCAGAGTGATATGGATAAACTGCGCCGCCTTCCCCGCTCCGTCCACGCTGGCCGCCTCGTACAGAGAGGCCGGCACCTGCTTAAGCCCTGCCAGAAATACCACCATGGAGGATCCGAACTGCCACACAGACAGGAGGGAAATGGTAAACAGGGTGTACTTGGGGTTGCCAAGCCACGATGCCCCTTCTATCCCCACCTGGGCTAAGAGCGCGTTGATAACGCCGTCTTTTACAAACAGGGCCCTCCACAAAATCGCCACCGCAATGCTGGATCCTAAAATAGACGGGATGTAATACACCGTGCGGAAAAATCCGATTCCCCTGATTTTCATATTTAAAATCAGGGCGATAAACAGGGCAAACAGAATCTTTGCCGGAACCGCGATAAGCACATATTTAAAAGTAACCTTTACCGCCTGGTAGAAAATATCGTCGTGAAACAGCTTGTTGTAGTTTTCCAGCGCGACAAATTTGGGAGTATTTAAAAGCGCGTAGTCTGTAAATGACATCAGAAAGCTATGTATAATAGGCCACAGCTGAAAACACAGGATTCCGATGATCCACGGGAGAATCAGCACATAGCCTGTCAGATTCTCCTTCGATTTTATTTTCCCTTTTTTCATGTTTTTTGCCCCTTTCCCTTTCTCCTATTACTATTTTACAAATCACCTTTCTCCGGGACAACTAAGCAAATCCTCATTCTTTCTTCTATTTCAACAAATTAGGTTCAGTCCTCCGGGCCGTAGAGCCTTAACAGGGTCAGAGGCTCTCCCCCAGAGGCTGATGCCTCATTGGCAGAAACCGTGTATTCTCCAGCTTCGGCCGGGATAAAAAACTGCCCGTGTTTTTCAAGGGGATACTGACGGCTTTCTGTTTTCAGGATTCCTTTTCCGCTTACTACATAGAGGCAGGAAAACCCCCCTTCTCCTTTCAGCCCTGTGTCTCCCTCCAGAATAAGCTTCTCCATCCGAAAACAGGGGGTATCGCCGTATCCGGCCAGCTCATATCTGTCTCCCCTGTCCTGGCTAAGCCTTTGGGGCCGGATGCAGAATTTTTCTTTAGTCCTCTCCTGGCTTTCCCCCTCAAAGGTGAAGCATTCAAACATCCTTTCAAATCCCAGCCCCTGATGGCACATACGGTCATCAATCTGAAATCCGGACGGGGTCACCTTTTCTACCCGGATGGTATAATCCGTAGGCTCCTGGATCTCGATAAGGAGACAGCCGGCGCCGATGGCATGTGGCACCCCGCCCCTGACCAGATAGGTTTCTCCCGGCTTTACAGGGATTCGGTTAAGGAGGGAAAGCATTGTCTCATAATCTTGTTTCTCAAAGCAGGACTCCCATAAATCTCTGGTGATTCCTTCCTTAAATCCCAGGTAAATACAGGCCTCCTCATCCATATCCTCCCTGGTGCCCAGGATGTGCCAGCATTCTGTCTTTCCGAAGGGGCTGTGGAAAAGCTCTCTGGCTTTCTCCTTATCAGGATGGACCTGGATGGTCAGGCGCTCCCTGCTGTCGATTATCTTAATCAGAACCCCGGGGGTCACCCCCCATTTCTTTACATGGGAAGCTCCCAGCATCTCATCCGGCTGCCTTTCCAGCACCTCCTTTAATGTCCTTGAAGAGCCATCGTCCAGGCTGGATATCCCTTCCACTATCTCCTCTCTCCCTGCATTGGCCGCTCTGGTGACAGAGTACATCCATTCTTCCGGAAAATGCCCGTCCTCCCCCTGTTCCTTTCCGTGGAGACGGTCTATCATCCTGCCTCCCACATAGGTTCTCCATACCCGCTCCCCTTTTAGCTTCAACGGCTCATATCCCATCTGTATTCCCTCCTGATGTTTATGGTGCTTATGATACTTTTTGTGTCTTTGGCTGTTGGCTTTTCGGCCGGTTTATCTGTCGGTTTCTGCCTCTGGCCTGTCTGCTTTTGTGTCCGGTCTGTCTGCCGGTTTCTGCATCTGGCCGGTCTGTCTGCTTTTGCCTCCGGCTATCTTTCTTTATCTTATCTTTTCTGTTGTGGATTTCCAATATAAGGAACCATCAAAATATCCTCTAAACCACCAAAATGCACAATCAAGCTTTCTTTTTCACTTGTTTTTATGGGAATTGGTTTACAAAAAGGGAAGTATCCCGCAAAAACCGCAGAATACTTCCCCTTATACGTTCAATAGAAAGCCTCTCATTTCAATTACTTATATCCTCACATACCCCGCTTTATCTTTTTTACCGCATCCACAATCTGCCCTGATTCCTAAAACCTTGTTCAGCAGCTTCATTATCTGCGGCATATACTCATCCATTCTGTTTAACGGCGTATGGCCGCTGCCATCAAGTGTAATAAGATAATGTTCAATCCCATATCGTGACAGCTCTTCCTGCACGGAGTACTCACGCTCATAAGCTACCAGTTCATCCGCATTTCCATGGACAGAGAGGGTAGGAGGAAAACCGGCCAGCTTCGGTACCTGTTCAGGCGCTCCCCACAGGTTGATAAAGGCACGGTATGAATCCGTATAATTTGCAATGGCATAAAAAGCCGCCATTCCTCCCGCACTGCCGCCTATAATGGCAGTCTTATCCGAATCCAGGCCTAATTCCTCAGCGTGTTCCTTGATAAACCGGCAGGCATAATGAATTGCTTCACCGGATTTTGCGTAGCAGGCTGTCTCTCCGCCAGCTTCAGCCATCTGAGCCCCGTCATCAAATACAGGGTAATCCGGCGCCACCACAGCATATCCGGCTGCTGTCAGTATTCTGGCAAACATGCTTATATATGCCTGACGCTTGTCACAAGGCTGGATAAAACCGCCTCCATGGATGAAAAAGATTACCGGCTTCAATCCGGTATCCTGATTTGCCTGCGTGATGAAATCCAGCTTGTAGATCTGCCTGACTTTGCTGTAATTTTCTATCTCGCAGAACGGCAATTCCGTTAAGGTCATACCTGTATAGTCTGGTTTATATTTTTGACGAAATTCAATTTCAGGATTCATATCAGAAACCTCCCTTTTCCTGTCCTATGCCAAATAACCTTCTGGCATTTCCAAAACATATTTTCTCATAGGCATCAGAGCCTAATCTGCCATCTGCTGCTCTAGCATCCAAAAATGCCCCCAGAGGCGGTACATTGCGCTGATTTGTCATGTCAGTAGCAAAAAGAAGCTGATCCTGAAAACGCTCTAAAAATGCCAGGCCATAATCTGAGTCGCGGGTAATGGCACAGTAAGCACTAAACGCCGACAGATCGCCATACAGATTAGGATACGTGGAAAATAAACGCTCCAGCGTACCTCCCGGCGCCACCAGGCCCTTCCCATACCCCTTCCGGGCGGCAGGAGGGGTCTGGGGACAGTCCCCGGAGATTTCCATCCAGAACACCTGGCTGTGTCCCAGGAACTTTAAATCAGGAAACTGCTGCAGCGTCTACTCAAGAAGAGGAAGTCCGGCCCGGTCGCATACGCCGTATTCTATGCCTGGTTCCGGACTCATATGGCAGATTACCGGCAATCCCAGCTTCTGTGCCGCGCCGAATAATTCATACAGGAATGCATGGTCCATCCACTGGTTAAAAGTCACCTCTCCTACCCCTACAGCCCCCCAGGCCTTGTATTTCTCCATTCTCTCCAAAACTGTTTCAGGAGAAACCGGGTCAAGATTACACATCCAGGCCAGCCTGTCCGGGTAAGACCTGGAAATTCTGCGACAGTCTTCATTGACAGCGCCAAGTCCGAATGTACCGTTATCCGGCGCCTCACCTCCACTCATCAGAATCGCCTGGCCAATTTCATGTGTTTCCATGGTTTCCAGCAGTTCTGCCGGACCACAGACATAATGGCTTTCCGGGTCCATGGGATTGCCGAAAGAAAGCTCCATTCGGGCCGGTGCACAATGGACATGGATATCTGTCTTTTTCATTGCAGTCCTCCTTCCTCCGGAAATTGCGCCAGGTTTACGGTTTCCATACGGATGTCCTTCTCGCCCAGGCAGAGCATTTCCGAATTCTGCAAAAGTCCTGTTGCCGGCCACGCCGGCAGGTCTTTCAGTTCAGGGCTTCCCTTTGCCATAAATGCCGTAAGATAACGCACCATAGCAATGCTTAATTCTCTGTCCCAGTCAGTAAAAGGCCTCCAGCTGTTCTTCCATGAACCGAACCAATACCACAGGTCAGCACTATGGAATGCTCCTGCCCCATCGCCAGGCAGCCTGCGGGAAAAATGATAACGATAGCAGGGCTGTTCTTCCTGACACAGCCAATTCTGGGCTGCCATACACAAATCTCCGGCCATCAGATCCTGGCCGGTGCTGCCAATCATATATGGAATATCCAGCCACTTCCTGCCAGGTACAGCCTCCTCAATAGGCAGCGGAAGAAGAAAACCATCTGCTGTGGGACAGCAGGCTGCCTGCATCAAACCAAAATCCTGCCTAATACAATATGCGAAAGCGGCATAAAGCTGTGGGGCAGGCATAGACTCCAGCTGCGCAAAACCGGAAGCATTACTGACCTTTCTTACATTTTCCCACAGCGGATATACCTCCTGTGTCTTCCTCTGCCTTCCAAACAGCCTGACCTGCCCTCCGCCGCTGCACATCACCGCACGATGTACAAAACCTTTGACCTTTGGACTCAGACACAAAAGCTGTACCATACGAGCCCCGGCGCTCTGCCCCATAAGGGTCACATTGGCAGGATCACCGCCAAAATCTGCGATATGCTTCTGTACCCATTCCAAGGCTGCATAGGCGTCATACATTCCATAATTTCCTGCATGACCGTCCCGTGCTTCTAATTCAGGGAAAGCGGCATAACCAAATATGCCCAGACGGAAATTCACTGTCACCACTACCATCCCCTGGGCCGCAAGAGCGCTGCCGTCAAAGCATTTCTCCTGGGGCGCTTCCCCCCAGAAATGCACCGCCGTGAAGATAGACCAGAACCGGAGCCCCACATCCATTGGCAGATGTTCCAGTTCCATCTCCAATTTCATCATACGGTGCAAACTGACCGAATCCTCTCTCACTGCCATCCCAATCCCTCCTAACCGGAAATTCCTTTTTCAGCCTTAATCCTGGCAATTTCCGCTTCAATTTCTTCCATCTTTTTACGGGTCAGAGGATAAAATTTCATAGCTGCCAGATTACAGATAAGACCAATCATCACAATGCCGAACATGCAGAAAATACCCATATGTTTTAACGCAGGCGTCAATGGCGTAGCCTCGTTGGGCAGCGTTTCCGTAAATCCAATCACAGCACACAGCAAACCTACCACGGTAGCGCCAAATGAAGAAACAAATTTATCTACAAAGCTGAAGACCGTTCCAATCAGGCCGGGAACAAAGTTTCCGGTACGGCATACCTCGTAGTCCGTTACGTCTGCAATCATCGGAGTAATGACACCGGTAGATATCGCGGCAAATCCCTTCATTGCAATATACAGCGCCAGGTAAGCCAGAGAAAAGAACGTCCATCCGCCAAATCCGGCAAAACCAGGAAATGCCAGAGTCGTTGGATCTCCCAGATAAAACAGGAGTACCAGCAAGGTACAGGTAACCAGCCCTCCTATGGAGGAAACCACCATGGCACGGTTCTGTCCCAATTTAGCCGCAATAATCCCTACGCCAAAAATAACAAACAATATGTTGGGAATGCTGGTATATGCAGCTAAAGCACCGCTGACCGCCAGATTTCCACAGATAATGCCGTAGATCATAACGCTGACTGTGGCATTGCTCTGTACCTGTGTTGCCAGCTTATCCGTACTGGCAGATACTACCAGCATCTGCATGGCACGGTTGTTTTTCAACACATCCCAATACTTTTTCAGGGTAAATTTGACTATCTGACTGTCATTCTTAATAAAGGTCCCAGGTTTGTCAGCCGGAGCAATACCGGCAGCTGCAATCAGAGTAGCCACAAAACTGATTGGAGCTATAAGACGCCATCCTGCATGAAAAAATCCGATGGTAAATCCTTGATTTTGTCCCACCAGAGTTCCATAGAAATAAGCAGGCATTACGGTGTACAGCAACGTGATGAATACTGCCTCCATCACACCATAAACCGCTCTCTGATTGGGGTCATTTGTCATAGCTGCGAGGCCGGCACGTCCCACCGTATTCTGCATGGTCATGAAAACAACGTAAATCATATAAATCACAATAAAAAACGGGAATCGGGCCATTTCCGGCAGGCTGTGGGAAACATGAAGCAGAATATAGCTGGTAACCATCATGCCCAGATTCCCCACAACCATAAAAGGGCGGAATTTGCCAAACTTTGTCTCCAGCTTATCCAGAACATGACCGCCTACCGGATCCGTAAAGGCATCCCAAATGCGCATAATGGTAACAAACGAAGTAGCCAGCACAACTGCCACGCCGATAAAACCATTGAGATAGTACGAAACAAACCCCATAAAAAATACATACATATTAATACCAATCTGGTTGCAGGCATATAACGGCAGCTGCCATAGTTTCGCCTTATGAATCTGTTGATTGTTCATGGTAACTCCTTCCATCTTTCATCCATTTTTTCTTGCTCTGATGTGCGCTCATCAATATAGCTATATTTTAACGAGATAAAATGGATTTTTCATTGATTTTTTTCATGGTTTTTTGTACAATTTTTATTAATCTGATACATGAAATTAAATTTGTACAAAATCAACACCCACGCTGAAGGAGAAACTCTATGTATACACCGGATCCCCTGGACACCTTGCGCGATATGCTGCAGTTGTTTCATGTACGGCTGCAGTTGTTTAAAAAGCCTTATGAAAATCTTCCTGAACTGGACTTTTGGCTACGGACGCATCTGTTTCAGGATTATGATTACCTGGCAATGCTTCATGCATTGAGTACCCCTCTCAGGCCCGGATACGCTTTTTCCATCATAGATACCTTTGGCAGCCATTATGTGTCATTTTCTTTAGACACTGGCAGTGAACCGTCGCCTTATGAGTTTGCAGTAATGGGGCCGTACAATTATGCTGCTGTCACGGAGGAGGATATCCATCACTTAATATCCAAGTATCATATTCCTCAGACATTCCGTCAGGACTTACTCTTTGGATTAGGCCGTGTGCCCACCATCCGTCAGCGTGAACTATGGTTCAATATGCAGATATTTCTTATCAGCAGACTCATCAGCAAAGACAAACCGCTGGAATTTCTCACCTACAATGATTTTCCATCAGAAATGCCGGATTTTAGAACCACTATTTACAACTCTGAAAGTGCGGAGCAATATCGCAGCAAGACTCTTTCCGGAGGCTATGGAATAGAGGAAGAACTGTTAAATGCAGTAAAAAAAGGCAACACCGATCAGGCTGCCCGTCTCACTATGAAATATATAAATTTTTTAATTAACTATCATCAAAGTTTTGGTCTGGCGCCACAGTATGCCGCTATTGAACTTAATACCCTGCTGCGCCGGACCGCCCTGGAAACAGGCGTACATGTACTTCGTTTAGACGAAGTCTTTGTGAAATACCGCCGCCTGTTTGAGCAGCAAAAACCCCTTCCTGTACACGCGACCTACACAGATATGGTGATAGACTACTGTAAGCTGGTTACAAAATATGCCCGTCAAAACTACAGCACGGCGGTATGGAAATCATTAGATTATATTGATTTTAACTATCAGCAGGATATTTCCCTGCACAAATTAGCTGTCATGTTTCATGTAAGCGACGGGTATCTGTCAACGGCCTTTAAAAAAGAGGTTGACATCCCCATTACGGATTATCTAAATAAGACCCGTGTCGACCATGCCCGGTGGATGCTGGAGTCAACCGAAGACTCCATTCAGGAAATCAGCGGACAGTGCGGTTTTTATGATGCCAGCTATTTTACCAGGGTTTTTAAGCGGTACACCGGCCAGTCTCCCTTACAATTTCGTATTACCCGCTCAATGTTGTAGGCAAAGCCTCCTTGAGTTCACACTGATTCCGATAACCGGAAGCTCGTGGACATACCACAGGATCTCTCCTCCCCCTTTGGACATGCCCAACACAGGACGCCCTGTCTCCACATCATAGACTGTACTGACAAGATCCTGTTCCTGTGCAAATTCTGTAACCGAAGATTTGCCGGCATGATAGATACCCATAAGTCCGGCCCCGGAACAATCTCTTCCTTTGCCTTTTTATGAAGGCCCATATGGGCTTTCAGGCCAAGAATACGGGTAAGAGCCTCATTCATACGCTCCTCACGGACATTTCCGCTATTTCCGTGTGAAATCTGTCCCCTCTTCCCTGGGTTCTGAATTTTAGATGGAACTCAAAGGGAATACCTTTCAGCCGGATATCCAGAATATGATCCGGATAAATACAAATCTTCTCCAAAACCTCTCCGCACCAGGATTCATTTCCTGTCTGAAAGTGTATGATTTCATCAATAACCTTCCTGTACTCTTCCATCTCCTCCGTCTGTCTTTCGCAAATCTCTGTTTCCTCCCGAGCCTGTCTGAGCTTTCGGTTCAGGGCATCCAGCTCCTCTTCATACCACAAGTTTTGCTCCTTTAACTCTTCCTTTGTGATTACTCCCTCCAAAACCAGATCAATGGCTTTTTTTCGTTTACTGTGGATACGGTCTATCTCTCTTTGGAGCTTTTGGACATTAGTCTTATTGGCAGAAAAAGCTTTTATTTCTTTGATTTCCTGCATAATCTCCTCTTCCAGCGTATGGGGGTCTCCCTGGATTCGGCTGATGCAGAATTTCACAGCGGTAAGTAGTGTTTCGTTGTTTATCTGTAAATTTTTGCAGCCTCTCGGCTGCCGTTCTTTTTGTTGCTGTTCTCTTGGCTGCTGTTCTTTGGGTTGCTGTTCTTTGGGCTGCTGTTCTTTGGGTTGTTGTTCCTCGTGCTGCTGTTCTTTTTGTCCCTGTTCTCTATGCTGCTGCTCTTTCTGATATCCGCCGTCATTCGTTTTATCCATGCTGCTGCCTGATTCATTTTGGTTCAGCACACTATGGTTCGATACGCTGCAGCACCGCCAGCCCAGATACCGCCTGCCGCTTTTTAAGCACTTGCATCTGCTTACATAGGACTTCCCACACACGCCGCAGATTAGCTTACCGCTGCACCAATACCTGTTCCTGTATTTTTCTTTCCCGTCTCTGTCCCCTCCCCTTTTTTCCAGCTCCTTCTGGGTTCTCTCCCAAAGCTCCCGGTCTATGATAGGTTCGTGATGGTCTTTCAGACAGACCATCTCCTCCTCCCCCGTATTATTTTTTCTGGCATGAGTCAGATAATCCGGGGTGATTGTCTTTTTCTGGCATAAATCTCCTACATATTTTTCATTTCTCAAAACCCGTAGAATAACCACATTTGACCACAGCTTCACTCTCCTGGGCCGCATCCCTTCCTCCGAGAGTTCCCTGGCTATCACATGGGTTCCCTTTCCTTCATTGGTGTATTTGTGAAAAATAGCCCGGACTGTGGCAGCCTCCTCCTCGTTGACCGTCAGCCTTCCGTGTTCCACCTTATACCCCAGCAAATCACGGCCAAACACCACCCCCTGCTCCATCCGTCGCCTCTGCCCCCACTTGACCCGCTCCGAAGTCTTCCTGCTTTCCTCCTGGGCAATACTTGCCATGATAGTAAGCCGAAGCTCCCCGTCCGAATCTCTGGTATCGATATTGTCGATGGTAAAAATAACACCCACGCCCGCCTCTTTTAATTTCCTTGTATAAAACAGTGTGTCCACCGTATTTCTTGCAAATCGGCTGACTTCCTTAGTAAGGATAAGGTCTATTTTTCCATGGTATGCATCCTCGATCATAGAGGTAAAACCCGCTCTTTTCTTTGTCTGGGTTCCGCTTATTCCTTCGTCATAATAGATTTTTCTTAAACTCCAGTCATCCCGGGCATCTATGTACTCCGCAAAATAGTTTCTCTGGCTTATAAGAGAATTGCTTTGATCTTCTTTATCTGTAGAGACCCGGCAGTAAGCGGCCACCTTTACCTTTTTCGTCATCCCTTGCCGCCTTTTTCTATAGCCGGATTCGATTTAAAAGTTCATTTAGCTGGCTGGCTGTCAGCATATGTCTTTGATACAGCTCTTTGTATATACCCCTTTTCACTATCATTCGAAATTCCGCCAGCTCCTCACACGCTTTCTCTTTTGCACCTTTTTGTACTATATCTGGCATTCAGGCATCCCCCGGCAGATCCTTCTTTTCTTCTACTGTATGCCAGGAGTGCCTGTCTTACTGACAATTTTGTTCCAAATAATTTGCAATTTTTGCATTGTCACCAGCTTTATTTAGCGTTGCATCATTAATTGCTTTTGCCATGGTCAATACCTCCACCCAGAAGTGACCATCTGCTAATATTGCTTTCCCATTCTCCCTGCAACTCATCCTCATTCACAATTACATCAAATACAGGCTCAAGGAATTTCTGTATCTCCTCAATGACCACTGAAAACTCAAGCCTATCGTCTTTTATGGCTTTCAAGAAATATTTCCACCGCTTCTGCATATCCACATCCTCGGCAAGTGTGAGAAGACGCTTGAAACTGTGCTTTTCGTAGGGCGTGCCTCGCCGTTCCAATGTTCTGGTTATTGCTGTCTGCAATTTCGCTCCGTCAAAATCAAAAGTTCTCGCAAGGTAGTAAATATCGTAAAAGTCCTTCATTCTGCCTGTCAGTTCAAATCGTTGCAGGATAGCGTCAAACTTTTCCGCAATAGTGCTTTCAAGAGAATAGGTCATAATGACAGGAGCTTCAAAATCGGGGAGCTGTG